>CAZLNM010000088.1:0-15276 GCA_964561025.1 uncultured Myxococcales bacterium
CATCTTCGTTGAAGGCAGGAGCTGGTTCGGCCGGAACGATCTGCCGTCGGGCCCACATGGCCAGCGCGGTCGTGCACGCGTTTGGGGCTTCGCCCGAAGGCCGCGCGGGATCAGTCTTTGTTGAGCAGGGTGCGGTGGTGCATCAGGGTGCCGCCCAGCATGGCGAGGCTCCCCAGGATGGCGAGGAACAGCCCGGGTTGGAGCAGCGACCCGCTGCCCTCGGCCAGGGCCAGCTCCTCCTCCGACAGCGTGTAGCCCCGGGCCGCGCTGACCCGGGTGAGCATGAAGATGGCGCACAGCGCCGCGCAGCCGAGCTGGGCGAACAGGAGGTAGCGGGCGCGGGAGACGTTTTCGGGGCGCATGCGCAGGTACACCACCACCCCGCAGCCGACCGAAAGCAGCACGGCGAACAAACCGCCGAGGTCCACCCCGGAGATGGAGTCCAGCGGGGGAAAGCGCACCCAGGGGAAGAACGAGAACAGGAAGGTCGCCGCCGCGCCCCCCAGGGCGATCTTCTCGGGCAGGCGCAGGGCCTGGTAGAATGACCAGCCCTTGCGCACCTGCACCCGGATCTCCGCCGCCATGCGCTGACCCTCGGCCTTCAGCGACTCGCCCTCCTCGGGGGCGAAGGCCGACTCCACCGGGGTGTCCTGGGCCGTGCGCTTCTGCTTGCGGGCATCGGGGAGGGACTCGGCCTTGTGCTCGGTCGGCTCCTCGCCGAGCGAGGCGGCCTTGCGCGCGGTCTTGGCCGCCAGCAGGCCGGGGTCGGTGGCCGGCTTGGGCCGGCGGCTGGAGCGGCGCGTGGGCGGCGGGGCGATCTCGGTCTGGCCGGCCTCCGGCGGCGGCGGCGCGGAGCGGTCGGTGTTGTCTCCGAAGTCCACCGCCTCTCCAGACGCCTCGGGCTCATCGGTGAAGCCGTCCCCCAAAAAGGACTTGTCCAGGATGTTGTCGCACTTTGCGCAGATGGCGGTGCCGGCGGGGTTGTCGTGGCCGCACTTGGGACATTTCATGGCGAGCCTCCAGCGGCGCGGCGCAGTCTAGCCTTCGGCCACCGAGGAAGTCAAATCCCCCGCATGTTCTGAGATTGCCAGGGTTGCAGGGGCGATGCGCCGATGGTACATTGGCGGCCGCATGAGCCCCGAGGCCCAGGAACGCCCCCTCCGGCTGCTGATCATCGAGGACAACCCCGACACCCGGGAGTACCTGCGCGCCTGCCTGGACGACCCGCACCTGGAGCTCACGCTCGCCGCCGACGGCCGGGAGGGGATGGCGGCCATCCGGCGCGAGCGGCCCGACGCGGTGCTGCTGGACTGGATGCTGCCGGGGCTCTCCGGCGCAGAGGTGTGCCGCCAGGTCCGCGAAGACCCGTCGCTCGCCTCCGTCGCCATCGTGGTGCTGTCGGTGTCCTCCGACCCCGGCCTGATTCAGCAGGCGCTGGAGGCCGGCGCCGACGACTGGGTGCGAAAGCCCTTCGAGAGCCGCGAGCTCAAGGCCCGGATCGCGGCGCGAGTGCGAAGCCGGCGCCAGGATCCGTCATTGACGGGGTCGAGACCCCACCAGGACTCGACCGAGGCCATGCGCCAGTTATGGGAGATGCTACCCCACGGCCTCCTGCTCGTCGGCGGGGACGGCCGCATCCAGAAGGCCAACCGGCGGGCGTGCGAGCTCTTGGGGCGGGAGGCGGCCTCGCTCCCGGGTCTTTCGGCGCAGGAGGCGTTGCCGGGAGAGAACGCGCGGGCCTTTCTGGCCGCGCTCGAAGCAGCCCGACCGGGCACGCGCGTCGAGGGCGACCTCGCGGTGGCTCGTCCCGACGGTGGAACCATCGAGCTCTCCGTCTTCTGCCAACTGGGGGAGGCCGCCGGTGAAGCAAGGGCCGTCATCCTGCGCGACGTCTCCAAGGAGCGGCGCCTGATCGGCGAGCTGCAGCAGACCCGCACCTTCCTGGAGACGCTGGTGGACACCTCGGTCGACGCCATCATCGCGGTGGACACCAAGGGCAACATCATCCTGTTCAACAAGGGCGCCGAGCGGGTCCTGGGCTACACCGCCGAGGAGGTGATCCGGCGCATCCCGGTGACCCGGCTCTACCCGCCCGGGGTGGCCCAGGAGATCATGGTCTCGTTGCGCCAGGGGCCGGGGCGGCTGACCTCGTCCCGCAAGGAGATCATCGCCAAGAACGGAGAGGTCATCCCCATCCAGCTCACCGCCTGGATCCTCTACGAGAACGGGCGCGAGGTGGGCACGGCGGGCACCTTCCAGGACCTGCGCGAGCGCCTGGGCATCGAGCGCAAGCTCTCCCAGGCCCAGGAGAAGCTGCTCAAGACCGAGAAGCAGGCCATGATCGCCGAGCTGGCCGGCGCCACCGCCCACGAGCTCAACCAGCCGCTCACCTCGGTGCTGGGCTACGCCGAGCTGGCCCGCCGCAAGCTCGGCAACGCCGACGAGTGCCGCCGCATCCTGGACATCATCGTGCAGGAGACCGAGCGCATGGCGGAGATCGTGCGCAAGATCGGCCACCTCACCCGCTACGAGACCAAGTCCTACGTCGGGGGGCAACGCATCATGGATCTGGATCGCTCCTCGGAGCCCAAGGAATGACCAAGCCCGCTCCCTCCCCCGACACCGTCCGCGTCAAGGTGGCCATCGAGCCGCTGGAAGAGGCCAACCAGAAGCTGCGCAACGCCCTGGAGCAGCTCAAACGCTCGCGGCTGGTCCAGAAGGTCTTCCTCGGCCTGGGCCAGATGTTCTCGGTGGGCGCCTCGCAGGAGGAGCTGCTCAAGGTCATCGGCGAGGCCATGGGGGCGCTGTTCGGCAACGTGTACTACCTGGTGCAGATCACCGATCCCCATCCGCCCGCGCCGATCGCCTGCGACTCGCGCGGGCCGCTCCTGCCGGACGTGGCGCAGCACATCCACCTCACCCGCTCTTCCGTGGCCAAGACCCGGGTCGAGGCCGCCGCGCTGCACGCGCCGCACGTCAAGGTCCACGAGGAGGTGCCGCGGCTCTTCGAGGGCTCCAACCACGCCATCCACGTGCCGCTGGTCGCCGAGAATCAGCTCTATGGGGCCATCCAGCTCGAGGCCGGCCCGGGCGTCCCGCTGGGCGACGACGACGAGGTGCTGCTCATCGCCCTGGCCAACCACATGGCGCTGGCCATCCGCAACCGGCGGCTGCTGGAAGAGACCGCCTACCTGCGCGACTACATGGCCTCCATCCTGGAGCACGCCAACGCCCTGATCATGGTGCTCAACATGAACCGCCAGATCCTGGTGTTCAACCGGGCCCTGGAGGAGCTGCTGGGCTTCTGCAAGGACGATGTGCTGGGGACCGACCTGTTCCAGTGGATGCCGGTGGACGTGCAGGACCGCTTCGCCGCCGAGATCTCGGCGGTGCTTGACGAACGGCCGTCGCCCGCGGGCGTCGAGACCCGCCTGCGCAACCGCGAAGGGGAGTTGGTGCAGATCCAGTTCCAGCTGGCTTCGCTCAAGGACCACGAGGGGCGGCCCGAGAGCCTGATCCTGGTCGGCCAGGATCTGACCCGGCTGCGCAACCTGGAGCGCCAGGTCATCGAGGCCGAGAAGATGGGCTCGCTGGGAAAGCTGGCGGCCGGGGTGGTGCACGAGCTCAACAACCCGCTCACCTCCATCACGGTGTACTCCGAGTACCTGGCCAAGCGCATCCGCGCGGGATTGGTGGATGCCGCCGACGCCGACCGGGTGGAGAAGATCCTGGAGGGCGCCGGCCGCATCCAGAAACTCACCCGCGATCTGGTCTCCTACGGCCGGCCCTCCCCGGACGAGCCGGAGCTTCTCAACCTCAACGATCTGGTCCACCAGGCGCTGGGCTTCTGCGAGCACGTGATCTCGCGCCACGACGTGCGGGTGAGCAGCGAGCTGTGCGAAACGCTGCCCCCCATCAAGGGCACCCGCAACCAGCTCATCCAGGTGATCATCAACCTGGTCACCAACGCCTGCCAGGCCATGGAGGGCGGCGGCGAGCTGACGCTGTGCACCCGCGCCGACGGCGAAGAGCGAGTGGCGCTCTCGGTGGCGGACACCGGGATCGGCATCCCGGAGAAGGACCAGCGCCGCATCTTCGACCCGTTCTTCACCACCAAGAAGGATGGACAGGGGACCGGGCTGGGGCTCTCCATCGTCGCCCGGATCGTAGAGCACCACGGCGGAACCATCCAGGTGAAGAGCGAACTCGGCAAGGGCACCGTCTTCGACGTGCTGCTGCCGCGCGCCGCGCCCCCGGCGGCGCGAGACGACTTCTCCCTGGACCGATCGGAGTAGATACTTGCTTCCAATGCGCGCGTGTGTATCGCAACTGTCCAGGTGCGCGACCGAGCGCGGGGCCGAGAGAACCCGCGCGGGCGCTCGCGCGAGCTGGCGGGCGGCTTGGGGCCGGGCCCGGCATCGCGGGAGGCGGTGAACATGTCCCCCGGGCCACGCCTCTTCGCGCCCTTCCGGCTGCGCTCCGTCGCCGGCAAGCTGTGGCTGGCCTTCGTGCTGCTCGCGGGCGTGCCGCTGCTCATGCTGGGCGTGGCGGTGGCCATCCAGGCCGGGAACATCCGCGACCAGGCCCTGCAAGCCAGCCGGGCCTACGAGCTGCGCGCCCAGGCCGTGGCGCGGCGCATCGCGGATTTTCTGCATTCTTGCGAACGGGATCTGAGAGAGCTGGCTAGCCGGCCGCGCACCGAGGAGGCCTTCGCCGAGTTCGCCCGCCAGCGCAAGCGCCAGGTCTGGCTCCGCGCCGGGACCAACGCGCAGCCGCGCGAGGAGCGCATGGAGATCCCGCTCTACAAGGAGGTCGCCTGGGTCGAACCTACCGGCCGGGAGCGCATCTTGATCTGGCGCGGCCAGCCGGTGCCCGAGGAGCAGCGCCGCGACGTCTCCGATCCCAAGAACACCACCTACCGCGGCGAGAGCTACTTCGCCGAGGCCATGCGCCTTTCTTCCGGGCAGATCTGGGTGTCGCACCTCACCGGCTTCCACGTGAACCGCATCCAGGCCCTGGGCATCGAGAAACTCATCGCCCAGCTCAAGGACCGCTCGCCGCGGGAGCGGGCCGTGTACCGCTTCTTGCTATACGAGATGCTGCGCGCCGGAGGAGAGGTCCAGGAGAGCGCCGATTTCGAGGAGAAGGACCGCCGGGTCCAGGTCTACGGCGTCCCCGGGGAAGAGACGCGCATCCTGGTGGAGGTGCCGCCGGACCTCAGCCAGGAGGAGGCGCGCGCCCGCGAGCTCGAGCTGCGCACCTTCATCAACCAGTTCGCCCCCGAGGACGTGGTCGAAGGCGCGGCCTACGACGGGGTGATCCGCTTCGCCATGCCCATCGACAGCGACGGGGGGCGGCAGGGGTTGCTGGTGCTGGCCCTTGACGCGTTGCACCTCTTCCAGTTCGTGCAACACATCAAGGCCATGGACGACGACGCCACGGTGTTCGCGGGCTACCGCGACGCCGACTACACCTTCCTTTTCGACGACCAGGGCTGGGTCATCGCCCACCCCAAGCTGTGGAACGTGCGCGGCCTGGACCGCACCGGCCGGCCGCTGCCCCCCTACAACGAAAAATCGCTGCTGGCGGAGGCGCTGGTCGGCCACCTGCCGATCAACCTGCTGCACCTCGATTTCAAGCTGGGCGAGGGCTACCACCGCCTGGTGCTGGAGACCCGCGCCGGCCGCACCGGCATCGCCAATGCGCAGAACCTGGCCGGGGTGCTGTGCACGCGGGTGTACAGCCCCATCTTCTACGACACCGGGCCGTACGCCGAGCACGGCATCTTCGGCGGGGTGATGCTGGGCACCCGCGCCGATCGTTTCATCGCCCAACTGGAGGGCCTCTCGGCCGGGATCGCCCGGGGCACCGGGGATCTGCGGCGGATGTTCTTGTGGATCTTCTTCGGAGCGCTCCTGCTGCTCACGATCCTCTCGGGCCTGGTCGCCCGCTGGCTGGTGCGGCCGGTGCGCTCGCTTTCCGCCGCCGCCCGCAGAATCGGCGGCGGTGACCTCGACACCCCCCTGCCCGAGCTGGGCGGCGACGAGATCGGCGACCTGGGGCGCGCCTTCGGCGACATGACCGGCGCCCTGCGGCGCAACATCGCCGAGCTCTCGCAGGCCAACCAGGAGCTGCGCGAGACCCAGCACAAGCTGTTGCAAGCCGAGCGCGACAAGCGCCAGAAGGTCCAGCGCGAGCTGGAGGAGCTGCAGCAGCAGGTGGCCCGCGCGAGTTTCTTGGGGATCATCGCCGAGAGCCCGGCCATGAAAACGCTCATCGCCGAGATCGCCCGCGTGGCCGGGAGTTCGGCCACCGTGCTCATCCTGGGCGAGAACGGCACCGGCAAGGAGCGGGTGGCCGAGGCCATCCACCGGAACAGCCAGCGGCGCGAGAAGAAGTTCCTCAAGGTCAACTGCGCCGCCTTCAACGAGAACCTGCTCGAGAGCGAGCTCTTCGGCCACGTCAAGGGCGCCTTCACCGGGGCCAGCGCCGACCGCAAGGGGCTGTTCGAGGCGGCCGACGGGGGCACGCTGCTGCTCGACGAGATCGGCGACATGAGCCTTTCCATGCAGAGCCGGCTGCTGCGCACCCTCCAGGAGGGCGAGGTGGTGCCGGTGGGCAGCACCCGGGTGGTCAAGGTGGACGTGCGCCTGCTCACCGCCACCAACCAGGATCTGCCGGCGCTCATCCGCGAGGGCCGCTTCCGCGAGGATCTCTTCCATCGCATCAACGTCATCTCGCTGCGCGTGCCCCCGCTGCGGGAGCGCCGCGAGGACATCCTGCCGCTGTGCGCCCAGTTCATCCAGCAGGTGTGCGAGCGCGAGGGGAAACCCTTGCTGGCCCTGGACGCCCAGGCCGAGAAGTTCCTGCTGGAGTACCGCTGGCCCGGCAACGTGCGCGAGCTGGAGAACGCCGTGGAGCGCGCGGTGATCCGGGCGCTCGGCGACACTCTGCGCCTCGACGACTTCCAGCTCTCCGTGGACGAGAAGGACCTCCCCTGCGTGGTCCAGGGCCTGGAGAAGAACATGACGCTCGAGCAGGTGGAGCGGGCCTACATCCTGGCCGTGCTGGACAAGCACCACGGCAACAAGAAGGCCACCGCCGAGGAGCTGGGCATCGGCTACAACACCCTGTGGCGCAAGCTCAAATCCTACGGCAAGTTGTGATTGGGCTCACGGGGAAGAGGTCATTCTGGAATCGGCCGGTATTCCGTTTTGGCAAATTACGGCAAGGCGTGTTTTTTCATCCCATTGATAACAATATAGAATCATGTCGTCTGCTGGTGGCACGCCAGTTGCTAAGATATACTTGCGAACGGCCTCTTTTCACTGGAGGTTGCCATGACCACTCTCATTACCCGAAAGAGCGCGATCCTCTGGATCGCAACGATTTCGCTGATCTTCCCGCTCTCCGGCCTCGCCCAGAACCTCGACGACGACGACGCCATCGAGGAATGGGTGCCGCCACCGGGAGACCCGGCAGAAGGCCCGACCGTTCCGGGCGCGCCGGAGGGAACGACGGAAACCGACGACCAAGGAACGGAGCCGGCCGCGCCGCATTCCGCGATCGTGTACGCGGATGATGGCGAGGAGGCTTCGCCGCCTGACGCCCCCTCCGAGGTCCAGCCCATCCCCGACGTGGGCGCGCCGGTTTCGCCGGAGCAAGAGGTGGATCTCGATTTCTTCATCGAGAAGCTCTCTCCCTACGGCGAGTGGCTATGGACCGACCAGTACGGCTGGGTGTGGCGCCCGAACGGCACCGGCGCCAACTGGCGGCCCTACACCTACGGCCGCTGGCTCTACACCGAGGCCGGCTGGTACTGGCACTCCTACTGGCCCTGGGGCTGGGCGCCGTTCCACTACGGCAACTGGGCCTTCGTGAGCATGCTGGGCTGGGTGTGGGTGCCAGGCACGGTGTGGGGGCCGGCCTGGGTCATGTGGCGCTACGCCGACGGCTACCTGGGCTGGGCGCCCATCCCTCCCGGCTACGCCTGGGGCTACGGCTGGGGCTACTACCCGGTGTTCTACGACGGCTGGGTGTTCATCGACTGGGGCTTCTTCTGGCACTCCCACCCCTACCATCACTACCATCACCGGCGGCATTGCCAGGATGACTTCCGGCGCTCCCACTATCCGCGCGGGTGCCGCGACTCGGCCCACCCCAACTGCCAGAAGGGCTTCACCGAGCGTTTCGTGGCCCGGCACGCCAAGAGCGAGGTCCCCAAGTTCCGCCTGGCGGACACGTCTCCCCGGTACGTGGGCAACCTCAAGGTCCAGGATGGAAAGGTGCAGGTGTTCAGGCCGCGCCTCCAGCAGACGAGCGCGCTGCCCTCCGTGCGTCCCGCGACCTCGCCCCGGCCGGCCCAACCCGTCTTCGGCGATCGGCCCCGGGTCCGCGACCTGGGCATCATCCCCAACGCCCGCGAGGTGGAACGCCCGCGCCCCTTGCCGGAAGGCCGGGACGAGCCGATGAACCGGATGGATCCAGGTCAGTCCCCCATGCGATTCCCCGAGGCCGGCGAGAGCATCCAACCGCGCCAACCGGCTGTGCGCCCGCGCAACATGCCGCGCAACTCGGTGGATCTGGAGCGGCTCGGCCCCGCGGGCCAACGGCCGCCCATGGGCACGGTCGAGCCCCGGGCGCAGCCTTCGCGAGAGCGGCCGACCCTGGATCGCTCCTCGCCCGGCGGCTCTCGTGCCATCACGCCGGTCACGCCGGTCACCCCGATCTCCCCGCGCCATGAGCCCAGCATGAAACCATCCTCGCCGTCGCACTCCATCACCCCCTCGGTGTCACCGCGGCCGTCCAGCTCCTCGTCGGGGAGCAAGTCGTCCGGCTCGTCCGGGTCCTCGAGCGGCAAGTCCTCCGGCTCCTCCAGCTCCAGCGGAAGCTCCGGCCGCAGCCACCGGCGCTAGCTCCTCCGATTACCTTCTCGACTGTATAAAAAGCCATCACGCCGCGTACAGCGGTTTCATACAGCGCGGGTTTTCACTTGGTAGTGCGGCACGGCACGCCTCTACAATCGAGGTGCGATCGCAAACCAAGGAGGAGCCATGCCTGCCGCGACGCCGTTCTTGGAAGTGGCCGACGCGCTGAAGGAGTACGGAGCGCACGACCTCGATCTGTGCTACCAGTGCAGCACCTGCACCGGTAGCTGCCCCTGGAGTTTCGTCGAGCCCCTCAACATCCGCCGGCTCATCCGGCTGGCCCAGCTCGGGCTGCCCGGGTACGAGGGCGAGGACCTGTGGAAGTGCACCACCTGCGCCTCGTGCCAGGTTCGCTGCCCACGCGGCGTGGCCATCGTGGACCTGGTGCGCAGCACCCGCGCCATGATCGGCGAGACCGGCCTCATCCCGCAGAGCCTGCGCTCGGCGCTGGGCTCGGTGAAGGGCGAGGGCAACCCCTGGAACGGCAAGCGCGAGGAGCGCAACGCCTGGACCGAGTCCGCGGGCATCTCGCGGTTCGATCCCAAGCAGCACGAGTACCTGCTGTCCGCCTGCTGCATGCCCTCCTACGACAAGCGCAGCCGCCGCATCGCCGACGCCCTGTGGAAGGTGCTGCGGGCGGGCGGGATCAGCGCGGGCGTGCTGGGCCCCGAGGAGAGCTGCTGCGGCGAGGCGGTGCGCAAGATCGGCGACGAGGGCACGTTCGCCTCGCTTGGTAAAAATAACGCCGCGGCCTTCGAGCGGGCCGGCGTGCGCAAGGTGATCGCGCTGTCCCCGCACTGCTACCACACCTTCAAGAACGAGTACGCCGCCTTCGGCGCGAAGATCGAGGTGCACCACGCCTCCGAGGTCATCCAGCGGCTCATCTACCAGGGAAAGCTCAAGCCCCAGAAGAAGCTCGACCTCACCGTCACCTGGCACGACCCGTGCTACCTCGGCCGCCACAACGACATCTTCGAGGCGCCGCGCGCGGTGCTCTCGGCCCTGCCGGGGGTGACCTTCCGGGAGATGTTCCGCAACCAGAAGCAGAGCCTGTGCTGCGGCGGCGGGGGCGGCCGGATGTGGATGGAGACGAAGCGCGGCGAGCGCTTCTCCGACCTGCGCCTGCCCGAGGCCATGGCGGTGGGGGCCAGCGTGCTCGCCACCGGCTGCCCGTACTGCGTCAACATGTTCGAGGACAGCCGCCTGGGCCTGGAGCGGGAAGACGCCATCCAAGTGCGCGACCTGGCCGAGCT
This sequence comes from uncultured Myxococcales bacterium, assembly GCA_964561025.1. Classification (GTDB taxonomy): domain Bacteria; phylum Myxococcota; class B64-G9; order B64-G9; family B64-G9; genus JAAZNF01. Next base: position 10,181 of record CAZLNM010000088.1, read on the forward strand.
GGTCGCCGAGACCCTGTAGGAGGAAGCCATGCCATACAAGATCGGCGTGTACGTGTGTCACTGCGGCACCAACATCGCGGGGATGGTCAACGTGGAGGAGGTGGCCGACTTCATCCGGAACATCCCCGGCGTGGCGCTCTCGCGCACCTACAAGTTCATGTGCTCGGACCCGGGCCAGGCGCTGCTCCAGGAGGACATCCGCCAGAACGGGCTGGACGCGGTGGTGGTGGCCGCCTGCTCGCCGCTGATGCACGAGCGCACCTTCCGCCGGGCGGCCCAGGAGGCCGGGCTCAACCCGTTCCTGGTGCAGATCGCCAACATCCGCGAGCAGTGCTCCTGGGTGACCGAGGGCAAGGGCGCCGCCACCGAGAAGGCCAAGGCCCTGGTGGCGGCCGCGGTGCGTAGGGCCCGCGAGCACCAGCCGCTCGAGATGCGCCGGGTGGAGATCACCCCGGCCGCCCTGGTGGTGGGCGGCGGCATCGCCGGCATCCAGGCGGCGCTCGATCTCGCCGACGCCGGCGTGCAGGTGGTGCTGGTGGAGCGCGAGCCCAGCATCGGCGGCCACATGGCCATGTTCGACAAGACCTTCCCCACCCTGGACTGCGCCGCCTGCATCCTGACGCCCAAGATGGTGGCGGCCGGCTCGCACCCCAACATCAAGCTCATGACCTGGTCCGAGGTGGAGGAGGTCTCGGGCTTCGTGGGCAACTTCAAGGTCAAGATCCGCCGCAAGGCGGGCTACGTGGATCACGACAAGTGCACCGGCTGCGGGCTGTGCATCGAGAAGTGCCCCTACAAGGCCGACTCGGAGTTCGAGCAGGGGCTGGCGAAGCGAAAATCCATCTACCTGCCCTTCGCCCAGGCGGTGCCCAACAAGCCCATCATCGACAAGAACTCGTGCGCCTACCTCAAGAACGGCAAGTGCCGGGTGTGCGTGAAGTTCTGCGAGGCCGCCGCCATCGACTTCGAACAGCAGGACCGCGTCGAGGAAGTGACGGTGGGCACCATCGTGCTGGCCACCGGCTTTCAGGCCATGGACGGCCGGCGCATCCCCGAGCTGGGGTACGGGCGCCTGCCGGGGGTGTACAGCGCGCTCGAGTTCGAGCGGCTCAACAACGCCGCCGGGCCGACGAACGGCGTCATCCAGACGCGCGACGGGCGTGCGCCCCGCAGCGTGGCCATCCTGCACTGCACCGGTAGCCGCGACGAGAACCACCACCGCTACTGCTCGCGGGTGTGCTGCATGTACGCGCTGAAGTACGCCCACCTCATCCGCGAGAAGCTCCCCGAGGCGCGGGTGATGAACTTCTACATCGACATGCGCTGCTTCGGGAAAGGCTACGAGGAGTTCTACAAGCGCCTGCAGGAGGAGGGGGTGCGCTTCGTGCGCGGCAAGGGCGCCCAGGTGTGGGGCGGCGCCGAGTGGAAGGCCATGGTGCCCGCCGCCGCCGTGCCCGAGGGGCTCGAGGACCATCAGCTCGTGGTGGTGGCCGAGGACTCGCTGCTCCAGCAGGTGCTGCACGTCCCGGTGGACATGGTGGTGCTCACCCCGGCCTTCGAGGCACGCTTCGACGCCGAGGAAGTGGGCCGGCGCTTCCTGGTCAGCCGCGGCGCGGACGGGTTCTTCCTCGAGCAGCACCCCAAGCTCGCCCCGGTGTCCACCACCAACGAAGGGGTCTTCATCGCCGGCGCCTGCCAGGGCCCCAAGGACATCCCCGACACCGTGGCCCAGGGCTCGGCCGCGGCCAGCAAGGCGCTCTCTCTCATCACCCGCAAGGAGATCGAGATCGAGGCCACCACCGCCTACGTCCAGGACGAGCTGTGCTCGGGCTGCCGCACCTGCATCGGGCTGTGCCCCTACAACGCCATCACCTTCGACGAGGCGCGAAAGCGCGCCGCGGTGAACGACGCCCTGTGCAAGGGTTGCGGCACCTGCGTGGCGGCCTGCCCCAGCGCGGCTATCCTGGCGCGGCACTTCGGGGACCGGCAAATCTTCTCGGAAATCGAGGGGTTGCTCAGCCTCTAGAAACTGTTTGAAAACCTCCACCGGTTTGGGTATTGGATCTTCCGGCTTCCCGGATCGGTGGGAGCGAACCAGCCTAGAAGGAGGTATCCGCGCCGTGAGTTTCGAACCGAAAATCGTGGGGTTCTTGTGCAACTGGTGCACCTATACCGGGGCCGACCTCGCTGGCACCTCGCGCATGAAGTACGCCCCCAACGTGCGGGTGGTGCGGGTGATGTGCAGCGGCCGGGTGGACCCGACCTTCGTGCTCAAGGCCTTCCGCGAGGGCGCGGACGGGGTGCTCCTGGGCGGTTGCCACCCGGGCGACTGCCACTACCAGAGCGGCAACATGAAGACCCTGCGGCGCATCCCGCTGCTCAAGCGGCTCCTCAAGGACATGGGCATCGAGGAGGGCCGCCTGCGCCTGGAGTGGATCTCGGCCTCGGAAGGCGAGCGCTACCAGCGGGTGGTCAACGAGTTCGTGGAGCAGGTGCGCGCGCTGGGGCCGCTGAACCTCGAGGTGCGAAAGGCCCTGCCCAAGAAGACCCAGGCCACCGCCTGACATCCTGGAGGAACCCATGAGCCAAGCCAAACTGAAGGTCGGCGTGTACTGGGGAGCGAGCTGCGGCGGCTGCGACGTGGCCTTCCTGGACATCCACGAGAAGATCCTGGACGTGATCCAGGTGGCCGAGGTGAAGTTCTGGCCCTGCGCCATGGACTTCAAGTACAAGGACGTCGAGGGCTACCCCGACGGCTACCTGGACATCACCCTGTTCAACGGCGCCATCCGCAACAGCGAAAACGAGCACATCGCGCACCTATTGCGCAAGAAGAGCAAGATCATGGTGGCCTTCGGCGCCTGCGCCCACATGGGCGGCATCCCGGGGCTGGCCAACTTCTGGTCCAAGAAAGACATCTTCGCCTCGGCCTACCTGGAGAGCCCCTCCACCGAGAACCCGCAGAAGATCGTGCCCCAGGTGGAGACCAAGGTCCCCGAGGGCACGCTGAAGATCCCCGAGCTCTACGAGAACGTGCGCACCCTGGCCCAGACCATCGACGTCGACTACACCGTGCCCGGCTGCCCGCCCAACCCGGAGCAGATCGCCATCGTGCTCGGGGCGGTGGCCACCGGCAAGCTGCCCCCCAAGGGCGCGGTGGTGGGCGCCTCGGACAAGGCCATGTGCGAGGACTGCCCGCGCAAGAAGAAGGAGCTCAAGTTCAAGAAGTTCCAGCGGCGGCACCTCACCCACCCCGATCCCGAGATCTGCTTCATGGAGCAAGGCATCGTGTGCCTGGGCGCGGCCACCCGCGCCGGCTGCGGCTGGCGCTGCATCGGCTCCAACATGCCCTGCCGCGGCTGCTACGGCCCGCTGCCCAACGTCACCGACCAGGGCGCCAAGATCCTGGCCGCCATCGCCTCGCACATCGACTCCGAGGATCCCGAGGAGGTGGAGCGCATCCTGGACGGCATCCCCGACCCGGCGGGGTACTTCTACCGCTTCGGGCTGCCGCTGTCGCTGCTGCACCGCCGTCACCTGGGCAACCGCTGAGGCGCGAGGAGAGCGAACATGAAAAGCGTCAGCATCGATCCCGTCACCCGCCTGGAAGGCCACGGCAAGATCGAGATCTTCCTCGATGACAAGGGTGAGGTGGGCAACGTCTACTTGCAGATCCCGGAGCTGCGCGGCTTCGAGCGCTTCGTGGTGGGGCGCCCGGTGGAGGAGGTGCCGCGCATCGTCACCCGCATCTGCGGGGTGTGCCCGGCGGCCCACCACATGGCCGCGGCCAAGGCGGTGGACGCGGTGTACCACGTGGAGATCCCCCCGGCGGCCCGCAAGCTGCGCCAGCTCTTCTACGAGGGCGTGTACTACTTCTACGACCACACCCTGCACTTCTACTACCTGGGCGCGCCGGACTTCGTGGTGGGGCCGACGGCCCCGGCCGACAAGCGCAACGTGCTCGGGGTGATCGAGAAGGTGGGCCTGGAGATCGGCAAGAAGGTCATCGAGCACCGCCGCTGGGCCCAGGACCTGCAGATCAAGATCGCCGGCCGCTCCACCCACCCGGTGTGGTGCATCGCCGGCGGGGTGAGCAAGGGCATCACCAAGGAGATCGTGGACGAGCTCAAGGAGAAGGGCCTAAAGTGCGTGGAGTTCGCCGAGTTCTCGCTCAAGCTCTTCGAGGACGTGGTGCTCAAGAACAAGGCCTACCTCGACCTCATCCTGTCGCCGGGCTACCGGCTGGAGATCGGCGACATGGGCCTGGTGGACGAGAACAACAAGGTCAACTTCTACGACGGCAAGGTGCGGGTGAAGGACGCCGCCGGCCGCGAGGTGGCCAAGTACAGCGCCCCCGAGTACCTGGACAACGTCGCCGAGCACGTCGAGACCTACTCCTACCTCAAGTACCCGTTCCTCAAGAAGCGCGGCTGGAAGGGCTTCGCCGAGGGGCCGGAGAGCAGCATCTACCGCGCCATCCCGCTGTCGCGCCTCAACGCCGCCGACGGCATGGCCACCCCCAAGGCCCAGGAGCAGTACGACAAGATGTACAAGACCCTCGGGGGAAAGCCCTCGCACCACACCCTGGCCATCCACTGGGCGCGCCTGGTCGAGCTTTTGTACTCGGCCGAGCGCTGGGTGCAGCTCGCCAACGATCCGGAGATCCTGTCGCAGGACGTGCACACCATCCCCACCGCCACCCCCACCGAGGGCGTGGGCATCGTGGAGGCGCCGCGCGGCACGCTCACGCACCACTACACGACCGACAAGAACGGCATCGTGACCAAGGCCAACCTGATCGTGGGCACCACCAACAACAACGCGCCCATCTCGATGTCGGTCAAGAAGGCCGCCCAGCAGGTGCTCAAGGGCAAGGAGCCAGAGCAGGGGCTGCTCAACATGGTGGAGATGGCCTTCCGCGCCTACGACCCGTGCTTCTCCTGCGCCACCCACTCGCTGCCCGGGCAGATGCCGCTGGAGATCACCGTGCGCGAAGCCGACGGCAGCGTGCGCTACCACCTCAAGCGCGACTGACCTCGCAGACGGTCGCGCGCAACCTTGCCTGGCCTTCGCCCGACCTTTGCCGTCAAGGGCCT
>CAZLNM010000088.1:15286-21770 GCA_964561025.1 uncultured Myxococcales bacterium
CAAGCATTCCTTCATCTTCGATGGATGTTTGTCATGATTCTGTCGCGCGAACGCGGGGCCGAAAGAGCCAGCGCGTTCGCGCGCAATGTCGAGCCGTGGCCAACGGTCGCGGCTTGGGAGAACGAATGAACTGGAAAGGCGAGCTTCTGATCCTGGGGCTGGGCAACCCGATCCTCTCGGACGACCGGGTGGGGCACCTCGTCGCCCGCGAGCTCTTCTCGCGCCTGCCGGCGGGGACGGCGAGCCTGCGCGAGGCCTGCGTGGGCGGGGTCGAGCTGCTGCACGAGCTGGAGGGCTTTCGCCGGGTGGTGATCGTGGACTCGCTCGAGCCGGGGCGCCTGCCGCCGGGCGAGGTGCGCGAGGTGCCGCTTTCCGAGCTGGGTTCATCCTGCGTGCCGCTCACGCTCCACAACGCGGGGCTCATGACCTGCCTCGAGCTGGGCCGGCGCATGGAGATGCCGATGCCCGAGGAGGTGCGGGTGTTCGCCATCGGGGTGTGCGACCCCTACACCTTCTCCGAACAGTGCACCCCGGCGGTGGCCGCGGCCATCCCGCGAGCGGTCGAGTTCATCTTCCGGGCGGTGTTTTCGGATGACGGCCGGCGCGGCTAGCCTCCGCCAGCTTTCGCCTCAAACGAGATCCGCCAGCAAGCGCAGGGCGGGGCAGACACGGATTCCGTCGACGGTCTGGTAATCCTTCTTCCCGCGGGCGGTCACCTGCCAGGCCTGGCAAGCGGGAAACTTGCGTTTGAAATACACGAGGGATTTCGAGACTTCCTCGTCCGACAGCTTTGCCTCCACGGCCAGGACGGGTCTCTTGTGTCCCTCGGTGACCACGAAATCCACTTCGCGTCCGTCGAGATCGCGAAAGTAACGCAGCTCGAGATCCCGTCCCAGGGAATCCTGCTGAAAATGGACCCATTTGATGAGATGCACCGCCATGAGATTTTCAAAGCGCGGACCATCCTCCGGAACCAGCGCCCAGTCCAGGTGGTAGTGTTTCTGCGCCTTGCGCGCCGCTCTCAGACGGGGCGATCCGAAAGGCGCCAGGCGGAAGATGGCGGCCAGACGCTCCAGGATCCGCAACCAACCATCCACCGTCTTGTGGCTCACCTGGAGGTCCTCGCGCAGGGCATTCACGGACAGCGGCGAACCCACCAGTTCGGGAAGCCGGATGGAAAGCAATTCCAGCGTGCCCAGATCGGAAACCCGCTCCAACGTGGCCACGTCCTCTTGCACCAAGCGGGAACGATACTCGCGCGACCAACGCCGGGCCTGCACTTCTGACCCGCCCAGGAAAGGCTCGGGGAACCCGCCGAGCCGCAACAGATCCTCCAGCAGAGAGGGGCTCTCCGCTCCCAGTTCGGCCACGCTCAACGGGTAGAGCCGGAGGTAATGGTAGCGCCCCTGTAGCGAATCCCCGCCACGCCGAAACATGTCGAGCCGGGCGCTGCCGGTGACGAGGATCTTCGTGTTCCTTCCGGGCGTGTCCCATAGACCCTTGAGGTATCCGCGCCATGACCGCCACTTGTGCAGCTCATCGAATACCACCAATGGAGTCGGCGGCAGCTCTCGCCGCAAGATGCGCTCGCGGTGTTCCGCGACATCCCAGCTCAGGTACCCCTGCGCGTTCTTTAGGACTTGCAGCGCCAGCGTCGTCTTGCCGACCTGTCGAGGCCCTCCCAGCAGCACCATCTTCCTCGCCAGATCCTGTTCGACTTGCGTCTGTAGATACCGTTTGATCATCGCTTTCGCTCTATGGGCATGGCACAGAAAATTTTCCCACTGGTCTAAATTTTTGGCAAATATTTTTTACCATGGTATAAAACATCTGTTTTTCACAGCGGGACTTCACCCTTGCACCAGATGGTCCGTCCGGGGTAGAAAGCGCTCATGCCCGGCCAGACGTCCTTCGACGTGGTGGTGGTGGGCGGCGGCAGCGCCGGCGCCTGGGCGGCGGCTTGCCTGGCGCGAGACGGACGCAAGGTGGCGCTGGTCGAGGAGCGCGCGCGGACCGAGGCCGGAGCCCGCTGGGTGAACGGCGTGCCGGCCTGGATGTTCGAGGCGGCGCATGTGGCGTTGCCGGAAGGAGCCGAGCGCCCCTTCGGCCCGGGTCCGTTCTCCGTGCTCGCCCCGAGCGGCGGGTTCCGGGTGGTGCTGCCCGAGAATCCGCTCCTGTTCTGCGACATGCGGCTGCTCGTCCGGCGCTTGCAGGACGCGGCCGAGGAGGCGGGCGCGCACGTCTTCGAGCGCTGCCGCGCCCTCGACCTCACGCTCGAGCAAGGCCGCCCGGTCGCGCTCTCGGTCCGCGCCACCGACCGGCGCGGGACGGCGCGGGAGCGTTCGTTGCGGGCCCGCCTCTTCGTGGACGCCAGCGGACTCGCCGGTGTCCTGCGCCGGCAGATCCCGGATCTGCAGCGCTTCTGCCCCACCCCCGTCGGCGACCGGCTCTGCCAGGCGCAGCAGGAGGTGCGAACCATCTCGGACCAGAAGGGCGCGGCGCGATTCATGGAGGAGTCTGGTTGCCGGCCCGGGGAGACCCTCTCCTGGACCGGCATCGACGGCGGCTTCTCGGTGCTCACCTTGACCATCGACGAGGCGACCGAGCGGGCCGCCCTGCTGTGCGGGACGGTGGGAGGCGGACAACACCGTTCGCCCGCCGGGCACCTCACGGCTTTCGTCGAGAAGAACCGCTGGCTCGGCGAGCGGCTCTTCGGCGGCGCGGGCGCCATCCCGCTGCGCCGGCCGTTCGAGCGCATCGCCGCGGAGGGCATCGCCCTGGTCGGCGACGCGGCCTCGATGGTGTTCGCGGCCCATGGCAGCGGCGTGGGGTTGGGCCTGCTCTCGGGCAAGACGCTCGCCGCCGCCATTCGCGCGCACGACGATCCGGGGAGTCTGACCGCCAGCTGGGCCTACCAGGAGGCGTTCCTGCGCGAGCACGGCGGGGCGCTGGCGGCCGCCGACGCCTTCTGCCGCTTGACCCAGTCCCTCTCCGGCGCCGAGGTGGAAGAAGTCATCCGCGCCGGGATGGTGTCCGAGGGCGCCCTGCGCGCCTCTCTCTCGCACCGCGTCCCCACGGTCCGCGACGTGCGCCTGCCCGCGCTGGGCGTCGGCCTGCTGCGGGCGCCGGCGCTCGCCCTGCGGCTCGCCCCGCACCTCGCGCGCATGACGGCCGCCCAGGCCCTCTACGCGGGCCACCCGCGCGATCCGGCCAACCTGGAGCGCTGGGCGGAGCGGGTGCGGCGCCTCTTCGGTGAGCCTTGACGGCGGCGAGACCGCCCCGCATAATGGCCCCGGCTGCGACGGACTTGCTCATTCTTGCCTTCGGGCGAAAGGAGATGCGCATGAGAGTGGCGATTCTGGGATTGATGATGGCCCTGGCGCTCACGGCCCCGGCGCTGGCGGCGAACCCGCTGGACGTGGTGATCAACGAGGTGGCCTGGGGCGGCACCGAGGCGAGCGGCACCGACGAGTGGCTCGAACTCCTCAACAACACCTCCTCTCCCATTGACCTGACCGGGTGGAAGATCATCGACGACGTCACCACCACCTACAATCTCTCCGGGACCATCCCGGCGAACGGCTACTTCCTGGTCGAGAAAACGGAAACCGTCGTCAACGACATCCCGGCCGACGTGCTGGCGAGCAGCATCTCGTTCGCCAACACGGGCGACGACCTGGTTCTGCAGGACGCGAGCGGGAACACCATCGATCAGGCGCTGTGCAACAACGTCGGCTGGTACGCGGGCTCCGCCACCACCGGCAGCAAGGCCACCATGGAGCGGCGCAACCCGCAGCTCCCCGGTAACAACTCGGCCAACTGGGGCGCCAACGACGGCGTGACCATCAACGGACACGACTCGGGCGGCGGCGCCATCCGGGGGACCCCCCGGGCCCAGAACTCGGTGTACTCCAACCAGGTGTTCGGGCCGGAGATCGTACACGTCATGAGCGCTGGCAACGACGCGGTGGACGTGTGGTTCGGCACCGCGCTGGAAGCCGCCTCTGCGCAGACGGCCGCCAACTACACCCTCAATGCCGGCAGCGACGTGCACCCCACCACCGCCACCCTGGACGGCACCGACAACACCCTGGTCCACCTGACCGGCATCACGGGCATCGCCGCCCAGAGCCTGACCACGCTCACAGCGGTCGGGGTCAAGGACCTGGCCGGCCAGCCCAGCAACACCAGCATCCAGCTCTACTTCGGGATCGTGCCCATGCTGTGGGCCCGCACCGACGGGAACGGCAACTTCGTCCCGGACATCCTGGACAACACGCCGAACGCCATCTTCACCGTGCAGGGGATCGTCTCCGCGGCCAACACCTTCACCAGCGGCGAGGTGGCCATCCAGGACGCCACCTCCGGCATCTTCATCTTCGCCGCCGGCCAGACCAGCTCCATGCAGCTCGGCGACGAGCTGCGCGTGGCCGGAAAGCCGCTGCAGTACAACGGCAAGTTCGAGATCACCAGCATCAAGTACGTGCGCATCGCCCAGAACCAGCCGGTCGTGCCCGAGATCCACACCGTGGCCGATATCCTGGCCAACGCCGAGGTGCTGGAAGGCGTGCTGGTCGGCATCACCAACGTGAGCCCGACCACCACGCCCTCGACGCCCGACACCTGGCCCATCGCCACCCGCAACGCCAACATCGAGATCAGCGACGACGCCGGGACGAGCAAGATCCTGATGCGCATCGACGCCGACACCAACATCGACGGCTCGCCCGAGCCCACCTGGCCCATCGGGTTGGTCGGGGTGGTGGCGCAGTTCTCCACCGACACTCCGCCCAACAACGGCTACCAGGTGTTCCCGCGTTCGCTCAACGACATCAACGGCCTGTGCGGCACGGCCGGCCAGACCCGCCCCTGCTACGACGGCCCGGTCGGGACCGACCAGCACCTCCCCTGCAAGCCCGGCACCCAGACCTGCGACGGCACCGCCTGGGGCCCCTGCGACGGCCAGGTGCTCCCCGGCCCCGCCGACACCCACTGCGACGGGGTGGACGACAACTGCGACGGCGCCACCGACGATGGTGCCAACACCCAGACCGACCCGCTAAACTGCGGCGCCTGCGGCACAGTGTGCAACCTTCCCCACGTCACCACCCAGACCTGCCAGGGCGGCCAGTGCGTGATCGCCTCCGGCGCCTGCGAGGCCAGCTGGTACGATTGCAATACCACCGCCACCGACGGCTGTGAGGCCCAGCTCGGCACCGACACCAACTGTGCATCCTGCGGCGACGACTGCACCACTCAGTTCCCGCACGCCGCCGGCACCTGCCAGAACAACGCCTGCGTGATGGGCGCCTGCGACGCGGGTTGGGACGATTGCAACGCCCAGCAGCCCGGCTGCGAGACCAACGTCCGCGGCGATCGCAACAACTGTGGCTCTTGCAACCACGTGTGCGACCCGGGGTACCTGTGCGTGAACGGCTTGTGCGACAACACCTGCCAGGACGGAGACGGCGACCTGTTCGCGGACCACACCTGCGGCGGGACCGACTGCGACGATTCAGACCCGCTCACCTACCCCGGCGCCGCGGAGATCTGCGACGGGGTGGACAACGACTGCGACACCCCGCCCGTGATCGACGAGGGCTTCCCCGTCGGGCAGGCCTGCGACGGCGATGACACCGACCTGTGCACGAACGGCGTCAACGTGTGCAAGGCCGACCACACCGGCGTCGAGTGTCAGGAGACCGTCCACAAGGAAGAGATCTGCAACTCCCAGGACGACGACTGCGACACCTTGATCGACGAGGACTGGCCCGACAAGGGCAAGGAATGCGACGGCTCCGACGAGGACAGCTGCGCCGAGGGCCACTTCGTGTGCAACGGGGCCGGCAACGGCATCGTGTGCGACGAGTCGCCCACCGGCGGCAAGCAGGAGCTGTGCAACAACATCGACGACGACTGCGACGGCTCAACCGACGAGGACTTCGCTGGCAACTACACCTGCGGCGTGGGCGAGTGCCGCAATGAGGTCGAGAAGTGCAAGCAGGGCGTGCCCCAGCAGTGCGTGCCCAAGCAGCCGCCCGAGGCGCGCGAGCTCACCTGCAACGACAACCTGGACAACGACTGTGACGGGTTCACCGACAAGCAGGACCCCGACTGCGGCTCGGGCGGCGGTGGCGGCTGCGGCTGCTCCTTCGGCGGCGGGCCGGCGTCCCTGGCCTCGCTCGGCTTGCTCCTCGGCGCACTCGCCGGCCTGCGCCGGCGCCGCTCGGCCTGACGCCGGCACACCGTTCGCTCCACCCCGTCATCTCCTCTCCTGACCCCTGAATGTCGCGAGCGGGCGTCTCCCCCTGGAGCGCCCGCATCACCCCGCCGTCGTTCTCTCTGGCTATCCATCCATCCCCCTCCGTTGCACCTCGCCCCCTGACTCCTTCTCCACAGTGGCTGTCTCTTGGTCACATTTTTGAGGCATAGCCTCCGCCCGACCTTTGCCGTCAAGGGTTTTCAATCGCTTCGCGACTCGCTG
>CAZLNM010000089.1:0-21637 GCA_964561025.1 uncultured Myxococcales bacterium
GAGCCAAGGCGTATGGTCCCCGCTCCTCCTGACACAAAAGAATTGACATCACCGGGGCGGTGGCCCGGAGCCATGACGAGCGTGGATCGGAGCGCGCACGGAGAGACCCGTATCGGGCCCTTCTCGCACACGTCCCTGGCCATCCATGGCTCCTACCTGAGCATGATTTGCAGATTCTTGGCGCTGCCGAGGTAGAGCTCGATCTCTTCTCCCGCGCGGGTCCACAGCTCGCTGCGCGTACGCACGATCCGTGAATAACGGCGAATGCCGAGGGAGGTCGCCACGTCCAGGAGCCCGTTCACCAGCTCCGGGGGCACTACCAGGCTGCCCTGCTCGTCCGGGGCCTGGCACAGGATGGTGGCGAAGAAAAGGTGCGGGAAGTGGGAACCGGCGGACAGGAACACCTGGACGCGGCTGCCGGGCTCGGCCGGCGTCCAGGAGATGGTGGCGGGGGTCCCTCGCCGCAGCTCCACCGAGGTAGAGGCGAGCTGGGGAGGAGCCACGCCCTTGATGGCGAAAGACAACGGGGCCAGACCCGGCCGGGCGACCTCGACCGTGATGGCGTCGCCCGCGTCGAACATGTCGTCGGCGGCGCCGGGGACGGTGTACACCCCGTCCGGGCCGAGGCTCATGTTCGCGGCGGTCTTCAAACCCCGGATGTCGATGCGCTCCACCGGCAGGAGCGGCGGCAGATCCCGGCAGGCGAACTTTCCGCCCTCGTCCACGCACTCCTGCTCACGTTGGCAGAGCGGATCGCAGGCGGACTCGTCATGCCAGAACCCCCGGTACAGGACGCAGTCGCCCCCCGAAGCCTGCAAGACGCCGCACGACTCCAGATGATGCTCGAGCACGTAGCGGCAGCAAGGCCCTCGGGCGAACAGCGCCCGCGGGCCGGCGGTCATCCAACCGGCGGGCTCGTTGGGATCGGTGTCCGGGTTCTCCAGCAGGCTGATCCATCCCCACCAGGGCGCGCCGGGATTTCCGGCGTCGCCGTCGGGCGCGCCGCCGTCCTCGCCCCCGGCATCGAAGCCGTCTCCGTCGGCGAGCGAGCCGCTGTCGTCACCCGGGAGGACCATTCCGTCGGAGTCGGAGACGTCATGGGCATCGGGGGCGCCGCCATTTCCCGAGCAGGCCGCGAGCCACAGCATGGAAAGAAGACACGCCTCGCGCAGGCGAAGGCGCCGGCCCGTTTGACCCTGCGACCAACTGGTCCAGAAATCCACCTCGCGGCCGTCCGCGCCCACCAGACCTTTTCCGAATGAGGGCATGTTTCGCGACAGGACCTCCCGTTCACTCGTCGAAGGGGTCGATGGTCGTGTCGTTGTCCAGCGGGGTGTCCGGCTCTATTCTGCCCGCGTCCGGCCTCGGCGCCTTCTTCCGGCGGGCCAGCGCCACCACCACCTGGGTGTCCTTGTCCAGCGAGATCTCCCGCAGCGCCTTCTCGAAGCCCGGCAGGCGCAGCTCAAAGGTCGCCTTCTCCGCGGTTTGCTCGAAGGTGAGAGAGAGCGGCGTCTTTCCCAGCGGCACCTCGCCTCCCTCCCGCCACACCTCGGCCCCCGCGGGCGTGGTCTCGAACGACACGGTGATCTTCGCCGGCGGTGGGGGAGGCGGCGGCTCCTCGGGCACGGCCGCGTCGGCGACCGGGGGCGGCGGGGGAGGCGGGGGAGGTTGGAGAGTTTCCCGCCGCAGCAAAAAGAACAGCGCCGCCCCCGCGGCCGCCAGCGAGCCGATGGCGATGGCGGCGACCATCCAGGCGGGTCGGCGCTGGCGTGTCTCGGGACCCAGCGACTCGAGCTGGACCGAGCTCAGGCCGGCGTACTTTCGCAGTCGGTCTTCGATCTCCTTGGCGTCCCGGGGGCGCCGGGCCGGGTCCTTCTCCAGACACTGCAGGATGAGGTCCTCGAACACCCGCGGCAAGCGCACCGGCGCGTCCTTGAGCTGGCTCGGGCGCGGCGGCTTGACCGTCAGGTGCTTGATGACCATCTCGCCGAAGGTCTTGGCCTGGAACGGTTTCTTGCCGGTCACCATCTCGAACATGATGACGCCCAGGGAGTACAGGTCGGAGCGGTAGTCCACCTCCTTGCCGCTCACCTGCTCCGGCGACATGTACTCCGGTGTGCCCAGGATGGCCCCGGCGGCGGTCTTGTGGAGCTTCTGCAGATCGGGCAACGGCCCGGCCAGCTTGGCCACCCCGAAGTCGAGCAGTTTCACCACGTCCTTGCGCTCTCCGCGCGTGGTGAGGAACACGTTGTCGGGCTTCAGATCCCGGTGGACCACGCCGGCGGCGTGGGCCGCGGCCAGGGCGGAGGCCGCCTGGGCGGCGATGGCCATGGCCCGCCGCGCCGACATGGCGCCCTTCTCGCCGATCTCCTCGCTCAGGGTGCGCCCTTCGAGGTGCTCCATGATGTAGTAGTTGCGGCCGCGTTCATCCTCCACGAAGTCGGTGATCTCGATGATGTTTTCGTGCTTGATCTGGTTGACGGCGCGCGCCTCCACGAAGAAGCGTTTCACGGCGCCCGGGCTGCCAGCGCTATCGGCGCGCAGCATCTTGAGCGCCACCTTGCGCCCCAGCCGGGTGTGCTCGGCCAGGTACACGAAGCCCATGCCGCCCTCGCCGAGCAGGTGGGTGATGCGGTAGGAGCCCAGCACCGCTCCCACCAGGGCGGCGCCCTCGGCCAGCGCCTCGGGCACGCTGTCGATCTCGGAGAGCTTGGTCCCGTCGACGCTGCAGTAGGACACCGTGTCCGGGTGGCGTTTCCCGCAGCGGGGGCAGACGCGCTCCTTCCTGTGAGAAGGGGAGGGTGTGGCCGGGGGCGACATGGGCCGGGATTCGAGTTGGCTGGCCCGCTCGAGGACCTCTTCGAGCGTGAAGGTGAGGCTGGTGCGGTAGGACCGAGCATCGGGAGCGAAGGCCGTCTCCACCGTGGGCCAACCGCCGAGGTGGGCGACACATCCGGCCACGTGTTCGAGCAGGATCTCCCGCAGACGCCGCTCGTCCAGCAGCCCGCGCTCGATCATGGCCTCGCCGAAGTTCTTGCCGGCCTTCTTGCTCTCGTCGAAGATGCGCTGGATGGCCCCCGCTTCCTGGCCGGTGGCCTCGACCAGGCGGAGGTAGAGGTTGCTCTTCACCGCGCTGGCGGCCGCCCAGGCCAGGCGGCCGTTGGCCAGGAACACCCGGCCTTCCTCGGCGCCCCAGCGGAGCCCAAGCACGCCGGAACGCCGCTGGCGGATCGCTTCCTCGATGACCCTCACCACCGCGCTATCGCGCGCCAACCCCAAGTTGCGCCTCCTCGCGCCGGAAACTGCCACGCGCTGGCAGGAATCCTACAAGCGAATTTGGCAGGGTGCAAATTCTCATCGCCTACGGATTTTTTCTTCACGGGAGTGACCGTGGTGCGACCCGAATGATGCGAGCGCCCGGGTGGGCTGGGTGGGCCTCGCAGACGGTCGCGGTGGAGGGACGGAGGCCTGGCGCGTCAAGCCTGTGGGGCGGGGACGTAACGCGGCACATCCACCAGCGACAGGGAGTGGCGGCCGATGGCGAAGGCCTGGCCTGGCTTCAGCAGGGTGCTCCGGACCCGGGCGCCGTTCACCTGTACCCAGGCCTTCTCTACACAATCGAGGCGGACGCTACCCTCGCCGGTGTTGTGCAGACGGGCATGGATGGGTTTTACACCGAATCCACGCAGGCGCAGATCCACCCCGTCCACCCGTCCGATGGTGATGTCGTTCTTGAGCTCGACCGACTGCTCACCGCACACCAGGAACAGCTGGCCGCTGCCCGGCCCGGCCGCGCTCACCATGACCGTGGCCTGCGGCAGTGGCATGGCCTCGGGCACGGCGATGCGGATGCGATACTTGCCCACGGTGATGACGTCGTCCAGGCCGACGTCCCGCTTGTCCACCGGCTTTCCGTTGACCAGGGTGCCGTTGGACGAGTTGAGGTCCTGAAGAACGAAGCGGCCCCTCTCCCAGCCGATGCGGGCGTGGCGCCGGCTCACGCTCAGGTTGTCCAGGCGCAGCTCGCAGGTCGGATCCCGCCCGATGAACATGGCGGGCGGCATGAACGAACGCTGCAGCACCACCTGCTCGCCGAGGAGCACCTTGCAGTTTACCGGCGGCGGGGGCTGGGCCTCCAGCTCGAGCTGCGTCAGCGACTTGCCGGCGTCCGGGTCGGTCTCCATCTTCAGACGGTGGAACACCTCCACCCGGCCCTCGGGCGCTCCCGGGGCGAAACCGTACTCGAGAAAGCGGTCGGTCACCGAACCCTTGCCGGGGTCGTCGCGGGGGTCGCAGAAATAGAGGCGGGTTGGGACACCTTTCTGCAAGAACATCATGGTGCGCAGGCCGCCCCGCTCCAGCGCCATGGCGGCGTCCTGGCCGTCTTGCTGCAGCACCGAGAGGACGTGCCCGAGGTCCACCAGGCGGGTCGAGGCTTGCAGGTCGGGCCGGTGGCGAAAGTGGACCGCCATGAGCAACACCTGGACCAGCTCGCAGGCGAACAGGCTGCAGCGGGCCTCCTGGATCTGGCGCATCTTGGGTACCAGCTCGTACAGCGGAAGCCAACTGAACCCCTCGTTGTCGGTCATTCCGGCCAGGTAGGGCCGGCTCTGGTGGAACAGGCAGTAGAGGCGCGAGTCGGCGTTCTCGATCTCCAGCCAGCCCGAGGGGCAGAAGCCACGCCGGGCGAACCCGTCCACGGTGGCGCGGATATTGTCGTCGAACGGGCGGTCGGAAAAGACCGGCGCGCCCGGAGGAAAGCGAACGATCAGCCTCTGGGTGGGCAAGGGTCACCCCCAGGGAAAAACCGATTCGACCGGCCCCATCGTCGGTCAGACGGCGGGCCCTTGTCAACCAGTGATCGAATCTCGATCGCCTGGCGCGGCCGCGCTCAAGATTGCAAAAGGGGTTTCTCCAAAGTTTTTTTCCAGGTTTTCCTTCGAGGAAAAAAAGCCCCAAAAAGGCGCTAATAATAAAGGGGAAAAATCAAAGGCGGAGAACAAGAGAAAATGGCGGGGGGCAAGCCCCCTTGCTGAAGGTAGTGGGAAACTCAGGGAAGGATGCTCAGGGCGTCGAGGCTCTCGGCAGGGCTGTCGAGACCGAGGTCGGCGCCGCGCAGCACGAGGCGCGCCGTGCCCGAGGCCCCGGTCCCCGTGGCCGTGAGCGTGATCTCCGCCACGTCCTGCGGCAGGACATCCTCGCTCATGCCCGTGAGCCGGCCGGAAACCGGGACGCTCACGAGCAGGCGGCCCGCCGGCAGGGTTTCACCGCCGATGACCAGGCACTCTTCGAGGATGTCGAGGCCGGAGAGCGGGTTCGAGGTGGGTACTCCGAGTGGAATCATGCTGAGCAGGACGGTGCGGCTACCCTGGGTCGTACCGGGCCCCAGCGACGTCGGGACGTACATGTAGAGATTCTTTCGTGGCACGGGACCGTTCTGAGAGAAGATCAGGGTGCCGGCCGGCAGGGTAATGTCCGGCAGCGTCACTTCTCGCTCGACCAGGGTGAACGCCGTGAGGTTGTTGCTGGTCGGTGAAATCACCAGGGAAGCGCCGTCGAAGAGGACGGTGAAATCACCGGTGGTGTAATCGCCGGGCGCGACAGGGTGGAACCGCGCCACGTCGTTGAAATTCACCGCGATCCCGCCCAGCGTCTCGGCATCCGCGGTCGAGAGCAAAAGGTCGCCGGCCTTCACCTCGATGGTGATGCCGTCCGTGCCCAGGGTGAGATCGCGCCCGACGATGTGTATCCCGTCCAGGTTGGCGCTGCCGTCGGCGGCGAAGGACGAAAGCTGGAAGGCTCGCGACAGCGTGCCCGCGCTGCCGCCGGGCTCGAGGGCGAGATTCGGATCGCCGAGCCGCAGGGCGTCGCCGGCGCTCCAGGAGGGGAGCCCATTGATGCCGGAGCCGGAGACGTTGGCGCTGGTGGAGAACCAGAAACCGCTTGCGGTATTGGGGCAGGCGCCGCAATCCGCAGGGCAACTGGTGCCGTTCTCGCCGGTGGTGGCGCAGCAGATCCCGTCGCCGCAGCGCCCGCCGGGGCAGTCGCCGGGACAGGTACAGGCGTCCTCGCTGGTGGCTACGCAGCAGACGCCATCGCCGCAGCGCCCGCCGGGACAGTCGCCGGGGCAGGTGCAGGCGTCCTCGCCGGTGGCGGCGCAGCAGACGCCGTCGCCGCAACGCGCGTTGGGGCAGTCGCCGGGACAGGCGCACGGATTCTCGCCTGTGGCCGCGCAGCACGCGCCGTCGCCGCACAGGCTGGCGCCACAGTCGGCCGGACAGGAGCACGGGATTTCGCCCGCGGCTGGGCAGCACCGGCTGTCTCCGCAGGTGGCGCCGCTGCAATCCTGGGCGCAGTTGCATATGTCCTCCCCCGCATCGCAATTGCCGTTGCCGCAGCCGCAATCCTGGGCGCAGCTCGTGCCGTCCTCGCCGGTCGGCGCACAGCACACCAGGTCGCCGCAGGTCCCTACGCCGCAGTCGCTCGGGCAGGCGCAGGCGTCTTCTCCTCGGATGCGGCAGCAAAGGCTGTCGCCGCAACCGCCGCCCGGGCAATCGCCGGGGCAGGTGCACTTGTCCTCGCCGGTGGCTGCACAGCACACTCCGTCGCCACAGGTGCCAGTGCCGGGGCAGTCGGCGGGGCAGCTGCACGCGTTTTCGTTGGCCTGGGGGCAGCAGTTGTGGTCGCCGCAGGCGGGCGCGCCGCAGTCGCCCGGACAGCCGCAGGGATTCTCGCCGGTCCGCGGGCAGCACACCCCGTCGCCGCAGCTTCCACCGCCGCAGTCGCTCTCGCAGGTGCAGCGATTCTCGCTGGCGGCAGCGCAACATACACCGTCGCCGCAGCTCCCGGCGCCGCAGTCCTGGGGGCAGGTGCAGCGATCCTCGCCGCGGGCGGTGCAGCACACGCCGTCGCCGCATACACTCACGCCGCAGTCGTAGGAGCATGAGCAAGGGTTCTCGCCGGCGGCGGCGCAGCACGAGCCGTCGCCGCAGGTGGCGCGGGCGCAGTCCTGCGGGCAGGAGCACGGGTCCTCGCCCGTGGTGCAGCGGCCATCGGGACACACGGCCTGGCAGTCCGGTGTGCAATTCGCCTCTGTCTCCCCGCCGATGGAGCAGCAGATGCCGTCGCCGCACTCTCCGGCGCCGCAGTCGGCCGGACAGGTGCAGCGGTTCTCCGCCTCCTCGACACAGCATGTGCCGTCGGGGCAGGCGCTGGCGCCGCAGTCGGCGGAGCAGGAGCAGGGATTCTCGCCGGTGGCGGCGCAGCACACACCGTCGCCGCACGAGCCCTGGCCGCAGTCGTCGGGGCAGCTGCAGCGGTCTTCCTGATCGCTGGTGCAGCAGATGCCGTCGCCGCACTCCCCCTGGCCGCAATCGCCCGGACAGGAGCAGGCGTTCTCGGCGTCGAGGCAGGCGCCGTCGCCGCAGCCGAAGGCGCAGTCGTCTCGGCAGTTCAAGGCAGTCTCATCCAGTCCCGTGCAGCACACGCCGTTGCCGCAAACTTCCATGCCGCAATCGAGCTGGCAGTTGCAGGTGTTCTCACCCGCGCTCACACAGCACAGGCCGTCGCCGCACACCCCCTCCACACAGTCCTGCGGGCAGGAGCAGGCGTTCTCGCCGCCGCGCAGGCAGCAGGAGCCGTCCCCGCACACGGCGCTGCTGCAATCGCCGGGGCAGTTGCACAGGTCCTCGCCCGTGTCGCAGTTCCCGTCGCCGCAGCGGAAACACTTCGTCGGCGAGCCCTGGTCGCAGTGCCAGCCCTCCTCTACCAGGCACAGCGCCGAGCAGCCGTCGCCCGGCTCGGTGTCCCCGTCATCGCACTCCTCGAGCGTGGCCGCCAGGGTCTGATCGCCGCACCGCGCCGGGTCGCCAAGGGATACCTTGAGGGTCACCAGCCGGTTCGCCTGGAGCCGCGTCGATCCCGCGCCCGAGGCCTTGAGCGTGCCCGCCGCGAGTCCATCCACCCGCACGGTGACGTCCTGGCCGGCCATCTCGTTCGGGAACACGAACACGAGCTGTTCGCCCGCGCTGGAAAGTAAACGGGGCGGATCGGGCCGCTCCACCGGATCGCGGTAGGCGGCGCGTTCGCAAATCACCAGGAAGCGAAGCCGGTCGAGCGACAGGCCGGCGGGGTAGGTGACCTCCACCCGCAGGCCCACCACGTCGCCGCGCACGGGTGCGTCCTGGCAGGCGGCGGCGAGGAGGCTCAGGCTCATCAGGATGGCCAGGGCCAGCGGCCCTTCATGAGTTTTTCTGGCGGCGCGCATGGCTCACCACACCACGGTGCCCAGGCTACCCGAGGGGTTGACCGGCGAAGGGGTGGGCCGCACCGCGAAGTACGTTCCGGCCGCGGCCCCGGCGATGACCGCGCCGGCGATGGTCCAGAACCACCACGTCTTGTAGAAGGGCTCGCTCGTCTCGGTCGCGGGCGGGGGCGGGGGCGGGGCGGGAGGAGGGATGGCGGCGGTCTTGGCCGTCTCGAGCCGCAGCCGCTCCAGCGCCAGGGCCTGCTCGGCCTTCTTTTGCTCCTCCTCACGC
Source organism: uncultured Myxococcales bacterium (assembly GCA_964561025.1). Lineage (GTDB taxonomy): Bacteria > Myxococcota > B64-G9 > B64-G9 > B64-G9 > JAAZNF01. The sequence goes on from CAZLNM010000089.1 coordinate 8,538, forward strand.
TGCTTTGCCTCCTCGGCGGCGCGCCGCTCCTCGGCCAGGCGCGCCTCCTCGGCCTTCTTTTCCTCGGTAAGCTTTTTCTCGCACTCGGCGATGAGCGCTTCGACCTGCTTGCGGTTCTTGGCCTTGGGCTGCTCGCGCAGGTACCCCTTGAAAAAGAACACCGCCCGCTCGTGGTCGTCGAGCATCCGGTGGCACTGGCCGATGTTGAACAGGAACCCCGGCAGCGGCAGGATCTCGTAGGCCTTGGAGTATTCCGAGAGGGCCTCCTGGAACTTCCCGAGGCGGTAGAGTTTTTCTCCCTGGGTGAAATGGGCCTTCGCCTCTTTCTTGCGGGCGGGATCGGCGGCGTACGCCGGCGCGCACCAGACGAAGGCCATCACCAAGACAAGTCCCGCACACATCGCTCGCATGGCCTCACCTCGATCCCGGACCATGCTAGGAGACGGCTATGGGGGTGTCAAGCGAGATAGCAGGCGCCGTGAGGATTTGCGCAAGGCGTCTCGTTCACGGCGCCACCAGGATTCCGGGGATGACCACGGTGAAGGCGCCGGTGCAAGTGCCCGAGCCGCCGGAGATGGTCTCGCCGATGAGGAAGGCCCGGTCCGGGTCGGCCTTGAAGATGCTGAGGGTCGCTCCGCACAGCGGCTGGCCCCGGCTGTCGAAGACGTGACCCTGCAAAAACGCCGGCGGCGGCAGCTCCACGTCCAAAAAGTCCAGTGTTTCGGCCGATACCATGAAACCGGTCTTCTGTGTCCGGGGCAGCCGGGATACGGCCGGCGGCACGAACTCGAGGTTGTAGCGGCCGGAGTCGAGCGCCAGGGTGAATTTTCCCAAGCCGTCGGTCTGGGTTTCCCAGCGGCGCACCACCCCGTCGTCGTTGCCGTCCAGGTCGGTCATTCGCGTGGCCCACACCGTCACCTCCGGCACCGCGTTCTTCTGAAAGTCCCGTACGGTGCCGCTGAGCGCCAGCCGCGGTGGCAGCGAAAGCTGCCAGTCGTTGAAGTCTTCCCACAGCTCCAACCGGAAGGCCTCCATACGCGCCGGGGCGGTGTCGGGCGGCACCAGCAGCACCCGGTAGCCGCCCGCGGGCAGCGTGGTGGCGAAGGTGCCGGCGGAATCGGTCTGGACCGTGTAGGTGAAGCTCCCGTTGCCGAGCCGGTCCGCGGTGAAGAACAGCCGGGCCTCGGCCAGCCGGGAGCCGTCGGCGGCGGTCACCGTACCGGAGAGGGCGCGGCTCGCCGGCAACTCGCCGATGAAGAAGGTGCCGAGGTCGTACGAATCGATGGATAAGTCCGACACGCGGATGGTCGGCAGGCGCGCCTCGCTGGACTCGGGACGGATCACCAGCGCAAGGCGCGAAGGAAAGATGAAGCAGCGCTCTCCGTCGCAGGGGCTTGTGTTGCTACGCAGCACGGGCAGCCGCAGCCAGAAGCGCCCCTCGGCGTCGAGCCCGACCAGGTTGGTGCGCAGGCCCTCTGCGGTGATGCCCTCGACCCGGTAGCCGGTGGGCGGGTGAGGGTAGGCGGGGCTCTGCAGCACCTTGCCGCGCAACAAGAGGAGCTGGCTCTGGCTCTCGATGTCTTCCGGCGCCGGGTAGGCGGGGTACTTGAAGTCGGGCTGGGCGGTGGCGCTGGAGATGACCGGGAAGCCCTGGCGGCCGAGCTGGGGCAGATCGGCGCGATTCGCTGGTGAAAACACGAGCCCATAGCAGTAGCGCTCGCGGTCGGGTCCCTCGGCGGGGCCGCTCGGCGTCACCTCGAAGTCGAAGTACCCCGCGTCGTCCACCGGGATGCTGAAGCTGAGCTTGCGGCTGTCGATGGCGGGGTCGCGCGAGGCGGTCAGATTGCCGGGGACGCCCCCGGGCGCGAAGGGTGAGTCGATGGTCCCCTTGAGGCGCGAGGCGGGCATGGTCTCGAGCTCCAGCTCGTCGATGTCCACCTCGGGGTCCTTGAGGTCCAGCTCGGGGATGGGCGTGAAGGCCGAGCCGGGGACCCCGCCGGGGTGGATCTCGATGGCCACCACCGAGGTCGGCACGATGCTGGGGAAGTTGACACAGCGGAAGTTCTCGCACCGCTGGTTCAGCGGGCAGTCCAGGTTGTCGATGCAGCTTCGCGCGCTCTCCATGGCACAGGAGCCGGCGAGGAGGCATCCCAACAATAGAGCCGCAGCGCTGGAGGAATGGCGTGTTTTCATGGCGGGCTCGGGGGGCAGTCCCCGTCGGGGGTGACCTGGTACACCCAGGTGTAGCTGGTGAAGAACCCGTCAGACCCCTCCGGGAACTGGATGCCGTTGGTCCCGGGAGACTGGTCGGGCGAACGATCAAAGACGAAGATGGAAAGGGTCTGCACCCGGCTCGTACCGTTCACGTCGGTGGCGGGGAATTCGCTCGCGGAGAGGATCTTGCGGGCATTGTCCGGGAAGGGCCGCTCCTCCTGGCCACCGGGAGACACGGTGTAGGTGGACAGCGCCTCGTAGCGATTGTCGGGATCCCAGTCGAAGAACCAGCGCACGTACAGCGTGTCCTTGCGGTTGCGGTCGCGCAGCTTGGTTGGCTTGAAGGTCACGGAAGGGCAGTCCTTCGACAGGCGAAAGAACGGCGGGAAGGCGGGGTAGAGCGAGGTGGTGTCGATCTCTGGAGGGTAGAGGATCTCCTCGGGCTTTTCGTTGATATCCGGGGCGATGAGACAGGAGGCCGTCATGGACATGGCCGCTCCCAGCACGCAAGCCGCCGCGAGCATCCTCGTCATCAACGGGTTTCGCAAAAACGTTGCCAACGCGAATGGGTCTCCTATCTCACTGAAAAAACTACGGTATTCATTCGCGAGCCGGCGACCGGGTCAACCAGAGAGATGCTGTTCTCTGACACCGCGGTCATGCCTCGGGACCTTTCTGCTCTTCTTCTCCCTCCTCCTCTCCCTTCTTTTCCAGATGGCGGAAGATGGTCCTGGGATCGACGCCCAGGTCCCGCGCGGTCTTGGTCCGGTTGCCGTTGTTCCGCCGCAAGACCTCGTCGATGTAACGGCGTTGGAACTGCTCCTTGGCTTCGGCCAGCGGCAGGATGGGGATGAGGTCCTTGGCTTGCAGATCGAGATCCTCGGGACCGATGTGGGCGCGCTCGGCCAGGACCACCGCCTTCTTGAGCCGGTTCTCCATCTCGCGGATGTTGCCGGGCCAGGCGTAGCCGCGCATGGCCGAGACCGCCGCGGGAGAGAAGCCCTTGACGCGAGAGCCGAACTCGGTGGCGAACTTCTGCAGCAAGAACTTGGCGATGAGCAGCACGTCGTCGCCGCGCTCTCGCAGCGGTGGGAGGGTGATGCTCACCACGTTGATGCGGTAGAAGAGGTCCTCGCGGAAGCGCCCCTGGCGGATCTCTTCCTCCAGGTCCTTGTGGGTGGCGGTGAGCACGCGGATGTCGACGCGTTCCGGCCGGGTGTCGCCCACCTTGGTGACGGTGTGCTCCTGCAGCGCGCGCAAGAGTTTCACCTGGAGCTGCAGGGGCAGCTCGCCGATCTCGTCCAAAAACAGGGTGCCGCCGGAGGCCGCCTGGAACTTGCCGGGGCGGGTGGCCACCGCCCCGGTGAAGGCGCCGCGCACGTGGCCGAACAGCTCGCTCTCCAGCAGGTTCTCGGGGATGGCCCCGCAGTTGATGGTGACGAAGGGCCCCTTCCCGCGCGGGCTGAGCTCGTGGATGCGGCGCGCCACCAGCTCCTTGCCGGTGCCGGTCTCGCCGCTCACCAGCACCGCGATGTCGGTGGGCGCCACCTTCTCGATCTTGCGGTACACCTCGCGCATCGCCTCCGAGCTGCCGATGATCTCGCCGAAGCGCATCTTCTCCAGGCGCGAGGAGAGCTCCTGGTTGTCCAGGCGCAGCTCGTTGAGCAGCATGGCGTTGCGAAGCAGAAGCGAGGCCTGGGCCGCGAACACCGTGAGCACGTCGAGCGAACGCTCCTCGAACAGGTTGACCACGTTGTCGTTGCCGACGTACAGGAGGCCGAACAGCTCGCCCTTCTCCATGAGCGGCGCGGCCATGACCGAGCACAGCTTGAGGTTGACCACCGACAGCGCCGAGCGGAAGGCCTCGTCGTTGAGGGCGTCGGAGACGATCAGCGGCCGCTTGTTCTGCACCACCCGCGAGATGATGGAATCCGAGAGCAACCGCCCGGCGTCCTCGATGGTCTCGTGCTTGAGGTTGCGCGCCGCCCGCACGCGCAGCTCGCCGTCCTGCAGCAGGATGACCATGCCCTTGTCGGCGCGGGTGAGCTCGATGACCGCGTCCAGCAGGGCCTCCAGCAGCCGGTCCAGGTTCTCGGCGCCCGAGAGGCGGGCCGAGAACTCGACCATCTTGCGGTAGGCGCGGATCTCGGCCGCGGTGTCGTCCGGGGCGGCGCCGGCGGCCGGCTCGTCGTAGAGCAAAAAGACCAGCTCGTGGCTGCCGAGCTGGATGCGATCGCCGTGGGAGAGACGTTGCCGCCGGACCTGCGCGCCGTTCCAGCGCACCTTGTCGTTTCCTTCCAGGCAGGCCAGGGTGAAGTCCTTCCCGTCGAAGTGGATGTGCGCGGCGCAGTCGGGAATGGCCGGATCGTCCAGGGCGACGTCGTTGTCCGGCGCCCGCCCCAAGGTGGTGATGCGCTTGAACAGCTCCAGGTGGCGCGCCGCCCGGTCGGGGCCGGGCGAGAACCGCAGGCTAGGCACGCGACTCCTCCTCGGGGCTAGAAGCGCCCCATGAGCGTAAGCCCCCCGCCACCGGGCAGGACGCCGGGGACCAGGCTCACGCCGCCGGCCTCTTCCTGCTCGTCGCGGATCAACACCGGCTGGCCGGCGGTGCGCGGGGTGAAGTAGTAGTTGGCGTCGATGGCGCCGTACAGCCACAGCGCGGCGAACACGCCCAGGGAGGTGTAGAGAGTGACCCGCAGCCCACGGGCCACCGGCACCTCCTCGCTGGTGTAGTAGCCGTTCTCGTCGGCCAGCACCCGCATCAGGAGGTAGCTCACCACGTTGGTGGCGATGGCCAGCCCTTGCCCGGTCAGCAACAGCACGCCCTTCACCGAGTGGCCGTTCTGGAACTGCCCGACACCGAAGGGCAAGAACGCCAGCAGGCGGTGGTGCTGCACGTCGGTCTTCTCGAAGACCTGGCGGCGCAGCAGCGTCCGGGGCGGGGCGGCCTTCTGCTCGGCCTCCCGGCGCTCGCGCTCCAGGCGCTCCCGCTCGAGCTGGTCGAGCTTCTCCCGCATGGTGGGCTCCGCGCGCACCGAGTCGAACAGGCGCACCGCCGGCGGTGGCACCAGGAACGGATCCAGCCGGTGACGCGGCCGAAGGTACAAAAGAAGGCGGAACTCGTCCGCGGCCTCCGCCTCCCGTCCCTGGTAGAAGAGCGACAGGCCCAGCATCTCGCGGGCCAGCACGATGTCGTCCTCGCGATCCAGGGTCACCGTGGGGTAGAGCAGCGGCCGCAGCAGGCGGACGGCGTTGTCGAAGTTCTTGTGCTCGAACTCGAGGCGCGCCTCGCCGAAACGCTCGGCCGGCGATTCCGCCCTGGCGATCGCGGCGGCCAGCAGGGCGGCGCACAGGCTCGATCGCAGCAGGCGGCGGCTCATGGGGTCTTCCCTCCGGGGCTCGCGAGCTCGGATGAGCGTACCACAAGCCGCGAGGCTCCGCCGGCTTCGACTTGCACCTCGCGTTCCAGGCGGCGGCCATCGGGGGCTTCCAGGCGGACCCGGACCGTGCGCCGACCCTGGCGGCCTTCCAGGGTGATGACGATGGGGGCGAGCAGGCTGTCTTTCGCCTTTCCCTTGAAGACCCCGTCCACCCACACCGCGGCCTCGGGCACCTCGGAGTCCACCGCCAGCGAGGCGGGGAGGAAGCGGAGCTGGCGCCGGAACTCCAGGCCGCCGGGCGGCGTAGTCTTCGGAACCACGATCTCGAACTCGTCATCCTGGCAGCTCTGGCGCTGGATCACCAGGGTGTGGCGGCCGACCGGGAGCGAGGCTTCGAAGATCTGCCCGAAGGCGTTGCTCTGATCGGCCTTGGCCATGAGCTTGCCGTTCAGAAGGATGCGCTCGAAGTAGGGCTCGCTCACGATGCGAACCGGCTGGCGCGGCAACGCCAGATCCGCCGGGCCGGGATCGCGCGGGGCCACCGCCACCCGCCGCGGGTCGCCGGGCGCCGGGACGCCGCTCTGGTCGCCACCGGGGCTCGGCTCGGCACCGGCGTCCGCGGCCGCGGGTTCTTGCGCGCCGTCTGCTTCTGTGACTTGGGCGCCCGTGTCGTAGGGGATACTCGCGTCCGGCGGCGGCGCCGGTTCGAGCGCTCCGGCGTCGATGGAGCCGGGTATCGGTTCGGGCAAAAGTTTCCAGATCCCGAATACGACAAGACAGGCGCCGCCGATGGCGCCGCCGATGGCCAGGCGTTTTCGCCGGCGCTGGCCCCGCTGGATGCCGTTGACCAGGGCCAGGACCTCGGCGTGACCGGGCTGCAACGCCAGCAGCCGGTCGAAGTCCTGGAGGGCCAGGGCGGTCTTCTTGGAAGCGAGCCGCTCGCGGCCCCGGCGGAGCAGAAGAGCTTCAACCTTTTGCTTTAGCTTATTCGTGTAATCGACTGGTTCTGAAAAGAAAAATCTTAGTTCAGAATCGATGTCAGAAATCTCGAGGTCCGCCAGGAGCCCATGAAGGCTCGACAGCATGGCCGAGGCCGAGGGATAGCGGTCGGCCGGGTCGTGAGCCAGCGCGCGTGTGATCACCGCGGCCAGGGGTTCGCCGACCTGGGGATTGACCCGGCGCGGGTCGGGGAACCTCCCCTCGAGGATGGCGCGCAACACCTGATGGGGGTTCTTGCCGGTGAACGGGAGCTGCCCCGTCGCCAGCCAGTACAGGACGGTGCCGATGGAGAAGACATCGGAGCGAAAGTCGAGCTCCTTGCCCTCGAGCAGTTCCGGAGCCATGTGGGCCGGCGAGCCCAGGATGCTCCCGGTGAGCGTCATCTGCTGCTCGTGATCGAGCACCTTGGCGATGCCGAAGTCCATGAGCTTGAGGCTGCCCTGGCGATCGACCATGACGTTCTCGGGCTTGAGATCGCGGTGGATGATCTGGAGCTTGTGGGCGTGGCCCACCGCCTCGCAGAGTTGAATGGCGATCATCACCGCGATCTCGGGGAAGAACAGCCGGTGGCGCTCGATGAAGGCCTTGAGCGTCTCACCCTCGATGAACTCGGTGACGATGTAGCTCGGCCCGTCGTCGCGGTCGGCGAAGTCGAAGATCTCGATGATGTGGGGGTGGTGCAGGCGGGCCACCGCGCGGGCTTCCCGCTGGAACCGCACCCGGCTGTCGGCGTCCATGGCCAGGTGAGGGTGCAGGACCTTGATCGCGACCTGGCGATCCAGGGTCTGGTCATAGCCCCGGTACACCACCGCCATGCCGCCCCGGCCGACCTCTTCCATCACGCGGTACTTCGAGATCTGCTCGGGGAGCGAGTCCACGGGTTTGACCTTCCGGAAATCCCACCATGACACCGGTGACATACCGGGTCGGACGTCAAATGTATATCTCACAAGACTGCCGAGCGTCAACAACTTGAATCTATATTTTGTTTGAACTCCGGGAAAGGACTTGGAAAAACTTGGGGACAGGCCCGTGTAGATTCCACGACTGTAAAGCCAACTACCAGGTGACCGATGGACAGTCGACCGACGGACAGGTGGCTGACGGACAGGTGACCGACGGACAAGTGGCTGACGGACAGGTGACCGACGGTAAAATGCCTGATTTTCAAGTATTTACATCCATGGCATTCATCTGATCGAGAGGCATTGAACCAGGGTTCTTCGAGACCTGGTTCCAAAGAAAGGAGAATGCCATGTTCAAGAACAGGAAGAGAAGAGGCCAGGGCATGACCGAGTACATCATCATCGTTGCGCTGATCGCCATCGCCACCATTGGAGTGGTGTCGCTGTTCGGCGACAACATCCGTGCCTTGTTCGGCACCTCGGCGAACGCGCTGGCCGGCAACGAGAGCGCGACCGCCGAAACCAACAGCTCGACGCGGAGCATCCACGGGCACGGAGATCTCAAAAACTTCGGAAAGACCACTGGCAGAAACTGATCTTTCCCCGCCGAAGGTCTCCCTCCTGCTGACCCGCTATCCGCCAATCTTTCAAAATCCTCTGCCGCGGCATTGAAACCATTGGTTTTTTCTGGTTTGACAGTGTACGGCAAACCGGCTAGGTTGTGTTCGCTTTTTCAGGAGGCGACAATGAAACGCAACGCGGCCATCCTGGCGGTGGCTTTTTTGATCGCCTGCGGAACCTTCGCGGGTTGCGGTGAGGACCTCGTCGATTCCAAGGCTCGCATCCAGCTCCTTTGGGGATGCGCCCCCTCTTTTTCAGACGCGACCGCGAACGTGGTCTCGTACTGCCTGACCATTCTGGAAAACCCGCAGCAGAATCGGCCCACCGACGGCTGCGCCGGCACCCTGGATGGTCTTCGCATCAAGGTCAAGGCTGCCGCGGCCCCGGTGTACGTCAAGATCGAGGGCATCGACCAGGGTGGCAATACCCTGCTTCAAGGCGTCTCTCCTCCGGTGGTGCTGGACCCGGAGCGCGAAACCAACGTTCCGGTGCCCATGGCGCCGGCGGTGGCCAACCGCACCGGCCGCGCGCTGCTCGTATGGGGAACGGGCAGCGAGTGCGATGCTCTGCCTTTCCCGGCGGCGAACCACACCGCCACGGTTTTCCCCAGCGGGCACGTGCTGGTGGTGGGCACGGATCAGTTCGGCCTCGATGACAAGCAGGCGGCGTTCCTGCTCGATAGCGTGGCGCTGTCCGCTCAACCGTTGTCCACGGTGGGAGCCACTACGCTGTACCGCTCGCGGCACCTCGCCGGCCTGTTCGACGACGGCCGCGTCTTGCTCGCCGGCGGCCAGACCACGGCCATCGGTTTTTTTCCCCAGGACATCCACGTCTTCCAGGGAAGCCCCGCCCTGATGAGGCCGTACGACAGGGCGCAGGACTACGTTTCTGGGAGCGGATTCAACAGGATCTCCGGCGTGGAGCTGGCCTATCCGAGGCCGGTGGCGCTGGGACAGGTGTTCTTCGGCGACCAGGCGCTGATCTACAGCGACGGTGACCGGCCCGAGATGTTCTTTGGCGACACCAACACCCGGGCCATGCTGGGAGGCGGTGTTTCGCAGGCCTTTCCCGCCACCGGCACGGCCCCGGGGTTGGCAATGTTTTCAGATCGGATCCGGGCGGTGCTCCTGGGTGGTGCCAACAACCACGCGGGCCTGATGCGCGTGAGCGAGGGCAACCCCAACGTGAACTTCGTGGCCTTCTCCGCCGGGGCCACCTTCGGGATGCGCAAGGCGCCGGTCGGTGTGGCCCTGGACAACGACCGTGCCCTGTTTTTTGGCGGCACGGTGAACAACACCGACACACCCATTCTGCTCGCGGACACCCGCTCGGGCACGGTGACCCCAGTTTCGGCGCCGGCGGGTTTTCCCACCGAGAACTTCACGGCGGATCGGCTCTTGGATGGAAGCGTGCTGGTGTGCGGCGGGTTCAGCCCCCGGCCGGGTTTCGTCCCGGGGAAGACCTTCATCGTGAAACCAGAGCAGGGTGGCGGGATCACCGTTTCGGAAGGCCCGTCCCTGAACATGCCCCGCGTGGGTCACACCTCCTCGGTGCTCCCGGATCGGCGCATCCTGCTCGTTGGCGGCCACTCCGCGACCGGAGCGGATGACGGGGCCGTCGCCTCCAGCGCCGAGGTCATCGCTTTCTGAGCCACTCATGAAAAAGACCCTGATCCGAAACGCCCTGTTGGTGGCGACGCAGGACGAGGCGCTCGGCGAGATCCCGGGCGGGGACGTGCTGATCGAGGGCCCCGCCGTGCGGGCGGTGGGCAAGAACCTTCCGGCCGAGGGCGCCGAGATCATCGACGCCAGCGATCGGGTGGTGCTGCCGGGCTTCGTGAACACCCATCATCACCTGTACCAGGTCTTGACCCGCAACCTGCCCGCGGTCCAGGACGCCAAGCTCTTCGACTGGCTGCGCTACCTCTACAACGTGTGGAAGCACATCCGTCCCGAGGACGTGCTGGCCGCTGCGCGGGCCGGGCTGGGAGAACTTTTGCTCACCGGCTGCACCACCGTGGCCGACCACCATTACCTGGTGTGCCCCGGCGAGTGCGCCGATCCTTTCAGCGCCGAAGCTCGGGCCGCGGAGGAGATCGGCTGCCGCTTGCACCTCACGCGTGGCAGCATGAGCCTGGGCCAATCCCAGGGAGGGCTGCCGCCCGACAGCGTGATCCAGGACGAGGAGTCCATCCTGTGCGACAGCGAGCGGGTGGTCAAAGCGCTGCACGATCCAAAGCCCCTGTCGCGGCGGCGCGTAGCGCTGGCGCCGTGTTCGCCGTTCTCGGTCACCCCGACCATCATGAAGAAGGTCGCCGCGCTGGCGCGAAAGCTTGGCGTCCGGCTCCACACCCACCTGGCCGAGACCGTCGACGAGGAGCGCTTCTGCCTGGAGCGGTTCGGCAAGAGGCCGCTCTCCTACATGGAAGAGGTCGGCTGGGTCGGCCCCGACGTGTGGATGGCGCACTGCGTGTACCTCGACGACGGCGAGATCCGCCGCATGGCCGAGACCGGGACCGGCGTGGCCCACTGCCCGGTGTCGAACCTGCGCCTCGGCTCGGGCATCGCGCCCATCCCGAAGATGCTGGCCGCCGGCGTGCCGGTGGGCCTGGCGGTGGATGGCAGCGCCTCCAACGACAGCTCCAACATGCTGCGGGAGCTTAGGACCGCCCTGCTGGTGCACCGGGTGGGGACCGGCGTCGCCGCCATGCCGGCCCGGGCCGTGCTGCGCATGGCCACCCGGGGCGGCGCGCGCGTGCTCGGCCGGGACGACCTCGGCCGCATCGCTCCCGGCCAGGCCGCGGACATCGCCATCTTCGACGTGAGCGGGATGGAGTTCGCCGGCGCGCACAGCGATCCGCTGGCCGCCCTGCTGTTCTGCGGTGTCGACGATCGCGCCGAGACGGTGCTGGTCCACGGCGAGGTGGTGGTGCGGGAGCGGCGCCTGGTCCGTCAGGACGAGCGGGCGATCGCCCGCGAAGCGCGCGCCGCATCTTGCGCGCTGTTGGAACGTGCCGGCGTGTGATGCCAAGGAGACCCCATGTTGCCCAATGCCAAGACCTGTCACTACCCGCGGACCCCGGCCGAGGCCATCCGCATCCTGAAGGACGCCGGGCCGCGCGCCCTGATCCTGGCGGGCGGGACCACCGCCGCCCTGTCGAACGATCCCAAGGTGGAGGTGTTGCTGGACATCACCCGCCTGGGGCATGACGGCATCCAGGCGGCGGGGCGGGGATTTCGCATCGGCTGCAACGCCCGCTTGCAAGAGGTGGCTTCGTTCGCGCCCCTGCGCTCGTTCTGCACCGGCCTGGTCGCCCAGGCGGCATTAGCGGTGGGCTCGCGCCCCATCCGCAACGCGGCCACCGTGGGCGGCAACGCGGTCCAGGTGTTCCGCTGGTCCGATCCGCCGGTGGCCTGGCTGGCCATGAACGCCCGCTTCGAGATCGAGGGCCCGGCGGGGGCGCGCACGGTGTTGGCGGACGAGTTCTATGCCCGCCACCCGCGTCAGGCGCTGGACGGGGCGGAGCTGGTCCTGGGAGTGCACCTCGAGAGCCCCGAAGGGCCGCACGCGGGGGCCTTCTCGAAGCTCGCGCGCACGGCCTTCGATCTCGCCATGGTGGACGTGGCGGTGCTCCTTGGGGGAAGCCGCAAGTCCTGCCAGGATGCGCGCATCGCCATCGGGGCCACCCGCACGCTGCCCTGGCGGGCCACGCGCGCCGAGGAGCACTTACGCGGAAAGCCGCTCAGCGCCGAGGCGCTGGCCGAGGCCGCGCGCCTTACGCGTGAGGACACCCAGACCGCCGCCGACGCGCGTACCTCCAAGGAGCACCGTCTGCAAATGGTCGAGGTCATGGTGCGCCGCACGCTGGAGCGGGCGGCGCAAGAGCTGCGCTGACAAGGGGACACCCATGCAGATCCACGTCGACGTCAACGGAAGGACGCAGGCCTTCGAGGCCATGCCCGGCGAGTCACTGCTCTCGCTGCTGCGGCGCGAGGGCTACCTCAGCGTGAAGCGCGGCTGCGAGGAGGGCGACTGCGGCGCCTGCACCATCCTGCTCGACGGGCGCTCGGTGCGCGCCTGCCTGTTGCTGGCGGCCCAGGCGGAAGGGCGGCGCATCACCACCGTGGAAGGGCTGGGCTCGATCGAGCGGCCGCACCCGCTGCAGCAGGCCTTCGTGGACGCGGGCGCGGTGCAGTGCGGTTTCTGCACCCCGGGAATGATCTTGTCGGCCAAGGCCCTGCTGGACGAGACGCCGCAGCCGGACGAAGGGCAGGTGCGCGAGGCGCTGGACGGTAACCTGTGCCGCTGCACCGGCTACAAAAAAATCATCGAGGCGGTGCTGCTTGCCGCCCAGAGGATGAAGCCATGACGAAGCCCAAGTCGTTTCGCGTCGTCGGCAAGCCGGTGGCCAAGAAGGACGCGCCGGCGCTGGCCCTGGGCGCGCCGCTGTTCTGCGCCGACCGGGTTCCGCCCCGCTGTCTGGTGGGCCGCATCCTGGGCAGCCCCCACGCCCACGCCCGCATCCGCGCCATCGACATCTCGGCGGCGGAGAAGCTCCCCGGGGTGCACGCGGTGCTGTGTCACACCAACGTTCCGCGCGTGATGCGCACCACTGCCGGGCAAGGGGCCCCCGAGCCCTCGCCCTATGACTTCACCACCTTCGATAACAAGGTGCGCTTCGTGGGCGACCGGGTGGCCGCGGTGGCCGCCGAGACGGCCGCCATCGCCGAGGAGGCGTTGCGCGCCATCCGGGTGGAGTACGAGGTGCTCGAGCCCGTTCTCGATCCGCGGCAGGCCACGAAGAGCGGCGCGCCGGTGATCCACGACGAGCCCGATGCCCACGCGGTCATCCCGGTGCCCTACGAGCCCAAGCGCAACCTGGCCTCCCACGTGGACACCATGGTGGGCGAGCCCGACCGGGCCTTCCGCGAGGCCGACATCGTGCTGGCCGAGAGTCTCGATCGCTTCTCGCGCGACCTCG
>CAZLNM010000090.1:0-21577 GCA_964561025.1 uncultured Myxococcales bacterium
GGCTTGGTCGAAAACCCGCTCGTCGATACCTGCCCGAAGTCCAGCGTCGCCGGCAGGGCCGAAAGCTCGCAGGCGGCGTCCGCGCGGGCCCGACCCTGAAGCGCGATGAAGCCCTCCTCGGCGTTGGTGCGCACGTGCAGCCGGCCGCTGAAGGCGCCGCTCGTTCGCGGGGAGAAGGCGAGCGCCAGCTGGAGGACCTGTCCCGGGTGGAGCGTCAGCGGCAGGTCCGGCCGGTTCGCAAGGGAAAACACCCCGGCCGGATCGTCCTCGATGTCGAGCCCCTCGAACACCAGGGGTAGGCTGCCGCAGGAAGCCAGGCGATAGGCGCGCTGTGCGCTGTCTCCGGTGAGGAGGGTGCCGAAGTCCACCTGGTACGGTGGCTCGGGACAGACCTTGGGCGCCAGGCCGCTGCCCGAAAGCTCGATCACCAAAAACCCCTCGTCGGGGTCGTTGGAGGCGATCTCGACGCGCGCGTTGTCCGGGCCGCCGTCCAGGGGGGCGTAGGAGATGGTGAAACGGCGCCGCTCCTCGGGCAGTAGCTCGCCGCTCCAGGCCCGCGGCTGTAGCGAGAACTCCAGGCTGGCGCCGAACGACAGGTCCACCCCGCCCCGGCCGCCGCCCGAGTACACCACGAGCGTGGTGTCTCCCCGGTTGCGCACCTCGAAGTCCTGCGATACCAGCTCCCCCGGCTCACGCGGTCCGAAGTCGATCCGCAAGGAGCGGGGCGACACGCTGTCGTTGCAGAGTGTTGTGCCCGCGCCGAGCAGACACACCTCCACGTCCGGCGCCACGCCCAGGCCGCGCAGCCGGACGGAGCGTTGGGGATGAAGGGGGTCGTTCGTCTCGACCACGAGCCGGCCCTCGGCGGCGGTCCGCTCCTCGGGCGCGAAGTACAGCGCGACGAAGGTGGCCTGTCCGGCGGGGAGCTCCACCCGGGGCGGGGGGTCGAGCAAGAAGCCCTGTTGCGGCGGATCGAGCCGCACCGAGAGGAGTTGCAGCGTCTCGCGATCGCCGTCGCGGTTTCGTAGCAACACCAGCCGGCCCGCGCTCTTTCCCTGGATGACCGGCCCGAAGTCGACGAGGTAATCCGCCAGGCCCTCCTCGTCCTCGGGCAGCGCCTCGGGGATGCCGTCCCGGTCCCAATCCTGTTGGAGGAGCAGCCGCGGGTCCAACCCGTCGAGCTCGACGGTCTCCTGGCAGCCCGGGCCCAGGAGCGCCCAGAGCGCGTCGAGGAGCACAAGCGGCCACGTCCTCACGGCGCCTCCTCCCCGACGCTGGCGGACAAGAACACCCCCGCCTCCAGCGCCACGGGCGCCATGGACAACACCGTCTTGCGGTTCTGGCCTTCGCCCCATTCGTACCGCTGGCGCAGCAGGTACACCGCCGGCCCCGCCTCCAGGCCGAGCGAGAGCCCTGGCCGAAGGTGGATGAGGAGCGTGGCGTGGGAGGAGAGGCCGGGGTCCAGACGGCGCACCAGGCGCGGCTGGCTCTCCTCGACCAGCATGGCCGTAAGATTGGTGAAGGCGAGAAAGACTCCGCTCTGCCAGAAGAGCGCCAGGCGCTCTCCCCCGAGCCGGAGTCGGAGCTGGAGCGCCAGGGGCCAGCTCGACCAGGTGGCCAGCAGGCTGGTTCGTTCCAGTGTTTGTTCACGCGAGGCGGCGAACGCGATCCCGGCCGAGAAGCGGTCCGAGAGGCGCAACCACAGGCGCAGCATGGGGCCCAGTCCCGGGTTCTCCCAGGCGGGCTGTGAGCTGAAGGCCACCCCGGCTTCGAGCCGCAGCCGAATACCGCACCGGCCCGTCGCGGGGAGCGGGATGGCGGCCGGCGCGGGCACGGCCCGGGCAGGGCCGCCGTCGGGAGGCGGAGAGATCCGCTCGTTTCGAGGCGGGGGAGGCCGTTCGCCGATGCGAACGCCCTCCAGCCAGCCCTCGCGCAGCACATCGGCCACCGAGAGCGCCACCGCCCGGGCCAGCATGGATCCCCGGGCGGCCCCGGGGCACAGCTCGCGTTCCAGCAGGCGCGCGGCGCGGGCGTCGTAGAGGATCAACCGGAGGCGATGGGGCGCAGGGCAGTCCTCCGGCGGCGCAACCTCGATGCCCAGCGCGACCCGGGCGCCGTGTTCTTGGGTGGCGCGCGCGAGCGAGCGGCGCGGATCCGCATCGGGGACGGTCTCGAACAAGCGGACCGAAAGCGCCTCGGGCGGGATCTCCAGCTCCAGGGCGAGGCGCAGCGCCTCGGCGTCGAGGAGCCGTGCCGCCTCCGCGCCGGGGGGCTGGACCAGGAGCAGCGGCGCCTCGGCGGCCGTCGCGCTGGAAAACCACAGGACGACGATGGAAGCCACGCGGCCCATGCGCCGCTAGACTAGCGCGACCTTGGCTGCGGCCTCAAGCCGCCCCTCTATCGCTACTGGTTTTTCTGTCCCGCCGGCGCGATGTGCAGCTCCTCGAGCTGGGCGGGGTTCACCGGGGCGGGGGCGCCGGACATGAGGTCCTGGCCCTTCTGCGTCTTGGGGAAGGCGATCACCTCGCGGATGGAGGAGGCCCCGGCCAGCAGCATCACCAGCCGGTCCAGCCCCAGCGCCAGCCCGCCGTGGGGTGGGGCGCCCAGGCGCAGCGCTTGCAGCAGGAAGCTGAACTTCTCGCGCGCCTCCTCGTCGCTGATGCCCAGGACCTTGAAGATGCGCGCCTGGGTCTCGGAGTCGTGGATGCGGATGCTGCCGCCGCCCACCTCCACGCCGTCCAGCACCAGATCGTAGGCGCGGGCGCGCACCGACAGCGGATCCGACTCGAGACGCTCGAGGTCGTCCGGGTGGGGCGCGGTGAAGGGGTGGTGGCTGGCCACGATGGCGCCCGTCTCCTCGCTGCGCTCGAACAGGGGAAAATCGACCACCCACAGCAGGTGGTGCGTGCCCGGCTTCACCAGCGAGAACTTCTGCGCGAGCAGCAGCCGCAGGCCGCCCAGGATGGTGTTCACCTGCCGGGCCGGCCCGAACTGGAAGAGGAGCGCCGTGTCGGCCTTGGCCTCGAGCGCGCCGTTCAGCGCCAGGCGCAGCTCGGGGCTGATGCGTTTCGCCAGCGGGGTCTGGGTCCAGCTGCCGTCGGCGGCCACCTTGGCGCGGGTGAGGCCCCGGCCGCCCATCTCCTTGACCTTCTCCTCGAGCCCATCCAGCTCGGCGCGGCTGAGGGGAAGCTCCGGGGGCACCGCCAGCGCCTTGACCCGGCCGCCGGCCGCCAGGGCCTGCTGCAACATCTCCACCCCGCCGCCGCCGTGCGCCCGGACGATCTCGGTGACGTCTCGGAGCTCGAGCCCGAAGCGGGTGTCGGGTTTGTCCGAGCCGTAGCGCGCCATGGCCTCGGGGTAGGGCATGATGCGGAAGGGCCGCTCGGGCCGCACTCCCAGCGCCTCCTCGAACATCTCCTGAAGGATCTGCTCGACCACCGCGAAGACGTCCGCCGGGACGACGAAGCTCATCTCCAGGTCCACCTGGGTGAACTCCGGCTGCCGATCACCGCGCAGGTCCTCGTCGCGGAAGCAGCGCACGATCTGGGCGTAGCGATCGAAGCCGGCGATCATGAGCAGCTGCTTGAAGATCTGCGGGCTCTCGGCCAGGGCGTAGAAGCTCCCCGCTTGCAGGCGGCTGGGCACCAGGAAGTTGCGCGCTCCGCCGGGCGTGCTCTTGATGAGCACCGGGGTCTCGATCTCCAAAAACCCTTCGCGGTCGAGCAGCCGCCGCACCCGCTGCACCAGGCGGTGGCGCAGCTGCAGGCGCGCGTTCTGCTCCGGGCGCCGCAGATCGAGGAAGCGGTGCGAAAGGCGCAGCTCCTCGCGGGCGTCCACCTCGTCCTCGATGAGGAAGGGCGGCACCTCCGAGCGGGAGAACACCTGGATGTCGCGGGCCAGCACCTCCACCGCCCCGGTCGGGAGGCGCGGGTTGGCGTTGGCCCCGCGCGAGCGCACCGTGCCGGCGACGCCGATCACCCACTCCGGGCGCAGCTCCGAGGCCGCCGCCATGCAGCCGGCCGACTCCTGCGGATCCACGATGACCTGGGTGATGCCGCTGCGGTCGCGCAGGTCGAGGAACACGCAGCCGCCCAGGTTGCGCCGGGAGGCCACCCAGCCGAACAGCACCGCCTCCTTCCCGACGTCGCTCTGGCGCAGCGCGCCGCAGGTATGGGTACGCTTCACGTCCTCGATGAATCGCGGGCTCACGGGTCGCTCCTTGTGGGGTTAGCCGATGCGGATCATCTCCATCTCTTCCAGCACGTACAGGATGCGGTGGGTGGCCTGGTCGAACTCCTGGTTGTCGGTGCCGCCCAGGGACAGGATCTCGCGCACGGTGCGCTTGCCGTCGATGGAGTCGACCACCCGCTGCTCGCGGGCGGCCAGGGAGAGCTTCTCGATGGAGAAGTAGGGGTTGGTCAGCCGGGTGACCACATGCTCCAGCCGCGGCCGCAGCCGGGCGCGCAGCATGTCCAGCGGCGTGTAGCGGCGCACCCCCTCGGCGATGAGCGCGTAGTTGCCCACCTTGAGCGGCATGACCTCGCCCTTGTAGGTCTGGCCGGAGAAGAAGCGGTAGGTGCCCGCGGTCCAGGAGAACACCTCCAGGATCTTCTCGCGCACCTGCCGCTGCAGGTGCTCGAACAGCTCGTGGGGCCGCAGGATGTTGAGGCCGATGAGGGTGTCGCCCAGCCGCCCCGAGTAGCCCTGCATGGCGCGCACGGCGTCGTCGCGCTGGGCGGCGGTGATGATGTTCTTCGACACCAGGTACTCGCCCAGGCGCTCGGTGGTGAGGTTGGATTTCACGAACTCGGGCATGCCCGCGCGCAGGTAGATCTCCTTCTTTACGCCGGGCCGGGTGAGCACCAGCCGCCCGCTCTCCTCGGCGATGGCCAGCCGGTAGAACAGCTTGGGGAAGCTGACCTCGGCGATCAGCCCCTGGTAGGTGGCCACCGCGTCCGGATCCGACTCCTCCGGGGTGGGCAGCTTGCTGAGGTGCACCGCCAGCTCGGGCACCTCGCGCACCGGCTTCCACTGGCCGCCCTCGCGCAGGATCTCGGCGGTCTCGGTGAGCTGGCCGGCGACGATGAGCTCGTTCAGGCGCTCCATGGGCAGCGGGCCGGCCGGGGACTCGCCGGGCCGGCGCACGAAGTAGCGCGGCGGGGCGGCGCGGGTGGCCCCCGAGCCGGCGGCGGCGCGCTCGGCCTCCAGGCGCACCCGCTCCTCCTCGATCTGATCGGCGAACAGGTGCTTGAGGTAGGCCTCCAGGTGCGAGCCCGAGATCTTGATGCCCGATTCGAACAGGTAGTCGTCGATGGCGTCCTTGAACTCGGAGGCGGTGCGGAAGCGATCCTCGGGGCGCTTCTGCAACGCGCGCGCGAGCACGGCGTGGAGGGAGGGAGAGATCTCCGGCACCAGCGCCCGCAGGTCGGGGATGCGCGCCTCGCGGATCTGCAGCAGGATGTCCAGCTCGGTGCCCGAGCCGAACATGCGCCGGCCGGCCAGGCACTCCCAGAAGGTGATGCCGGCGGTGAAGACGTCCGAGCGGCCGTCCAGCTCGGAGCCGTTCACCTGCTCGGGCGACAGGTAGCCCATCTTGCCCTTGAGCCCGCCCACCTCGGTCTGGCTGCCGCGGGCGCGCGCCTTGGCGATGCCGAAGTCGGCCACCTTCACCTCGCCGTGGTAGGAAAGCAGGATGTTGGCCGGGTTGAAGTCGCGGTGGATGATGCGCAGCGGCTGGCCGTCGGGGCCGGCGGCCCGGTGCGCGAAGTCCAGGCCCTTGAGCGCCTCGGAGAGAATGAAGCAGCACAGCTCCACCGGCAGGCGGCGCTTGGCGCGGGACAGGCGGTGCAGCACCCGCACCAGGTCCACCCCGTGCACGTACTCCATGGCGATGTAATAGCGGCCCTCCAGCCGGCCCAGGTCGAAGGTCTGCACGATGTTGGCGTGCTGGAGCTGGGCGCAGATCTTGGCCTCGTCGATCAGCATCTCCACGAACTCGCGGTCCTCGGCGAAGTGCGGCAGGATGCGCTTGATGACCACGGTCTTCTCGAAGCCGCTCACCCCGTAGGACTTGGCCTTGAAGATCTCGGCCATGCCGCCCTGGGCGATTCGCTCCACCAGGAGGTATTTGCCGAACTGCTGCGGCAGCGCCTCGAGTCCTGGCGTGGTCATGGGGTGTTTCCGTTCTCCATTCCCGAGCTATCATCCGCCGGCGCGGCCTTTCCTGCAAGATCTTGCAAGCGGGCGATGCCCCGCTCCCGGCAGAAGCGCTCCAGCCCGTCCAGCACTCCCACCGCGGCCGCAGGGTCGCGGAAGGTGGCCGAGCCCACCTGCACCGCGTTGGCCCCGGCCCAGATGAACTCCAGCGCGTCCTGCCAGGTCACGATCCCGCCCACCCCCACGATGGGCAGGTCCACCGCCTGGCGCGCCTCGAGCACCATGCGCAGGGCGACGGGGCGGATGGCGGGGCCGGACAGGCCGCCGAAGCGGTTGCCCAGGCGGAAGCGCCCGCTGAGCGGATCGATGGCGGCCGCCTTGAGGGTGTTGATCAGGGTGAGCGCGTCCGCCCCGGCGTCGGCCACCGCCCGGGCGATGGCGCCGATGTCGGTCACGTTGGGCGACAGTTTCACCAGCAGCGGCAGGCGGGTCGCCTCGCGCACCCGGCGCGTCACCTCGGCGGCGGTGCGCATGTCGGCCCCGAAGGCCATGCCCCCGCACGAGACGTTGGGGCAGGAGATGTTGACCTCCAGGGCGGCGATGCCCGGTAGCGCGTCGAGGCGCGCCGCCAGCTCGCGGTATTCCTCGACGGTGGAGCCGAAGACGTTCACCACGATGGCCGGGCCGAGCGCGCGCATGCGGGGCAGGATCTCGAGCGCGAAGCGCTCCAGGCCGGGGTTCTGCAGGCCGATGGCGTTCAGCATGCCGGCCGGGGTCTCGGCGATGCGCGGGCCCCTGTTCCCGGCGCGCGGTTGGAGCGACAGGCCCTTGGTGCAGATCCCGCCCAGCCGCTCCACCGCCATCACCGGCGCGTACTCCTCGCCGAAGCCGAAGGTGCCCGAGGCGGTGAGCACCGGGTTCTTGAGGGCGAGCCCGCCCAGGCGGACGGAGAGATCGGGCGCGCCGTTCATCCGAACACCTCTCGGCCGTCGAACACCGGCCCGTCCAGGCACACCCGCCGCCGCCCGGCGGCGAGCTGGATGGCGCAGCCCAGGCAGGCTCCCATGCCGCAGGCCATGCGGGTCTCCAGCGACAGCTCCAGCGGCGCGTTCCATCGCGTGGCGATGGCGTGGACGGCGCGTAAAAACTTCCACGGCCCGCAGCCGGCCAGCGCGGCACCGGCGGGGGGCGGGCCGGCCGCCTCGAGCAATTGCGCGGCGGTCCCGCGCGCACCGGCGCTGCCGTCGTCGGTGGCGAGAGCGATTTGCACCCCGCTGCGCCGCAGCCATTCCAGCGGCACCGCCCGGTCCGCCGAGCGCACTCCGTAGAAGAGCCGCACCTTCCGGCGGGGCGCCTCCCGCTCGGCCAGGAACACGAGCGGCGCCACGCCCAATCCCCCGGCCGCCAGCCACAGTTCCCCTGCGCCAGGCGCCGCGAAGCCGCGTCCCTGCGGCCCCAACAACCATGTCCGTTGCCCGGGAACGAGCCGGGTCATGTCCTGCGTCACCCGGCCCACCCGGGCGTACAGGATCTCCAGGGCGCCATCCGCCCCCGTCCGGTGGATGGAGAAGGGCCGGGGCAGGAAGGGATCCAGCGCTCCGTCCTCGATCGGCCCGAGCATGACGAACTGCCCCGGCCGCGCCGCCCGCGCCATCTCGGGCGCGCGCAGGCGCAGGCGGAAGGTGTCCAGCGCCACCGGGGTGGCGTCGAGCACCTCGGCCTGAACGCGCTGGCAACTCATGAAATCGTCCCCGCCGCGTCCACGGCCTGACGGGCCGGCACGTCGAGGATCATCAGCAAGGCGTCCTCGTTCTCCTTGCGGTAGTAGCCGCGGCGCACCGACACGGCGCGGAACCCGGCGGCCTGGTACATGGCCCGGGCCGCCTGGTTGCTCACGCGCACCTCGAGCCCGATCGTTCCGCCGCCGCGGCGCGCGAACTCCTCCAGCGCGCATCCCAGCAGGGCCCGGCCCAGCCCCTGGCGCCGGCGCTCGGGGCGCACCGCCAGGTTGATGAGGTGCGCGTCTCCGGGGAGCAGGTAACACAGGATGAAGGCATCCACCCGGGCGAGCCCACCCGGCGCGGCCTCTCCGGCCACGCGGAAGAAGGCGTAGGCGTTGTCGAACTCGCTGGAGAACGCCTCCGCGGGCCAGGGATCGGAGAAGCTCTGGCGCTCGATGTCCAGCACCGCCTCCAGGTGCCGCATCTCCATGGGCAGGATGGCGAGCGGGGCGGCCATCATTTCCCCATCACCGGGACGCGGGCCGGGTCCGCCAGGATCTGCACGTTGGCGCGCGAGCGCAGCTCGTAGAGCCACTGGGACAAGAACTCCTCGCGCCGCTGGGTGATGAGGCGCAGCCGGATGGCCTCGGCCACCTGGCCAAAGGGCGCCCCGCCGAAGCGCACGCGGTTCTCTCGAAAGTAGGCCTCTACCTCGGCGTCCTGAACGGGGGGGAGCAACCTGAGCCTGGCCTCCTGCGCCCGCTCTACCCGCAGCGCGCGCGCCAGCAGCTCGCCCAGGTCTTCCTCGGTCAGGCGGTGCAGGCGCAAGAACTGCCGGTACTTGTCGTCGCTCGCAAAGCGCGTGCGGGCGCGGGTGAGCAGGCGCTCGCGCTCCTCCTCGGTGACCTGGGGCACGTCCATGTCCCGGGCCTCGGTGAGCACGAGATGTTGGCGGATCAGGGTGTCCAGGGCCGGGCGCAGGGACTCGGGGGAGGGCTCCGGCGCCAGGCAGCGCTCGAGCACCTGCTCGCACTCCACCAGCGCCGCCTGTTCCCACACCTCGCCGCGGGTGATCACCTCGCCATCCACCACCGCCGTCGCCTCGTCGAGCAGGATCGGTTCGGCGGCGCGGGCCGGTGGGGTCAGGCTCCACAGGCCGAGCACCAGGGCGAGGATGGGTAGAAGCATGCGCCCCATGAAAAGCTCCTGGGGAAGGCATTGTAGCCGAGGGCGGGGGAGGCGAACAAGCAAAAGGGGGCGGGAAGGTGATGCGCCCGAGCTCGTGTCAGGAAGGGAGCGGGGATGTCCCCAAAATTCCGCTCATTTTCGAGGAGCGGCTCGCCGGCCTGGCCGGCCGCCACTTCGGTGAGCTGGCGGGCGGGGGCCGCGGGCGAACTCGGTGTTTCTGGCCGGCGCCGGGGCGCGGTAGTCGAACCCCTCGAGGGTGCGGCGCTCCAGGCGGCCGCCCAGCACGCGCTCGATGATGCGCACCATGTCCGCATCCTCGCCGGTCACGAAGGTGAAGGCGTCGCCCGTCTTGGCGGCGCGGCCGGTGCGGCCGATGCGGTGGGTGTAGGCGTCCGCGGTGTCGGGCATGTCGTAGTTGATCACGTGAGAGATGCTGGAGACGTCGATCCCGCGCGCCGCGATGTCCGTGGCCACCAGGATCTGGAACTCCCCGCTGCGAAAGCCGTCGAGCGCCGCCTGGCGCCGCCGCTGGGCCAGGTTGCCCTGGAGCGAGGTCGCGGCGAACCCCTCCTTGACCAGTTGTTGTCCCACGCGGCGGGCGCGGTGCTTGGTGCGGGTGAAGACCAAGACCGAGCCCGTGCCCAGCCGGCGCAGCAGCGCCATCAGCAACGGGGTCTTGAGGTGCTGCGGCACCGGGTAGAGCGCGTGGGAGACCGTGTCGGCCGGGGCGGCGTGGCCGATCTGCACCGTGACCGGGCGGCGCAGCGCCTCCTGCGCCAACCGGCGGATGTCGGCCGGCATGGTGGCCGAGAACATCAGCGTCTGGCGCTGGGCGGGCGTGCTGCGGATGATCTTCCGCACGTCCGGCAAGAAGCCCATGTCGAACATGCGATCGGCCTCGTCGATCACCAGCACCTCGATCCGGCTCAGGTCCAGCGTCCGGCGCTGGATGTGATCCAGCAGGCGCCCCGGGCAACCCACGGCGATCTCCAGGCCGGCGCGCAGTTTCTGGATTTGCGGGTTGATGTTCACCCCGCCGTAGAAGGTGGCGCTACGCAGCCCGGTCCGCTCGCCCATCGCCCCCAGGTGGGCGTGGATCTGCTCCGCCAGCTCGCGGGTGGGAGCCACCACCAGGGCGCGGACCACTCCCCGGGGGCCGTTGAGCAGGCGTTGCAGGATCGGCAGGCCGAACACGGCGGTCTTGCCGGTCCCGGTCTGGGCCAGGCCCATCACGTCTTGGCCTTGCATGACCGGGGGGATGGCCTTGGCCTGGATGGGGGTCGGGGCGGTGTAGCCCATGGCCCGGATGCCGGCCAGGAGGCGCGGATCGAAACCGAAGTCGTCGAAGCTCATGGAGGTCCTTTCCAGGACGGCGAGGGGGCGCCATCATGACCGAGCCATCCTTTCCTGTCAAACCCGCACTGTCGCGAAGCGCCGATATCGGGTTTCCCTTGCGATCCGCGGAAGAGAAATGCTAGACCCCGAGGATGGAGATCATGTGCCGGGAGCGGGATCCCAACCCCATCACCGACATGGCGCCGCGAGATGAGCGGCGCGACCTGTTCCGGCGGACCTTCGGTCCCATGGTCTGGTGAGAGGACCTAGGCGGAGCCTGTCCCTGCCGCGCCTGGCGCGCTGTTCGATGGATTGGGTGGAGCGGCGGGTGCGGCCAGGCTGTATTGGAGCAGGGAGCGGCCCAGCAGCACGGCGGCCGGCGCATAGACGAACATGATCGCGACCAGGATCTTCACGGCCTCGCCCGTGTTTCCCGGTGAGAACAGGGCCAGGAAGAATCCGATCCACGCGCAGATCGCGACCAGGCCGGTCACCAGCGTCCCCGCTCCGGTGAAGAAGCGGCCCACGGCCGGAAACTGCGCCGCGTTGGTGCGTTGGTAGAGCGCCGCCACGCAACCGGCGTAGAGGCTTCCCCCGCCCACGATGAGGGCCGCGGCGACGCGGAATATCGGTCCTCGCTCGCCGCTGAAGAGCACGCCGATCAAGGCGCTGGCCAGACCGATCAGCAGGAGTTGGTGAGTGAGGAAGCGAAAGTAGAACAGGACCACCTTGATCCCGAGCTGGGGATCGGCGGGCGCGTGCTCCCGGTAGGCCCGCCAGCGAAGGACCAGGTAGGCCAGCGGAAACAGGTACAGCCCCCAGACCATCATTCCGAAAAATCCGAAACCGCTCAAGCCGAGCCCGCTGCGGAACAACCAGCTGTCGAGAAGATCCATTCTATCCCTCCGCAAATGAGAACGGTTGTCTCTGTATACGGAAAGCGCCGGCGTTCGATACGATCAGGGTTTGATGCGAGCGCAGCGGAAGCCGAGGAACTCGGCTGACGACCACGGGCTGGTCGATTGCCGCGAGGTGACCTCCAGGAAGTAATCCACCTCGAGGAAACTCCCTCCCCGGAAGACCTTGTTGCTCCCGTTGTTGGGGCCCGGGGGATTGTCCGCCGGCGCGGTCGAGTAGTACATGGGATCGTACCAGTCGTTGACCCACTCGGCGACGTTGCCGGCCATGTTGAAGGCGCCGAAGGGGCTGGCCCCCGTGGCGTGGGAATCCACGGCCTCCAGGTCCTCGTGGCACAGCTCTTGAGTGCACAGGTTGCGGTGGTTGGCCAGGTCGCAGGAGATGGGTTTTCGCACCGGCGCGCCTCCGCCGCTGGTGTCGTACTCCGGGTCGCCCCAGGGGTAGAGGCGCGTGCTGTTGCCCGCGCCGCGCGCCGCCTTCTCCCACTGGGCTTCCGTGGGGAGCCCCTTGCCGACCCAGGCGCAGTAGTCCCGCGCCATGTACCAGTTCACCCAGATCACCGGGGACAGGCCCCGGGCCTGGTTGTCGTACCACACGTCATCGCTGGTCGAGGAGATGCTGAGCGGCGGAGTGCAAGCCTTGGCCATCATGCAGCGCCGGTATTCGGCCACGGTCACCTCGTACTTGTCGATGTAGTACGCGCGCAGGCTGGGAAGGTGCAACGGCGCCTGGTCTTGCCACAGGGTGTCGGAGGCGTTGCGCCCCATGGTGAACGCCCCTTCCGGGATGTACACCTCCTCGCCGGTGCCCGGACCACACCCCTCGTTGATCGTCCCGTCGCAGTTGTTGTCCGCCGCGTCGCGGCAGTCCTCCGCGTGACCCGGGTACGCCTGCGGGTTGCCGTCGTTGCAGTCGTCGCCGCCGGTGATGACCGCCGCGTGGCCGTCGCCATCCACGTCGGTGACGTCGGCGCCGTTGCAGTCCTGGTCGATGCCGTCATAAGGGATCTCGTCGGCCTCCGGGTGGATGCGCCAGGCCGTCCCCGGGGAACACCCCGGCAGATCTTCCGACCCCGAGTCGCAGCAGTCGTCGCCGCCCTGGGCGGTAGCGAAGTGCCCGTCACCGTCGGTGTCCACCTCATCGACGAGCCCGTTGCAGTCATCGTCCTCGCCGTTGGCCGGGACCTCCCAGTGGCCGGGGAAGACCTCGGGGTTCTCGTCGTTGCAGTCGAAGCACGCAAGGAAGGTGTCCCCGTCGTTGTCGTTGAAGGTGCCCACGAAGCCGTCGTCCACCTCGCCGTCGCAGTCGTCGTCCCGGTGGTTGCACGCCTCGCGCGCGTCGGGGTGGACCTCGGGATCGTTGTCGTTACAGTCGGTGCCGAAGGGGACCAGCACCGATTCGTACCCGTCCTCGTCCACGTCGGTGAGATCCTTGCCGCTGCAATCCTGGTCGATGCCGTCGTAGGGGATCTCCGGGTTGCCGGGGAACCGTCGCGCGTCGTAGTCGTCGCAGTCGAGGCAGGCCGGCGCTCCATCGCCATCGGCGTCCATCAGGCCCTCGTCGGTGTAGGTGTCGCAGTCGTCGTCCCGGGCGTTGCAGCGCTCGGCCGCGCCCGGGTGCACCATCGGATCGGTGTCGTCGCAGTCGATTCCGCCGGGGGTGCGGTCGCTCAGGTACCCGTCGCCATCCTGGTCCTCCCCGGTGGCGGAGATGTCCGTGCCGTCGCAATCCTGATCGATTCCGTCGCCGGAGATCTCGGTGCCACCCGGGTGCATGAGCGCGGCGGTGGCCGGGGCGCAACCCAGGGCCTCCTCCGTGCCATCGTCGCAGCAGTCGTCGCCCCCGACGCGGGCACTGTCGTGGCCGTCCCCGTCGGCGTCGCTGTCGTCCGGATCCCGGCCCGTGGTGGGGTTCTTGTTGCAGTTCTGGTCGATGCCGTCGTATGGGATCTCCCGGGCGCCCGGATGGACGGAGGCGTCGCCGTCGTTGCAGTCGGTGCCTGAGACCGCCACCGCGTCGTAGCCATCCCCATCGACGTCCGTGTCGTCGGCGTCCTTGCCGGTGACTGGATCCTTGTTGCAGTTCTGATCGATGCCGTCGTACGGGATCTCGCGGGCCAGCGGGTGCACCGCCGGGTCGTTGTCATCGCAGTCGGCGGCCGGCGCCCAACCATCCCCGTCCCGGTCGGTAAACCCGCCGCCCCCTCCCCCGCAGGCGCACAGCAAGAGCCAGGGCAGGCCGCACATCAGCGAGCGTCGAATGCTCATGGATTTCTCCCGTCCCAGGGGTTCGCCCCATTATCCGAGCCCGCCACGGTGCAGTCAAACAGCCTCACGCTCTACCCGGGCGCGATTCGTTCGGCTCTGGCCGTGTCTTCCAGCGCCGGTGCATCCACACCCACTCGCTGGGGTGGGCGCGGATGTGCCGCTCGATTCGCAGGGTCAGCGCCGCGGTGTCGGCGGCGATGGCCTGCCGAGGCTCGGGATCGGAGGAGGTCGGGAACTCCTCGACGACCACCTGGTAGCCACCCTCCGGGACGCGGAAGTTGAACCCCGTCACCAGCGGCGCGCCCGTCTCGCGGGCCAGCGCCGCCGCCGCGACCGGCGTGTGCGCAGGCCGCCCGAAGAACGGCACGAAGGCGCCGGGCACCCGCGTGTCCTGGTCGATGAGCAGGCCCAGGATGTTACCGGCCGCCAACACCTCCCGCATGCGGGAAGGGAGATCGGGCTCGCCGCGCCACAGCGTTTGCACCGGGCCGAGCCGCCGGGTCTCGTCGATGAGCCGGGTGAAGCGGGGGTCGTAGCTCTTCTTCCCGATGGTGAACACCGGTAGTCCCGAGCGGGCCAGCGCGAGCGCCATGAGTTCCCAGTTGCCGGCGTGGGCGGTGACGAAGATGATGCCCCGGCCCCGAGAGAGCAGCGAGCGCAGCAGGTCGAGGCTCTCCGGCACAAGGCGTACATAACGGGTGATGTCCGGCAGGCGGCGCACGCAGGCCCACTCGGCCGCGGCGCGGCCCAGGTGCGCGAACACCTGGCGAGCCAACCGCCGCCGCTCGCCGCCCGCGAGTTCGGGAAAGGCGAGCGCCAGGTGGGTCAACGCATCGCGCCGCGCGCCGCGCGCCAGGTGGTACCCGAGCCGCCCCAACGCGGCGCCGAATCCCAGGGCCAGCCGCCAGGGCAAGAGGCGCGTGAAAGCCAGGACCAGGCGCGCCAGGGCGTAGATCAGGGTGTTCTTGAACCGCCGCATGTCGTCGGTCCGGGCTGCGCCCCCTCCAGGGCGCGCCGCACCGCGGTGACCTCGGAGAGCAGGCGCGTAAAATCGTCGAGGCCGAGCGAGTTGGCGCCGTCGCAGCGGGCGCGGTCGGGATCGGGGTGGACCTCCAGGTACAGCCCGTCCAGGCCCACCGCCGCCGCCGCCCGGGCCAGCGGTCGCACGAACTCCCGCAGCCCGCCGGTGCAGCCCTGGCCGCTCCCCGGTCGCTGCACGCTGTGGGTGGCGTCGAAGATCACCGGCGCGTTCACCTCGCGCAGCCACACCAGCGAGCGCATGTCCACCACCAGATCGCCGTAGCCGAAGGTGGTCCCCCGCTCGGTCAAGAGCGGCGCGCCCCCCGCCGCGCGCACCTTGTCGGCGGCGAAGCGCATGTCGGCCGGCGCCAGGAACTGCCCCTTCTTGAGGTTGACCGGCTTGCCGGTCCGGCCGGCGGCCAGCAGTAGATCCGTCTGGCGGCACAGGAAGGCCGGGATCTGCAGCGCGTCCACGACCTCGGCCGCCGGCGCCGCCTGGGCGGGTTCGTGGATGTCGGTGAGCACGGGCAGGTTCGTCTGGCGCCGCACCTCGGCCAGGATGCGCAGCCCCTCCGCGAGGCCCGGCCCGCGGAAGCTCTGGAGCGAGGTGCGGTTGGCCTTGTCGAAGGAGGCCTTGAAGACCAGGCCCACCGGGTAGGCTCGGGCGCGCTGGGCCAGCGCGCGGGCGAGGTCGAGGGCGCTGCGTTCGTCCTCCAGCACGCAGGGGCCGGCGATGATCAGCAGCGGTTGGCCTGGGCCGGCGGGCACCGGTCCGATCCGCACCATCCCGCTCATGCGCCGCTCCGTTCGCGCCGCGCCATGGCGGCCTGGACGAACGAGGCGAACAGCGGGTGCGGCGAGAGCGGCTTGCTCTTGAACTCGGGGTGGAACTGGCAACCGAGGAAGAATGGATGATCGGGCAGCTCCGCCATCTCCACCAGGTTCCCGTCCGGCGACAGGCCCGAGAAGACCATTCCCTTCTGCGAAAGCTGCGCGCGGTAGGCGTTGTTGACTTCGAAGCGGTGCCGGTGGCGCTCGGAGATCTCGTCTCGCGCGTACACCTGCCGGGCGCGGCTGCCGGCCTGCAAGCGGCAGGGGTAGGCGCCCAGGCGCATGGTGCCGCCCTTTTCCTTGATGGCGCGCTGGCTCTCCATGAGGTCGATCACCGGGTGCTGGGTGTGGGGGTCGAACTCGGTGGAGTTGGCGCCTGGCAGGCCGGCCACGTGGCGGGCGAACTCCACCACCATCATCTGCATGCCCAGGCAGATGCCGAAGAAGGGGACGTTGTGCTCGCGGGCGAACTGCACGGCCAGGATCTTGCCCTCGGTGCCGCGCTCGCCGAAACCGCCCGGCACCAGGATGCCGTCCAGGCGCGCAAGCTGCTTGGGATCGTGATCGTCGATCTCCTCGGCGTTGAGGTACTCGAGCTGTACGCTGCCGCCGTTCGCCAGCCCGCCGTGCAGCAGGGCCTCGTGCAGGCTGCGGTAGGAGTCCACCAGGTGCACGTACTTGCCCACCACCCCGATGGTGCACTGGCGCTGGGGGTGGCGCAGCGTGTCCACCACCTTCTTCCAGCGATCGAGGGCGGCGCCGCGAGACCAGATGTTGAGGAGCTCGGCGATCTTGTCGTCGAGCCCCTGTTCGTTGAGCGAGAGCGGCACGGCGTAGATGGTGTCCACGTCGCGGCACTCGAACACCGTGGCCGGGCTGGTGGAGCAGAACAGGGCGATCTTGTCCTTGAGCTCCTGGCCCAGGGGCTGGGTGCAGCGGCACAGGATGATGTCCGGCTGGATGCCGATGGCCCGCAGCTCCTTGACCGAGTGCTGGGTGGGCTTGGTCTTGAGCTCGCCGGTCGAGCCCACGTACGGCACCATGGTGAGGTGCAGGTACAGGGTGTGGGCCGCGCCCACGTCCGAGCGCAGCTGGCGGATGCTCTCCAGAAAAGGCAGGCTCTCGATGTCCCCCACCGTGCCGCCCACCTCCACGATGAGCAGGTCCACGCCCTCAGCCGCCTTGAGGATGCGCGACTTGATCTCGTCGGTGACGTGGGGGATGACCTGCACCGTCTTGCCCAGGTACTCGCCCCGGCGCTCCTTGCTGATCACCGCGTCGTACACCTGGCCGCTGGTGAAGTTGCTCCAGTGCCCGATGGGCGCCGAGGTGAAGCGCTCGTAGTGCCCCAGGTCGAGGTCGGTCTCGGCCCCGTCGTCGGTGACGAACACCTCGCCGTGCTGGTAGGGGCTCATGGTGCCGGGGTCCACGTTGATGTAGGGATCCATCTTGAGCATGGCGATCTTCAGGCCGCGGTTCTCCATCAGCGCGCCGATGCTGGCCGCCGACACCCCCTTGCCCAGGCCCGACACCACCCCGCCGGTCACGAAGATGAACTTGGTCTGCTTGTGCGCCACGGAAGCTCCTTTCAGCTCTGGACGGCGAAGCGGGCCTGCGCCCGGGCGAGATCCTCGGCCGTGTTGATGCCGGGCTCGCCGGCGGCCAGCCGCAGCACCCGGATGGGCACGCCATGCTCCAGCGCCCGCAGCTGCTCGAGCCCCTCGGAGAGCTCGAGCGGGGTCGGCGGACGACGGTAGATGTCGAGCAGCGTCTCCCTGCGAAAGGCGTAGATCCCCAGGTGGACCAGGGGAGGCGCCGCGGCCTGTACGCCGGCGAACGGGATGGGCGCCCGCGAGAAGTACAGGGCCCGGTCGCTCTGGTCGCACACCACCTTGACCCAGGAGGGGTCCGCGAGCCGCGCCGGGTCGCTGAGCGGCGCCGCCGGGGTGGCCATGATATCGCCCGCCCGCATGAGCGCCAGCAACTCGCGCAAGGCCGCGGGCTCCACCAGCGCCTCGTCCCCTTGCAGGTTGATGACGATCGGCGCATCGAGAGCGGCGGCCACCTCGGCCACGCGCTCGCTGCCGCAGCGGTGCGCCGAAGACGTCCAGGCCACCGGGGCGCCGAAGGCCCGGGCCGCGTCCGCGATGCGCGCATCGTCCGTGGCCACGATGGGGAGCGGACCGAGGGCGGCCTCCCGGGCGCGCTCGAAGGTGTGCTGTAGCAGAGGCTTCCCCGCCAGCGGGAGCAGCGCCTTCCCCGGCAGGCGCTGGGAGTCGAGGCGCGCGGGGATGACCACCTGACATTGCACGGACCACGTTCATATCCCTCCGGGCGGCGGGGTTCAATGCTTTTTTTTACGCCTTGCCAACGAGAGGTGGCTCGCCTAACATCGGGAGCGATGAGCGTGCGCGCGGTGCTCTTTGGGCTGGCGTTCCTCTCGGCGCTCTGCGCGGGATGCGGTTCGGGGTGCGGCCCGAAGGCCCCCGCCGATGCCTCCACCGGCGACGCCGAGTCCGAGGAGATCCAGGTGTCGGCCCGCCTGGTCGCGGCCCAGGGCCGGGTGAGCGTGCGGCGCGCCCGCTCCGAGGAGTGGGATCCGGCCACCGCGGGGATGGCGCTGCAGGTGGACGACAGCCTGCGCACGCAGCGCGACGCCTTCGCCACCCTCGAGTTCGAAGAGGGTGGCACCCTGCGGGTGGGCCCCGAGAGCCTGGTGCGCATCACCGACCTACGCCTCCAGGTGCGCAGCCAGGCCCGGCGCTCCACCTTCACCGTGGAAGAAGGGCGGGTCGAGGCGGAGCTTCTGCCGCTGAAACCCGCCGGCGAGTTCCGCATCCGCACCCCCACCGCCGAGGCCAGCCTGAACCACCGGGAGGTGGCGTTCCAATGAGGCTCGGGACGCTCATCCTGGCCGGGCTGGCGCTGGGTGGCGCCGAATTCTCCCGCGCGCAGACGGCACCCGGCTCGGTCACCTTGCCGGCCGGGCAGACGCTCGAGGACCTGGCCGAGCGCTTGCTGGGCGATCGCGAGGCGGCCGAGGAGATCCGGGCCCTGAACCGCATGGACGGCGGCGACCCGGCGCCCGGCACGGCGTTGCGTCTCCCTGGGAGCGAGCGCCAGGCGGCGCTGTCGGCCTGGCGGGTGGCCTCCCAGGCGGTGCAACAGGCGATCGATGACGGGGCGGAGGAGTTCGCGCGCGAGCGCCTGGAGCGCGCCCGGGAGGCCCTGGCGGCCTCACGCGCTGCCAGGCTGCGCGCCGACTACACCGCTTGCCAGCGGCACGCCGACGAGGCCTGGGCCCTGGCGCGGCAGGCCCGCCAGGAGAGCCTGGAGCGCCGGCCGCGCAAGAGCCTGCTGGCGGTGTCGGTGGACGCCGCGGGAACCACCCGGGTGGAGGTCCACCGCGGCGAGGAGGTGAAGGTCACCGCCGGAAAGAAGAGCCTGGCGGTCGGCCCCGGCCAGGCGGTCAAGATCGAGGCCGGCAAGGAGCCCGAGCCGCCCCGGGCGCTGCTGCCGTTCCCGCAGCCGGTGCTGCCGCCGGACGGGGCGGTGCTGGTGACGTCCACGGTGCATTTCCGCTGGCAGGCGGTGGAGGGTGCCGCCCGCTACGTGCTGCTGATCGCGCGCGACAGCGCCGGGTTGCAGCCGGTGCGCCAGCTCTCCTGCGAGGCGGTGTTCTACCTGTTCCCGTCCACGCTGCCGGACGGGACGTACTACTTCTTCCTGCGCTCGGTGGACGGCCAGGGCATGGTGGGACCGGCCTCGCCGGCGCGCCGCTTCCAGCTCCAGGTGAAGTCCGGGGAAGGGGTGCGGGTGGAGAGCGCCCCCGACGGGAAGGGGACCTGAGCATGCCCCGCCGAGCCCTGGTGTGCGACGACGACGCCCCCATCCGCAAGATGGTGCGCGACATCCTGGAAGGGATGGGGGTCGAGGTGGTGGAGGCCAGCGACGGGCAGCAGGCGCTCACCTTCCTGCTGCGCGAGAAGTTCGATCTGGTGGTCACGGACTTCCTCATGCCGCGCATCGACGGCTTGCAGGTGACCCGCGACCTGCGCGCCCTGCCCGGCGGCGATCGGGTGCCGGTGGTGCTCATGTCCGCCATCTCGCGCAGCCAGATGGGGCCGGAGGGCCTGGGCCCCGACCGCTACATCGCCAAACCCTTCAAGCCGCGCAAGATGGCCCGGCTGCTTCAGGCCATCCTGGAGCGACTGCCGCCGTCTTCGTGAGGCCGGATGCCCCTGTTTCGCACCATCACCCTGATGCTGGTGGCGCTGACCATGGCGCCGGTCATCATCACCGGCGCCATCCTCATCAGCTCCAACGTGGAGGCGCTCAAGACCCTGACCTGGGAGGCGCAGCAGCAGCGGGTCGAGCGCATCTCCGCCCAGGTGAGCGGTTTCTTCGCCCGCATCCGCGACGGCGTGAGCTTGCTCACCGAGACCCTGAACGTCGCCTCGCTCAGCACCCGCGAACGGCAGGAGATGCTCTCCTTCCTGCTGCAGCACCGGCGGGAGGTGAACGTGGCCGCCTTGTACGACGCCGCGGGCGCGCCCCTGCCGGGCCTGGTGGCGTTCGACTCGGGCAGCATCCTGCCCTCCGAGCTGGCCCGCCACCAGTCGACGTTGAGCGCGCTGGCCGATGACGAGGAGCCGGTCCAGTTCTCGGCCCCGTATCGCATCCAGCGCGCCGCGCGGCCCGAGCTGGCCATCCCCGCGCGCGACGAGCCCGCGGTAGCCCTGCGCCTGCGGCTGGGCGCCAAGGACGCCGTTTTCCTCGGGCTGGAGGTCTCGCTGGCCCCCTTGCAGGCCGAGCTGGCCCGCACCCTGGGGGCCCCGGAGGAGCGGGTGATCCTGGCCGATCTCTTGGGCAACCCCATCCTGGCGGGAGCCGCCGGGGTGGGGGAGGACGCCGGCGCCAACCTGGGCGCGGTGCTGCGCCTTGCGGCCGTCTCGCCCCAGGGGCAGCCGGTGCTGCCGCGGGTGACGGGGGCCATGCCGGTGCGGCTGCCCGACGGGACCGAGTTTCTGCTCGCCTACTCGCCGCTGCAGGAACCCCCCTGGCTGGCTTTGTCGCTGCAGCCGCTGGACGCCGCTTACCGGGCCACCCGCCGCATGACCTGGCAGGTGGTGATCGTGGTCCTGGTGAGCCTGGCGCTCTCGATCGGCCTGGGCACCCTGTTCGCCTTCGGCATCACCCGGCCCATCTCGCGCTGCGTCTCCGGGGCGCTGGCGGTGGCGCGGGGGAACTTCGGCTTCACCATCGACGTGAAGACCCGCAACGAGATCGGCGAGCTGGCCCACACCTTCAACTACATGTCGCGCCAGCTCCAGTTCTTCGACGGCGAGAACAAGGAGCTTCTGGCCAGCCTCGAACGCGGCTATCTGGAGACCATCCGCGCCCTGGCCAACTCCATCGATGCCAAGGACCCGTACACCCGCGGCCACTCCGACCGGGTCACCGAGCTGGCCATGGACGTGGGCCGGGAGCTGAAACTGCCGGAGCGCGAGATGCGCATCCTGCGCTACGGCGGCATCCTGCACGACATCGGCAAGATCGGCATCTCGGAGCAGATCTTGGGAAAGCAAGAGGAGCTCACCGAGGCCGAGCGCGAGGTCATCCGCCAGCACCCGGTGCTGGGCGAGCGCATCATCGCCCCTATCGACTTCTTGCAGCCGGTGCGGCCGCTGGTGCGCAACCACCACGAACGGGTGGACGGCACGGGCTACCCGGACGGCCTGCGCGGCGACGACATCCCCATCGGGGCGCGCATCATCAACGCCGCCGACACCTTCGACGCGGTGACCTCGGAGCGGCCCTACCAGGCGGCGGTGACCCCGGAGGTCGCCATCGGCATCCTGCGCAAGCTGCGGGGCAGCCAGATCGATCCGCCGGTGTGCGACGCGCTGATCGCGGTGGTCGAGCGCCGCCTGCGGGAAGGAACACCGAGCGCCGATCCCGCCAGACCGCCGGACGATGGGGCCGGGCAGTCCCCATCGCCGGCCGCCTGACTGTTCTGAAGCTCGTGGAGGTCAAGGAGGGGTGCACCAAGACCCCGAGACCGGTGCCCCAAGACCGGCCCAAGATCGGTGCCATCGATAAAGCGACCGGCCCTGTCAAGTAGAGGCTACCATCAAGACC
>CAZLNM010000091.1:0-21522 GCA_964561025.1 uncultured Myxococcales bacterium
TGGCGCTGAATGCGACCGGCTCTCCCCAGAGCGGCTGCGCCACCGCCGGCACCGGGGGACTCCTGGGGCTCTTCGGTCTGTTCCTCGGGTTGGTGGGCCTGCGTCTCCGGAGGAAGTAGTCTGACGGTCTGACCCCTCCTTTCTTCGCCAGCCAGGCCGCGGAGGAATCCGCGGCCTGGCACTTTTAATACGAAAAATCAAGCCAATGACCGCGCCTCCCATTCCCGGAAAAAGCTTGCCAAGCGACGGGTAATTTTCTATGCTTGCGCGGATAATTTTGTGGCCCCGATCCCGGGCCCGAGAGGCAAGAATAACTCCCACCGGAGGATTTCACCCATGATGGAACTGCTGGATGTCTTCAACGAGGGCGGCCCCTTCATGTACGCCATCTTGTGCCTGTCGCTCTTCGCCATCGGCGTGATTTTCCACAAGATGTA
Organism: uncultured Myxococcales bacterium; assembly: GCA_964561025.1. Taxonomy (GTDB): domain Bacteria; phylum Myxococcota; class B64-G9; order B64-G9; family B64-G9; genus JAAZNF01. The sequence continues at coordinate 438 of CAZLNM010000091.1, forward strand.
CCTCTTCTTCTTCAAGCTGCGCATCTCCGAGGACGAGGTCACCCAGGCCATCCTGAAGAGCGTGGAGAGCAACAGCTACGCCCGGGCCATCCAGTTCTGCAACGCCAAGAACCACCCCCTCACCAACATCCTCAAGGCCGGCCTCATCCGCGCCAACCGCACCGAGAAGGAGATCCGCCGCGCCATGGAGATCGCGGCCGCTGAGGAGCTGCCCCCGCTCAAGAAGGGCACCGTGCTCCTGCCCCAGCTCTCCAACACCGCCACCCTGCTCGGCCTGCTGGGAACCATCCGCGGCCTGATCGTGGCCTTCTCCGGGATGGAGGGCGGCGACGCCGTCAAGCGCCAGGAGGCCCTCTCCAAAGGTATCGCGCTCGCCTTCCGGGCCACCTTCTTCGCCCTGTCGGTCGCCGTGGTGATGATCTTGTTCTACCTCGTGCTCCTCACCAAGGAGACCCGCATGAAGGCCAAGATCGAGCACTCGGCCGCGCAGCTCGTGGACGTGCTCGTGACCAAGAACAAGGGCTCGGTATCCCAGCCCCGCATCTGAGGACGCCGCGGGAGTCGAGCGATGCTGCAGAAGAACATCACGGGCTCCTCGTTGACCCCATCCGAAGGGGAGGAGTCCGACAACATGGAGGTGGCCCTCAACGTCACCCCCATGATCGACGTGCTCACCTGCCTCCTGTTCTTCCTGCTGCTCTCGTTCGGCGCCATCGTGGTGGCCCTGATCAACGCCTCGGTGCCCGCCCTCTCCAGCGACAGCTCCGAGCAGCCGGATCTCAGCAAGACCAAGATCACCATCTCGGTGAGCATCACCGACAAGGGGTTCGGGCTCTCCGCCCAGGCCGAGGGTCTCGGCCAGGAGGAGCTGGACAAGCTGGCCAAGACCTTTCCCATGAAGGAGGGCGGGTACGACTACCAGGGCCTCAACGACTACGCCTTCGAGCTCAAGAAGCGCTACAATGAGTCGGACTCGGCGGTGATCATCCCATCGAGCGACATCCCCTACGAGGTGCTGGTGAGAACCATGGACGCCACCCGCGAGCGCGCGACGGAGCAGAACGGGCGGCCCGCCCGGCTGCCCCTGTTCCCGGCGGCGGTGGTGTCCACGCTGGTGAAGTGAGCGGAGGTGTGCCATGGCGGGCGGCGGCGGCAGCGGTGCGAAAGAAGAAGTCAATATCAACCTCACGCCGGCGATCGACATCCTGACCTGCCTGCTCTTCTTCCTGCTCCTCGGGTACCGCTCGCAGGCCGAGTCGGTGCAGGGGGCGCAGGACATGGAGCTCCCCACCTCCAACTCCGAGAAGGGCCTGGTCATCAGCCTCACCGTGGTGGCCGGTCTCGACGTCATCAAGGTCGAGAACGTGGACGTGGTGATGCTTCAGGACGGAAAGGTGCGCGACCGCGAGCTGGACGGAGAGAAGATCGTCCCGCTGTACAACATGATCCTCAAGGTGCTGGAGCGCGAGAAGGCCAACCAGATCAAGATCGACAAGTCGGCGGTGTTGCTCGCCGCGGACAAGCGGTTGAAATCGGATCTCATCGCCAAGATCATGAAGACCTGCGGTATGGCGGGGATCCCCAACTTCCGCTTCGCGGTGTCGAAGGCGGACTGACGCGCCGCGGCGGCGCGCGAAACCCTGGCCTGGGCCTGGACGTCGAACGATACGAGGAGGTAGCCATGAACATCGCCGGTCTTCTGTTGTGGGCGACGCTGTCCCATCCGGCGCCGGCCGGCCAGGCCATCTGCCAGCCCGCCGTCGCGCCCGCCGAGGTCTGGCTTGCGCAGGTCCGTGCCAAGAAGCCCGTCCGCCGACCCGGCAAGCCGCGTCCTGCGCCCGCGCCCGCGCCCGAGCCCGCGCCCGCCCCGGCGCCCGAGCCTGCCGCGGCACCGGCCAGCGGCGGCGGAGGCGGCGCCCCGGTGGGATTGTCCGGCACCACGCGCATCGAGTTCGACGGCCAGCAGATCAAGGGCCAGACCACCAAGGCCGGCGAGGTGCAGGTGATGGAGCGCAAGGACACCGAGCTCAAGAGCATGGTCAAGAGGCGCACCAGCTTCCGCGACGAGATCATCCAGACCGTGTTTCCCGAGCACCGCGGTTAGCTTCGGGAGGCAACCATGGCCACTCGTCCCCCCGCGCGCACAGAACCTTCCATCCTCCAGGTGTTCATCTTCAAGGAGGGGCGTTTCTTCGGCACCGAGTGCTTCGCCCAGTCGCAGCTCATGATCGGCCGCAGCCCCGACGTGGATCTGCAGCTCGAGGACGACATCATCTCGCGCAACCACGCCAGCATCACGGTGACCCCGGAGGGCGTGGTGCTGGAGGACCAGAAGAGCTCCAACGGCACCTACGTCAACGGCGAGGCCATCGAGCGCTGCTACATCGACGGGCGCGACGAGGTGTCGATCGGTATCTTCACCCTCAAGGTGAAACTGCTTTCCAAGAAGAAGCCCGAGGGCCGCTTCCAGGACGAGACCCGGATGGTCGCCCGGGATGAACTCCCCCGCGACCAGACCGAGGTGGTCTCTCCACCGGGCCCGCCGGGTGAACAGACCGCGGTGGTGCCCGAGCCCGTGGCCGCGAGAGCGGCCGAGCTCGAGCCCGCCGCCCCGCCGGAGGACGAGGATTACCCGCTGGAGAGCTCGACGGTGCGCTCGCGGCGCGAGGCGGTGCTCGAAGAGGTGCGGGCGCTCAAGGCGGCCCGCAGCGCGCGCGCGGCCCCGCCGCCTCCCCCGGCCGAGAATGACTTCGCCGTACCTTCGACGGAGCGCCTCGGCCGCCCTCAGGCGCAGGATCTCTCCGAGCCGCCGGCGTCCCGGGCGGCGCCGCCCGAAGCCGCGCCGGCCCCGGCGGCGCCCAAGGAGAGCCCGCTCGGAATGCGCTGGTTCACGCCGGAGGCCACCGGGGAGCCGGCGCCGGAGCTGGATCGACCCGCGCCCGCGATGCGCTCGCCGGAGCCGCCGCTGCCGCTGGCCCAGGAGCCCGAGCCGGCGCGGGCGAGCGAGGCCCTGGAGGAGCCGCTCCCGCCGGCGGCGGCCGAGGCCGCCGCGGACGAGGATGATGACGAGGAAGAAGAGCGCGACTTCGTCGAGCCGTTTTCGCTGCTGAACAACCTGGTCAAGGACAACTTCGCCCAACCCCAGGTCCCCACCTTGCCCACGCCGGTGGTCGAGGTCATCTCCTACAACCAGGACAAGAAGGTCCTGGAGTACGACCAGGTCGAGGTGGGCAAGCGCCACACCCTGCGCGGGACCGACCTGCAGCTCATCGAGGTGACCGGCGCGGGCGCCTGCCGGCTGAACTTCGACGACTCGATCTCGGGCGGGGTGATCCTGGCTGGGCGCCAGGTGGGGCTGGCCGAGGTGCGCCAGGGCGCCACCCAGAAGGTGCGGCGCGGCCGCAGCGTGTACTCCACCCGCCTGTCGCGCGGGGACTACGCCAACCTGATGCACGAGGGCGGCGGGACGTTCGTGCGCTTCGTCAACCCGCCGCGGCTGCCGGAGGTCAAGCAGTTCAAGCTCGATCCCAACTTCCTCAAGGGCCTGGGGGGCTCGGCCATCGCCCACGTGCTGGTGCTGTTGATCTGGTACCTGTTCTCCGGCGAGGTGGTGGCCTCGGTCTCGGAGGCGGAGCGCTTCGCCAAGGTGGATCTGAAGGACATCGAGATCGAGACGCCCAAGGAGGAGGAGCAGATCCCCCTGGACCAGCTCCCGCCGCCCGAGCCAAAGCTCGACGAGGTGAAACAGGAGAAGCCCAAGGAAGAAGTCAAGCCGGCCAAGCAGGAGAAGGTGAAGCCCGCAAAGAACCAGCCCAAGACCAAGGGCACCGGCGGCGGCGACAACCAGCCGCCGGGCGCCGGCATGATGGCCGCCCTGGGCAACCTGTCCAAGAAGGCCCCGGCCACCAACATCGTGGCCGCAGTGTCCAACCTGGACGCGGTGCGGGTCCCCGGCGGCAAGGCGCGTTTCAAGGTGTCCGGGGTGGTCACCAAGCTGCCCACCTCCAGCGTGGTGTTCTCGCGGGGGGCGGGCGTGGGGGTGAAGGCCGACATCGACCTCTTGCGCGGAGGCAAGGGGCAGGGCGGCATGGCCGGCATCGGGCCGGGGGCGCTCACCGGCGGCCCCACCGGAAAGCGCAGCGTCGGCGGGGTGGTGTTCAAGGCGCCGCCGCGCAACATCCGGGTCCAGGGCCAGCTCTCGCGCGAGGAGATCGCCAAGGTGGTGGCCCAGCACCTGCGCGAGATCCAGTACTGCTACGAGAAGAACCTGCTCATGAACCCCAACCTGTCCGGCAAGGTGATCATGGAGTGGACCATCACCCTGACGGGCTCGGTCTCCATCGTGAAGACATCCCAGAACTCCATGGCCACGCCGGCGGTGGCCATGTGCATCTCGGCGCGCATCAAGGAGTGGAAATTCCCAGCGCCCCGCGGAGGACAAGTGATCGTCTCGTACCCGTTCATCTTCAACCAGGTCGGATTCTGACGCTCGAAATCCCGAGGAGGGTCGGATGCGCCGTTCGCGTCGCAGGTTCGTGCTACTTCTGCCGCTGCTGTGCGGATGCCTGTGGGCCGTCGGGTCGCTGCCGGCCCGGGCCGCGGAGGCCGAGGGCGAGGTGCTGGACTACGGCAAGGTGTACGCCATCCAGTACCGGGCCCACCGCATGAACCACGAGTTCTCGGTGGGCATGACCTTCCTGCCCATGGACGCCTTCTACAAGTTCTTCGCCGGCACCTTCCACTACGTGCTGCACTTCGACGACCTGTGGGCCTGGGAGAACCACTTCTCCTTCGCCAAGTACCTGGACGTGGACACCGGCCTGACCAAGGAGCTCAACAACCGCTGGCACGTCTCGCCCACCGACACGCCCAAGATCGACTACGTCCTCGACACCAACCTGATGCTGAAGCCGCTGTACGGCAAGATGGTGCTGTTCGACCGCTGGGTGATCTACTCCGAGAGCTACTTCTTGCTCGGCCTCGGCGCCATCCACGTCACTAGCGCCTTCTTCCCCGCGGTGGACGTGGGGGCCGGCATCCGCGTCTTTCTGTCCGACACCCTGTCGCTGCGCTTCGAGGTGCGCGACTACGTGTACCTGGAGGAGAAGGGCGTGGAGAACGCGCTCTCGTTCGGCGTGGTGTTCTGCTACAACGGCTTCGCCGAGGATCGCAAGGTGATCCCCGAGGAGGAAGTCGAGGCCACCGCCCGGGAGGTGAAGCCATGATCCGGCGCCTGGGCCTGGCCCTGCTGATGCTGCTGCTCGCCGCGCCGGCGCGCGCGGCCGACGAGCCCGCCACGGACGAGAAGGCGGAGCCCAAGGTCGAGACCCCGCCCCCCGCCGGCGGGGAGAGCCGCAAGGACGTGGCCATCAAGGAAGAGGAGATCGAGGAGGAGGAGGCCCGCAAGACCGAGGACGTCAAGGAGAAGAGCATCTACGGCCCCATCCAGCAGCGCCTGTTCGACCAGGTGCACGAGTTGGAGCTGGGCTGGGCCTACCTGCCGCTGGATCCCTACGTGAAGGGCTACGGGGTGCAGATCGCCTACACCTACCACTTCAGCCACCGCCTGGCCTGGGAGATGTTCCGCGTCGGCTGGAGCTACAACGTGGACACCAAGCTCAAGGACAAGTTGATCACCCAGGCCTCCAACGTCTCGCCCGACGAGTTTCCGGCGGTGCTCTTCTGGGGAAACAGCGACCTGGTGCTGAAGCTCCTCTACGGCAAGCAATCCTTCCTCAACCGCACCGTGATCCACTTCGAGATCTTCGCCGTCGGCGGCGTGTCGCTGGTGTTTCGCAACCCTTACAACATCTTCGACATGGACTTCCAGAACCCGCGGCTGGAGATCGGGTTGAACGCCGGGCTCGGCTTTCGCATCTGGTTCAACCCCACCTGGTCGGTGCGCATGGACCTGCGCGACACGGTCATCCTGTTCTGCTTCAACCGCGCCGACTTTCCCATCAAGAACTCCGCCTTGCTGGGTTTGACCCTGGCCCTGGGATTCTAGGAGGACCACCATGCGTGCGCTCATCGCCATCCTGATCCTGGGCCTGCTGGCGCCAGCCGCTTTTCGCGGGGCGCGTGCCCAGGAAGGAACCACCGAGGGCGGAACCCCCGCGCCCGCTCCGGCCCCCGAGCCGGCCCCGGCGCCAGGACCCGAGGGCGGCGAGAAGCCGGGCGAGCTCACCGACGAGGAGAAGAAGCAGCTGGCCGGCGCCATCGAGGAGGTCAAGGTCGGGCCGGAGGTGTTCGACGACGGGGTGCCTCTTCTACGCCAAGGATTACGCCGGCGCCGCGGCCCGGCTGTGGCAGTTCATGGCCGGCAACCAGCCGGGGGTGGGAAACTACGGCTACGCCGAGTACTTCCTGGGCGCCTCCCTGGACAAGCTGGGGCTCACCCACGCCGCCATGGAGTACTACTTCAACGTGGCCAAGAACCGCACCAAGCCCGAGCTCTTGCCGGACGCGCTCTCGGCCATCGAGCGCATCAGCCGCGAGAACCCCTTCGACTGGGACCTCATCGTCAAGGACCTCATCTACGACACGTCCTTCGGCTACCTGCGCGAGGATCTGCGGCAGTTCGTGGAGTACTACCAGGGGCTGATGGACTACCGCAACGGCTTCATCACCTGGGGACAGAAGCACTTCGCGCGGCTTCGGCCCAACACCTACTACGGTTACAAGGCCCGCTACGTGCAGGCGGTGTACGAGCTGGTCAAGTACAACCTGGACGAGGCGCTCAAGATCTTCAACGAGATCCTGGCCTCCGACATCCGGCAGGCGGACGTGATCAACAACGCCCGCCAGAGCGTGGCCCGCATCCTGTTCGAGCAGAAGAAGTTCAAGGACGCCTACCAGATGTACGAGAAGATCGACGCCCCCATCGAGAAGCAGGCGTGGGTCTTCCTGGAGGAGGCCTGGACCCAGTACTACCTGCGCAACTACCGGCGCGCCATGGGCCTGTTGTACGCGCTGGAGGCGCCGGCCTTCTTCCGCTTCTTCAACCCCGAGAAGTTCGTGCTCAAGGCGCTCATCTACAAGAACCTGTGCCACTACAACGTGGCCAAGGACGCGGTCACCGAGTTCCGCGAGCACTACCGCGACGCCATCGCCGCCATCTACGACCGGGTGGACCTGGACAAGAACGACATCATCCTGGACGCCGCGCTGCAGGACCCCGCGCTCAAGGATCTCTCGGCCTTCCAGCGGCTGCTGGACACCGAGCTGGGGCAGCTCTCCAACTTCGAGGTGGCCTGGGGCGAGGTGGGGCTGGCGGCCCACCTCGCCAAGGTCTATGACCTCAAGATCAAGGAGGTCAACCGCTCCTTGCGCGAGAAGCTGGACGCGGCGGTGCGCACGGTCTCCGAGCGGCTCCTGGAGTTCGAGGAGCAGATGAACCTGCTCGAGTACGAGATCGGTCTCTCCGTGTACAAGCGCATCAAGGGCACCCCCAGCCAGAAGGCCGGGCAGGTGCAGAAGGTCCCCTACTCCGACGTGAAGGTGTACTACGAGTTCGATGGCGAGTTCTGGAACGACGAGATGCACGACTATCGGTTCTTCATCGAGGACCGGTGCTTCAGCGAGGAGAGGTGGGAATGATGCACCCTACGACCACGCCCATGCCCGCGCTGCGGCGGCTCGGCGGCGCGGCGCTGCTGATTCTATTCGCCGCGCTCTTGTGCGGCTTTTCGCTCACCGACGGCGCCGAGGAGAAGGCCGAGTTCGTGGAGGGGCTGAAGAAGGACATCGTCAAGGTGGACCACTCCATGACGGTGACCAAGGAGCTGATCCGCCGCTCCAAGGGCGCGCCCTTCCTGCCGGACATCATCTTCCGGCTGGCCGAGCTGTACGTGGAGAAGTCGCGTCTGGTGTACTACCTGGACGTGGAGCTCAAGGGCGAGCAGGCGGCCACTTCACCTGAGGCGAAACTCCTCAAGAACGAGGCCATCACCGTGTACCGGGACATCATGCACCGCTTCCCGGAGTACCGCTACAACGACAAGGTGCTGTTCTTTTTGGGCCACGAGTTCGCCGAGCTCGGCATGTACGCGCCGGAGGAGGGCAAGGAGCCCGACCTCAAGAACCCGGACTGCCTCATCGCCGCCTACCGCAAGCTGGTGGAGGAGTACCCCAAGAGCCCGCTCATGCTGGAGGCGCTGTTCATCATCGGCAACTACTACTTCGACAACGACAAGTTCGACGACGCCGAGAAGTGGTACAACCGCATCTTCGAGTTCCGCGAGTCGCCCATCCACGACATGGCCCGCTACAAGCTGGGCTGGATCGAGATCAACCGGGCCCGCGTCGACAAGAAGCACTACAAGAAGGCGCTCTCGCTCTTCGAGCAGGTGGCCACCAGCCAGAACACCGGCGACGAGACCACCAACATCGACACCCAGAAGGCCATGAACATCAAGCAGGAGGCGCTCTCGGGCATCGTGTTCTGCTACACCGAGGTGCACAGCCCCAAGATGGCGCTGGACTACTTCAAGCGCCTGGCGCCCTCCAAGATCGGCTACGTGCAGGCGCTGGAGAAGCTGGCCAACCGCTACTTCATCAAGGAGCAGTACGACAACGCCGCGCTGATCTACCGCCGCATCATCGACCTCTCCAACGACGTGGAGAAGAACCTGGACTACGCCCAGCGCATCTACGACGCCTCGGGCCTGTCCAAGTCCAAGGACAAGGTGGACGAGGACGTGAAGGCCATGGTCAAGGCCGCCGCCAAGTACGCCTACTCCTGGCGCATCCCCGACGAGGAGAAGGCCAAGCTCGCCAAGGAGTACGAGGTGTACGCCCGCGACATCGTGACCAAGCTGCACCTCTTGGCCCAGAAGCGCCAGGAGAAGCGGGCCTTCCGCATCGCCGCCGCCGCCTACAAGAACTACCTCTCCTTCTTCGACTACACCGAAAAGCTCGAGGAGGTGAAGTACAACTACGCCGAGTCGCTGTTCTCCTCCGACCAGTACCTGGAGGCGGCGCGGGCCTACGAGGACATCGCGCGCAACCTCCCCGAGAGCAAGGACCGCAAGGACACGGTGTACTCGGCCATCCAGAGCTTCCAGGCCGCCCTGGCCAACGCCAAGTACCTGAGCCGCTTCGGCCTGGTGGAGGCGCGCCAGGGGCTCAAGCAACTCGGCGCCTTCTTCGTCAAGAAGTACGCCCAGGACGAGAAGACCCCCACCATCAAGTTCAACGTGGCGCGCATGTTCTACGACCAGGGCGAGTACAAGCAGGCCATCGAGTCCTTCCTGGAGTACATCAAGCAGTACCCCACCGACAAGGAAGTGGCGGTGGCCGGCCACCTGGTGCTCGACTGTTACAAGCAGCTCGAGGACTACAAGGGCCTGGCCCAGCAGGGGCGGGCCTTCGTGAGCGACGCCAGCATCACCGACCAGAAGTTCAAGCAGGAGATGGCGCTGATCGTCGAGCAGGCCGAGAACCGCGAGCTGGACAAGCAGTCGCTGGAGGCGGCCAAGGACGGCGGGGACGCCGCCCAGAAACTGCTCGACTACGCCGGCACGGTCGAGGGCGCCCAGGGCGAGAACGCCATCTACCGCTCGTTCGTGATGGCCAAGGAGAAGCGCAACATCGACCTCGCCTTCCGGGCCGGCGCCACCCTGGCGCAGCAGTTCCCCCAGTCGAAGTACCTCACCGACGTGTACGGCACGCTGGGGTCGTTCTCGGCGCAGATGGCCGACTTCGAGCGCGCCGCGGCCCTGTACGAAGACTTCTTCAACCGCTTCCCCAACGCGCCGGAGGCGCGCGAGGCCATGTACGCCGCGGCCACCTTCCACGGCTACCTGGGCAAGTACGCCGAGGCCATCAAGGACTACCGGGCCCTGGTCGAGAAGGAGACCGGCGAGCGCCGCGCCCGGGCGCTGGTGGAGGTGGCCGACGCCTACTCCAAGATGGAGGACTGGCGCATGGTGCTGGAGACGGCCCAGCAGGCGGTGGCCGAGATGCCCAGCAGCGTCAAGGGCCAGCTCCTGCTGGCCAAGGCCCTGGAGTCGCGCGGCAAGATCGAGGAGGCCAAGCAGGCCTACATGGCGGCGGCCTCGGTCGGGGGCGAGGGCGACGAGGGCAGCATGGCCGCCGAGGCCCAGTTCCGCGTCGGCGAGATGATGCTGGAGGACTACCGCAAGATCCGCTTCGGCGCGGGCCAGGACGACACCACCGTGTTGCAGCAGAAGGCCCAGAACATGCAGGTGCTGGAGCAGATCTTCGCCGGCGTGGTGCAGATGAAGGACGCGGTGTGGGCCATCGCCGCCCTGTACAAGCTGTACGAGGTGTACGAGGACTTCGCCGCCTTCCTCTCCAGCGCGCCCATCCCGGCGGCGCTCTCCGCCGACCAGAAGAAGCAGTACCAGGCCATGCTGGACGAGCAGACCAAGACCCAGCGCCAGACGGCCAAGACCTTCCTGGACACGTGCGTGAAGACCGTGCGCGAGAAGAAGGTCTTCGGGCCCTACGCGCTCGCCTGCATCAACAAGGAGCCGCCGGTGCCCGAGAAGGTCGCCCGCCGGCGCAGCGGGGCGCGGGCCCAGGGGCCGCAGGTGGACGCGCTGAAGGCGAAGCTCCTCAAGAACCCCAACGACCTCGCCTCGCTCAACGAGCTCACCGTGCTCAACATCGCCAGCCAGGACATGCACATGGCGAAGCTCCTGGCCAGCAAGGCCCTCGAGATCAACGAAAACCACGCGCCGTCGCTCAACCTGATGGGCGTCATCTCGCTGCACCTCTCGGACGATCAGGACGCCTACGACTTCTTCAAGAAGGCGGTGGACGCCGATGGCCGGCTCATCCCCGCCCGGCTGAACATGGCGGCCATGTTCACCAAATACAAGGACGAGGATCGCGCCCGCGCGGTGCTCTCGCCGATCCTGGCCCAGGCCAAGACCTTCGACCTTTCCACGCCGGACATCCACCCGCTGGTGCGCGACGTGCTGGCGGAACTCAAGATCCGGTAGCGGCCTCTCCTGGAGGAGGACATGAAACTTTCCGCGAAACAACGAGTGCGCGGCGTGCTGCTGGGAGCGGCGCTGGCCTTTGCCGCCGGCGCGTCCGGTTGCGGGGCCTCGCTCTCCAAGACCGTGCCGCCCGACCTCATCCAGCGGCTGCCCAAGAACACCCGGCGCGGCGTGTTCCAGGCCGAGACCGTGGTCACCATCGCGGTGGACCGCAAGGCGAACGTGAAGCGCGAGATCGACAACGCCGAGCGCGAGATCGACCGCACCAAGGAGAAGATCCGCGAGGCCGAGAAACGTCGCGCCGCCGCCCCGGGCCCCGAGGCGGACAAGATCGATCTCGAGATCAAGATGTACCAGGCCCGTATCGACTACCTCGACGAGAGCCTGGGGCACCTGGCCAAACGCCTCAAGCTGGCCGACAAGGAGCTTCTGCTCGCGCGCTCGCAGTTCGAGCTGGAGAAGGCCAAGCTGGTGAAGAAACACGCCATCGCCTTCGACACCCCCGTGGAGGACTTCGAGGCGCAGGTCCAGGACATGCAGGCGGAGGTGGACGAGTACCGCAAGGTGGTGGACGAGGACGCCGCACAGCTGAAGATCGAGGAGGAGAAGTGGCTGGAAGTGAAAAAGGCCTACTTCTCGACCATCGGTGAGGGCACCAAGGGATGGTGGACCGAATGACGGGACGCAGCGTGACGCACAGGCGAAAGACTTCGTGTGCCGGGCGAGTGATGCCGGTGATTCTGTGGTGGCTGTGGGGCGCGGCGGCCCTGGCGCGCCAACCCGCCGCGGCGCCGGACGGCGGTTCGCCGGCGGCGGCGGAGACCAAGTCCTCGGCGGCTTCCAGCGCCGAGAGCAAGAAGCTGCGCGAGGACGCGGTGCTGCGGGGCACCGATCGCCTGAGCCAGGACGCCTCGCTCATCGAGGTCATCCGCGAGTACACCGTGCTGGCCCGGGAGAACCCGACCGATCCGGAGATCGTGTTCACCCTGGCGCTCGCCTACCACAGCAAGGGCGACAGCAAGAAGGCCGCCGAGCTGTACCAGAAGACCATCCAGCTCAGCCCCGAGGACGCGGACGCCCGGCTCAACCTGGGGGCGCTCCTGCAGAAGGAGGGCCGCTTCGACGAGGCCATCCAGCGCTACAAGGAGGTCATCACCGCCCACCGCGACATGGTGGAGGCCTACTTCAACCTGGGCGTGATCTACACCCGCATGGGCAAGTTGGGGCTGGCCATCGCCGCCTACAAGAACGCCACCGAGATCTCGCCCAAGTTCGCGCTGGCCCACTTCCAGCTCGCCGAGCTGTACCGCAAGGATCTCGATTTCGCGCGGGCCGAGGAGACCTACCTGCGGGCGATCAGCGCCGAGCCGAACTTCGCCGACGCGCTCAACAACCTGGGCAACCTGTATTACGACCAGGGCCGCTTGGACAAGGCCGTCGAGCGCTACCGTCAGGCCATCAGCATCAACCCCCACGACGCCGAGCTGCGCTACAACCTGGGGCTGGCGCACTACCGCGCCGGCCAGCTCGACGAGGCCGTGACCGCCTACCGCCAGGCCATCGAGCTCGACGCCGGCTACGCCGAGGCCTACAACAACCTGGGCGTGGTGCTGGGACAGCTCGGCAAGCAGGAAGAGATGCTGCAGGCCTACGAGAAGGCCTGCCAGCTCGATCCCCGCTACGTGGAGGCCCGTTTCAACCTGGGGTTGGCCTACCTCAACGGCAAACGCTACGACGAGGCCATCCGGGTGCTCAACGAGATCCTGCTGGTGGACAAGGACTTCGCCGACGCCTACGCCTACATCGGCGAGGCCTGGTACCGCAAGGGCAACGTGGTGCAGGCGGCGCGCAACCTGAAGAGGGCGGTGCAGCTCAAGCCGGGCAAGGCGGAGTTCCAGGCCAAGATGGGCGTGGTGTTCATCGACGAGGGCGACCTGGAGGCCGCCGAGAAGTCGCTCAAGCAGTCGCTGGCGGTGGCGCCCGAGGATCCCGTGGCCCGGCTGCACCTGGCCCGCACCTACCAGAAGTCGGGCAAGCTCGACGCGGCCATCGGGGAGCTGCGCGAGGCGGTGCGGCTGGACCCCAAGATGTTCGAGGCCCACGCCCTGCTCGCGCAGCTCTCTCGCGAGAAGGGCGACTTCGAGACCGCGGTGAATCACGTGAAGGCCATGCGGGAGCTCGAGCCGCAGAAGCCGGAGCTGCGCCTGCTGCTCGGCGACCTCTACCGCGAGCGGGGCCTTCTGGACCTCGCCGGCGCGGAGTACGAGGAGGCGCTCAAGATGGACGACAAGAGCGCCGCGGCGGTGCTCAAGCTGGGACAGCTCGCGGACGCGCGCAGCAACCTGGACGAGGCGGTGCGGCGCTTCCAGCGGGCGCTGGAGCTGGACGCCAAGCTGGTGGAGGCGCGCATTGAGCTGGGGGTGGCGCTGTTCAACCGGCGGGAGGAGGACAAGGCCCAGGCCGAGCTGGCCCGGGCGGCGCGCGAGCGGCCCAAGGAGGTGAAGCCCCACTTCTACCTGGGCCGCATCTACTTCGCCAAGGCGGCCAAGAACACCGCCAAGAAGGCGCAGCTTCTCAAGCAGGCAGCGGGCGAGTTCGAGGAGACGGTGAAGATCAAGCCCGATTTCGCCCCGGCGCACCACGCGCTGGGCAAGGTGTACGAGCAGCTCGGGCAGATCGACAAGGCGCGCCAGGCCTACCAGAAGGCCAAAGGCCTCTCCCCCGACCTGGCCGGCGTGCAGGAGGACCTCGACCGCCTGCCCAAGGCGCCGTGAGGCGCTTTTCAGCGCTGTCCCCAGACTGAAGATTCCGCTCTTCGGCCCATTCCTCTTGGCGATGAGTGCCGGTGTGTCGGGCCCGGGCAACACGCAAGCCGCTCCTGTGGCGAAGCTCGTCACCCCATCTTGTAAAGAGTGCCCGGGAAGTTCTTCAAAGACAGGCCCGGAGGCGCCGGGCTCTTTCGACCTCATCTTGGCGGTGAACATGTTGCACGAACTCGACGAACCTGGAGAGTTCGCGCGGCGTGCCGTAAGGACGCTGGCGACGGGTGGGGCGTTGTTGGTCGTCGACTGGAGCCCCGCTATCCCTACCGAACAGGGCCCGCCCAAAGAACACCGCATCGCCGAGTCACGGGCCATCGAGATCTTCTCCGAGGCGGGGCTCGCTCTGCGCGCACGGCCGCCGCTCTACCGTGATTTCTACTCGCTCGTGTTCGGGTTCGAGGATTCCCGCAGGTAGCGAGCCGACGCTCGGCTCCACCCCGTGTTTGCCCATCTATCTGATATTGCAAGATTTTTTACGGGGACAGGCCCCGATGTTGCTCGGCCTGGGCGCGGGGCCTTTCAGCCTGGACCAAAGGCTCGCTCGCAAGCGCGGCTCGAGCGCCGCCAGTGCCGCTCAGTAGGTAGGCACCCAGCGCTCGGCCTGGTACCACTTCACGGTGGGGCCGAAGCCGTCCCGAAACGACGGGTACTTGAAGGAAAAGCCGGTCTGCTTCACCTTGTCGTTGGGGAAGATGGTGTCCTGGTAGGCGTACGGCATGGCCTCCTTGTCGAGCTTGGGGTGCAGCTCGCAGCGCAGGTCGTACTTTCGGCAGATGCGCTCCCACAGCGCGTCGAAGCCGCGGTTGAGGCCGTTGAACACGAAGCCGGCCTTGACGAGCTGTGTGGCCAGCACTCGCATGAGGCCGAGCGGCGGGAAGGGGATGCGCGCCGCCGGGCGGAAGCCGTAGGCCTCCACCGCCACGTTCACCACCTCGCCGAAGGGGATGGGGTCGTCGTCGCCCACGTTGTAGGCCTCGCCGGCCTCGCCCTTCTCCAGCAGGTGGGCCGCCGCCCGGGCCACGTCCTCGGCGTGCACCCAGTTGCTGCGCGGCCCGCCGGAGAAGCCGAGCTGCATCCGCAGGTGCTCGTGGACGATGGGCGGGATGCAGGCCAGCGCCGCGCCCAGCATCTTGCCGCGCGGGCCGTAGATCAGCGACGGCCGCACCACCACCACCTCGGTGCGCTTCGGCCGGGCCTCGCGCAGGAGGTATTCCTCGCACATGACCTTGGTGCGCTCGTAGTCGTTGCTCCCGGCGATGGGTTTCTCCTCGGTGTAGGTGCCCGTGGCGTCCTTCTTGTAGATCGAGCCCGAGCTGAAGAACACGAAGCGGCGCACCCCGGCGCGCTCGGCGGCGGCGAAGAGCTCGCGGGGGGCGGTGACGTTCACCGCCTCCAAACGCTCGAAGGGCAAGCCGATGTCGATGAGCGCGGCGGTGTGGATGACCATGCCCACGTCCTGCACCAGCCGGGCGGGGGCGCCGGGCGCCGTCAGATCCTCGGGCTGCACCGCCACCGTGGCCGAGGCCTCGGGCAGGGGCGCGCCGGGCCGATCGGTGGCCACCACGCCGTACCCCGCCTGCCGAAGGTGCTCGACCAGAAAATGACCCACCGAACCGGCCGCGCCAGTGACCAGCACCGCGTCCTTCGCCATCACAACCTCCCGTGTTCTTTTGGACACACCGCGTCATAAGTAGCACGAAGCCGATCACCGGGCAAGCCCCCTTTGTTCCGAGGCGAGGAGGGGCTGATCCTAGTGGGCGAGCGTGACGTCCCCGGCTGAGATCGTATGGAGGTGGCCGGCGTCGTCGCGAAGAAGCAGCGCGCCGTCGTCGTCCAGGTCCGTGGCCGTCCCGATGAGCGTCCGGCCGGCCATGGCGATCTCGACCCGCCGGTGAAGCGTTGCGCAGTGCCGCCGCGCCTCGTCCATGAGATCATGCGGTCTTGCAACGGCGCGCTCGAAGGCCGCCCCCACCTCGTCCAGCACTTCGGCGAGCAGCGGCCCCCGCGCGAAGGCGCGGCCCGATAGCAGCATAAGAGAGGAGGCCGGCTGGCGCAGCCCGGGTGGGAACTCATGCGCTTCCATGTTCACGTTGAGCCCGATCCCGAGGACGGCGGCCGGCGCGGGGGCGAGCAGGGCCTCCGCCAGGATGCCGCACACCTTGCGCTCGTCGGCCAGGATGTCGTTGGGCCACTTGATGAAAGCGGGCCGCGACTGAGCGCGGGCCACGCAGGCGCGCACGGCGACCGCGCCCACCCACGGCGTGCGCCGCAGCGGCGCCGGTTCTCCGCGCAGCACCAGGGACAGGTACAGGTTGCGCCCGGGCGGCGAGTGCCAGCGGCGCTCGAGGCGTCCCCGGCCCGCAGTTTGCGCGTCCGCCACCACCGCCGCGAGGTGCGGGGCGCCGGCCGCGGCCCAGGCCAGCGCCTCGGCGTTGGTCGAGCCGACGGATTCCAGGACGCGCAGGTGAGGCCGATCGGGAAGCGCGAGGTCGGAGGCGCTCACCGGCCGGCCACCCGCAGCGAGATGTCCGCCGCCTTCGCGCTGTGCGTCAGCGCCCCCACCGAGATGAAGTCCACCCCGGTCTCGGCGTAGGCGCGCGCGTTGGAAAGGCGGATGTTGCCCGAGGCCTCGGTCTGGACCCGGCCTTGGCACAGCCTTACCGCCCGGCGCAGGCGTGGGATGGAAAAATTGTCGAGCAGCACTCGATCCACGCCGGCGTCCAGCGCCTGGCGCAGCTCGGCCAGCGAGCGGACCTCGATCTCGATGGGCAGGCGCGGGCCCAGCCGCCGCCGCGCCCGGCGCAGCGCGGCCTCGATCCCGCCCACCGCGTCGATGTGGTTGTTCTTGATGAGCACGGCGTCGAAGAGGCCCTGGCGGTGGTTGTGGCCGCCGCCGGCGCGCACCGCGGCCTTCTCCAGCGCGCGCATCCCCGGCGTGGTCTTGCGCGTGTCGAGCAGCCGGCAACCGGTGCCGCGCAGCGCCTGCGCGAAGCGCCGGGTGAGCGTGGCGACGCCCGAGAGGTGGCGCAGGAAGTTCAGCGCGGTGCGCTCGCCGGCGAGGATCGCGCTCAGCGGTCCGCGCACCTCGGCAAGCCGCTGTCCCCGCCGCGCCGATGTTCCGTCCGGGCACAGCACGCGCACGCGGCAGCGCGGATCGAGGGCGCGGAACACCTCGCCGGCCACCGCCGTTCCCGCCACCACCAGCGGCTCTCGGGCCATGAACAGCGCGCGCCCGCGCCGGCGGGCGGGGATCAACGACGCGGTGGTGATGTCCCCCGGCCCCACGTCCTCCGCGAGGGCCAGGCGCACCAGGCGACGTGGGGTGCTTTCCGGCGTGGCCGCGGCAACTGACACAAACGCGCGCCCCCCCCCGCGGGCTGCTCTGGCCCCGCGGGCGGTCGCGCTCCGCGACATCGGTGCGTCTTTCGTGGAGGTGGCAGCCCGAGAATCCCGGCTCATTCGCGGCTCCAGGCCTCGATCTGGGAGAGCGCCCGGCGCATCCGCTCCAGCCGGCTCTGGCACTCGGCCAGGCGCTCGCGCTCCTTCTGCACGATCTCGGGCGGGGCGCGGTCGGTGAAGCTGGGGTTGGAGAGCTTGTCTTTCGAGCGGCCCTCTTCCTGCTCGCTCTTCTGGATGTCCTTGGCCAACCTTCGCTTCTCGGCCTCGAAATCGATGAGGCCGCGGAGCGACACGCACACCTCGAAGTCCGGCGTCACGAACACCGCCGACTGGGGCGGGCGCTGGCCGGGGCCGCCGAACTCCAGGGACTCCAGGCGCGCCAGGTGGAGGATGGTGTCGCGGTGGCGGGCCAGGGCCTCGCTGGCCGGGGCGCGGTCGGTGAGCACCTTGGCCGAGAGGGGCTTGCCCGGGGGCAGGTTGCTCTCGCCGCGGATGGTGCGCACCCCGGTGACCGCGGCGATCAGCCACTCCATCTCCCGCACCGCCTCGGCGTCGCGGGGGAAGTCGTCGGCCTTCGGCCAGCCGGCGGTGGCCAGGTGGCGGCTGGAACGCTCCGAGAGCGGCAGGCGCTGCCAGATCTCCTCGGTCACGAAGGGCACGAAGGGATGCAGCAGGCGCAAGGCGCAGTCCAGGACCGAGAGCAGCACCCGCTGGGACTCGGCCCGCGCCGCCGGCCCGGCCTGCCCCGCGAACACCGGCTTGGTGAGCTCCAGGTACCAGTCGCACAGCTCGTGCCAGAAGAAGTTGTACAGGGTCGCGCTGGCATCGTTGAGGCGGTACTCCTCCAGGGCCTGGGTGACCTCGCGGGTCACCGCATGGCAGCGCGCCAGGATCCAGCGGTCGTACAGGGTGCGATCCGCCGGCCGGGATTCCTGGAGGGACAGGCCGTCCAGGTTGAGCAGCGCGAAGCGCGCCGCGTTCCAGATCTTGTTGATGAAGTGGCGGTAGCCCTCCACGCGCTCCAGGCTGAGCTTGATGTCGCGTCCCTGCGCCGCCATGCTGGCCAGGGTGAAGCGCAGCGCGTCCGCGCCCCACTTGCCGATGACGTCCAGCGGATCGATGACGTTGCCCTTGGTCTTGGACATCTTCTGGCCGCGCTCATCGCGCACCATGGCGTGCAGGTACACGGTGCGAAAGGGCACCTCCCCCATGAACTTGAGCCCCATCATCATCATGCGCGCCACCCAGAAGAAGATGATGTCGAAACCGGTCTCCATCAGCGAGGTGGGGTAGAACTTCGCGAGGGCCTGGGTGCGCTCGGGCCAGCCCAGGGTGGAGAAGGGCCACAGCGCCGAGGAGAACCAGGTGTCCAGCACGTCCTCGTCTTGTTTCAGCGCGCCGCCGCAGCGCGGGCAGGCGGCCGGGGTCTCCCGCGAGACCACGATCTCGCCGCAGCCGCAGAACCAGGCGGGGATGCGGTGGCCCCACCAGAGCTGGCGCGAGATGCACCAGTCGCGGATGTTCTCCATCCACTCGAAGTAGGTCTTCTCCCAGTTCTTGGGCACGAACACGGTGCGGCCCTGGCGCACCGCCTCGATGGCGGGCCGGGCCAGCGGCTCCATGCGCACGAACCACTGGCGCGAGAGCAGGGGCTCGACGATCTCGTTGCAGCGCTGGCAGCGGCTGATCTCGGTGGGGTAGTCGGCGACCTTGGCCAGCAGGCCCTGCTCTTGCAGCGCGGCCACCACCCGCTCGCGGCACTCGAAGCGGTCCAGCCCGGCGAACGCCTCGCCGGCCTCCTGGGTCATGCGCCCGCGCGTGTCGATGACGGTGCGCTGCGGCAGATGGTGCCGCCGGCCGGTCTCGAAGTCGGAGAAGTCGTGGGCGGGAGTCACCTTGACGCAGCCGGTGCCGAACTCGGGATCGACGAGCTCGGCGTCACCGATCACCGGGATGCGCCGGCCGGTGAGCGGCAGCTCCACCTCCTGGCCGATGAGGTCGCGGTAGCGCGGATCGTCGGGGTGGACCGCCACCGCGGTGTCGCCCAGCATGGTCTCGGGCCGGGTGGTGGCCACCGCCAGGCGCCGCGCGCCGCCCGGCATCGGGTACTCGATGGTCCACAGCTTGCCCGGGGTGGGCTCCAGCACCACCTCCAGGTCGGAGAGCGCGGTCTGGCAGCGCGGGCACCAGTTGATGAGGCGCTGATCCCGGTAGATGAGACCGTCCTGGTACAGGCGCACGAACACCTCGCGCACCGCGGCGCTCAGCCCCTCGTCCATGGTGAAGCGCTCGCGCCGCCAGTCCACCGAGGCGCCCATGGCCCGGGTCTGCTCCTGGATGCGGCTGCCGTGGCGCGCCTTCCACTCCCACACCTTCTGTACGAAGGCCTCGCGGCCCAGATCCTTGCGCTGGATGCCCTCCTTGGCCAGGGCGCGCTCCACCACCATCTGGGTGGCGATGCCGGCGTGATCGCTCCCCGGCAGCCACAGCGTGGCGAAGCCCCGCATGCGCTTGAAGCGCACCAGGCAGTCCTGGATGGTCAGCACCAGCGCGTGGCCCATGTGCAAGGTGCCGGTGATGTTGGGGGGCGGGATGACGATGGAGAAGGCGGGGCGGGGATCGTCGTCGGAGGCGGCGAAGCAGCCGGCCTCGATCCACTCGCGGGCCCAGCGGCGCTCGATGTCGGAGGCGTCGTACTGCTTGGGGAGTTCGTTGCTCATGGGACCTTCCGGGCAAAAAAAGGAGGGGATGACGGCTCATCCCCTCCGGCGGTGTGCATCCGATACGAAACTTACTCGGCGAGTTTCTTCTGCACCAGCTTCTCGATCTCCTCGCGCAGGATGGTCTCGGCGAGCTGGGGCACGATCTCCCACACGGCCTTCTCGATGGCCTCGCGGGCGAGTTTCTGCAGCTCCTCCGGGGGCAACGATGAAACCGCGGCCGGCGCTGCCACCGGGGCGGCGGGACGCGGCGGCTGGGTGGCGATCTCTTCCTCGAAGCGGGCCGGTGCCTTTTCTTCCTTGGGGCTCTCCTTGACGTGGCCGACGGAGGGCGGCGGAATGAACTCGTGCATGGGGGCGAGCGGCGGCGGCTCCTCGGTCATGCCCTCCTCGTCGATGTCCACCGCGGGCATCTCGGCGCCGTCCGCCGGGGGCGCGGCGGCCTCGGTCAGATCGGCCAGGGTCCCCGGCTGGGTTTCCATCTGGGGGTCGGTCGGGACCGTGCCGAAGTCGCCAAAGCCAGCACCCTGCGACTCCACCGGCTCCGGTTCCAGCGGGGCCGGCTCCAGCGGGGGCTGTTCCAGCGCTGGGGGCGGGGCGCTCTCGAACGACTGCGGGCTCGCCGGCTCGAAGGAAAAAGCCGGCCGCTTGGGCTCGCTCGGCGTGAAGGCCGGCGGCTCGGAGAAGGCCATGGGCGACAGCGGCTCGGCCGGCGCGGGTTCGAACTTCTCGGTGGAGAGGGGGACCTCTTCCGCGGGCTCCGCGGGTTCCAGATCGAAGGGCGACGGCATGCTCGGCTGCTCGCGCGGGACCGGGACCGGCGCCGGCTCGATGGGTTTGGGCGCGAAAGGCTTCGGCGTCGGGGGCGCCACGGGCGGCGGGGTGACCATGGGAGCGAAGGTGGAAGGCGGCGTCGGAACCGCGGCGGGCGGCGGCGCAAAGGGCCGCGGCACCTGCGGCGGCGGCATCGGCTGCGCGACCGGCGGCGGAGCGAACGGCGTCGGCGTCGGGGTGGGCACCGGGCGCGGTGTCACCGGCGGCGCGAAACCGGCGTTCATGGTGGCCGGTGGCACGGCGGCCGCCGGGGGCGGCACCGGACGCACCGGGGGCGAGACTGGCGTCGGGATGGGACGGGGCGCGACGGGCGGCGTGATCGGGCGGGGAGCCACCGGCG
>CAZLNM010000092.1:0-21121 GCA_964561025.1 uncultured Myxococcales bacterium
CCTGGCGGGACTCGATGCAGATGGGGCGGATGACCGTGAGGAGCGGGAGGTGGCGCCCCCCGACGGAGTGGTTGTACTCGACCTGCACGGGGTGCCTGCCCTCCTCGGTGACGATCTCGCCCTTGGAGAAGCCGCCGGAGTTCACCATGCGCTCGAACTCGAGGGCCGAGTAGACGTTCTTGAGGCGCCCGTAGCCGTAGCGCGCCATGGCGGTGGCGTCGAACACCTTGTGCCCGGTGGCCAGGATGATGGCGCCCACCTCGAGCTCCTCGATGAGCTCCTTCTGCTCGAAGACGATGGCGTTCATCTTGTCGTGGTCGATGACCGGCTTGTTCGGCACCGCCTGGGGGAACATGGTGTAGATGGCCTTGCGCTTGGTGCGCCCCTGCTCGAAGGAGTTGGGCACCTTCATGGGGCACTTTTCCTGGCACAGGCCGCAGCCGTTGCACTTGTCGTTGTCGACGTAGGTCGCGAAGCGGCGCACCTTGACCTTGAGGTTGCCGACGTAGCCGCCCACGTCCACCACCTCGGAGGAGGTCATGAGCTCGATGTTGGGGTGCTGGCCCACCGAGACCATCTTGGGCGTGAGGATGCAGGCCGAGCAATCCAGCGTGGGGAAGGTCTTGTCCAGCATGGCCATGTGGCCGCCGATGCTCTGCTCGCGCTCCACCAGGTAGGTCTTGTAGCCGGCGTCGGCGCACTGCAGCGCCGCCTGGATGCCGGCGATGCCGCCGCCCACCACCAGCACCGCCTGGGCCACCGACACCTCGCACTCGTTGAGCGGCCGCAAGAAGCGCGCCTTGCCCACCGCCCCGGCCACCAGAGCCTTGGCCTTCTCGGTGGCGGCGGCGGCGTCCTCGGTCACCCACGAGCACTGCTCGCGGATGTTGGCCATCTGCATGAGGTAGGGGTTGAGGCCGGCGCGAGCGCAGGCCGCGCGGAAGGTGGGCTCGTGCATGAGCGGCGAGCAGGAGGCCACCACCACCCGGTTGAGCTCGTGCTCGGCGATGTCCTTGCGGATGAGCTCCTGGCCCGGCTCCGAGCACATGAACACGTTGTCTCGGGCCACCTTGACGCCGGGAAGCGAGCCGGCGTATTCGGCGACCTTCTTCACGTCCACCTTGCCGGCGATGTTGGAGCCGCAGTGACAGACGTACACACCGATTCGGGGATCCGCCATGGTCGTTCTCCTTTACGCTCCCGCCCCGGGACGCATTTCCAGCTCCTTCACGCACGCCTTGGGAGCCAGCAAGCGCTGGAGCGCCAGGGCCTTGCGATCCTGCCCCAGGGCCAGTCCGATGAGCTGGGTGATGGTGAGCACCGGGATGCGGACCTTGTGGCCGAGCAGTTTCTTGCTGTGGCGCTGCACCGCCTCCAGCGTGGTCTGGCACAGGCTGCACGGGGTGACGATGGCCTTGGCGCCGGATCTTTCGATGCTGGCGATCACCTGCGAACTTAGGCTGTTGCCCACCTTGGCGCGGGTGGCCACCAGGGTGCCGCCGCAGCAGCTCGTCTTGAGGGCGAAGTCGGCCACCTCGCCGCCCAGGGCCTGGATGAGTTTTTCCAAATTCTGCGGGCGCTCGCTGTCGTCGCCCTGCGGGTAGGGCCGCAGCACCTGGCAGCCGTAGTACGGCGCCACCTTGAGGCCGGCGAGCGGGGCGCGAACCTTCCCCTTGAGCGCGTCGAGGCCCACCTGGTTCACGATGACGTCCAAGAGGTGGCGTACCTTGACCGTGCCCTTGTACTCGAAACCGCCGGCGGCGAGCGCCTCCTTGACCTTGGCGCCCACCGCGCTCCCGTCGGTCAGCGCCTGGTGGGCCTTGCTGAGCGACAGCGCGCAGCTCGGGCATCCGGTGACGAGCTCCTTCGCGCCGGCGCGCTCGGCCAGTGCCAGGTTGCGCCCGGCCAAAGACAGCGCCAGCACCTTGTTCACCGCCATCACCGTGGTGGTGCCGCAG
Organism: uncultured Myxococcales bacterium; assembly: GCA_964561025.1. Lineage (GTDB taxonomy): Bacteria > Myxococcota > B64-G9 > B64-G9 > B64-G9 > JAAZNF01. The sequence goes on from CAZLNM010000092.1 coordinate 1,959, forward strand.
CAGTTCCAGTCGTCCATCTCGGAAAGCTCGATGCCGAGCTCCGGCGCCACCGCGCGCAGCGACTCCTCGTAGGTGCGGCCGGTGGCCTGCTGCGAGCAGCCGGGGTAGTAGAGATATCTCATTGCGCGCCTCCTTCCTGGGCGCCGAGCTCGAGGGCCTTCTCCACCATGCGGGAGTAGCCCTCCTTGTCCCGGACCTTGTGGGAGAACAGCGGCATGCGCCCCTTGCCCATCATGCGCAGCCCGAGCCCGGTCTGCTTGAGCATCTGGATGGGGTGCTTGAACATCATGTAACGCATGAGAAGCGAAAGCTCGTGCGAGCGGCCGTTCTTGGCCACGATGCGGGTGAACTGGCGCAAGAAGCGATCGGCGTCGGAGTCCTCGCAGCGCACGCCCTCGCGGATGGCCCGGCGCTTGAGGGCGTACATGAGCTCGGTGATCTTGATCTCGGCCGGGCACTTGACCGTGCACTCGTAGCAGGAGGAGCACACCCAGGGTGTGGGCGACGAGAGCACCGCGTCCTTCATGCCGGCGCGGATCATGGCGAACAGCTTTCGCGGCGTGTGGGGCAGCATGGGCGACACCGGGCAGGTGCCACCGCAGGTGCCGCACTGGATACACGAGCGCAGGTGCGCGCCCTCGGGCAGCGCCGCCACCTCGTCGAAGAAGGTGGGGTCGAGCTCGCCCTCGAACAGGATGGTCTCTTGGTTTTCCATCGGCGTCTTTCCTCCTCGCTCAGGCGGTCATCTCGTCCAGAATGAGCTCGGCCAGCGCGCGATCGGTACGCGGATCGAAGCGCAGGCCGCCCGCGCCCTCCGGCTGGACCCGCAGCGAGAGCACGCGGGATTTGGCCTCGCCGGCCGCGTCCACCAGCTCGCTGGGAACGTTCTTCTCCAGGCTGCCCGGCAGCCGGTCGCCCGGCTCGGAGAGGAGCACGATCAGGCGGTCGTTGTCTTCGGCGTCGGCGCGCACCTCCATCGGGGTGAGGCCCTCCTTGCCCAGAGTGACCCGCACCGGGAAGTTGCGCTCCAGGATTCCCTGGATGAGGCGTTGGCCCACGCCCTGGCTCTCCTCCAGCACGCCCCCGGAGGCGAGCAGCGCCACCTTCTGCCCCTTGCGGTTGGTGATGCGGATCCGGCGCACGAAGCGCGGCGTGCCGACGGCCGGCGGCCGGGCGGTGACGGCCTCGCGCGGCGCGGCGAAGGCCGAGGCCAGGATGTCCTGGATCTCGTTGTCGGCGAAGGGCTGCACCCCGTAGAACATCACCCGGCCGGTGCGGTACTCGGCGGCGAACTCGTTCTTCTCGCTGGCGGCGACGACCACCTTGGCCTCCGGCGCGAAGGCGTTCGCGCGGCGCACCAGCTCCGGCCCGGCGGCGCCGAGCGACGGCGCGTCGATGACCAGCAGCGCCTTGCGATCCTCGCCGAGCAGCCGCAGCGCCTCCTCGGCGTTGCGAGCCAGCGCGACCGCGCAGCCGAGGTAGTTGAGGTTGTTCTTCTGCTCGCGGGCGCGGGCCTCGTCGGAAGAGACCAGCACCACCTTCCGGGCCGCGAGCCGTTCGTTGTCGTGGGCGAGCTGGGTGGGGCGCAGCCGGACGAGCCAGCCGCCACGCAGCGGGTCGGCCAGGTCCTTGCCTGCGCTCACGGCGTGGGATTCCAGGATCTCTCCGGACACGGGCGCCGGAACGGGGCGCACGCCCTCCGCCGTCTCCAGGCGCGCCATCGGCAGGCCGCGATAGACGACCTGGCCCGGCCTGGGCAGAGCCACCGCCCGCACCGCCGCCGCTTCCTGCCGCGACAGGAAGACGCCGGCGCGGACGCTGCCATCCTGGCCTGGCTGCATCCAGCTCTCGCCGAGAAAGCGCGCCTCGTCCGAGACCGCGGTGAATCCCGAGGCGGCGCGAGGGGCCGCCGCTTGCGCGGTGGTGGTCACGGTGGCGTGGGAGAGCCTCCGCACCGCCCGCAGGATCTCATCCGGGGTGAAGGGCTTGGGGATGTAATCCGTGGCGCCGAGCCGCATGGCGGCCGCGGCGCTGTCCACGCTGGCGTAGCCGGTGATGACGATGACCGGCTGCTTCGGCTTCTTGGCCCGCAGCTTCTCCAAGAACTCCAGGCCGTCCATGCCGGGCATCTTGATGTCCAGCAGGATGGCCGCGTAGTCCTGGCTCTGGGCGAGGTGAAGCCCCTTCTCTGCCTCGGTGACGGTCTCGACCTTGAACCCCTGCGGCTCGAAGATCCGGCTGCAAGAGTCGCAAACGATCTTTTCGTCGTCCACCACCAAAATCCGGTTCTGCTCGCTCATGACTCGGCTCCTTTCAAGATTCGAGTTCCCGCTCAGGTGATGAGCACGAACCATGCCACGGATACTCCGGCTCGATCATTGATGAAAATATCTTATTGTTGCAGGGCGTTGCGAAACACATGAGGTTCGTTACTGCCATGTCCAAAGCGAGGGTTTTGTCCGGCGCCGTGATACACCAGCCTTACCGGAACCGCATCCCGGTCCAGGCCATGGCCCTATATAACCACTCAAAACCCGCGTGTATAGTTAATTCGTACATTGTATTTCCCGGCTGTACTCCAGCTTCCGGACAAGACTCGCCAAGCGTTCCTTCCGGACATCTCGAGGGGCCGCGACCTGCGGCCCGTCTTCGCGCGCGCTCGCGCGCAACAGCACGTTGCCTTACCGAGTCTAGTTGATGAGGCCGCTTTCGGCTCGGCGGGGATCTTGATCCGCCGGTGGCCTTGTGTTCTTATCTCCTTGCCATCCCGCCGCTCGATGGAGGAAGGAAGGCGCGGTCCGCATGAACCCGGCGACTCCGAGCAAGAACAACCGCCAGCAGATCCTGGTCATCGACGACGAGGAGGTGGTGCGGCTGCTCTTTGATTCGCTGCTCTCCGAAGAGGGCTACCACCCGCTGCTCGCCGACTGCGCCCAGGGCGGCATCGCCATCTTGGAGGACCGCCACCCGCCGCTGGTGTTGGTGGACAAGAACCTGCCCGACATGTCGGGCGTGGACCTCATCTCCGATCAGAAGAAGCGCCACCCGGAGATCGAGTTCATCATGATCACCGGCTACGCCTCGCTGGACTCGGCCATCAAGGCCATGGAGGTGGGGGCGTTTTCGTATCTCACCAAGCCTTTCTCCGACATGGGCATGGTGATGGAACGCATCCGGGCCGCCCTCGAGGTCACCTCGCTGCGCCAGGAAACATCTCTGCTGCGCTCGCGGCTGAACACGCTCCCGGCGCAACCACCAGCGGGCGCGCCCAAGCCGGCCACCGGCGTGGCCGAGGCGCTGTCCCGTCAGGTCGAGCACACCGTGGCGCTGCTGGGGGCGTTGCAAGGCAAGCGCGCCCAGGTCCCCAATGCGGTGCAGTGGGCTCGGCTGCTCGACATGCTGGAGGAAGAGCGTCGCCGCCTGGCGTCGCTGCTCGAGCCCAAACCCTAATCCTAGGGAACGCCGTATGTCCCAATACCTTCTCGCCATCGACCAGGGAACCACCGGCACCACCGTCTGCGTCTTCGACGAGCGAGCCCACCTCCTCGGCTTGGAGAAGACCGAGTTTCGCCAGATCTTTCCGCAACCCGGATGGGTGGAGCACGATCTCGAGGACATCTGGGATTCCGTCGCGCGCAGTATCCAGGCCGCGCTGAAGGCCTCCGGGGTTGCGCCAGAGCGCATCCGCGCCATCGGCATCACCAACCAGCGCGAGACCACCGGCCTGTGGGAGCGGGCCACGGGCCGGCCGGTGCACCGTGCCATCGTGTGGCAGTGCCGCCGCACCGCCGATCTGTGCCGGCGGCTCAAGGAGCAGGGCCGAGAGGACCTCGTCCGCCAGCGCACCGGCCTGGTGCTGGATCCCTACTTCTCGGCCACCAAGATCGCCTGGATGCTCTCCGAGATCCCCGGGCTGCGCGCGCGCGCCGAGCGGGGAGAGATCGCCTTCGGCACCATGGACACCTTCCTGGTGCACCGCCTCACCGGCGGCGAGCGTCACCTGACGGACGTCTCCAACGCTTCGCGCACGCTGCTTTTCAACCTCGAGACGCTGGACTGGGACAACGAACTCCTCGCGCTCTTCGGCGTTCCGGCGGCCATCCTGCCGCGGGTCGTGGCTTCCTCGGGTGACTTCGGCACCACGCGCGGCGCGCCGCACCTGCCCGACGGCATCCCGGTGTGCGGCATCGCCGGCGACCAGCAGGCGGCGCTCTTCGGGCAGGCCTGCTTCGACCCGGGCCAGGTGAAGTGCACCTACGGCACCGGCGCCTTCGTGCTCAACAACACCGGGGAGCGGCTGGTCCGCTCGCGGCACGGCCTGCTCACCACCGTGGCCTGGCGGCTTCGCGATCGGGTCGCCTACGCGCTCGAGGGCAGCGTCTTCATCGCCGGGGCGGCGGTGCAGTGGTTGCGCGACGGGCTTATGATCATCCGCTCGTCCGCCGAGGTGGGGCCGCTGGCCGCGAAGGTGAATTCCAGCGATGGGGTGGTCTTCGTGCCGGCGCTGACCGGCCTCGGCGCCCCCCACTGGAATCCCTCGGCGCGCGGAGTGATCGCCGGCATCACCCGCGGCACCACGGCCGCGCACCTGGCGCGCGCCACCCTGGAAGGGATCGCCTTCCAGGTTCACGACGTGGTCCGGGCCATGGCGCGCGACGCCGGCGTCCCGCTGCAATTCTTGCGGGTGGACGGCGGCGCGGCCGAGAACGACCTTTTGCTGCAGTTCCAATCCGACATCCTGCGCATCCCCATCCACCGCCCGAAGGTCACGGCGACCACCGCCCTGGGCGCGGCGCTCCTGGCCGGGCTGGCCGCGGGGGTTTTCCGCGACCTCGACGCCATTCGCGACCTGTGGGAGCGGGAGCGTGTCTTCTCCCCGCAGATGCCCGAAGATGAGGTGGCCGCGCATCTCTCCCGCTGGGAGACTGCGCTGGGCAAGGCGTAGTTTGTTGTATCTTCCGAAAAATATGCTTCGTTTGCGTAAACACTTGTCAGCGCGACCGACCACGGGGCCACGCGAGCCAGCGCGGGCGGACGGGCGTTCTGGTTGCGGCGTCTGGATGCGCTAGGGCAGCAATGTCCGAGAGCTGGTTTACACCGCAGGTCTTCGGCAAGTACGTGCTCACCGAGCGTATCGGCGCCGGCGGCATGGCCGAGATCTTTCGCGCCACCGCCTTTGGCGTCGAGGGGTTCACCAAGGAAGTGTGCATCAAGCGCATCCTGCCGACGCTGAGCTCCGACGAGACCTTCGTGCGCATGTTCGTGGACGAGGCCAAGATCGCGGTGAGCCTGCACCACGCCAACATCGTGCAGGTCTTCGATCTGGGGCGCATCGGCGAGCATTACTTCATCGCCATGGAGCTGGTGCGGGGCCGAGACCTGCTCCAGGTCATCAACCAGCTGCGCGCCAAAAAATTACGTATCCCCGTGCCCATCGCCCTGTATGTGCTCTCCGAGGTGCTGCGCGGTCTGGACTACGCCCACCGGGTCAAGGTGGAGGGCCGCCCGCTAGGGCTCATCCACCGCGACGTGAGCCCGAGCAACATCCTGATCTCCTGGGAGGGCGAGGTCAAGGTGGCCGACTTCGGTATCGCCAAGGCGGCGGCCGTGAAGGACGAGAAGACGGCCACCGGCACCATGAAGGGCAAGTACGGCTACATGTCACCGGAGCAGGTGCGCGGCGAACGCATCGACCACCGATCGGACGTCTTCGCCGCCGGCATCCTGTTGTACGAGTCGCTGGTGGGGGCGCGCCTGTTCAAGGGCGAGACCGACCTGGATACGCTGGAACGGGTGCGCGCCGCCCGCGTCAATCCCCTGCCCTCTCAGGTCAACAAGGAGATCCCGGCCTCGGTGGAAGCCGTCATCCTCAAAGCGCTGTCACTGGACCGCGAGAAGCGCTTCCAGACCGCCGGCGCCATGCGCGATGCGCTGCTCGACTGCCTGTACGCGCTCGGGCAACGCGTGGACGCGAAGGTGCTGTCGGCCTTCATGGGGGAGACGTTCGCCCAGGCCATCCAGGAAGAAGAGGAGCGCGACCGCCAGCGGGCATCCCTGTCGCTCCCGGTTCCGCCCCCCGCCACCAGTTTGCCTCCCGCGTCGAGCGTTCTCTCCAGCGGGCCGCCGACCTCACCGGGGCTCCCCCCGGGGGCCAGCCTGGCTCCGATGCCGCGCCGTAGCCCGGTCCAACTGGCCGCCTGGATCGCCGGCGTGCTGTTCTTCCTCGGCGGGGTGGCGGTGATTTTGGTGTTCTTCTTCGCGCGCCAGAGCGGCTCGCCGCCTCCCATCTCCCCGCCGCCTCCGGCCGACGCCGGGCCGCCCCCTTCTCCACCTCCGCCCGCTCCAGTCGCCGGCACCTTGACCATCGGCTCTACGCCTCCCGGGGCCAAGATCTTGCTGGACGGGACCCTGACCGGCCGCGTAACACCAGCCACACTCGGCGATCTCGACCGCGCCAAGACGCACGACGTCTCTTTGGAACTCGCCGGGCACAAACCCTGGAGCAAGAGCGTAGAGTTTGGCTCAGCAGAGACTCTGGTGATTGACGCCCAGCTCACACCGCTGCCACCACCTGAGCCGCCCAAGCCACCGGAACCCGTCCGGCCGGCGATGGGCACCATCAACATCAATGCGGTGCCGGTATGGGCCTGGGTGTATATCGACGGGCAGAAATTGGACAAACCCACGCCAATATACAACCTGCGTCTCAAGGCGGGGACTTACACCGTCCGGCTGGAGAACCCGCGCCTGAAACTCGTAAAGACCGAAAAGATAACGATAAAAAAGAACGAGACCGTGGACCTCGTGGTGCGCTTGAAGGACTGAGCCCGATACGCGAAAAAATTATTTATATCAATTAGTTGTGTAGGCAAACACGGGGACAGGCCCCGAGGTCTGGCTCACCCCTCTAAATGCAACCACTTGATAAAAATATACAAAATACAAATAGGGCCGGGGACAGGCCCCAGGGAAGTTCCAGGGAAGTTCGGGGGTACCTGCCGAGAGAGAGATGCCGGGCTATGGCTCTTCGATGGCTCCGATGGCGGGGCCATTACCATTGAAGCGCCCCGGCGCGGGGCCGTTCGTATCCAAGAGGATTCCACCGAGCTCAAGGTTGGGATCGGCGCTGTTTGCCGCCTCATCATCCGTCGGAACCGGCCAGGTGAGGTCCTGGAAGGCGGGATCCTTCATGAACTTCGTCGCTAGGTTCATCCAGTCACACAACCCGCCCATCGCGGCGGCGTTGCATTCGACATTGAAGAGTAAGGGGTAATCGACGTAGACGTCGAGCCCGTTGCAGGTGTTGACCGCCGTGGAATTCCAGAAATTGCTGATCGGGTTTTCGGCGTAGAAGATGTTGTTCACCGCCCAAAACTTCGCCTGGCCGTTGTTGGAGATGGCCGAGCAATCCACCACGGTTTCCTGCGGATCGATGAGCGTGTTGTGGACGAACTTCACCTCGCCCTTTACGTTTTTCAGCGCCACGGAATATGGCTGGCCGACGATGAGGTTCCCGCGCACGATGACCCTGTCGAACTCCCCGGAGAGGCTTACACCGAACTGACCGTTGTCGTAGAACTCGTTGTTGGCACGGATCTTCTTGTCGAGACCGGGCGGGACCCCGATGGAGACGTTCTTCGCTTTGCCGCGAACCGCGACGCCGGCGCCGACGCCAGTCGTCTGAAAATCAAGGTTCCCGCTCGAATCCATCCCAAACACCGTCACGTCCTCCGGTGGAGAATCCGCATCGCCGATCACCAGCCCCGGACCCGTGTTGTTATGAAAATAGCACCCTTGCCGTTCATCGATCAGGGGGTGTCCCTGGCCGTCGCCGATGGTGATCCGGCGGCTGCCGCCAGCAACGAGGAGCCCTCCGGTGCTGCGGCCGAGGCTTTCACCGCAGTTCCAGATCTCGATTCCCATGAGATAGAGATCCTCCGCGCCGAGAACCTCCATCCCAAATCCGGGAAGCATGTACATCTTGAGGTTGGCGACGAGACATGTCCGACAGGAGACCCGAAAAGGCGTGTCATCTTGCAGGGTGGCGGGCTTCAACCAGACGTTGGAGCCCCGGCCGTCGAGGAAGATGTTGCGGCCGGTCATGTTGAGCGGCTCCTTCAGATGGATGTAATTTTGGTTTTGCGGCGAAAATACTACCGGATCGAACGTGATCCGCACCGGCTGTTCGGACTTTTGGGAAAGGTCCGCGGCTTTCGCCAACGCGGCACGCAGCGTAATTTCGCCGGCGGGTGGCGAGACCTCGTCGGCATTCGAGTTCACCACCAGGGTCCGGTCGGGCAAGGAGCCCCAGCCGAACCCAAGCAGACCGAGCGGACCCAGCGGATCCCCCGGCGCGATCCTCCGCGGATCGCACTCGGCGGAGGAAAAAGCATTGTCCTCCCGCGGCTGGCATTTTCCGTCCTTGCAGGTACAGAAGGTCATGCAATCAAAATCCACCTGACAACTCGTCGGAATCGTGGTGCAGGCCTCGGGTCCGGCCCCGGCAGGAGGGAGACAATGGCCACTGGCGCACACGCAGGGCGCGGGGCAGTCGGATGGATTCTCACAGGGTGGATACTCCAGGGAGGGGTTGAAACGGCAGCCGGCCAGCAGCACTCCAACGAGCACGAGTCGCGGCAAGAAAAAAGAAAGAGGCTTCCCGACCGCGCCGGCACCTGTCCATGTCTTTGGGACAATATTCACTCGAACTATCATGGGACACCTCGACTCAACGCAGCACTTCGACCCGCACCCCCTGGTCGCGCGAAAGTAAAAGCCCGGTGGTCACGGCCGCGGCACTCAGCGCGACGCCGCCCACGGCGGTCCAGAACCACCACGTGCGATACCAGGGTGTGCCCGCGGGAGGAGCAGGAGGAGGCACCGGCGGCGGCCTTTCCAACGGGAACTCCGGCGGTTTGATCACGATCTGCTGCGGTCGCTCACCGCGCATCCAGGCGGCGATATTCTGGGTGGCCTCCGAAAGCGCCTTGCGCGTCGCCGGATAAGGTCCCAGCCGACCCACCTCCTCCTGGCTGCGCGAATAGATGCCCGCCTCGATGAACGTCCGTCCCTCCCGGCGCGTAAGGCGTGTCAGCACGAGCCAGTCGACGCCCAATCCCTGGCACAGCGCCTGGGCGTCCGCGAGGGGAGCGTTTGTCGCGCCCGCGTCGCGCAGGCGGTTGCGAAGGCGCACGCGCTCGATCCGCGCGCCCTCCTCGGGATAGATCTCCTTCTTCTCCAGGCCGCCGGAGGCCACCTGGACCAGGCCAAACCAGGAGCGGTACCCGTCCACCTCGAGGGAGAGGTAGTGTTCGCCGGGGAGCACCCCCGACAGGGTCAGTGGCGTCCGGCCCACGGGACGGCCGTCCAGGGTCACCCGCCCGCCGGGCGGTTGCGAGATCACGGAAATGGAACCCGGCAGCGCGGCCGAGAGGTTCTGGCGCACGAGCTCAAACCGCTCGACGACCAGCGGGTTCACCTCGGCCTCGTCCAGCACCCGGTCGGGCCGGAGCAGGAGAACCATGCGGTACTGCTCGTCGGCGGAGGCGTTCTTCCCCAACGACTGGTAGGTCGTCCCCAGGAGAAAGTGCGCCTCCTCCAACAGCGTCAGATCCGGAAGTGCCGCGCCCATCCCGCGCAGGGTCTTGAGCGCCGCCTGCAAATGCTGGATGGCTCGATCGGGCTTGAGCTGCTCCTGGAACTCGCGCCCCCTTTGAAGGTCGTCACGGGCGCCGGCCAGCAGCGAATCGACGCCCGGTGGTGGCGCTTCGCGGAAAAAGTCCCCCGCCTGTTTGGGGTCGAGCAGCCCGCCGGGAAGGGCGAGGCGAAGCTGCTTTTCGAACTCCTCGCGCACCGCGCGATCCTGATCCACCCAGGCGGGGTCTTCCGGGCTGAGGTCCAGCCAGGCCACGGGCGGGGCGGCCGCGATGATCAAAAAAGAGAACAAGAGCGTGTTCACGGGTCACTCCCGGTGCCACAGTCGCAACTCGGGCCACCTGCCGGGGTCCGAGCCTTGTGACCATCGCCGCTCGCTGGCCGAGCCGGAATCCTCGTCGGAGATCTTCACGTCCAGGCCCAGGAACCAACCCGGCTGCGGCTCCACTCCCAGATCCTCGAACGGAAGTTCGGCCTGGACGCGATAGCCGCCGCTCACGATGGTCCCGCTGGCCTGACCTGTGTAGCGGACCCCATCCGGGGATAGCCGCGTCGGATCCGAACCGGCGCGCGCGCGGGGCGAACCGCCGGCGCTGACGGCCAGCGAGTAGAAGCGCGTGCTCTCCGGGATGGGCGGCCGGCCATTGGCGAGATCGATCAGGATCTCCACCCGATCGCTCCCGGCCAGGTCCGGATCCTTCGGCGCGGTGAGGACCTCGCCGTCCGGGATCTCGATGGAGAACGACAGCCGATCGGAAAGGTACGCCACGGACACCGCCACCGCGCCATCGGGCCCGTCGAAGCGCGTCACATCTTGAGCTTCGGCAAGCGCTGGCAGCAGCGGCACCTCCGGCACCAGGATTCCGTATTCGTTGGGCTGGGGATCGTCCTCGGGCTGTCTGGGATCGAAGGCCCAGGTGAGGCGAGCGGGCGCCTCCACTCCATCGAAATCGATGACGCGGAGATCGAACGCGACCGGAACGTTCTTCGCCAGGGCGGCGAACGGGAGCCGCAGACGCAGCCGGTAACCCCCGTTCAGCGTCTCCGCAAAGACATGTGACGCCAGGCCCGCCGGGTCCACCCGCCCATCGGCCGAGACGGTGAGGATCATGTCGTCGGCGCCGCCGGGTCCGTCACGTTTCCCGTCCAGGTACAGCCGCACCGCGTCTCCCTGCGTGAGCGGAAGCCCCGCTCCCGCCAAGGTCACCTGGTCATCGGCGACCGAGATCTCGAACCACAGGTCCGAATCGGACCACAGCGCGGTGACGAGGCACTGGAGATCGCCAGCGCCCTTGAGATTGCCGCTCTCCAGATTGACCTCCGTCAAACGCAGAGACGGGCGGCGGCCCTGGAAGAGATTGGCCTGCTCCTCCTCTCCAGGAAGCAGCCGGCTCATGGGGGCCAGCGCCAAGGGGAAAAACGGCAACGCCAGGACGCGACGCTCTCCGCTGTCGATGCGGGACAGGGCTCCCATCCCGGCCGAAACCGGCCGGCCGCGATCGTTCTTTCCGATGACGGCCCAGTACCCCTCCTTGCCGGCGCCGACGAGGCCGAGATCCAGCCGGGCACCGGGCGCGCCCTCTCCGAGGGAGGTGTAGTTGCCCCACGCATCGAGCAACCCCACCGAGAGCCGCGCCACCAGCGCGAACGGATCTTCGCTCTGGTTGCGCCCGAGGTGCGGCGGGGTGAGCAACAAGGTGAACCGCCCGTCCTCGATGTCCGCGCAGGCTGCTCCACCGAGGCAAAAGGCCAGGACGACCGCGATGTGCCGTGACATCATGGCCGCCTCCGGCGCAAAAGAAGAAGCGCGATGAGCAACGGGCCTGCGGCGCCCCCGGCGCTCGCCGAACCGCAGCCGCAACTCTCCGGTGAGCCGCCGGCGCGCACCTCGGTGACGTCGGGCTGACTCGTGGCGCGGGTGGTCCGCACCACGAGCCGGAAGCCGTAGACTCCCTCCTTCTTCGCGGTGAAGCTTGGCCGGGCGGTGGTGGCGCCGGCCAGCTCCACCGTCTCCGGGCCGGAGGTCTGCGACCAGGCGAAGGACAGGGTATCGCCCAGCGGGTCGAAACTCTGCGATCCGTCCAGGGTGACCTGCACCCCCACCTTCACATACTGGACCGGGCCGGCCTCCGCCACCGGGTCATCGAACACGCCCCCGTCGTAACCGTCTCCACCGTCGCCACCCTCGGCGCAGCGATCGCCGTTGCAGCGCCCTGAGGGGCAAGCCTCTTGCGGACCCTCCTTGCACTCGCCGGTACCGTCACAGTACGACTCGCCGATGCGGACGCCATCCCGGCAGGTGGCCGGAGCGCAGGAGGTGCCGGCAGACGCCAGAGCGCAATTTCCCCGGTCGTCGCACAGCCCGGTCGTGCCGCAAGCCGAGGCGCCGACGTCGCAGTCGTTCCCCGGATCGGTGCCGCTGGCGACCACGGAACACGCCCCGCGGCGCAAAGGGTCGGCGCAGGTGCGACAGGGCCCCTGGCAAGGGAGATTGCAGCACACTTGATCGACGCAAGAAAACCCCGTGCAGTCTCCATCCGTGGCGCAGACGTCTCCCAGCCCGCTCGCCCGCTGGCACGCGCCACCCTGACAAACATATCCTGGCCAGCAATGAGCGTCTTCTTGACAGGTGTCCCGGCATACACCCGGGCCCGCGGCCATGAACGGGTGGCAGCTGAGGCAGGTGGAGCGACAGCCACCTTGGATGCCGGAGGTGCATGTTTCGGCAGGTGTGATGCCGGTGGCCGGCCCCGAGCCGGCGTCGCACAGCCCGGCGCCCTGGCAAGAGACGAGTTCGCCGAATCCGTCGCGGCCGGCACAGATCCGATAGCCGCTGTCACCTCGGCACAATCGGTACCCTGGTGGATAGCTGGCGCCGGCGGCCACACAGGCATCGGAGGTGGAGGCACAGAACTCGCCGCTCCCCTCGAAGGTATCGGCGGTGCAAAAGCCGCTCTGGCACACGCCGCCCGCGGGTTGCCCCGGATAGGCCATGCCCGTACAGCGCTCGCCATCGGGAAGGCGCGCATGGCAGCGGCCATCGACGCCGCAGTAGGCTCCGGTAGCGCACTCCGCGTGGGCGACACAAGTGTCGCGGCAGGCGGCCTGAACGCATACCCCTGGGAAACAATCCTGCTGGCTACCGGGAACGCAATCTCCCGCTCCGTTACAGCTCCCGGCGCCCAGCGCCAGGTTCCCCTCGCAGCGGGCCGGGCTGCACGCCTCGCCGGCCGGCCACAGGGCGCAGGCCCCGGTCCCGTCGCAAACCCCGGCCGTGCCGCAGGTGTTGGCCGGGCGGGCCTCGCACTCGTTGTCGGGATCGGTCCCGGCGGGGAAGAAGGCGCAGAAGCCGAAACGGCCATCCACAGCACACGAGCGGCACAGGCCGGTGCAAGCGCTCACGCAACAGCGCCCGTCCACACACAAGCCGTGGACACAACCGCTTTGAGAAGAACACACATCACCGATCCCGTCCGGAACGCGGCAGGTGCCGCTCTCGCAGGCGTAGCCCGGCCAGCAGTCGTTGGCGTCACGGCAGGTGGTTCGGCAGGCGGTGCCACTCTCGGCCTGGTACGGTTCGCACGAGGTACAGTCGGAGGTGCAGCCGCCGCCTGGCCCGTTGAGGCAGGTGCCGCCCGCGCGGATCCCCGAGCCCGGTCCGCCGCCGGCGTCGCACGTTCCGCTGCCGCAGTCCTGGAGGGGTCCCCAACCCCGCGCGCCGCCCAGACAGGCCGCGGCCGAGTTTTGAGGTGAGCACAAGACGTACCCAGGCGCGAAGTACGTTCCGTCGTGTACGCAACCGGCCGGGTTGGCGGTGCAAAAGGCGCCCTGGCCGTCGAAGTTGTCTCGCAGGCAGAATCCACCCAGGCAGGCGGCGTCGCCCACCTGGCCCGGGTAGACGTCCTCACAGCTCGCGCCCTCGGACTGGTCGGGCTGGCACTGGCCCGCCGCCGAGCAGAAGGCCTCGGAAACGCAATGGGCGTGAGAGGTGCAGCTCGTAGCGCAGCGGGTGGAGTCCTGACAGCGATAGAGGCCGCAGTTCATCGGCGAGCCGGCCAGGCACGTCCCGGCCCCGTCGCAGGTGGCCGGCAGCACGGCGTTGCCATTCACACAGCTCCCGGGCCCGCACTCGGTGTGGGCCGGCCATTTCTCGCACTGGCCCGAGCCGTTGCAGGCGCCGGAGAACGAGCAACTCGCCTCCGGCAACGCCGGGCACTCGTTGAGCGGATCTTGCCCGGCCGAGATCGGCGTGCACCCCGGACCGCTCCCGCTGCAAGCCTGGCACTGGGGGCATTCGTCCTGCGGATCGGTCTGGGCGGGCACGAACTGGCGGCAAAATCCTTGCCCGTCGCAGCGCACGCAGGTCTGGCACACCGTCCCCACCGCAGGGAAGGCACAGGCGCCCTGCCCGTTGCAGGTCCCCTTGCATAACCCCTCGCCGGTGCATTCGTTGTCCGGATCCTGGCCCGCGGGGATGGCCCGGCACACCCCGTCGCTGGTGATGTCGCAACGAAAGCACCTCGCGGAGCAGATGTCCTGACAGCACCGTCCGTCGATGCAGTGGCGGGACAGGCACTGGGTGTCGAGCTGGCAGGTCGAGCCGTTGGGCAGATCGCCCACGCAGCGGTTGTTCTGACACAGGATGCCGGTCTTGCAGTCGCTGTTCGAGGTGCAGCTGGTGGCGCAGGCAGTGCAGGTGCCGCCGACGCAGCTATCCACGTCCACGTAGAAGCCGCAGTTCTGGGCGCAGTCCGTCGCTTGCCAGCCGGTGCTCTGACAGGTATAGCGGTCGTTGTTGTAGCAGGTGCTCTGGCCGACCGCCACCGCGCTCCCGTCGGTCCCCGCGCAGCGGATCCCGGCCGGCTCGCAGAACTTGCTCCCGGACGGAGCGGACACGCAGTTGTTGCTGGTACACTGTTTGTTCTCGGTGCACGACTGGCCGTCGGCCTTTTTGTAGAAGCACTGCGGGAACGGGAACGGGTTGAAGGCGCAGTAGGCGTTGGCGTCGCAGCCGCTGTCGAAAAATGGATCGCAGCTCTCTTCGCAGGCGATGCACTGGGCCAGCCCGCAACCGTGGACATCCGCGTACGGCCCGCAGTCGTTGGCGCAGTTCGTGATGCTCCAGGTGTCGGCGGCGGTGCAGGTGGCGCGATCGGGCCCGTAGCACACGGTGGTGCCCGAGGCGACCCCCTGGCGATTGCCGTCGATGCAAGCGGATGCAGCTGGACGGCAGCGGCGCGCGCCGCCCGGATCGACCCCGCAGATCCCCGAGTCGCAGTCGGCCCCGCTCTGGCAGTCCTTGCCGTCCGCGCGGGCGGGCAGGATCTGCTTGGTGACCGAAAGATCGTCGACGAAGATGTTGTTCCCGTTGGCGCTGATGCCTTCGAGCCCGATCCAGAACTGGCTGCGACCGGCGTAGTAGCCCAGGTGAACGACGCGCTCGACCCAGCCGGTGGTGGCGTTGTAGCGCGAGTACTGGACCACGGGGTAGAAGATGCTGCCGTCGGTGCTCTGGAGGACGATCAGGCGGTCGTTGTACGAGGAGTACCCGCCATCCTGGTACATCCAGAAACGCAAGGTCACCACCTCGGAGTTGGTAAGATCGAGCGAGGGCGAGTACATCCAGGCGTAGTCGCCGGAGGTGGCGGTGTAGGAGTTGAACCAGGCCATCTTGGCGCCCTCGCGCGGCGAGCACGAGGGGTATGAGCCGCTGCTGGTCACGTCCCAATCGGCGGTGGTCTGGGATGGAAGCACCTCGGTCCAGGGAGAGAGCGAGGTGTTGAACCCTTGCGAATGCACCACCGTCTGCGCCATGGCGCTGGCCCCGAGCAGCGCCGAGAGAACCGTCAGCACCACAACGCGCGCCACACCAGTCCGGCTCATGGGTTGCTCCATGCGAGTGAACAGGGCCGCCGGCGACCGCCACCGGCCGGTTCATTCTGTGCCCGGCCGGGCGACGCGGTCAAGTTCGTGTCCTCGATGCCGCGGCCTCCGGCCAACCCGCCATTGACGGCGCCCGGTAGAACGTGGTTTTCTTTACCGCCGTTCGTGAGGAGGTGAGTCATGGCGCCCCATCCCCTGGCTGGAAAACCGGCACCCCGTGAGATGTTGGCGAACATTCCCCGGTTGGTTTCTGCTTACTACACGCAGGAAGTGATGGCCGACATCAACCGAGTGGCCTTCGGCACGTCCGGGCACCGTGGGAATTCGATCGCTGGTTCTTTCAACGAGGCGCACATCCTGGCTATCACCCAGGCCATCTGTGACTACCGCAAGGAAAAGGAAATCACCGGCCCATTGTTCCTCGGCGCGGACACGCATGCGCTCTCCGAACCCGCCCGTATCACGGCGCTCGAGGTGCTCGGGGCCAACGGCGTCGAGGTACGCATCGACGCGCACGACGGCTATACCCCCACGCCGGTGGTCTCGTTCGCCATCCTGGAACACAACCGGGCCCACCCCAACTGGCCGGCCGACGGCATCGTCATCACCCCATCGCACAATCCTCCCGAGGACGGTGGCTTCAAGTACAACCCTCCTCATGGCGGCCCGGCAGGAAGCGAGGAGACGGCGGCCATCGAGAAGCGCGCCAACCAGCTCCTCCTCGATGGCAACCGTGGCGTCCGGCGCATGCCCTACGCGCTGGCCAAGGCGCAGGACACGGTGCGCGGATATGACTTCACAACACCGTACGTCGCGGCCCTGGAGCAGGTGCTCGACATGCAGGCCATCCGCGGCGCTCACCTGAAGATCGGCGTGGACCCCATGGGCGGCTCGGGGCTTTCGCTGTGGCAGCCCATCGCCGAGCGCTACGGCCTCGACCTGGAGGTGGTGAACCAGCGGGTGGATCCAGCGTTCTCTTTCATGACCCTCGACTGGGACGGCCGCATCCGCATGGATTGCTCTTCGCCGTACGCCATGGCGTCGCTCATCGCCCTCAAGGACCGCTTCGACATCGCCTTCGGAAACGACACCGACTACGATCGGCACGGTATCGTGACCCGGAGCGCGGGCCTGCTCAACCCCAACCACTACCTGGCGGCGGCCATCTGGTACCTGTTCCAGCACCGGCCCCAGTGGAACGAGCGAGCCGCGGTGGGCAAGACCCTGGTGTCCAGCTCCATGATCGACCGGGTGGCGGCGCACCTTACGCGCCGGTTGTGCGAGGTGCCGGTGGGGTTCAAGTGGTTCGTGCCCGGATTGCTCGACGGCAGTTTCGGCTTCGGTGGCGAGGAGAGCGCGGGGGCGTCCTTCCTGCGCCGCGATGGCCGCGTGTGGACCACCGACAAGGACGGCGTCATCCTCGACCTTTTGGCCGCGGAGATGACCGCGGTGCTGGGTCGCGATCCCGGGGAGGTGTACCGCGAACTCACCGGGCGGTTCGGCGATCCTATCTACCAGCGCATCGATGCCCCGGCGAACAAGCTGCAAAAAGCCGTGCTCGGGAAGCTCTCGCCCGAACAGGTTGTCGCAAAGGAGCTCGCCGGGGAGCCGATCCGTGCCAAGCTCACGCGGGCGCCGGGCAACGACGCCGCCATCGGCGGCCTCAAGGTGGTGGCCGAAAACGGCTGGTTCGCGGCGCGGCCATCCGGCACCGAGGACGTGTACAAGATCTACGCCGAGAGTTTCCGCGGCGAGGAGCACCTGCGGCGCATCCAGGCCGAGGCCCAGGCCATGGTGAACGCGGCATTCCAGGCCGCGGGGGCCCGCTAGAGGGCATACATGGTGCAGGCGACGAAAAATGGCGCCGAGCCGGTGAAGAAGCAGAACCCCACGGCGCTGCCGGTGCCGCAGCGCTCGGCGGCGCTCACCCACCTGGATCCGCTTCAGCGCTACCTCTCCGAGGTGGGGCAGTTCGGCCTGCTGTCGCCCGAGGAAGAACACCGGCTGGCGGTGGAATTCCAGCGCACGCAGGATCCCGGGGTCGCCTATCAACTGGTCACGGCGAACCTGCGGCTGGTGGTCAAGATCGCCATGGAGCACCGCAGCTACTATCAAAATGTGCTGGACCTCATCCAGGAAGGCAACATCGGCCTGATGCAGGCGGTGAAGCACTTCGATCCGTACCGCGGCGTTCGTTTGCCATCGTACGCGCAGTGGTGGATCCGCGCCTACATCTATAAGTTCATCCTGGAGAACTTCAGCCTGGTAAAGATCGGGACGACCCAGGCGCAGAGAAAGCTCTTCTTCCGCCTCAAGAAGGAGCAAAACCGGCTGCTTCGGGAAGGATTCACGCCGGATAGCCGCCTGCTGGCCGAGCGCATCGACGTGTCCGAAAAAGACGTCGTTGAGATGCAAAAACGCCTGGCCGGACCCGAGAGTTCGCTCCAGGCCGAGAACCCCTCTACCGGTCACACCCTGGAAGACATCCTGGCCGGACCCGGGGACAGCCCCGAGACTCTCGTGGCCGACGAAGACCTTCGTCGCCGGGTACGAGCCGTGATGAACGAGTTCCGTGCCACGCTCGACGAACGCGAGCGGCTCATTTGGGATGCGCGCTTCTCCGATGAGGATACGCAGACATTTCAAACCATTGGAGAGAGCGCCGGCATCACGCGTCAGCGCGTGCAACAACTCGACCAGAGATTGAGAGAGCGGTTTCGAGCGTTCTTGCTCGAACGGATCCCCGAAGCCAGCGGGCGACTGATTTGATGTGCTAGACAGAGCGGTTCAGGTCAGCGAGCCATCCACAAGAGCAAAAGAATCACGATCAGCTCGGGGCGCTTTCGGAGGGTCTCGAGATTACAGCCAAAAGAGGTGAAGTCGGCAGTCCCGACTTGGGATCCAGAGACAAAGGAGCCGCTCAGGTGGTTCCCCCTCTGGAGCTTCAGGGACAGGCCCGCGCCGGGGCCCTTGACCAAGATGGAGTTTTCCGAAACGCGGGCCGACACTCGTGTGGCCTCGATGAGGCCACTGACCTCGGAAAATGGTCCTTCAATTCGGACATTTAGCATGAGGCCGAGTTCTGAGATTGAGCCTGACACTCTTCCATCCTCGATACGGAACCGTGTGGATTGCCCATACGCAAAGCCGTAGAAGATACCGTCCTCCTCCTGAATGCTCAGATTGCTACCCTGTATCCGTTTTTCATCAACCAGCACATCCTCGTTCAGCAGACTTCCAAACCGGAGGTGAATTCGGCAACGGGCAGGAGTCTTTTCGGCCGAATCCGAAATAGCGCCAGGAGGTTCTTCCGAAGGAGGAGATGAAGAATTGGTCTGGGCTGCGACGGAAAGTGCAATGGAAAGAAAAACGAAAACAATCGCTGTGGAGAAAAAATTGCAAAATACTTTTTGAACCATGATTGACTACCTTTCTCGATTCTGTCGTGTTGACTCTTTCCAGTCAAGAATCCTCTGGGCCAGCCCCATTTGTTTTGTTTTTGCTGCTGAATTCTCCCAAGCCACCCCAAGCCCGACTGGCGAAAGAGCGCCTTTGCTTGTCTGGGAGTCAATGGGGCCAGCCCCTCTTGTTTTGTTTTTGCTGCTGAATTCTCCCAAGCCACCCCA
>CAZLNM010000093.1:0-8127 GCA_964561025.1 uncultured Myxococcales bacterium
GTCGGCGAGATGGGGTTGCGCGAACGCATCGGGCGGCGCCGCAGCAATCCCGAACCGGCCGGCCCGGAGACCACCGCCGCCGCCGGCACCGGCGCGGGAGGCGGGGTGGGCGCGACCACCGGCGCGGTGGCCGCGACCGAAAGTGGCGAGGCGCGCAGATCCCGCACCGTCACCTCCAATTTGTCGATGCGCTCGGCCAGCTCCTCGAGCCGGTCCAGGAGCTGGCAGTACCCGTCCACCTCCAACAAGGCGTCCCCGAGCATGCCCGGAAGCCGCTGCTTGAGTTGCTCGATGACGGTCTCCACCAATGCCGTCGCCTCGTCCTTGCGATCGCCTTCCATACTCGACCTCCACGACATGAACCGCCCCCGGTTGGACCGGGCGCGATCGGTAATCCGGAGCGATGAATCGGCTGAACCGTATTCCTGGCCAAAAACGCGTACGATCTCGGCCGCTTATCCTTCAGCGACACTCGAGCCTGCACGGGATCATCACACCAGGCTCTCGGGTCATGATGTTGATAACCAATACCCGCGCCCAGGTCAAGGGCAAAATGGATTGCATTGAGTGCAAGACACATGATAGGCAACGGCACGGATTTCGAGCGAAAGGAACGGCATGTTCAAAGGCCACCCCAAGGGAATCATCGTCTGCTTCCTGGCCAGCATGGGCGAGCGATTCGGCTGGTACACCATGATGGCCATCTTCACCTACTACCTGCAGGAGCGCTTCCACTGGTCGGCCGACGAGGCGGGCCAGGTGTACTCGCTGTTCATGATGGTCATCTACCTCATGCCCATCGTGGGGGGCTTCCTGGCCGACCGCTTCCTGGGGTACGGCAAGTCGGTGGCCATCGGCACCATCGTCATGGCCGCGGGGTACGCGCTCATGGCGGTGCCCCGCGACGAGGTGTGGTTTCTGGTGCTGGCCCTCGGGGTGATCTGCGTCGGGACGGGGCTGTTCAAGGGCAACCTGGCGGTGCTGGTGGGCAACCTCTACGAAAAACCGGAGCTTACGCACCTTCGGGACGCGGCCTACAACATCTACTACATGGGCATCAACGTGGGCGCCTTCTTCGCCCCGTACGCCGCCGAGGCCATGCGCCTGCTGTTCCACGACAAGCTGGGGTACGACCTGGCCACCGGGTACAACGCCGCCTTCGCCGCCTCGGTGGTGGGACTGCTCTTCTCGCTGGTGGTCTTCGTGCTGGCGCGCCGGCACTACGCCCACGCCGACTACCGCGCCTCCGACAAGAAGCGCGCCCCGGCCACCCAGGTCGAGCTCTCGCCCAGGGAGGTCCGCGACCGCATCGTGGCGCTGCTCCTGGTGTTCCTCATCGTGGTGGTGTTCTGGATGATCTTCCAGCAGAACGGCCTGGTGCTGTCGCTGTTCGCGCGGGACTACACCAACCTCAGCGTAGGACCCATCACCCACCTCTTCTTCGACCTGTGGGGCCTGCTGGGCATCATCGCGCTGGTGCTCGGCGCCTTCTTCGCCATCCGCAAGGGCACGGCGCAAGTGCGGGCGCTCTCGGCCGTGGTGTCGGCCGGGGGGCTCGCGCTGGTGCTGTTCCGGGCGCTCTCCTTCCCGGAGTCGGAGGCCATCAGCCCCGAGCTGTTCCAGGCCTTCAACCCGCTGTTCATCGTGTTCTTCACCCCGCTCATTTTGGGCTTCTTCGCCTTCATGAACAAGAAGGGCAAGGAGCCCTCGGCGCCGGGCAAGATCGCCTGGGGGCTGGTGATCACCGCGCTGGCGGGCGGGATCATGGCGGTGGCCTCGCTCAACCTGCCCTCGGTGGCGGCCACCCAGGGGGCGCGCTCCTCCGTCCTGGTGTCGCCGTACTGGCTGGTGTCCACCTACTTCACCTTCACCGTGGCGGAGCTTTTTTTGTCACCGATGGGGATGAGCTTCGTGGCCAAGGTGTGCCCGCCGAAACTGCGCGGGCTGATGCAGGGCGGCTGGATGGCCAGCATCGCGATAGGCAACAAGCTCACCTCGGTGGTGAGCACCCTCTACGTCAAGTGGGAGCTGTGGCAGACCTTCCTGTTCCTGGTCGGGCTGGCCGCGCTGGCCGCGCTGGCCATGGCGCTCATGCTCAAGAAGCTCAAGCGCGCCACCGCCGAGGCCCCGGCCCGCTGACGCACTTCGACAGCCCTGGCTACACCGAAAACGCGTCAGACTGCGCTCATCCCAGCGGCAGCGCGATAATACATCCAAAGTCACCAGGAAACCCGCCGCTCCCGTTGTCAGGGCTTCGCAGTCGCTCGCGTCGACGATTGCATGCGTATTTGAGTAAAGAGGCGTGTCGTCGCCATCGCCAAAAACGCCTACGAATACCGCGCCTTGTTCCTCTTTTCAGTGCTCCCCCTGATGATGAACCGCAGCGAAAATCCTCGCCCCGTCGTTGCTTTCAGCGGACCTCGCGGTACACGCCGATCACCACGCCCAGGATGTCGGTCTGGCGAAAGTCCTCGCGCCGCACCACGATGGGTTGCATGGCCGGGTTGGCCGGCTCGAACAGCACGCGGTCCTTCTCCGGGCGGAAGGTCTTCACCGTGGCCTCGCCCTCCAGCATGGCCACCACCACCTGGCCGGGATCGGCCGCGTTCTGAGAGCGGACGATGACGAGATCGCCATCCAGGATGCCCTTTCCGATCATCGACTCGCCGCGCACCCTCAGGGCGAACACGTCGCCGGCCCCGCGCAGGAGCGAGCGGCCCACCGGCAACCGGCCCTCGAGGTTCTCCTCGGCCAGGATGGGCTGGCCCGCGGCGACCCGCCCCAGGATGGGGACGGACACCGCCGGCTCCTCCCGGAACGAGGCCGCGCCGCGGCGCCTGGCGAGCGACAGGGCGCGGGACTTGGCCTGCCCTTCGCGGCGAACGAAGCCCTTCCGCAGCAGGGCCTTGAGGTGATCGTTCACCCCGTTGGTCGAGCGGATGCCCATGTGCTCGGCCATCTCGCGGATGGAAGGTGGAAAGCCGTGCATCTCGCCGTAGGCCTCGATGAACCTGAGCAACTGTTCTTGCCTTTCCGTGAGCCCGTCCATGACGCCTCCGGAGCTGGTATTGCGTTCAGTATGCTGAACATGCGTGCAGATGTCAAGCTGCTTGTTTTATAAGGGCAAACATACAAAATATCTTTGAACGCAACTTTTCTCGCTGCGTCAGTTAAAGCGATCGAACGGTGGACAAACCAAGGAGGATAGCGATGAACCGATTTCTGATGGCGCTCGCGGCAGGCATCCTGGCGGCGGGTTGTTTGGGCCTCACGGCGGAAGAGGCGCAGGAGACGCTCGACGAGGTCAAACTCTCATCTCAGACCGAAGCCCTGGTGACGAACGGCGTCGAGATCACCACCAACTTCACCATCGGCCAGGGCGCGCAGCGGGCGGCCGAGGAATTGCGGGACTTCATCCGCGGCCAGCTCCCGTGCGCGGAGGTGGTCCTGTCCGGCAACACCCTCACCATCACCTACGGCGCAAACCCCGGCAACTGCACCTACCGCGGCTACACCTTCTCCGGCTCGCACAGCATCACCGTCACCTCCAACGAGCCCGGCGTGGTGCAGGTGGACCACGTGTGGACCGACTTCTCGAACGGCGTGGTCAAGGTGAGCGGCAACGCCACCGTAACCTGGAGCGCGCAGGACCGGAGCCGCCACGTCATCCACACCTTGACCTGGACTCGCCTACGCGACGGGCGCACCGGTCAGGGCACGGGCGACCGGCTGCAACAGGCCCTGCCCGAGGGCATCGCGGTGGGTTTCCAGGTGGACGGCGAGCGGGCCTGGACCGGCCAGCGCGGCGAGTGGAGCCTCGACATCAACGCGGTGCAGATGCGCTGGCAGGACCCGGTGCCCCAGGCCGGCAGCTACCAGCTTTCAACCCCGTTCGGCAAGGACGTGACGGTGACCTTCGAGCGCATCGACGATGACACCATCCAGGTCACCATCTCCGGCCCGCGCCGCTCCTTCAGCTTCAATGTGAACCGCGCCGGCTGACCCGCTCAGTCGAGCAGCCCCTCCATCACCGAAGCCACGAATTCCTCTTCGGTTCCCGCCAGCACGTCGGTGAGCATGTTCAGCTCGCTCCGGATGAGCTGGCGCTTCTGGCCGAGCGGGGACAGCCCGGAGACGAAGGTCTTCACGATCTCGGAGCTGGAGCGATTCGCGTCGATGGCCGAGCGCACGTCGCGCCGGATGGACTGGATGTGCTCCAGGGGGAGGTTCTGCCACATCACCCGCTTGATCTGGGGCAGCGCGGAGAGGAGGTCGGTGGCGTACGTCTCGCCGCTCTTCGTGCTCTTGGGCACCGGGCTCGCCTTCGGAAATGCCGGCTTGGGTTGCGGCGCCACCCGCACCCGAGCCGCGACCTGCGCGGCCTGCACGGCCGGGACGGGCTCCAGGGTGGCCTTGGCAGGGGCCGCCTTCTTCGCCGGGGCCTTCTCCGCCACCGGGGCCTGGAAGGCGACCAGCGCCACCGGCCCCGCGCCGGGGACCTGCCCGTAGGCGAAGGCCGGCTTCTTCGCTCCGGCCGGGGCCTCGGCCGGCGCCGGCGCCTCGACGGAGATCTCCGGGATCTCGGGGAGCGGAATGTCCGGCAGCGGTGGTAGCGGCGGGAGATCGATCTCCGCCACCGTCGTCGCCCCGGGCGCCGGCTCGGCCGGCTCCGGGGGGCGCGCCTGGCTCGCCTCCTCGCCACTCGGCGGGCCTTCATCCGGCAAGAAGGCGATCCGTCCGGACGGCAGCTCCAGCATGGCGCCCAGGACCTCGCCGCCCTGCGAGGCCGGCAGCAGCGGCCGCAGCCGCCGCACCGTCTCGGCCACCGCCTCGGAGGGCGTGGCGGGCCAACCCTCCACGTCCACCGGGGGCTCGTCCCCGTCCGCCTCACCGCGCGCGATGCGGGAGAGCACGCGCCGCGCCTGCACGCTGGAGGCCTCCAGGCAGCGGCACGGCTCGTGGCCCACCACCAGCACCGACGGGAAGTCCAGGTACTCCAGCGCCACCGCCACCGAGCGCAGCATCTCCCTGGCCTGGCGGCCGCCCCAGGCCCCCGCCAGGCGGACGAAGAAGGCCTCCCCCGGCAAGAGCCCCAGCGCGGCGTTGAGCACGCCGTTCAGCTCCGGGCAGGAGCAGGAGACCACCAGCAAGCGGGGCCGCGTGCCGGGCTCGGGAAGCCGCGGGCCCTTGCCGCGCGCCAGAAAGTCCCGGTTGCGTCTCTGCACGTCTTCCCGCATGAGCGGCGCTCCTTCCGCCAGCGGTTAGGACTGGGAGGTCGGGGACCGTTCGCTCTTGCCCTTGCCGCCGCCGATCCCCGGCAAGCGCTTGATGAGCTCGGAGATGTTGACGCCGGAGAGCGCCTCCACCACCGGCGGGAGCTGGGCGATGATCTGGGCCACGTCGCCGGTGATCTTGCTGACGCCGCCGCCCTCGCCGCCGGTGTTGACCACCACGATGCGCTCGGTCTTGGTGAGCGGCTCGGCGATGGCCCGCGCCAGCTCGGGCAGCACCTCGATGAACATCTGGGTGATGGCCGCCTCGTTGTATTGCTTCCAGCTCTCGGCCTTCTTGGCCATGGCCTCGGCCTCGGCGAAGCCCTGGGCCCGGATGACCTCGGCCTTGGCCAGGCCGCGCGCCTTGGTGGCCTCGGCCTCGGCGTTGCCGGTGGCCGCGATGACCTCGGCCTCGGCGAAGCCCTGGGCCTTCTTGGCCGCCGCCTTGCCGTTGGCCTCCGCCTCCAGCCGGAAGCGCTCGGCCTCGGCCTGCGCCTGCACCGCGTAGCGCCGGGCGTCGGCCGGCTTGTTCACGGTGGCCTCCAGCTCCTTCTCGCGGCGGGCGATCTCGCGCTCCTGCACCACGATCTGCTGCTCCTTCTCGATCACCTCCACCTGCACCTCTTCCTTCTTCACCTGCTGGGCCTTCTTGAACTTGGAGAGATCGTAGGCCAGGTCGGCCTCGGCCTTCTTCTCGTTGACCGTCATCTGGTACTCGGCCAGCTTCACGTTGTAGCTGCGGTTGGCCTCGGCGATCTGGGTCTCCTGCTTGTAGCGCTCGGTCTCGCCGGCCTGCTTGGCCTGGGCCGACTTGATCACCGCGTCGCGGTCGGCCTCGGCCTGGGCCACCACCGCGTCACGTTTCACCTGGGCCAGGCGCGGCTTGCCCAGCGCCTCGAGGTAGCCCTCGTTGTCCTTGATGTCGCGCAAGGTGAAAGACACGATCTCCAGGCCCATCTTGGCGAAGTCGGTGGCCGAGGTCTCCTGCACCTTGGTGGCGAACATCTCGCGGTTCTTGTAGATGTCCTCGACCTGCATCTGGCCCAGGATGGCGCGCAGGTGGCCCTCCAGCGTCTGCTTGGCCACGTTCATGATCTCGTTGCGGCCGCGTCCCAGGAACTGCTCGCCGGCGGTGCGGATGGCCTCGTCGGTGGCGTGCACCTTGATCTGGGCGATGCCGTCCACGATGATGGGCACGCCCTTCTCGGTGTACACCTCGGGGGTGCGCACGTCGATGGTGATCACCTCCAGGCTGAGCACCTCGGCCTTCTGGATCACCGGCCACACGAAGGCGCCGCCGCCGTGCACCACCTTGGGGATGCCGCCGCGGGTCTTGCCCGAGATGATCAGCGCCTCGTTGGGGCCGACCTTCTGGTAGCGCTTGACCAGCATGACCAGAAAGATGAACAGGACCAGGACCGCCAGGACCACGCCCCAGATCCAGAAGTTGCCGATGACGTCCTGCAGGTTCTGCCCCGGCACACCGCGCAGAATTTCCGCCGTCCATCCGCCCGACATGAGGCACCTCCTCAAGAGTTTGTGACCGAAGGTACCCCGGGGTCGCGCCCCGGGCCAGCTATTTCTTCGCCTCGCCTCCGCCCGCGGCCGGGCCATCGTCCGCCGGGATCTGGAGGTTGCGCAGCTTCTCGTCCACGTGCTCGCGCACGTAGTACAGACCGCCCACCACCCGGGTGATGGTCACCAGCGCGTGGCGCGCGATGTCGCGGTTCTCCTCGCTGCGGGCCGGGCCGGTGATGCGGGTGCCCTTGCCCGAGAAGGAGATCTCGCCCACGCCGTTGCCGGGGATGTTCTCGGTGACCTCCGCCTGCGTGCCGATCAGGCTCTGGGCGGTGGTGACGGCGTTGGTCTCCAGCGAGCGCTGCAGCTTGACCATCCCCACGCCCGCCAGGAAGGCCACCCCGGTGGCCACGCCCAGGGCCACCAGCACGCTCAGGCCCGGCATGAAGCCGAAGGCCTTGAGGCCGATCAGCCCGCCCGCGCCGAAGAAGGTGACGAAGGTGGCCAGCACCACCGGGCTCATGAAGGGAAAGTGCACGTCCCCCACCCCGGCGTCTCCGCCCGCGTCGCCCCCGATCTCGGCGCCGCCCACGTCCGCGTCCGCGCTCACGTGGGACTCGAAGAACCCCGAGAACACGAACGACAACACCGCGAACACCACGCCCACCAGAAGGCAGATCACGTACAGGGTCAACATCGGCTCCTCCTTGGGCTTCGTCCGGCTTGATCCGGGCAGGGGTCGACCGCCGCCACCTCGCCGATCTGGCGCAGGGCCGCCTGGCAACGGCGCGCCGCCTCCAGGCTGCCGGCCTGGCCCGCCAGGTCCAGCACGCCGCGGGCGCAGGCCAGGCGCTCCCGCGCCGAGCGCCGGGACGGGTCCAGCAGGCAGCGCGCCTGCTCGAAGATGTGGCGGCCGGCTTCCTTTCCGGACAACAGCTCGAGCACCCGCCCGGCGCCGCAGGCCGCCCGCGCCTCCACGTCCAGCCACATCAGGCCGCGGGCCTGCTGGTCCATCTCCTGGCGCGCGCCGGCGATGCGCCCGAGGCGCTGCAACCTCTCGCCGAGGTCGATGCCGTCGAAGGGGATCGGGGTCTTCTGCAGGTTCCAGTAGCAGCCGTCGGCCGCCGCGGCCAACTCCAGCCGGAGCCGGAGCCAGCCGGCGGGGTCGGTGGTTTTCGACCGGAACATCACCGCCGCGCGCAGGCACGGCGTCAGGATGCGCAACAGGTGGCCGCCGAAGAACAGCAGCCCCCCTTCCCCGAGCAGCGCGCCCAGCCAGGAGTCCAGCCGGTCGCGCTCGAGCGCGTCTTTTTCACGTTCCAGCCGATCCTGCAAG
>CAZLNM010000093.1:8137-20795 GCA_964561025.1 uncultured Myxococcales bacterium
CGCGCGCAGCCGCCGACCCAGCACCCACGCATTCAGCGCGCGGTAGCGATCGAGCACCCGCTGGTACAGCGCCGCCAGCTCACCCGCCGAGCGGCCCGCGGCCTCCAGGACCTGCTCGGCCGTGAAGCCGGTGACCCGCACCAGCGCCTCCTGCATCTTCAGCGGCTCGCTCACCGGGACTTCCTCCCGCCGGACACGGCGCGTCGCAACGACGAGAGCTCGGCCTCGACCGCCGCCTTGCGCCGCCGCCGCCGATCGGCGGCCTCCAGGCGCAGCATGCGCTCGGACAGCTCCTCGCCCCGCATCTCCTCGTTGGCCTCGAGCCGGCTCTGCAGCTCGTCCAGCTCGTCGCGGGCCTCCTTGGCCGGGGCCGCCTCATCCGCCGAACCCAATCGCTGGAGCGCCTGTTGCAGCTCCAGGCGCGCCCGGGCCCGCTGCTTGCGCCGGGCGATCTCCCGCCGCAGCTTGACGACCTCCTCGCGCCGCGCCTCCAGCGCGAGCAGCTGCTCGTCGAACAGCAGCAGCCCCTGGTCCAGCCGCTCGCGCTCCTCGCGCGCCTCGGCGGCCTCCTCGGCCATGTCCAGCTTGTGCTCCAGCGCCGAGCG
Source organism: uncultured Myxococcales bacterium (assembly GCA_964561025.1). Taxonomy (GTDB): domain Bacteria; phylum Myxococcota; class B64-G9; order B64-G9; family B64-G9; genus JAAZNF01. The sequence continues at coordinate 8,743 of CAZLNM010000093.1, forward strand.
CGCCAGGTCCTCGTCGCCGCGCTCCAGGCACAGACGCGCCTTGGCCTCCCAGGTGCGCTGGGCCTGCGAAAGGTCCCGCACCCGGGCATCCTCCCGGTCTCGCTGGGCCTGTTCGGCAGCCCGCAGCCGCCGGGCCTCCGCGATCAGCAGCTCGAGATCGTCCAGGTAGCCCTCGAGCACCGCCTCCGGGTCGGCGGCCCGGCGCAGCAGGTCGCTCAGATCGGCCTGCATCAGATACCGCGCTCGCTCCAGGATCCCCATGACGCACTCCAGGGCATCGGGCCACGCTCACCGTACGGGCTTTGTCTCGAGCTGTCAATCCGCGGCGCGCTTGCGCGCGGGCGGCGCGGCCATCTGGGCTCGCAGCCGCTTCAGCGCCGCCTCCACGCTCTGGCCCCGCTCGATGGCCACGAAGCGCGCCTCCAGGTCGGGCTCCGCCGAGACGCGCGGGGCCGGGGCGCCGGCCTCGCCGAGCGCCTCCGCCCGGGCCTCCAGCGCCAGGATGCGCTCCTCCATGCGCTCGAAGGTCTCGAAGGCCCGCTCGCCGGGGCCGCGCCGCTTGCCGGTGGACGACAGGGTGTCGCCGATGCGGCGGCGGAGCCTCGCCGAACGCGCCCTGGCGATGAGCCCGTCGCGCCGGGTGCGGGCGTCCCGCAACCTCTCCTCCAGCGAGAGCAGGCTCTGGCGCAGCGCGCCCACGTACTCCCGCTGCACCTTCACCTGCTCCTCCAGGCTGTGCTCCAGCTCCTCCTGCTCCAGGCGGCGTTGCAGCGCCAGGCGGGCCAGCTCCTCGTCGCCGGCGCGTAGAGCCAGCTCGGCGCGCCGCTCCCAGCGCAGGCCCTTCTCGCGGGCGCCGTCGCGCTTCTTTTCCAGAAGCTTCTCGGAGGCCACCGTGTCGGTCACCTGCTCCCGCGCCTTCTGCAGGTGGCGCTCCATGTCCAGGATGGCCTGGGTCAGCAGCTTCTCCGGGTTCTCCGCCTTGCTCACCAGATCGTTGAGGTTGGAGCGGACGATGTCGTTGATGCGCGACAGGATTCCCATGGGACTTCTCCTTTCCCCGGGGCCGCGCGCCCCGGCGGAGTTTGTTTTCACAAGGCTCGTCTGCAAGCGTCGTGCCGGCGCCGCCATCCGCCCGCGACCTCGAATTCCTTTGTGTTTCTCGAGCGCGGCCGCTCGGCCGTCCGGCGGATTCCGCCGCGCCGCTGGCGAAAACCGCCGCTCCTTATGAATCGACGCGAAGTTTGTGCTTGCGCAGAAGCCGGCGCATCTGGTCGTAGCTGAGGGAGAGCCGCTTCGCCGCCCGGCCCAGGTGTCCGCCCTCCGCTTCCAGGGCTTGCCGGAGCAGCTGCGATTCGAAGGCCGCCACCCGCTCGGCGAACGCTCCCGCGCTCCCCGCCTCCCGCGCCGCCGGCGGCGAGAGATCGAAGTGCCCATCCTGGAGAATCTCTTCGTCGCAGCGGTAGGCGGCCCGCTCGACGAGGTTCTTGAGCTCGCGCACGTTGCCTGGAAAGTCGGCGCGTGAAAGCGATGCCAGCGCCGAATCGGAGATGGAGCGGCAGCGCACCCCGGCCACCTCCTCGCGGAAACGCTGCAAGAAGAAGCGGGCCAGCAGGGGGATGTCCTCGCGCCGCTCCCGCAGCGGCGGCAGGCGGATGGTGTCGAAGGCCAGCCGGTCGAAGAGGTCGGCTCGAAACGTCCCCTCCCGCACCCGGGCCTGGAGGTCGGCGTTGGTGGCGGCGCACACCCGCACGTCCACCCGCAGCGGGCTGCCGCCGCCCACGCGCTCGAAGGTCTGGTACTCGATGGCCCGCAGCACCTTCTGCTGCGTGCTCAGCGACATGTTGCCGATCTCGTCCAGGAACAGGGTACCCCCGTCGGCCTGCGCGAAGCGCCCGGCCCGCGTGCGGCGCGCGTCGGTGAAGGCCCCCGGCTCGCAACCGAAGAGCTCCGCCTCGGCCAGGGTGTCCGGCAGGGCGGCGCAGTTCACCGTCACGAAGGGCCGCGCCCGCCGGGTGCCCTCGCGGTGCAGGTGGAGCGCCACCAGCTCCTTGCCGGTGCCCCGCTCGCCCAGGATGAGCACCGGCCGCGGGATGTCGGCCAGGCGCCGCACCTTGTCCCGCACCGCCCGCATGGCCCGGCTCTCGCCGATCATCTCCAGGCAGGCGCCACGCCGGCGCAGCTCCTCGTTCTGCTCGCGCAGCCGCCGGTTGTCGTCGATGACGGCCAAGATGCGGTCCAGCTTGGCCATCTGCACGTCGAGCCGCTGCCCCAGGGTCGGATCCTTCTCGATGAAGTCGGCGGCCCCGGCGCGCATGGCCCGCACCGCGTCGTCCGTTCCGCCCTTGCCGGTCAGGATCACCGACAGCAGGTCGGGCAGCGCCTGCCGCAGGCGTTGCAGCAAGGCCAGCCCGTCCATGCGATTCGGGCCCAGGTCCAGATCCAGCACCGCCAGGTCGGCGCGCTCCTGAGCCGGGAGCGCATCCAGCAGCTCCTCCGCCCCGGCGAAGGCCGCCACCTCCCATCCCCGCGCGGAAAAGAGGCGCTGGAGCAGCTCGCGCACCTCGGCCTGATCGTCAACCAGCCACACCCGTCCGCCCATGAGGCTCCTCTCCCCGGCCGAGGATGTCGCCCAGGGCCGGAAGCTCGATGGTCACCGTGGTCGGGCCTCCCGGAGCGCTGGCCAGACGCAGCCGGCCCCCGTGCCCCAGCACGACCGCGCGGGCGACGGAGAGGCCCAGGCCGCTGCCGGACGGCTTGCGGCTGAACCCCGGCTCGAACACCAGGGGTTGATCGGCAAGCGCGATCCCGGAACCGAAGTCGATGACGCAGAACTCCACCCGCCGCCCCTCGTCCCGCGATCGGACCCGCACCTCGACCGCCCGTCCGGGCGGCGAGGCCTCCAGCGCGTTGCGAAGGACGTTGGCCAACGCGCTGGACAGCGCCGCGACGTCCCCCTGAACGAGCGGGAGGTCCCCGGGGAGCGAGCAGGCGATGCGCCCGGCATCTCCCGCCGCCTCCTGCACGGCCCGTCGCAGCACGTCGGCCGGGTCCAGCGGCTGCACGCGCTCCGGGGCCGCGCGCAGGGTCTTGAGGAAGGCGGCCCAATCCCGATAAAGCTCCTGCGCCCGCTCCCGCGCCTCGCCTTGCCGATCGTCCATAAGATTCGTGGCGAGTACCGCCAGGCGGTTCTTCATGCGGTGGGCCTCGCGGCGCACGTCCTCCAGGGCCGCGGCCCGGCCCTCTTCTTCCGTCAGGCGCAGCACGCGGGTCAGCAAGGCCGGCGCCTCGGCGGGCACGGCGTGGAGCAGCAGCCCCAAGAAACCGGACACCGCCTCGTCGTCCGAGATGTTTGCCAGCGCGCGGGCGAGCAGCAGCGGCAGACGGGGCTCCTGCGGATCGACCAGCAGCACGCGCAGCAAGTCTCGCAGGGCGCGGCTCGGCCGGCGGCGCCCGAGCTCCAGGCTGGCCCGGGCCAGCAACCCCTGGGGGTGATCCGGCGCAAGCGACAGGCCCTGCTCCAGCATGCGCCGGGCCCCATCGGGATCGCGGTTCTCCTGGGCGAGCAGCTCCGAGAGCGAGAAGCACACCGTGGCGCGCGTGGCATCGCACAGCGCGGGCCTCTCCAGCAGCCGCCGTAACACCCCCTCGGCGCGCTCGGCCGCCCCCGGATCGGCGGGCGAACGCAGCATCAGATCTCGAGCGTAGAGCAGCTCCACCCGAGCGTCGGCGGGGAGCCGCTCCCGGGCGGCGGAGAACTCCGCGTCGATCTCACCGTCCGGTGCGCCGCCGATCCGCAGGGCCCGGATCAGAAGCTCCAGCGTCTCGAAGGAGCGCTGTGCCACCGGGAGATCCCGCACCGCCGCGGCCGCCTCGGCAGCGTGGCCCAGGGCCAGCCAGGCGCGGGCGCGCAGCAGCAGCCCCGCGCTTGCGCCGGGGCGCGCCTCGAGCAGCCGCCCGGCCTCCGCCAGCGCCTCCGCCGCCCGGCCGAGGCGCAGCAGGATCCGTCCCCGCTCGAGGTATGCATCCGGAAACGCCGGATCGGCGGCCAGCGCCCGGCCCAGCGCCGCCAGGGCCTCGGGAAGGCGACCGAGATCCCGCAGCACCAACCCCGACAGGAACCAGCGTTCGGGCCCCTCCCCTGCCGGCGGGCCCTCGAGCCAGGCCAGGGCCTGCGCGAAGTCACCTTGCCGGTACAGAGAGAGCGCCAGCCACACCCGGGCCACCGCGCGGGTGTTGTCCAGCACCAGCGCCCCCTTGAGGATCTCCGCCGCCGCCGCCGGCTGACCCAGCTCCAGGTAGGCGGAGGCCAGCTCGCGCAGGCGCGCGGTGCGCTTCGCGTCCAGGCACCGGCCGTGCAGCGAGTCCAGCCGGGGCCGCCGGTAAGCGTGTCGAGTGGACACGCGGGCAGCATAGGGCCCCCGGCGCGGCACGGTCAAGCCGGCAGGTCCCTGACTCCGTGACTTGTCAAAGCGCGACCGTCCGCCCATCACCACCCGCGGCCTCGGCAATGAAAAACTCGCTTCATGATGAGCCAGCTCGCATCCGCCCCTTGGTCGAGAGGGCCTCCACCCGTGATGTTCGGTGTTCTGATGGTCTGCCGCCTGGCCGGGAGCGCCCACTTACAAGGCGTCGATCATCTGCTGGATGGCGTCTCGGTCCGGGGCGTCGGGGGCCTTGTCGAGGTAGCTCTGGTAGTGCTTCTTGGCGCGCCCGGTGTCGCCGAGCTGGACGTAGCACGAGCCCGCGGCCTTGTAGGCGGCGGCGAACGAGGGGGCGGCGCGGATGGCCTTCTCGAAGGTCTTGCAGGCCTTGTCCACTTCCTGGCGCGCCATGAGCTCCTTGCCCAGGTTGTAGAAGGCCTGGGCCTGCTCCGAGATGGCCTCGCTGCCGGCGTCGGCCGCGGCCGCTTCCGCCCCGGCGTCCGCGCTCGCCGCCGGCTCTTCGACCGGCGGCGGTCCGGCGTCTTCGGCCACGGGCTCGGCCAGCGGGGCGGTGCCCGCGTCGAGCGCGATCACCGGCCCCGCGTCTGGAGTCTTCGGCGGCTCCGGGGGCGGTCGCAGGAACAAGAAGTACGCCGCCGCCCCGCCCCCGCCGAGCACCAGGAGGATCAAGATCACAAGGAGCGGCAAGCGGCTGCTCTTCTTAGGCGTGGCCGGCTGCGCTGGCGGCCGTTCGGGCACCGGCGGGCTGGCCGGCCGTTGCTGGGTGGGCTGGGCCGAGATGGGGTGGGCGGCCCGGCTGGCCGGCGCGGGGGCGAAGAGGTCCTTGGGCAGCGGCTCCTCCTGGGCCGGGGCCACCACCGGCGAGAGCACCGCCGCCAACTCCTGCTGCAGGGCGATGGCCGTGGGCTGCCGCCCGGAGCGGTCCTTGCTCATGGCCTTGAGGATCACCGCCTCCAGCGCCGGCGAGACGCGGATGCCCGAGAGCTGGCTGGGCGGCACCGGCGGCTCCATCAGGTGCTTGGTGACGATGCCCATGGCGGTGGGCGCGGTGAAGGGGAGCTGCCCGGTCACCATCTGGTACAGGATGACCCCGGCGGCGTAGATGTCGGAGCGCGCGTCCAGCTCCTCGCCGCGGGCCTGCTCTGGCGACATGTACTCGGGCGTGCCGCACACCATGCCGGCCTGGGTGAGCCCCGGCTCGGGCACGGCGCTCTCCTGGATCTTGGCGATGCCGAAGTCGAGCACCTTGACGAAGTCGCGCGTGCCGCGCAGCTCGGCCACCATGATGTTTTCGGGCTTGAGGTCGCGGTGGATGATGCCGGCGGCGTGCGCGTCCGCCAGGGCCGATAGCACCTGGTCCATGATGTGCACCACGCGCTTCTCGGAGAGCGGCCGCTCGGTGGCGATGACCTTGTTGAGGTCCTTGCCGGGCACGAACTCCATGGCCAGGTACAGCGAGCCATCCTCCTTGGCCTGACCGAAGTCGATCACGGTGATCGAGTTGGGGTGGTTCAGCCGGCTGGCGGCGCGGGCCTCGCGCTGGAAGCGCCGCACCAGCGTCTCGTCCTGCGTCATACCGGGGCGCAGCACCTTGACGCACACCACCTTGTCCAGGCTGAGCTGCACCGCCTTGTACACCCGCCCCATGCCCCCGACGCCGAGGAGCTCCTGGATCAGGAACTTCGCGTCCAGGGTACGGTTGATGAGGGGATCGACCGGGGCCCGGCTCGGCGCGGCCGCCGGCATGACGTTGCCGCAGGCGGGGCAGAAGCGCGCGCCGTCCACGACATCGGCACCACACTGGGGACAGAACCTCACGTCACGCTCCCGAAAAGCCGGCACCCCCGGCAGTCCGGTCTATATCTCAGCCCCCGATCCATTTCAATCGTTTTCCCGGCGGCCCGCGTCCGGCCCCGGACCTGGCACCGCCGGGGCGGCGTCCTTGGCGCAGCGGAAGCCGAAGTGGTGGAACGGCCGGTTCTCCGGCGTGTGCGCCCGGCGCGTGGTGGTGGTGCACTGGTCGCCCTCCCAGTACCACGAGCCGCCGCGCACCACCCGCTCGTGATGTCCCGGGCACGGGCTCTTGCCGCCGCACGGCCCGCGCGGATCGCGCCCGCGGCAGGCCTCACCGCAGGCACGGTAGCTTTCGCTGTACCAGTCGGCCACCCATTCCCACTGGTTGCCGGCCATGTCGAACAGGCCGTAAGGGTTGGGCGGGCGGCTGCCCACCTCCCAGGGCGTGCCGCGGCCGCAGCCGTTGGGCTCGCCCTCCTTGATCACCGCCCGTTCGCAAGTGGCCGGCTCGTCGCCCCAGGGGTAGCGCCGGCCGTCGCTGGTGCGGGCGGCCTTCTCCCACTCGGCCTCGGTGGGAAGGCGCTTGCCGCGGAAGCGGCAGTACTCCGCGGCCCCGAACCAGCTCACCCCCGACATGGGCTGGCGCGGCGCGGAGAAGTTCTTGTAGTTGGGGTGATCCGGCCGGCAGGCGCGGGCCTGCACGCACTCCTGGAACTCGGCGGCGGTGACCTCGTAGAGGTCCATCCAGAAGGCGCTCACGAAGACGCGCTCACGCGGGCGCTGGTCCTTGGGGCCGCTGTTCGAGCCCCGCGTGAACTCCCCCGCCGGGATGCAGGCCATGCCGGGCACCGCAGGCCCACATGGAGTCAGCCCGCCGGTACTCGCACCATCGCTGGCGCCGGCGAGCACCGAAAGCCAGAGGACTCCAAGCAACGAGATGCTTCCACCAGGAAAAGGCCGCATTCAGTCTCCGAAGGCATAAAGATAGCCGTCGCGCGCTCCTACGAAGATCCGGCCCTTCCATACCGCCGGGGTGCTCTCGATGCAAGAACCCGAGGGGATGGTGAGGGACCAGGCACGCCGCGGCGCGCGCGGGTTCTCCAGTGAATAGGCGCGCAGCTCGCCCGTGCAGCTCGCCACCAGCAGGTATCCGTCCACCACCACCGGCGATGCCCAGGCGTGCCAACCCAACGCCTCCACGAAGTCCACCCGTCCGCTCTCCCGGTCCACCACCAGAAGCTCGCCCGCGTGGGTGGTGGCGTAGATCACCTCTTCGTAGAGCGCCGGGGTGGACCAGATGCCGCCTTTCTCGGGCTCCTTGGGCCCGGGCGGGATGCGCAGGCTCCACACCACCGGGTCGTAGGGCCGCGATGGGTCCAGCAGCATGAGCTGGCCGAACTCCCGCGCCACCGGGTGGAAGCGCTCCAGCTCCGCGGCCACGATCAGCCGCCCCTCGCCGTCCACCACCACGGTGGCGTCGATGTCGTCGAAGGCAAGAAAGTCGAAGGAGAGCGGCGCACGGCCTTCCCGCGCCCGCGAGACGTCCAGCCCCATCACCCGGCCCGCCGAGTTGGCGAAGTAGGCGCGCTCGCCGAAGAGGGCGACCGAGCTCTCGATGCTGAAGTCGTGGTGGCCGAGCAGGGAGATGAGCTCGTCGTTCCAGGAGGGCACCGCGAGCAGCAGCCGGGGCTGCACCGTCACCCGGCCGCGGCGATCGAAGTCGCGGTTGAGCTCGATGGCGAAGAAGGTCCCGTTCTCCCCGCCTTCGTACAGGACGCCGTCGCGAACCACCGGGTTGCCGTCCCAGTCGTCGTTGCCCATGAGCGGAAAGTCGTGGGCGTCGAGGCGCCACAGCTCGACCGGCCGCTCACGGTCCAGGGCCAGCACGCGCAGGTAGTTGTCCCGGCTGCCGAAGTACAGCAGCGGGTAGCCGTCGGGGTCCAGGGTGACCGAGCCCTTGATGATGTCGCCGGTGGGAAAGGGCGGGCGCAGGTCATGGCCCGTGTCGGCGTCGATGAAGTGCACCCGGCGGTCGAAGGTGCCCACGATCACCTCGGTGACGCCGTCGTCGCGTTCCCACACCACCGGCTGGCCGGTCCAGCCGGTGCCGCACCATTCCACCGGCTCGTGCCCCACGTAGGAGATGGCGCACATGGGCTCCCGGGGGTAGCGCCACAGGAGGCGCGGGTGCCTGGGGAACGGCCCCTCGCCGTACCAGTTGCGCGCGGCGTTGCCGCGAAACTGCAAGAGCCCCCGGGGCTCGGGCAAGAGGTGGCGCAGGATGGGAACGAGCGGCGGGTCCTCTTCTTCCTCTACGAGCGAGGCCTCGAGGCCCCCGGCAGGCGCGCCGGCGATGGGCGGCCCTTCACTCGATGGGCCCGTGGCCGGGGCTCGCGACAGCGAGTGGGCCACCAAGAAGCCGGAGAGCCCCAGGATGACGCCGCCGAGAAACCCCACCAGCAGGCCATAGCGGTAGTGATCGGGCCGCACGGTCGGGGCGCGGAACCGCCCGAGGGCGGTGGCGAGCACCTCGCGCTCGGAGGCCGCCAGGGGGGCCTTCGGCTCCACGCGCATCATCTGGGATCGGCTGGCCACGCGGGCTCTCCCTCTCTCCAGCATAAGGCCGGGGCGCCGCGAGTCAAAAAACCGGATGCACCGTTCGCGAGGAATGCGGTTGTAGCATGAATACGCTTTTGTTACTTATTCATCATGTCCGACGCGCGTTCTCGGCAAGGAGCGGCGTGATGTTTGCGGTGTTGTCGTCGGTGCTTGGAGGAATCGGCCTGTTCCTGCTCGGTATGATGCTCATGACCGACGGGCTCAAGGCGCTGGCCGGCGCATCGCTACGCAACGTGATCTCGCGTTTCACCCGCAACCGCCTCATGGCGGTGGCGACCGGCGCGTGGGTGACGGCCCTGGTCCAGTCGTCGAGCGCGACCACCCTGGCCACCATCGGCTTCGTCAGCGCGGGCCTGCTCAGCTTCGAGAGCGCGGTCGGGGTCATCTTCGGGGCCAACGTGGGCACCACCTCGACTGGCTGGCTGGTCGGGCTCTTCGGCTTGAAACTCTCTTTCGGCAAGGTGCTGTTTCCGCTGATCGGGCTGGGCGCGCTGGCGCGCCTGGTAGGCAGGGGCCACATGGCCCAGGTGGGCACGGCCCTGGCAGGCCTGGGGGTGATTTTCGTGGGCATCGACTTTCTCCAGGCCGGGATGCAGTCGCTAGCGACCCAGTTCCGGCCCGCGGACTTCCCACGCGCCGATCTGGTGGGCCGGGCGCTGCTCGTGCTGATCGGAACCGTGATGACGGTGGTGATGCAAAGTTCGAGCGCCGCCGTTGCCACCACACTGGCCGCGCTCTCGTCCGGAGCCATCGATCTCCACCAGGCCGCGGCGCTGGTGGTCGGCCAAAACGTCGGAACCACCGTCACCGCCGCCATTGCCTCCATCGGCGCCACCGCGGCTGCCAAACGGACTGCCGTGGTGCACGTGTTGTTCAACGTCGGCACCGGGATCGTGGCCTTCGCATTGTTGCCGTACCTGGTGTTCGCCATCGACCGCCTGGCCATTCGCTTGTGGGACGGGGATGCCACACTCACCCTGGCTGCCTTCCATACCCTCTTCAATCTGATGGGGCTGGCGCTCTTTTTGCCGTTGTCGGGCCGGCTGGCGAGGGTCGTAGTGCGGCTCGTGCCCGAGCGACGTTCGCGCTTTTCGGCCTGGCTGGATCCGACGCTGCTCGGCATTCCGGCGGTGGCGCTCGGCGCGGTGCAACGCGCGCAGGCCCGCATCGGCGCGGAGCTGTTTGCCACGACGGCGGCCCAACTACGACGCGGCCCGCCAGCGGATCCGCGTCTGCTCGACGAACTCGACAAAGCTCTGGACGAGGTAAGGCGCTTTCTGGCCGTCTTGCCGCCCCCGGCCGGGCCGAGCCCCGAGTTCGAAAGGCGTCTCGGTGCGCTGCACGCCAACGAGCACCTGGAACGCATGCTTCAGGACGTACGCAAGACTGAACACCTGGCCGCGCTAGAGAATGAAGTTTCCCTAGCCGCCGGCGCGCGCGGGCTGGCAGATGTCCTCGACCGGCTCGCTACCGATCTGTCGGCCGAGCGGCAGCTGCCGGACGTGGCTGCCATCGAGGCGTTCTCGCAACGTCAGGCGGACGAACGGCGCACTGCCCGGCCGGCCATTCTGGCCGCCACAGCCTCGTGCCAGCTCGACCCGGATGCTGCCCTGGCTGCGCTGGCTTCCCAGCGCTGGCTCGACCGGCTCGCCTACCACGCCTGGCGCATCACCCACCACATCCGCATCATGCTGAGTGAAAAGTGACGGCAAAACGCCGCAGAGTGAAGACGAATTGGCTTTACATGACTGACGCTCGGGGGAAACATAAGACGCAGGCATGAGGACCATCGTCTGGTTTCGCGGCAAGGATCTGCGCATCGCCGACCATGCGCCCCTCGCGGAGGCCGCCATGGCAGGCGAAGCCATCCCGCTCTTCGTGCTCGATCCGTACTTCTTCGCGCCAGAACGCGCGCAGCGGATCGGGCACCGGATCCAGTTCTTGCTCGAATCGCTCTCGGAGCTTTCCGAGAATCTGCGCTCCCTGGGCTCGCGCCTCATCGTCGTCCCCGGACGAAGCGTCGATGTCGTGCCCAGGCTCGCAGCGCTCTGGAAGGCCGAGCGCGTGGTGGCGCACGCCTGGGCCGCGCCTGTCGGCCGCGAACGCGACCGGAGGATCGCCGCGGCTCTCGGTGAACGTTTCCGGCTGTACGACGGGGAGACGCTCAGCCCCCCCGGCTCGATCCGCAGCGGCACCGGCAAGCCCTACGCCGTGTTCTCCGCCTTCGCGCGAGCGTGGCGCCGCGACGTGGCCCCGGCAGCGCCACGTCCTACGCCACCGGTGCTCCCGCGGGTCTTACGCGCCTTTCTCGAAGAGTCGGTGCCGATCCTGCGGCCCGTCGACCTCGGCCTCGTGCCGAATCCCAAGGTGCAACCCGGAGGAGAGCGGGCGGCGCAGGGCCGGCTGAACGCCTTTCTGCGCGGGCCGGGGCCGCGGTACGCCGAGCAGCGGGACCGTCTGGACCTGTCTGGCACGAGCCGCCTCTCGGCCGATCTCAAGTTCGGGACGCTCTCGATCCGGCAGGTCTTTTCGGCGGCACGCAAAGTCCTTGGAGACACCGCGTCGGGACGAGCTTTCGAGAACGAGCTGCTCTGGCGCGAGTTCGCCCACTCCATCCTGTGGGACCGGCCGGACGTGCTCCACCAGCCCTTCCGAGCCGAGTTCGCGGACTTTCCGTGGCGAACCGACGCGGCAGGCTGGCAGGCCTGGGTCGAGGGGGCGACGGGGTACCCTGTCGTCGATGCCGCGGCGCGGCAGCTCCTTGCCGAAGGGTTCGTACACAACCGGGCGCGCATGATCGCGGCGAGCTTCCTCGCCAAGCACCTGATGATCGACTACAAGCGCGGCGAGGCGCACTACCTGGAGTGGCTCACCGACGGCGATTGGGCCCAGAACAACATGGGATGGCAGTGGTGCGCCGGCTGCGGCTGTGATGCCCAGCCGTACTTCCGGGTCATGAACCCGGTCGCGCAGGGGCGGCGCTTCGACCCCGAAGGGAGCTACGTCCGGCATTACCTTCCAGAGCTCGCCAGGCTCCCCGCGAGGTTCGTCCACAGTCCCTGGGAGGCCCCGGAGGACGTCCTCCAGCGCGCTGGCGTGCGCCTCGGCCGCGACTACCCGCGGCCCATCGTCGAGCACTCAGAGGCACGCCGGCGGTATCTCGCGACGGCGCGGGCACACCTCGCCAGGCGCCGGCGC
>CAZLNM010000094.1:0-20648 GCA_964561025.1 uncultured Myxococcales bacterium
CACGATGTCCGAAATCCGGACGGCAAAACCGGGGAAACCGGGGTGGGTGGAACCGAGGTTGGAGGTTGAGGTTGGGGTGGAACCGAGATTGGGCTGGGGAACCGAGGTTGGGAAGGTTAGGGGCGAACAGCAGTGTCAGCGGGAACTGATTTTGAACGCTAGGGTTTCTTGGCGGGGACCAGCTCGCGAAGGGCGGCGAGGACCTTCTCCATCTTGAAAGGCTTGGTGATGGAGGCCACTGGCTGGAGCGACTTGGCCTGGCTCTCTTGCAAGGCGCGCGGGTGGGCGGTCAGGAACAGGATCGGGATCTGCGTGTTGAGGCCTTCCTTGCGCGCGGTGCGCCCCACCTGGAAGCCGTCGATGCCGGGTATCATGATGTCGAGGACCAGCGCGTCGAAACGCTCGCGGCGCAGAAGTTCGATGCCCACCTGCCCGCTCTCGGCGCACACCACCTCGATGCCCTCGGGGGCGAGGCGCTTCGAAAGCAACACCCGCGCCGACTCGTCGTCCTCCACGTACAGGATGCGCATGCGACCTCCCACGCCACTTTCGCCGATGCTATCCCAACGCGCCAGCCGGCCGCAACAGGAGTCGCTCGCGCCCGGCATTGCCAGCGCCCGTGGGCCTCATGGCGACCGCTATTGTAGCAGCTCGGCCAGCCGCTCCGGATCGAACCCCACCAGCAGCGTTCCGCGCACGTCGATCACCGGCACCCCGGCGTCCTCGATACCGGCCTGCCGGAGCTTCTCGTCCAGCTCGGCGGCGGCCTCCGGATCCGCCTCCACGTCGCGGGCCTCGAAGGAGACCCGGCGCGCGCGCAGCCAGGCGCGGGCCTTTCGGCAGAAGCCGCACCAGGACGTCTCGTACAGGATGATTCCCGCCGCGGGGGCCGCGGACCGGATGCCAAACTGGCTCGCCAGACGCTCGAGCGCGCCGTCCACCGCCGCCCGGCCCAGGCTGCCGGGGTCGCGGGCGGAGCCGGTTCTCTCTCGCGCTTTCGAAAGGGCGCGAAGGTCCACCAGGCTGAAGTTCTTCTGGTCGCCTGCGCGCGCTTCGAGCAGGAGGGCGCGGTCGCGGCCCAGACGCTCGGCGCGGGAGGCCCCGGTGTCGCTCACCACCACGCGGGCGCGGGCGGCCTCGGGGATGTCCTCCACCCGCGCGGCCATGCGGATGCGGCCGTCGTCGCCGAGGTAAGAGTAGATCACCGCGGCCGACGGCGGCGGCGGGGTGGCGTCCGGGGCCTGGGGCGGAGGCGCGCCGCGGCAGCCGGCGCAGAGGATGAGCGCGAGCATGGGGCCGGCCGAGATCCGTTCGGGTGGGTGGCACCGCGCGCGCATGGGCGAATCTTGCCGGGGGCCTCTCCGGTCGTCAACTGTGTGGAGCGCCACGACCTTGATTTGTCGCATGCGCTCGTTCAAGATCCGGCGCCATGCCCGATGCCGCCTCGCCCAATCCCCCGCGCGCCGCATCCCGCCTCCGGCGGGCGTTGCTCCGCGTGGGAGTTCTGGAGTGGCTCATCCTGGCAGAGCTCCTGGCCCTCCAGGTCCGGCTGCTCTCGGCGCCGGACGCCGCGGCCGCCCGGCCCTACCGGCTCCGCATCCTGGGCTGCCTGGCGCTGGGCATCGCCGCCACCGCGATCTTCCGGCGGTACTTCGACGGGCGGCGGTGGCCACGCCTGGCCTTCAACCTGACGCTCATGGTCGCCTGCCTCGCGCCCTTCGCCTGGTTGAAGGCCATGATCCCCATCATCCATCCCGGCGAGGTGGACGCGCTGCTGCACCAGTGGGATCAGGCGCTGTTCGGGTTCGACGCCTCGCTGTGGCTGGAGCGATTCGCCACGCCCCTCTCCAGCGAGTGGTTCGCCGCGGCCTACTTCGGTTACTACGTGGCCGGATCGCTGATGGTGCTGTACGTGCTGCTGCTGCATCGGCGCATCGAGCACCTGTGCGAATTCGCCATCGTGATCCTGGGCGTGAACTTCATCGGCTGGGTGCTGTACACCCTGTTCCCCGGCCTGGGGCCCGGCGTGTACCTGGCCGACCGCTTCCAGGCGGAGCTTCCCGGCCCGTATGTCACGCCCTGGCTGCTCGAGTTCGTCAAAAACGGCCCGCAGCGGGATGTGTTCCCCTCGATGCACGCGGCCCTGGCGGTGGGGATCTTCCTGTACAGCGCCCGCTACCATCGGCGCCTGGCCTGGCTGGTGGGCCTGTGGGTGCCGCACATCGTGGTCTCGACCGTTTTTTTACGCTTCCACTACCTGGTGGACGTGGTGGTAGGGGTGCTGCTGGTGCTGCTGCTCTTCGTGCTGGCCCGGCCGACGCTCGAGGCCTGGCAGCGCCTGCGCGATCGGCACGGCGTGGAGTGCCGGGGCTGATGCGCGCCGCGCTCGAGTCAGGCAGGGCGCGGCTGCTTTACGGTGAGTCCTCCTAACTGCTCGCCGCAGAGCCGGCTCCGCTGCATGGAGGACTCACCTTGCACGCCGCGCTCGAGTGACACGGGGCGCGGCTGCGGGCGGCGGATTCTTGACCTCGCGCGGGCTTGACTCTACCCTGGGAATGATATGGAAGGCCTCTCCATGTGTCGCGGCGCGTGCCTGATCGTCGCGCTGGCGGCCGTCTCCGCCGCTCGCGCCCAGACGGGCGAGGCCCAAATTCGCATCGAACTCGAGCAGCCGCGCGTGACCCACGAGCTGGGCCGGGAGATCTCCGTGAGCGTCTCGGTGCGCGACGCCTCCGGCGGGCCGCAGGCCGGCCTCCGGCCGGTGCTGGACGTCTCCACCGGCACCCTCGGCCCCCTCGAGGAAAGAAGCCCCGGGGTGTTCGCCGCCCGCTACCGCCTGCCGGCGGAGCGCCATCCCCAGCCGGTGTTGTTCGCCGCCAAGGTGCCGGGGCAACCCCCGGCCTGGACGGTGCTGTCGATCTGCGGCAGGACCGAGCTCCCGATCGATAGCGACAAGCCCTCGGTGCTGGTCACGCTGCGCATCGGCGGGCGCACCTTCGGCCCGGTCCGCACCGACGAGCGGGGAAGCGTGCGCGTGCCGGTGGAGGTGTGCCCCGCCGACGCGGAAGCCGTCGCCGAGGCGCTTGACGAGTTCGGCAACCGCACGCGCAAGAAGGTGACCATCCCCATCCCGCCATCGCCGGTGCTGGTGGGGTTCGCGGAGAAGCCGTCGCTGGCGGCCGACGGGACCGATGGCAGCGACGTCTTCCTGGTCGTCATCGCGCAGAACGGGCGGCCGGTGCCCCGCATCACCTTCCTGGCCGCCCGCACCGCGGGGACGGTTTCGCCGGTGAAGCGCCTCGCCCCCGGCCTGTACCGGCTGCGCTACACCGCGCCCCGGGGACTTTCGGTGAAGGAGGCCGTGCTCACCATCACCACCCGCGAGTTCCCCGGCCTGGGCAAGCGCGAGTTTCTCTTCGCTCTCGGCACTGGAGCGCCCAACTCGATATCTCTGACTGCCAAACCCGAGCGCTTCACCAACGATGGCCGGACGTTCGGCTTGCTGGAACTCGCCATTCGCGACGGCGGTGGCACCGGTCTTCCGGGGCTTGCGCCGCAAATCCATTGCGACGGGGGTTCGGTGGCCGAGGTCCGCGACGCGGGCGGGGGAGTCTACCGGGCGAGCTTCTCGCCGGCGCCGGGGCGCTTCGGCCCGGCCGAGTGCCGCGGCGAGCTGCCGGACGCGCCGCCCACCCTGGTGGGTCGGGCGACGGTGGTGTTGGAACGACCCGTGCCGGGGCGGTTGCGTGCGCGCCTGGTCCCGGATCGCTTGACGGCAGATGGTGTGGCTGAAACCCGAGTGGAACTCGAGCTCGTCGATGAACGGGAGCTGCCGCTGGCCGGCGAGAGCCTCACGCTCGCGGCGCCGCTCGGCCGGCCGGGCGCGGTAATGGACGACGGCGAGGGGCGGTACCACGCCCAGTACGCCGGCCCCCGTCTCACCGATGACACTCGCGTCCGCCTGGTGGCGAGCGTGGCGCGCCGGCCCGAGGTCGAGGCCGTGGCGGTCCTGGAACTCATCGGCCAGAAGCCGCCGCCCCCGCCGGCCCCTTGGCTTACGTTGGGCGCCTTCGGCGGGCTCACCACCAACTTCGGACGGCTGGTGTATGGGCAATTCTTCCTGGAGACGGCGCTCCGCCTTCCCTGGACGAACGGGGCGGCCTACCTGGCCCTGGAGACGGGGTACCGCGCGGGGCAGCGCACCGCGGACACGGCGCTCTCGGGTTTTACCGTGCGCGTGCGTTCGGAGCTGATCCCGCTCCACGTCCTGCTGTGCCTGCGCCTCATGCCTCACTCGAACATCACCCCGCTGCTGGTGGCGGGCGGCGGGCCGCAGTTCTGGAAGTGGTCGCAGCGCGGCGCCAACGGGTTCGCCAGCACGCAGGTCGGAACCGCCTGGGGCGCGCTGGCCGGCCTGGGCCTGGAGTGGCGGCTGGGGCCGGGGGCGCTGGCGCTCCAGTTGCGATATCATTATGCCTACTTGTCGTCGCATGCCGAGCTGGCCGCGGCGCCGGGTCTGGACGGGCCGCGCTCCAACGGCAACCTGGGCGGGCTCGAGGCCTCGCTCGGCTATCGCTTGTTCTTTTGAGCCCGAAGGAGCCGCGCATGATGCGCCGTTTGCCGATGTGGGTATGGACGCTCTGGGCGGCCGCAGCCTGCGACGGCACGCCGCTGCCGCCGCCGGTGATCGAGGAGGCCTGCGTGCTGGACGGCGGGGATTGCATCGCGGGTCTGTACGCCGGCGAGGACGGCGTGCTGATCATCCGCGGCCAGGGGCTGTTCCAGGGATTCGCCTGCGATCTGGGGAGCGACGAGCCGTTGGCTCTTTCTGGTACGTTTGCGGCCTGGGTGGGCGAGTGGCCCGTGGAGCGGCTGGTGCCGGAGGTGTGGCGCGAGGGCGAGCCGGAGGCGCTGCGCGGCTACCTGGGGCCGGGCCTGCGCGTGGGGCGACATCCGGTGCGAGTGCGCGCACCCTCAGGGCAACAGGGGGAGCGGCCGGACGCCTTGGTGGTGGCCAATCCCCTCTCTATCGAAGGGATAATCGCCGATCCGCGCCCACCGTTGGGGGAGCGGCTGGTGCTATCTTTGCGGTTGCAGAACCTGGGCCGGGCACGGCTCACCAGCCTGCACCTCGGGTTTTCCGAAAGCGGCCCCGGAGATCTCGATCTGCCGGGGGTGCAGACGCTGGAGCCTTTGGCGGCGCTGGGGAGCCGGAGCCTGGTCTTCGAGATTCCAGCCCGTGGCCAGGGGCGCGTGGACCTCGGGGTTTTCGTCCAGGCGGTGGTTGCGGAATCGGTGCCAATCCAGGCAGAGGAATCCTGGGCCATCGAGGTGAATGGTCCCTGAGCTTGCCGGGGGCCTGAACCGGGCATCGTCCAGGGGGAGCGGCCCGCACGCGCGCCTCTTTCCTGCCGAGAATGTGAGCTGGACGGAGGTGACGCCAATCCATGGGCTCTCCGCTTGTCCCTTTGACACAAAATCAGTACATCACACGTTCAGTTCGAACACTTGACTCTGATGATTGAATGAAATGAAGATCGAACCCGCTTCCAGAAAGGAGGAATTCATGAAGAGAGGCGTGACGACACAGGGAAGTAAATTTGTCTGCATGCTTGGAATGCTGTCGCTCTCGGCAGCCATGATGGGTTGTCATAAAACAGAGGGGGCCTGTTTGTTCTTGAAAATGTGTTCAGTGGGGTCCAGTTACGAGGGGAACGATGGTCAGGAGCTTTGTTTGGCCAACGGAGGCACCTGGGCAGAGGATGGTTGCCCCACGAACGACTGTCTCGGTATTTGCGACTGCGGGACATATTCAGTTTATTACTACAAGCAATACGGGGTAGCTGCGGCAAAAGACCAGTGTGATTTCGAAGGTGGGACGTGGACCTCCGGCTGTGGGGGCGGCTATCAACCGCCGGACTGGTTCACGTCTTCGTGTGAGGAACTCGGTGGTACCACGACGGCGACCGGTGCCTGTTTCGTAGATTGCACACCTTCAGGGGATTGTTCCATCGAGGGATTGTCCTGTGGATTTGGAGGCCAGCAGTTCTGCCGGATCAGCTCTTGTACTTCGGATAGTGATTGTGGGCCTACAGGCTGGTATTGCGAGTACAGTTGGTGCTATCTCGTTTGTTCTTCTGATTCAGGTGGGGCTCAAAGTCCAGAATGTCCAGAAGGTTTCAAGTGTCTTGCTGGAACTGGAAAGGCTCCTTCATGCGTTCGTGGTATCGACACCAACCCAACCTGCGGGGAGCCCTGTCCGCAAGGTTGCTGCAGCCCCAGCGGGCTCACCTGCTGCAGTCCACCATATTGCTCCGGCGATTGTTCGGGTTCTCCTTGCTGCTGATAATTTGGAGGCGGGTACTGCTGACTTGCCCCCGATCTTTGCGCCTGCGCTAAAAAGATATTTCCACCGTCAAGTGCCAGGTTCAACCTTGCGTCTGGCTGCGTTTGCTCTTTTCGCACATCGGCCAGCCGCACCCAGCAGTTGAAAAGATCTTCCTGGAACAGGAAGAGCTTGCCCGCATGCTCTTCATCTCGGCGAATTCAGCCGCAGCTCGGCTGCCGTCAAGGGTGAGCGACAGCGAATCCCGCAGGGACCGCAGGCCCTTGACGGCAAAAGCCGAGCGGAGGCTAAAGAAAACGACTTCAGAGCCGCCGAGCGCCGGGGATGAGTCAGTCGCCCTCGCCGTCTTCCTCGTAGCTCAACCCGTGCTTGCGCATCAGGGCGTGGAAGTTGGGCCGCAGCATGCCCACCTCCTCCGCGGCCCGGGTGACGTTCCAGTCGTTGCGCAAGAGAGCGTCCTGCAAAAAGCGCCGCTCCATGTCGTTGATGGCGGCCTCGCGCACCTTGCGCTTGAACTCCTTGAAGTCGTCCCACTTGCGCGGCAGGTCGGAGAGATCGCAGCGCGGCTGGGCCTCGCGCAGCTCGGGCGGCAGGTGGGAGACCTCGATGCGCTCGCCGTCGCACAGGATGGCCATGCGCTCCACCAGGTTCTTGAGCTCGCGCACGTTGCCCGGCCAGGTGTAACACTCGAGCTGGCGCATGGCCTCGGGGCTGAACCCCTGCACCCGCACCGGGTTGTTGGCGCGGAAGCGCTCCAGAAAGTGCAGCGCCAGGTGGGGGATGTCCCCCTGGCGTTCGCGCAGCGGCGGGAGCGTGAGCGGCACCACGTTGAGGCGGTAGTAGAGGTCCTCGCGGAAGGCGCGCTCCTTGACCATGGCCTGGAGGTCGCGGTTGGTGGCGGCGATGAGCCGGATGTCCACCTCGCGCTCGGCGGTATCGCCCACCCTCTTCACCTTGCGGGTCTCCAGCACCCGCAGGAGCTTGCCCTGGGTCTCCTGGCTGATGTTCGACACCTCGTCCAGAAACAGCGTGCCGCCGTCGGCCACCTCGAACAGCCCGGACTTCGCGGCCACCGCCCCGGTGAACGAACCCTTGAGGTGCCCGAACAGCTCGCTCTCGAGCAGGGTGGGCGCCAGGGCGCTGCAGTCGCAGGCCACGAACATGCGCTCCCGGCGCGGGCTCAGCTCGTGGATGGCCCGCGCCAGCAGCTCCTTGCCGGTGCCGCTCTCGCCGATGATCAGCACCGTGCCCTGGGTGGGGGCCACCCGGCGCAGGGTGGCGTACACCCGCTCCATGGCGCGGCTCTCGCCCACGATGCCGGCGAATCCCTCGCGCGAGCGCAGCTCCAGGCGCAGGGCTTGGTTCTCGCGGATCAGCGCCGAGCGCTCCAGCACCTTGTGGAACACCATGCGCAGCTCTTCCGGCGAGAAGGGCTTGGGCAGGTAGTCGGCCGCCCCCAGGCGCATGGCCTGCACCGCGCTCTGCACCGTGGAGTAGCCGGTGATGATCACCACCTCCGAGGCCACGCCGGCGGACTTCAGCCGGCGCAGGATCTCCAGGCCGTCCAGGCCCGGCATCACCATGTCGAGGAAGATCACGTCGTACTCGCCGGACAGCGCGGCCTGCAGGCCCTCCTGGGGGTTCTCGCGCGTGTCCACCTGGTGGCCGTCGATGGCCAGGATGCGGGTGGCGCTCAGGCCGACCACCGGCTCGTCGTCGATGATCAGGATGCGCTGGCGCGGCGCCGGGCCGCCGCTGCGGATAGAATTGCCGTTCATGCGCTGTGGGCTCCTTCCCCGCTCGTCACGGCGGGAAGATACACCGTGAAGACCGTGCCGCGCTCGAACTCGCTGTGCACCTCGATGCTGCCATGGTGCTGCTGGACGATACCGTAGCTCACGCTGAGGCCCAGGCCGGTCCCCTTGCCGATGGGCTTGGTGGTGAAGAAAGGCTCGAAGATCTTCTCCATGTGCTCGGGGCGGATGCCGCAGCCGGTGTCGGTCACCGAGAACGCCACCCGCGCCCCGTCGTTGAAACTTCGCACGGTGAGGGTGCCGCCCTGGGGCATGGCCTCGCAGGCGTTCAGCGACAGGTTGAGCAGCACCTGCTGCAACTGGTTGCGGTCGCCGCGCACCGCGGGCAGCCCGTCGGCCAGCGCCTCCTGGATGATCACACGCGAGAACTCCTTCTGGCTGCGCACCAGCCGCAGGGTGGCCCGGATCACCGAGTTGAGATCGAGGATCTCCTGACGCGAGGGGGACTCGCGCGCGAAGTCCAGCAGGCCGCGCACGATCTCGCGCACCCGCGTGGTCTCGCGGATGATCACCTCCAGATCGTCGCGGTCGGCGCCCAAGAGGTGCGGTTTCTCGCGCAGCAGGTGGGCGAAGGTCAGCACCCCGGTGAGCGGGTTGTTGATCTCGTGCGCGATGCCGGCCGCCAGCCGGCCGATGGAGGCCAGTTTCTCGCTCTGGCCGATCTGGGCCCGGGTCATGCGCTCCAGCTCCGCCTCGCGCTGGGCGATGGCCTCGGCCATGGCGTTCACCGCCTGCACCAGCAGGCCCAGCTCGCCGGAGTAGCGGCCCCGCACGCGCGCCCCCAGATCGCCGGCCACCACCTTGCGCGACATGGACAGCACCCGCCCGATGGGTTTCAAGACCTGCCGCGTGAGCAAGAACAGCAGCAGCAGGCTGGCCAGGGTGGTCACGGCCACCGTGGCCAAAAACCCGCCCGTGGCGGCGGCCCGCACCCGCGCGAAGGGCGCCTCCAGCAGTCCCACGTACAGGATGCCGATCACCTCGCCGTCCGGATCGCGGATGGGCTCGTAGGCGGTGATGTACCAGTCGTTCACCACGAAGGCCCGGTCGGCGAAGACTTCCCCTCTTTCCAGCACCCGCTCGGCCACCGGTGTCGAGAGCAGCGTGCCGATGGCCCGGCTGCCGTCCCGGTTGCGCACGTTGGTGGAGATGCGCAGGTCGTGCCGGAAGATGGTGGCGGTGCCGATGTCCTTCCCCTGGAAGGTCTGGGCCTGGAACACCACTTCCTTGATGCGGTCCACGATGTCGAATCGGCGCGACAACAGGTTGGCCCCCAGCACGACACCGATGATCCGGCCGTCGGAGCCGCGCAGGGGCGCCGCCGCGGCCAGCGCCATGCCATCGGCCTCGAACTCGCGCGTGGGCGGCCGGGCCTGCGGGGTTTTCAAAAGCTCGAAGTAGGCCCGCTCCGCTAGCGCGGGGCCCTCGCGCTCCAGCAGGGCGCGGGGCAGGATGATGGTCCCGGACACCACCCGTTGTTCGCCGAGGGCGCGGCGCACTACCGAAAGTTCCCGCAGCGAGTCGCCGCGAGCGTCGGGGTTGGCCGAGCGGAACAGCACCCGCCCCTCCGCGTCCATGGCGGTGACCATGTCGAGCTCTGCCTCGCGGGCGATCAGGGGCAGGCGCTGGGCGATGGTCGCAAGATCGCGCTGCTCCAGGGCGCGGCTGAGGCTGCCGCCCGGCATCGACAGCGCCCGCAGGAAATGGGCGATGCGGTCGATGGCCTGGCCGTACACCTGGTGCGCGGCGTTGAGATCCAGCCGCACCCGGGTCTGCACCTCGTCCAGCAGCACCTCGCTCACCTGCGTCAGGCTGAACACGGCCAGGCCGGTGTTGGCGAGCAGGATCACCGCCACCGCCCCGATCATCAGACGGAAGCGGATGCTGTGCAGGCCGAAGCGCAGCGAGGTCGAGGCCATGGCGAAAGATGATGCCCGAAATCCGCCCGCCCGGCAATCAGATGGCATTCGCTTCGGGGCCGGCCTTTGATATATGATGCGCCGCCATGAAGCGCTGGCTGGTCATGCTGCTGGTCCTGCTCGCGCACCCGGCCCGGGCCTCCGAGCCCGAACGGATCGTGCTGGGGCGCCTGCCCTGCGCCGACGGCCAGAGCCTGCGCGACCACGGCGTGCGCCAGTGGGCCTGGGAAGCGATGAAACGCACCAGCCTCCAGGTCGAGCTGGAGCCGGTGGCGGCGGATCCCGCCGGGCCGGACCTGTTCCGCACGCCCTTCTTGTTCTGGTCCTGCCAGGGGGCGGTGGCGCCGCTCGGCGAGGAGGCCGTCGCCAACCTGCGGCGCTTTTTGGTCATGGGGGGCTTTCTGCTCGCCGACGATCCCTCGGCCGGCGACGATCCCGCCTTCATGGACAGTCTGCGCCAGACGCTCCGCCGCGTCCTGCCGGACCGGGAGATCGAGTCCGTCCCGGCCGGACACGTGCTGTTCCGCTCGTTCTTCTTGGCGCGTGGGACCTTCGGCCGGCGCGCCGGCAGCGAGCTCGGGGGCATCGTGTTGAGCGGGCGGCTTGCGGTGGTCGTCTCGGGACAGGATCTTCTGGGCGCGGTGGCCCGCGATCCCTTCGGCAATTTCGAGCACATCTGCGAGCCGGAGGGAGAGGACCAGCGCGAGCGCACCTTCCGGCTGCTGATCAACGTGCTGGAGTACGCCCTGTGCCTGGACTACAAGGACGACCGGGTGCACCTGCCCTTCATCCTGCGGCGCCGGAAGGTGATGCCGTGAGCGCCGACACCCTGCTCGCCTTCGAGCCACCGCCCACCGGCTGGTTCGTGCTGGCGGCGCTGCTCGTCGCCGTCAGTCTGCTGCTCGCGGCCCGCGGCCTGGCCCGCTCCTCGCCGCGGCGCCGGCTGAGCCTGCTCGTGCTGCGCGGGCTCGGGCTGGCCTGGCTGTTTTTTCTGCTGTTCCAGCCGGCCTGGGTGCACCGGAGCCTGAGCCCGCTGCGCGGGCGCCTGGCCGTGCTGGTGGACGAGTCGGAGAGCATGTCCCTGCCCGAGGGAGATATCACCCGCATCGCGCGCGTGCGGCGCTTTCTCGACGAGCAGCGCGCTTCGCTGGCGCGGCTTTCGATGAGTGCCGACGTGGAGGGTTTTCGCTTCGGTGAGCGGCTGTCCTCCGCCTCCCTGGAGGATCTGGCGCGTACCGCCGCGGGGGCGCGCACGGACATCGTCGGCGCGCTGCAGCAGCTCGCCGCGCAGGCGACGCCGCAGCGCCCATGGATCGGGGTGGTGGTCATCTCGGACGGGGCCGACAACGCGCTCCTCGGCCGACACTCCCCCGGACAGCCGTTGCCGGAGGCGGCGCGCCAGGCGGTGGGCGCCCTGAACGCGCCGCTCAGCGCCTACAGCGTGGGCAGCGAGGGCGGAACGGATCTGGCCGTGCGCGAGGCCCGGGCCGACGACTTCGCCTTCGTGCGCAACGCGGTGAGCATCGAGGTGGAGGTGGCGTACTCCGGGCCCGGGCCGGTGGAGGTGCCGCTTCAGCTCAGCGACGCTGGCCGCACCCTGGCCGCCACCCGCGTCGCGCTGTCGGGCCCGGAGGGCCGCCGCGTCAAGCTGTCGTTCTTCCCCGACCAGGTGGGCCAACGGGTGCTGGAGGTGGCCGTGCCGGTGCTCCCCGGCGAGCGGCGGACCGACAACAACCGGCGGCGGCTGCTGCTCAACGTGATCCGCGACAAGCTGCGAGTGCTGCACGTGGTCGGACGGCCGTCCTGGGACGTGCGCTTTTTGCGAGAGGCCCTGCGGCAGAACCCCAACGTGGACCTCATCTCCTTCTACATCCTGCGCACCCCCCAGGACGCGCCGGGCGTGCCCGAAGACGAGCTCAGTTTGATCCCCTTCCCGGTGGAGAAGCTTTTCGATGAGGAGCTACGGGGCTTCGACGTGGTCATCTTCCAGAACTTCGACTACCTGCCGTACCAGGTGGGCTTCTTTCTCGACGGCATCGCCCGCTACGTGGAGGAGGGGGGCGCCCTGTGGATGCTCGGCGGCGAGCTCTCCTTCGGCGCCGGAGGGTATGCGCGCACGCCGCTCGCCGATGTCCTGCCGGTCAAGCTCGGCGACGGCGACGACCGCGAGGTCCAGGAGTTCTCGGCCCAGCCGACGGCCGCGGGTCGCTCCCACCCGATCACCGAGCGCATCCCCTGGGAGACGCTCCCCCCGCTGGGGTCCTACCACCGGACGCGCGGCCTGGCCGCGGACGCCGTGGCGCTGCTCGGCCATCCCTTCGAGACCGTGGCCGGCCTCAGCGCGCCGCTGCTTTCGGTGCGCCAGGTGGGCCGTGGGCGCAGCGCCGCCCTGCTCACCGATTCGCTGTGGCGCCTGCGCTTCTGGCACGTGGGGCGGGGTGGGAGCGCCGAGCCTTATTCGCGCCTGGTCCACCAGTTGTTGCGTTGGCTCGTGCGCGATCCCGGCATGGAGCCGGTGGAGCTTGTGGCGGAGCCCGCGCGCGGGCGACCCGGCGAGCCGGTGCGCCTCACCCTGCGGGCCCGGGGGTCCCCGGCGGGCGCCCGGGTGCACCTGGAGATCCTGGACGAGGCGGGGCGGGTGGTTCACCGCGCGGAGGCGGTGTTGGACGAGACGGGGCGGGCCGAGGTGACCTGGCCCTCCCCCACCAGCGGCGCCTTTCAAGCCCGGGCGAGAGTGGACGCGCCGGCCGGAGCGCCGCTCGGGGCGACGGCGGCGCTGATCGTCGACGAGACGGGGTTGGAGCGCGCCCGGCCCGAGCCGCGCCCCGACATCCTGCGCGAGCTGGTGGAGGTGGGAGGCGGCCAGTTCGGCGAGCTCCAGCGGGCCGATCTGGCAGACGTGGCGCTGCGCGCGCAGCCGATGTTTC
Source organism: uncultured Myxococcales bacterium (assembly GCA_964561025.1). Classification (GTDB taxonomy): domain Bacteria; phylum Myxococcota; class B64-G9; order B64-G9; family B64-G9; genus JAAZNF01. Next base: position 13,007 of record CAZLNM010000094.1, read on the forward strand.
GAGTGGAGTCGAGCACGCAAGTGACCTGGCTGGAGCAATTCTGGCCGGCGGGCCTGCTGGCCCTGCTGTGGTTCGGCGAGTGGTGGCTGCGGCGGCGTTGGGGGTTCGCATGAGCGCGAGCATCTGGTTGTATTTGGCCATCATCGTCTCCGCCGACGCCAGCGTGTGCAGGGATCAACTGTTGCCGGGCCGGGCCCAAGACCCACCCGGCGATCTGTGCGAGCTGAACCAGCGGCTCTCCGCCGATGGGTTGCGGCGGGAGGCTCACGAGTGTGTCGCGCAGATGCGGCGGGCCGAGCGGCAGCGATATGGCGCCTTCGAGTTCCGGATCGTTACGGACGCGGGCGAGGTGCGCGTGGAGCCGGTCGCTTCCGGAAGCCACGTGGAGGGACTGCGCCGGTGTCTGGCCAAAATGTTGCGACGGCGCCTTGCGGGTTGGTCGGGCACGGTCGAGATCTCGCTCCGCCTGCGGGTGCCGTCGGACCGGCAGGACGACTTTGGTCTCCAGTGGAGCGCGCCGCTCGCGCCGCGGGTTGTCCGACGGGATCCCCCGCCGCTGCCCGGCACCTTCAAGGTGTCTCTGGAGGGGATCCGCGGGAGCTGTTCGCTGGGGGAGCGGCGCCTGGTGCTGGAGATTGCCCCGCCTCCCGCGGCACCGGAGCCCGGGCCACGGCCGGCCGGGCCGGAATCGGCCGCGGTCCGCGCCTGTCTCGAACCGCCGCCGGACGTCCGCCGGAAGGTCCGACCCGCGCCGGACGCGCGGGAATGTCTGTTCGGGCTGCTGCATGGTCTCGACCCCAACACGCGGGCGGCGGCGGCGGAGGAGATCGCCCGCCGGCGCTTCGCGGGTTCGCGCCGGCGCCTCCAGGGGGCGCTGGAAAGCCGTTTGGCACAGCTTTCCAACACCCCTCCAGCCTCGGCGGAACAGGGGTTGGGGTTGCTCCGCGAGGCGTGGGCGCTCCTGTCCCTGGGAGGCGCGGTGCCTCCGGCCGTCTGGGGGCTTGTGGCCGGGCACCCGGAACTCGAGGTTCGCCGCGCCATGGTGGCACGGCTGCTGGCGTGCTCGAGGCGCCCGGTGCCGGAGGGCGCGGAGGCGTTGCTCCGGGACCCGGACGAGACGCTCCGCCTGCAGGCCTGCGAGATCGCCTGCCGCGCCGGCGATCCCCGTGGTCCGCAGGAGCTGTTCGCATTCCTCGATGGCGCCGCGATCGATCGCCGGGCCCGGGCGGCGCTGCTCGCCCCGGCCTGTCTGCGGCTCGCCCGCGGGCGATCGCTGTCGTTCATCGAGCGCGAGAGCGAGAGGCTGGTGGGACTGCTGTGGCTGAACCGGGTGTTCGCGCCCCCCGCGGATCTCGTCGAGCGCATCGCCGGCCCCGCCTTGGAGGACGCCTGCCCGGTGGCGCGCTGGTTGGCCGCCCGCCTGTTGCAGGGCCTTCCCACCCCGCCGCGGGAGATGGTGCGCGCGGTGCTGCCGCGGGAGGGGGACGAGCGGCTGCGCACCGAGCTGCATCGCCTGCTGGCGGAGGAGCCCGCTGCGCCCCGGCGAGAGGTGATGCGCCTGTGGATCGAGCCAAAGATGTGAACCGTTCTCACATTACGGGGATGTGGCTCGCTGCCGCTCGTACCTTACCGTACCCCACCCCGCTTTGGCGGTTCGTGCCCGCCTCCGCTCGCGCGCTTCGACCCGTCTCTAAAACGGCCGCAGCGTTGCGACATTCTCGGCAGTCGAAGATCAACGCGGGGCGAGGAAGAGCATGGCCGAGCCGGACACGGCCAGGGCCGCGCCCAGCCAGCCGCGCAGGCTGATCCGCTCCTTTCGCACCAGCGCCACCGCCGCGGTCACCAGAACCGGGGTCAGGGCCATCAGGGTGGCGGCCACCCCCGCGGGCGCGTGCTGCACCGCGAGCAGGCTCAGCCCGACGCCCAGAAAGGGTCCGAACACCGCTCCCAGCGAGGTGTGCAGCATGGCGCGCCGATCGCGCAGGGCCGCGGCCACCGGGCCGAACAGCCGGGCCACGGCGCAGATGACGAGGAACCCGGTCAGCCCGGCCATCACCCGGATGTGGGTGCCGGCGAAGGCCGAATATCCCTCCAGGCCGTACTTGCTCAACACCAGGCCGCCGGCCTGCCCCACCGCCCCGCCCAGCGCCAGCAGCAGTCCTACCCGCGAGGGCCGCTCGGGCCGGGGCCCGCTGCCGCTGACCCGCTCGGTGGCCACCCAGAAGACGCCGCCGGTGGTGATCAGCACCCCCAGCCACTGGAGCCACCCCAGGCGCTCCGACAGGAACACCACCGCGCCGAGCGCGGTGATCACCGGCACCAGCGCCATCACCTGGGAGGCCAGCCGCGCGCCCAGCAGCACCCAGGCGCGGAACAGGCACAGATCTCCCAGGGTGAACCCCACCACCCCCGAGGCCGACAGCCACAGCCAGGCGTGCGGGCTGGCATCGCTGGGGAGCGGCAGGCCGCGCGCTACGAATCCGAAGACGCAGAAGAACACGAAGGCCAGGCCCAGCCGGATCACGTTCACCGGCAGCGAGCCCACCCGGCGCCCGGCGCTCTCGAAGAACATGGCGGTGGCGGTCCAGCACACGGCGGTGGCCAACGCGGCCAGCTCTCCGATGTAGCGCTCCATGGGTTCCTTCCACCGGCGCGGGCCCCCGAGCCGCAGCGCGTGGAGAGCGTCCACCGCGCCGGCCGGGCTGTCAAGAGGCGCGGGGATTTGAACGAGGCGGCCCGGCATGGTACAAGGCGCGGCCATGGAGAACGTCTTTTCCGTGCTCTCGGAGCGAAATTTCGTGTCCCAGGCGACCGATCCGCAGGAGCTGCCCCGCCTGCTGGGGCGGGAGCCGGTCACCGCCTACATCGGCTTCGACCCCACCGCCGATTCGCTGCACGCCGGCTCGCTGCTGCCGCTCATGGCGCTGGCGCACTTCCAACGCTGCGGCCACCGGCCCATCGCGGTGCTGGGCGGCGGGACGGCCATGGTGGGCGACCCCTCGGGCAAGACCGAGATGCGCAAGATGCTCACCCCCGAGGAGATCCGCCAGAACGGCGAGGGGTTGCGCCGGCAGTTCGCCCGCTTTATCGATCTGGACGGCGCGCGCGCGCTCATGGTGGACAACGCCGAGTGGCTGCTGCCGCTCAACTACATCGACTTTTTGCGCCGCATCGGACGGCACTTCAGCGTCAACAAGATGCTCGCCCACGAGAGCGCCAAGATCCGCCTGGAGAAGGGCCTGTCCTTTTTGGAGTTCAACTACCAGCTGCTGCAGGCCTACGACTTCCTCACCTTGTTCCGGCGCGAAAACTGCGTGCTGCAGATGGGCGGCGACGATCAGTGGGGCAACATCGTGGCCGGCATCGACCTCATCCGGCGCGAGGAGGGCAAGCCGGCCTACGGCATCACCTTCCCGCTGCTCACCACCGCCGGCGGCGAGAAGATGGGCAAGACCGCGCGCGGAGCGGTGTGGCTGGACGCGCGCCGCACCCCGCCCTACGACTTCTACCAGTACTTTCGCAACTGCGACGATCGGGACGTCGAGCGCTTCCTGGGTTTCTTCACCTTCCTCCCCATGCAGGAGGTGCGCTCGCTGTGCCGCGGGGGCGGGCAGGCCCTCAACCGCGCCAAGGAAGTGCTGGCCACCGAGATCACCCGCATCGTCCACGGGGACGAGGCCGCCGCCTCCGCGCAACGGGCCGCCCGCAGCGCCTTCGGCGGCGAGGACGCGGGCGCGGACGACATCCCGGGCCTTTCGCTCGATCGCGCACAGCTCGCGGCGGGGATGCTGGTGGTGGACCTGCTGGCCCAGGGCGGCCTGTGCGCCTCCAAGAGCGCGGCGCGGCGCCTGGTGGAACAGGGCGGGGCCTGGCTGGGAGAGGAGCGCGTCGGCTCCATCGAGCGCCGCCTGAGCGAGCAGGACTTCGCGCGCGGACCGGTGCTGCTGCGCGCCGGCAAGAAGAAGGTCTTCCGCCTCACCCTGACGGATGGGGCCGGAGGGCCCGGCTCGTAAATCCGGAGGGTGTCTTATGGCCATGCTCCGTGTCGCCGCTGCGCTGCTCGCGGTTGGGTCCGGCGCCTGCCGGCCCGAGGCCGATCCCCTGTTCATCCCCGGCGGCGGGGCCGGGCTGCTGTTCGAGGTGGAGGGCCGCGCCGGCAGCCAGCGGGCCATGCTGGAAGCGGTGCGCGAGCGGCTGCGCTCGGAGGGCGTGGAGGGAGCCTCCGCCGACGCCGTGGGCGAGCGCGGGCTGCGGGTGCTGCTACCGGGCATGGACGGCGCCCGCGCGCGCGAGGTGGAACAGCTCTTGCTGCAGCCGCTCCGCATCGACATCGCTGCGGTGGACGACGGCGAGGAGTACTTCGCCTCGTTGCGCCGCACCCTGGCGCCGGGAGAATCGGTGCAGGTGCGCTCCGACGCCTACGCCCCGGGCCGCGCCACCGGCTACCTCCAGGCCGGCGAGGCGCGCGACCTGGATGACTTCCTGGCGGTGAACGCGCCGCCCCCCGGCCGGCGCTTCGCCCGCATGCGGGCGCCGAGAGCGGTGCTGGCCTTTCTGGTCTCCGACCCGCCCGACATCCAGAACCCGGTGTTGCGCTCGGTCCAGGCCCTGACCGATCCGGAACACTCTCCCCCGGCGGTGCGCGCCCGCCTGGCGCCGCCCTTTCGCCAGGGGCTGTCCGAGCTGACCCGGCGGATCGAGGGGAGGCGCCTGGCCATCCTGGTGAGCGATCGCATCCGCGCCCTGCCCCGGGTGGAGCGGCCCAGCGACGACGGCAGCCTGCGCATCGAGCCCAGCCCCATCGTGGCCGAGGAGGCGGCGCGCGCCGAGGCCCGCGCCCTGGCGGCCGGGCTCAACGCCTGGGGGCTGTCCCACGGCCTGCGCCTGCTGCGCCGCGAGATCACCCACCCCGGACCGGTCGCTGCGGGTTTGTGATAGGATGGGGCGGACGGCGAGGTGCCCATGCCGCAAAGCGAAGTGGAATGCCTGCGCGACGAGGTGCTCAAGCTCAACCGCATCGGCATCGCGCTCACCAGCGTTCACCAGCTGGATCAACTGCTCGACCTGATCGTGCGCGAGGCCCGCGCCCTCACCGCGGCCGACGCCGGCAGTCTGTACCTGCGCGAGGGCGATCGGCTGCGCTTCGCGGTCTCCCAGAACGACACCCTGCGGCAGCGCCTGGGCGAGGCGGGGGAGCAGGCGCTGTTCTCCTCGTTCACCCTGCCCATCGACGAGCGGAGCATCGCCGGCTTCGTGGCCTCCACCCGGCGCAACCTGAACCTGGCCGACGTGTACCAACTGCCCCCGGGTGTTCCCTTCGGCTTCAACCCCGACTTCGACCGCCGCAACGACTACCGCACCGTCTCCCTGCTGGCCGTGCCCATGCTGGACGCCGAAGAGCGGGTGCTGGGCGTGCTCCAGCTCATCAACGCCACGCAGAACGGAAACGTCGTCCCCTTCCACGAGCGTTTCGAGGACCTGGTGCGCTCGCTGGCCTCCCAGGCGGCGGTGGCGGTGCGCAACGCCGAGCTCACCCAGGAGCTCAAGCGCGTGCACCTGGACACCATCTACCGCCTGTCGGTGGCCGCCGAGTACCGCGATCACGACACGGCCATGCACGTGCGGCGCATGAGCCACTACTCCGCCGCCCTGGCCCGCCGCCTGGGCTATGACGCGCGCCGGGTGGAGCAGATCCTGTACGCCTCTCCCATGCACGACGTGGGGAAGATCGGCATCCCCGACGCCATCCTGTTGAAACCCGGCCGGCTCACCCCGGAAGAACGGGAGGTCATGCAGCACCACCCGGAGATCGGGTCGCGCATCCTGTCGGGCTCGGACTCCGAGATCCTGAAGCTCTCGGAGGTGGTGGCGCTCACCCACCACGAGAAGTGGGACGGGACCGGCTACCCGCGCAGCCTGCGGGGCGAGGACATCCCCGAGGTGGGGCGCATCGTGGCGGTGGCCGACGTGTTCGACGCGCTGTCCAGCAAGCGCGTGTACAAGGGCGCCATGGGCATGGACGAGGCGCTCGCGATCCTGCAACAAGACGCGGGCACCCATTTCGATCCGCGCTGCGTATCCGCGTTCCTCGACATCCGCTCCGAGGTGGAAGACATCGCGCAGCGCTATCGCGATCCCGATGCAAAAACCGCCTAGTCGAGGCTCCGCATGAGACTGTACGACCATCTCATCCGGGCCGCGCGCTCGTCCGCGGAGCGGCCGGCCATCGTGTTCGGCGAGCGGCGCATCGGCTACCCGGAATACCTGAGCGAGGTGAGCCGCGCCGCCCGCGCCTTCCTGCGGCTCGGCGTGCAACCCCAGGAACGGGTGGCGTTGCTGCTCCCCAACTGGCCCGAGTTCTGCTTCGCCGCCCTCGGGGCCATGGCGGCGGGCGGGGTGGCGGTGATGCTCAACCTGCGCTTGCAAGCCGAGGAGATCCGCCACCAGCTCGAGGACTCGGGCAGCCGGGTGCTGGTGCTGGTGGATCGCTTCAAGGGGCGCGACTACCTGGAGATGCTGGCGCGCATCCGCGAGCGGCTCCCGGCGCTGGAGAAGATCATCGTGGTGGGGACGCCGCAAGCGGGGCAGCTCGGCTACGCCGACTTCTTGGCGCTCGCCGACGGGCTGGAGCCGGAGCGGCTGGCCCAGGTGGTGTCCGCGCGCAGCGAGGACGAGACCCTCGCCCTGCTCTACACCAGCGGCACCACCGGGCGGCCCAAGGGGGTGATGTTCGGCCACGGCGATCTCATCCGCAACTGCCAGAGCTACCTCTCCGCCATTCGCATGACCGCCGAGGACCGGCGCCTCACGGTGGTCCCCATGTACCACACCAGCGGCATGGTGGCGGTGTTCTCGACCATCCTGGCCGGCGCCGGGGTGGTGCTGCTGGACGATTTCTCCGCCGACGAGTGCTGGCGGGTCATCGAGCGCGAGCGCTGCACCGTGTTCGGCGGCGTGCCCACCATCCTGACGCTCATGCTGCGCAGCCCCCTGTGCGGCCAGGTGGACGCCGCCAGCCTGCGCGTGTTCGTGAGCTTCGGCGCGCCGCTGCCGCCGGCGCTGGTGCGCGCCGCGCGCGAGCGGGGCCTGGACGTGCTCAACGTGTACGGCATGACCGAGCTGGGCATCGCCACCCTGACCCAGTTCGGCGATCCGCCCGACCGGCTGGAGCGCACCGTGGGCCGCGCCGCGCCGCATGTCGAGCTCAAGATCACGGACCGCCAGCGCCGGCCGCTTCCCGACGGGGAGGTGGGCGAGCTGGCGGTGCGCTCGCGCACCATGATGAAGGGCTACTTTGGCCAGCCCGAGGCAACCCGGGCCTGTTTCGACGCCGAGGGATTCTTCTACACCCGGGACCTGGCGCGCCGCCTGCCCGACGGCTACCTCGAGATCCTGGGCCGGCTCGACGACATGTACATCCGCGGCGGGGTGAACGTGTACCCCAAGGAGATCGAGGACGTGCTGGCCACCCACCCGGCGGTGCAGCTGTGCGCGGTGGTGGGGGTCCCCGACCCGGTGATGGGGGAGGTGGGGCGGGCCTTCGTGGTGCTCCGGCCGGGAAAGACCGCCCTGCCAGAAGAGCTGCGGTGACCTGCCCCCAATCTCTGGTCCAGGGATTATGAGAGACTTCCATGGTTGATGT
>CAZLNM010000095.1:0-20380 GCA_964561025.1 uncultured Myxococcales bacterium
TGGGGCCGTGCGTGGAGGTGCGGGTGGGGGACGGAGCGGCGATCTTCGTGAACGGCGCGCTGCGCGTTCTGGCAGAGTCTGGGCGGCCGGCGGTGTTCACCTCCAGTTCCACGACGCCGCGGCGGGGATCCTGGCTTGGGATCGAAGTCAGGGAATTTCCTTCAGCGAGCGTAAAACTGTCAGGGGCGGTGGTGGAGTATGCGGATTGCGGGCTCCGGTTTCGTTCAGCTCAAGATGATATGATTGTGTCCGACTCCGTATTTCGAGAGAACCTGGTCGGGCTTGAAGGCAAGGTAGAGAATTCGGACCTACCTTCGCCGATAGTGAAAGACACCGTGTTCTCCGATAACGATTGCGGTGCACGGGCAGCTAAATTTGATTTCTACCGGGCAATATTTTCGGGGAATCACATTGCCCTTGGTAACTGGTATCACAATTCCAGCAACTATCTTTTTCGTTGCACCATCTCTAACAACACGGTTGGTATCGACAATCCGGCTGGGAGGATAGTGAAATGTCTGATCGCCGGAAACACGGAAGCTGGCTTCATGCCTCTTTATGGTCATGGCATGCCTTACCAGATAACCGGTTGCACAATCGAGGGAAACGGGATCGGAATTGTCCAAGATATTCAGATTGGTTTTGATAGGTTTCCCGAGATGAAAAACAACAAATTGTGCCAGAACCTCCAATACGACATCAAGATGGAAAACTGGCATCCATTGGAAGCGACCGGAAACTACTGGTGCACGACCGACCCGGACGAGATCGCGGGCCACATCTACGACATCCATGACGACTCGTCTGTGGGGGAGGTGGTGTTTATCCCTTTCCTTGAACGGGCGCCGTGATCCAGGCAGAGAAAGAAGATAGCAATACCTGATCCGTTGGATGTGCGCTGATGGTGCTTCGTGAATGAAAGGAATTGAAAATGAAATGGACAATTATCCTGTGCTCGATTGGCCTGGTTATATCGATTGGGAGGGATACCCGTGCTTGCGGCGAAGCGCCGTATCCCGTATCACCACAACACACGACGGATCCGGCCGAGAAGGAAATCGACCATCAAGCGCCGGGCGTGGCCCAAATCACGGGCGTGGAGGTTACCCGCGGCGAGCCCACACCGAGTAACGCTTGCGGTGCGGTCGCCTGTCCATCCATCGGGGGAATCTCGGTCGAGATCGTGCCAGCCGTAGATGACAGAACAGACGCATCGCGGATGGGATACCTGGTTACCGTGGAAGGTGGGGTGAGCCTGCTTCAGGACTCCCAGACGCCGCTTCGCGCCGTGGAAAACCGAATCAACGCAAGCTTCATCGATGATCCCGAACGGGATCTTGCGCTCACGGTGTCGGTGCGGGCGGTGGATCTGGGTGGCAACGTTGGTGAGCCGTCGAACGTCTTTCGGGTCGTTGTCCAGGGAGAGCCGAGCGGCGGCTGCGCGACGGCGGGTGGTCAGGAGTCTTTCCTCCTGCTGGCCGGGTTGGCCGTCTTTTTGCGCAGGCGCTAGATCTCTTCTGCCCGCTGGTGGAACTTGCTTTGCGGGGCTTCGCGCAGCCCGACAGGCCGGCCGCGAGAACGGCCGCCGCCAGCACGCCCGTCCGGCCCATTCGATGCCTCAAGCGAGATGCGTATAATGCGCTCATCCGTCCTCCCGGTTCGGCGATCAGACGTTCATCTCACCGCTTGGGTTCAGTCGGCAAGCCAGAAGGCCGTGGCCGGGCGGGCCAGAGCCGTGCCAGGAAACCGTTGCCTTTTGGAGACTGGGCGGCTATAGAATGCCTGCCGTCTTGGAGGCGGTGGCATGCGCATCCTGGTGGCCGACGACGACAAGTTCTTCCGCGAGATCATCCGCAAGATCTGCGAGCAGGCCGGCCACACCGTGCGCGTCGTCTGCGACGGCGAGGAGGCGGTGGCGGCCGCCATCGAGTTCGAGCCGGAGCTGTGCATCATGGACGTCATCCTGCCGAAGCTCCTCGGCACCGAGGTGTGCCGCAAGCTGCGCGCCAGCACGCGCACCGCCTCGGTCCCGATCCTGCTCATGAGCTCGGGGGTGGCCGAGATCGAGGCCGCCAAGGGCGATCCGGGCGAGTTCTTGGCCGACGACTTCATCCACAAGCCCTTCCGTCCCGAAAAATTGCTGGATCGCATCGCCCGGCTCTCCGGTCAGCAATCGGCCTACGGCAAGACCGCCCGCATGGCCCTGCCGAAGCACGACGATCGGCGCCGCGCGGTCCGCCTCCCCATCGACGTGGATCTCACCGCCCACATCGCGCAGGCGCTGGTGCAGCACCCGCTCATCAACATCAGCACCGGCGGGGTGTACCTGGAGATCGAGCGCTCGCTCCCGCCCGGCGAGCGGGTGGAGCTGCGCTTCGCCATCCCCGACGTCGGCCTGGTGGCCGCCACCGGCGAGGTGGCCTGGTGCCTGGAGATCTCGCCGCAGAGCCTGTGGGGCCTGGGCATCCGCTTCGTGGATGTCCCGGCCGAGTCGCTGGCCCGCATCCGGCGCTACGTGGATGCGCTGCTGTGCGTCTCCGCGCCCGCCGGCGGCGACGTTTTGGAGAAGGAAGGGCCGGCCGAGTTCGTGGTCCCGCTGCGCATCGGAGATCGGGATGAGAAGTGAGCCCGCCCGCATCCTGATGGGCAACCAGGCCTGCGCCGAGGGCGCGCTGGCGGCCGGGTGCTCGTTCTACGCCGGCTACCCCATCACCCCCTCCTCCGAGATCATGGAGACGCTGGCCGACCGGCTGCCGCGGGAGGGCAAGGTGTTCGTGCAGATGGAGGACGAGATCGGCTCCATCTGCGCGGTGATCGGGGCCTCCTGGGCGGGTGCCAAGGCCATGACCGCCACCGCCGGCCCGGGCCTCTCCCTGATGATGGAGGGCCTGGGCTACGCGGCCTTCACCGAGACCCCCTGCGTGATCGTGGACGTGCAGCGGGCCGGGCCGGCCACCGGCCAGGCGACGCGGGTGGGCTCGGGCGACATCCTGCAGGTGCGTTTCGGCATGCACGGCGACGTGTGCCCCATCGCCCTGTCCCCGGGCTCGGTGCAGGAGATGTACGATCTGACCATCCGCGCCTTCAACCTGGCCGAGCGCTACCGGGTGCCGGTGTTCCTCATGGCCGACGAGGGGATCGGGCACCTGCGCGAGAGCGTCTTTCTGCACAAGGACTTCACTATCGAAAACCGGGTACGCGACGCCTCGCGCCCGCCCTTCGGCACACCGGAGCCCGACGGGGTGCCACCCATGCCGGTGTTCGGTGACGGGGCCGAGCTGATGATCACCGGCTCCACCCACGACGAGAAGGGCTTTCGCAAGGTGGACGATCCCGAGCCTCACCGCCGCCTGGTGGAGCGCATCAACCGCAAGATCCTGGACCACGAATCGGACATCGTGGAGGTGGAGGAGCGCCTGCTGGACGACGCCACGGTGGCGGTGGTGGCCTACGGCTTCACCGGGCGCAGCGCGCTGGCGGCGGTGAAGGCGTTGCGGCGCGACGGCGTGCGCGCGGGGCTCGTACGGCTCAAGACCCTGTGGCCGTTCCCGCGGGCGATACTGGCCCGGCTCGACCAGCGCGTCCAGCGGGTGGTGGTCCCGGAGATGAACCGCGGCCAGGTGGCCATGCTGGTGCGCGCCGAGATGAACGCCGAGGTGTTCTCGCTGTGCCAGACCGACGGCGAGGTCATCGAGCCGGAGGCCATCGCGGCCCGGGTGCGGGAGGTGCTGCCATGACCCGGGCCCTGGAGCACTGGCTGCGCGTCAAGAGCTCGACCTTCTGCCCCGGCTGCGGCCACGGCATCCTGCTGGGGGCGGTGGTGCGCGCCCTGGACGAGCTCGGCGTCGATCGCAAGAACCTGCTCTTCGTCTCGGGCATCGGCTGCGCCGCCTGGATCCCCAGCCCCCACATCAAGGCCGACACCCTGCACACGCTGCACGGGCGCGCGGTGGCCTACGCCACCGGGGCCAAGCTCTTCAACCCCAAGCTCACCACCCTGGTGGTGAGCGGCGATGGCGACCTCACCAGCATCGGCGGCAACCACCTCATCCACGCCGCGCGGCGCAACCTGGGGCTCACAGTGATCTGCGCCAACAACCAGATCTACGGCATGACCGGCGGGCAGACCGCCTCCACCACCCCGGTGGGCGCGCTCACCGCCACCGCGCCATCGGGCAACGCCTGGCCGCCCTTCGACCTGGTGAAGCTGGTGCTCGGCGCGGGCGGGCGTTTCGCGGCCCGCTGGCCGGTGAGCCGGCCGCGGCCGCTCATCGCCTCCATCCAGAAGGGCATCCAGAGCGGCCAGTTCGCCTTCATCGAGGCGGTGTCGCCGTGCCCCACCCAGTTCGGGCGGCGTAACCGGGTGGACGAGGTGACCGAGCTGTACCGGCGCATGGACGCGGACTGCGTCGAGGCGGCCGAAGCCGAGCGGCTCTCGCCCGAGGAGCGCGCCGGCAAGATCGTCATCGGAGAGTTCGGCCATGTCTGAATCGGCGGTGCAGATCCGCTTCGGCGGGCTGGGCGGGCAGGGCCTGGTCACCCTGGGCGCGGTGCTGGCCGAGGCCGGCGCCATCGCCGGACGGCGCGTGGCGGCCTCGCAGGCCTACGGCTCGCGGGCCCGCGGCGGCGCCACCCGGGCCGACGTCATCCTCTCCGCGGAAGAGATCGATTTCCCTCACGTGCACCACCCCGATCTGCTGTTGGTGCTGGCGCAGGAGGCCTACGACCTGTACGCCAGGGACCTGGCCCCGCGCGGGGTGCTGCTGGCCGACGGGTTCTTCGTCAAAGACCTCTCCCGCCCCGGCCTGCGCCAGGCCCGCGTGCCGGCCACCGAGACGGCGCTGGAGAAGATCGGCAACGCCGTGGCCGCCAACTTCGTCATGCTGGGCGCCGGCCTGGGGTACACCGCCCTGCTCGATCCGGAGGCGGTGCGGCAGGCCATGCGCCACCAGGTGAACCCGCGTTTTCTGGACGTCAACTTGAAAGCCCTCGACCTCGGCCTGGAACTCGGCGCCGGTGTGGCCGCTCACCCGGAGGTGGGGCCGTGGCAGTAGCGCGGACCCATCACCCGGTGTGGAGCGGCGAGCGCTGCCTGCCCTGCGGCGCCTGCACCCGCCACTGCCCGGCCACGGTGTTCTTGGAGCTCGCGCGCGAGCCCGACTCGCTGCGCGGCCGGGTGGCGCGGGAGTACGCCTTCCCGCCGGGGAAGTTCGACGTTCCACCGTGCCGGGCGGCCTGCCCGCTTTCCCAGGACGTGCCGGGCTACCAGCGGGCCATCGCCGCGGGCGACTTCGACCGGGCGCTTGGCATCGTGCTCGAGACGAACCCGCTGCCCTCGGTGTGCGGGCGGTTGTGTCTTTCCGCCTGCATGAACGCCTGCGTGCGTGGCGCGCTGGATCGGCCGGCGGAGGTCCGCGCGCTCAAACGCGCCGCGGCCGGCCACGGCCATGCGGAGCATCCCAAGCCGGAGCGCGAGCGGCCCGAGCGGGTGGCGGTGATCGGCGCCGGGCCGGCGGGGCTCTCGGCGGCGGCTTTTTTGCGGCGGTTCGGCTTCAAGGTCGCCCTGTTCGATGCCGCTGCGGACGCCGGGGGATTGCTCGCCTCGGCCGTGCCGGCCTTCGACCTTCCCGCCGGCGCGCTGCGTCTGGACATCGAGGCCATCCTGCGGACGGGGATCGAGCTTCGCACGGGGTGGCGCTTTCAGGCCGAGGACGACATCGATCGGCTGTTCGGCGAGGGGTACCGGGCGGTCGTGCTGGCGCTGGGCGCGCCGCGGGTGGAGCGCCCCGGCGGCGTGGCTGAGGGGTGGCTGTCCGTGCTGGACTTCGCCCGGCGGTTCCGCGCCGGCGGCGAGAGACTGTCGGGATCGCTGCTGGTCGCGGGTCTCGGCCGCGAGGCGGTGGCGGCCGCGCGCATGGGGCTCCGGGCCGGAGCGGCCGTCCGGCTTCTCTTGGCGGGGCCGCCGGGAGAGAGCCCGCTGCCGCCGGCGGCGCTCATGCGGGCCCGCGCGGAAGGCATCGAGATCCTGGAGGGGTTCGAGGTCGTCGGGGCCGAGCGCAAGGGCGCGCAGTGGACGGTGCGTTGCCGCGAGCAGAGTTTCGAACCCGCCGACCCGGTGGGCCGGCGCTGGCCCGCGGCGCAGAAGAAAGGCCGCGAGGAGAGCTTCGCCGCGGAGACGCTGGTGCTCTGCGGCGAGCGGCTGCCGGATCTCAACTGGGTGCGAGCCGGCTCGGCGTTGTCGGCAACACCGGTCGGCACGCTGCGGGTGCGAGCGGAAGACCTGATGACCGGCCGGGCGGGCGTGTTCGCCGCGGGCGAGCTTGTCGCCGGAGAGCGCAACGTGGTGCTGTGCATCGCCAGCGGCCGGCGGGCCGCCGAGGGCGTGCGGCGCTACCTGGAGGGAGCGGCATGAGCGGTCCCTCTGTCACCATCCGTCTCGACGGTGTCGAGACCGAGGCCCGCGCGGGCGAGAGCCTGCTGCTGGCCGCCCGGCGCGCGGGCCGGGGCATCCCCTCGCTGTGCTTTTTGGAGGAGCTGCCCGCCATCGGCGCTTGCCGGCTATGCCTGGTGGAGATCCAGAGCGGCAGCCGGACCGGCATCACCACCTCGTGCAACGTGCCGGTGGAGGCGGGGATGGCCGTCCTCACCGACTCGCCCGAGATCCGCCGCCACCGCGCGCTCAACTTGGAGCTTCTCTTGCTGCGCGCGCCCGAGGCCCCGGCCTTGCGCGCGCTGGCTCGCGCCCTGAAGGTGACCCCGCGTTTTTCGGCGCCGCCCGCGCGGGGCCTGGCCAACTGCATCCTGTGCGAGCGCTGCACCCGCATGTGTGACGCGCTCGGCCACCGGGCGCTCGCGCCGGCGGGGCGCGGCGAGAAGAAGCGTATCGACACACCGTTCGGCCGAGTGAGCGAGAGCTGCGTCGGCTGCGGCGCCTGCACCTGGGCGTGCCCCACCGGGGCCATCTTCATGGAGCGCGAGACGGTGGCCCGGTTCAAGGCGCGCTGGGGCACGGAGCGCCCGTGCCGCTACAACCTGATGGGGCTGCTGCCCGGCACGGTGTGCGAAAACGACTACCGCTGCGCTCGCTGCGAGGTGGACCGGCGCATGCTGCGGCGTGCCGGCGGGCGCCACCCGGCGCTGCTCTCGTTGCGCGCGGCGGAGGGCAAGCCATGAGGGGCCGCGTGTGTCAGCCGCCCGGCGACACGGGGCGGAGCGCGCCTGGAACGACGGCGCCCTCTCCGGCCGGCTTCGCCGAGGTCCTTACCGATCTTTCGCGGGACGAGGCCCGCGAGGAGGCACGCCGCTGTCTGGGGGCGTTCACCTGCACCTACTGCGAGGTGTGTCAGCTCATCTGCCCCGACCAGTGCATCACCCGGGACGAGGCCAGCGGCGAGATCCGCATCGACCTCGATTTCTGCAAGGGGTGCGGTCTGTGTGCAGCCTACTGCCCCAAGGGCGCCCTGCGCATGGAGCGCGAGGCCGGGGGCGGCTGACAGGCGGAATTTCATGGGTTGCCCGCATGTGGACAGCGGGGGAATTGCCTGGAGCGACCGGCCGCGAGGCCGCCAGAGCCAGCGCGGCCGGGCGCGAAGATTCCATTTTGCGGCCTGAGCAGGAGAATTTTATGTCTTCGTCGCACATCGTCACCGAGGTCCGGTCCGGGATCTTCGAGATCCGCCTGAACCGCCCCGACAAGCGCAACGCCATCACCTTCGAGATGTGGCAGGACATCGAGCGCGCGGCGGATTTGGCCGAGCGGGCCGAGGGCGTGCGCGCGCTGCTCTTGCGCGGTGAGGGGGTGTGTTTCTCGGCCGGGATCGACCTTGCCAGTCTGATGCAGACCGCCCAGGAGTTCGGCCCCAACTGGAAGACCCGCATGCGCTCCATCACCGCGCGCTACCAGGCGGTGACGAACCGGCTGGAGCGGCTGGAGATCCCGGTCATCGCGCTGGTTCACGGCCACTGCCTGGGGCTGGGCTTGGAGCTGGCTCTCGCCTGCGACATCCGTCTGGCCGCCGAGGACGCGAAGCTCGGCCTGCCCGAGACGCTGCGCGGGCTGGTGCCCGACGTGGGTGGCACCACGCGGCTCACGCGCCTGGTCGGCCCGGCGGTGGCGAAAGAACTCATCTTCACCGGCCGCGCCGTCAACGCCGAGGAGGCGCTGCGCCTGGGCCTGGTCAACCGGGTGGTGCCGCAGGCGGACTTGCTCCCGGCGGGCGAGGCGCTCTCGGCCGAGATCGCCAAGGCCGCGCCGCTGGCGGTGGGCGTGGCGAAACGCGTCATCGACGGGTTGTTCGACTCCGAGCGCGCGCTGCAGCTCGAGGGCTGGGCCCAGAGCCAGCTCATCGGCACCCAGGACGTGCTGGAGGGGATCTCGGCCTTCTTCGAAAAGCGACCCCCGAGGTTCAAGGGCGAGTGAGCCGCGCTTGCGAAAAGATCCCGGCCGAGGCGCGCTGCCTGGGCTGCGACAACCGCCACGGTTGCCGCGACGCGCCCCTGTGCGGCGCGCTCGAGCGAAGAGCAGGGGAGGAGCGGCTGTCGGGCCAGGAGCTCATGCGCCGCCGGGGGTGGCTTTCGCGCTGCGTGCAATGTCCGCTGTTTCGCAAGTGCTGGAGGCCGGAGGAATTTCGGCGGGGGACCAACAAGACGTAGTTCGTTCTTGATTTCTGCCCGCCCTCTGGTATGGAGAGGGCCGCGAGGGATTTCATGAGCGAAAAGAAGACCCGCGCCTTCTTCGTGGTCACCTACCGCGACCCGGTCGAAGGCAAGACCGTGGTGCTGCGCGCTCGCAAGGTGGACGACTCGCCGCTCGGGCTCTCGTTCATCCGGCTTTCGGACTTCGTGTTCGACACCGAGGGCCTGGTGGTGAAGCCGGAGGAGGAGAATCTACGCAAGCGCATGGAGCACACCACCAGCCTGCACCTCTCCATCTACCACGTCATCTCCATCGAGGAGGTGGGCATGGAGCGGGCCGGGCTCAAGTTCAAATCGGACAAGGCCAACCTGTTCGTGCTGCCCACGTCCACGCGCCCGTCGAAGGATTAGGCGGTGAAAAAGGCGCTCCTCTTCGCCCTGCCGCTTCTTCTGGCCGTCGTCCTGGCGATGCTCCAAGGCCTGCTCCCGAGCGAGCAGGCGCTGATGGCCTGGATCCAGAACCAGGTGCTGTTGCTCAAGTTCCTCTCGTTTGCCTGCCTGCTGCTGGCCGTGTCGCGCTTTCGGCCGGGTGACTATCTCTTCTGGGCCTGGAGTTTTCTCGCCCTGGAACCGGCTCTGTTGCTGACGAAGGACCTGTTCTTCGAGGATCTTTCACAGGTGAACCTGGCGGGCGAGCTCGCGGCGGGCGCGTCGTGGGCTCGCGCGGCGCTGATCTTCGCGGGGAACGCCTGCGACGCCGCCGGGTTCATCTTGCTCCTCAACGCCGCCCGCCGGGCCGGGCTCGCGCCGGCCGGCCGGCCGGCCACCCGGGTCATCGCCATCACCGGCGGCATCGCGCTGGCCGTGCTGCTGGCCGGCCCGGCGATATACTCCGATGGCCGGGCGGCCCTGGCGGGCTCGGTGCGATCGCTCGGGGATCTCTTCTCGGACCTCGGCGACGCCGTCTCCATCGTACTCGTGATGCCGCTCTTGCTCCGCGCCTGGGCCTTCCGCGGCGGGCTCTTGATCTGGCCCTACGCCATGATCGCGCTCGCTGCCCTGAGCTACCTTTGCTACGACATCGTGTGGGCGCTGGGTCCGTCGTTGTGGAGCGAGCTTACCGTGCGCCGCGCCGACGAGTTTTTGCGCGCGGCCGGGCTGCTCTACTTCTGCGCCGCCGGCATCTCCCAGGCGCTCATCCTGCCGCGGCGCTCTAGCGGCCGGTAAAGCGCGGCTCGCGTTTTTCCAGGAAGGCCGCCACGCCCTCGGCCTTGTCCGCGCTGGTGCAGGAGAGGGCGTGCAGGTACGACTCGTGAGCCAGCCCCTCCGCGAGCGACCCGTCCGCGAAACGCAGCACCGCCTCCTTGGCGTACTGCACCGCCAGCCGGGGCCGGGCGGCCAGGGTCTCGGCCAGCTTGCGGGCCTCGGACAGGAGCTCATTCGGCTCCACCACCCGGTTCACCAGACCCCAGGCCAGGGCGGTCTGGGCGTCCACCGGCTCACCGGTGAGGATCATCTCGAGCGCCCGGCCCATGCCCACCAGGCGGGGCAGGCGCTGGGTGCCGCCGGCACCCGGAGTGATGCCCAGCTTGACCTCGGGCTGTCCGAGCTTGGCCGTGCTGGCGGCGAGGCGCAGGGTGCAGGACATGGCCAGCTCCAGCCCGGCTCCCATGGCGAAGCCGTTGATGGCGGCGATGGAGGGGATCTCCAGCGACTCGACGCGAGTGAACACCTCCTGGCGGCGGCGGGTGACCGCGCGGCCGCGCACGCCGTCCCGCGTCTTCAGCTCGTTGATGTCCGCGCCGGCCACGAAGGCCTTGTCGCCGGCCCCGGTGATGATGAGCGCGCGCAGCTCGCTGTCGCGCTCGACCCCCGAGAGCGCCGCGTCGAGCTCCTCGATGGTCTCGTCGTTGACCGCGTTTCGTAGCGCCGGGCGGTTGACGGTCAAGACCGCGATGGCGCCCTGCTTTTCATAGAGCAGGTTCTGGAAAGACATCACTTCTTCTCCTCGCTGTAGTCGTAGAAGCCCCGGCCCACCTTCTTGCCGAGCTTCTTCTCGTCAATGAGCTTGTCCACCACCGCGGGGTGGTCGTAGCGCGGGTGGTTCACCTCCCGGCGCAGCGTCTGCATCTTGGCCCGGTGGGTGTCCAGCCCGATGAGGTCGAGCAGGGCGATGGGGCCCATGGGGTGGTTGGCGCCCAGCGTCATGGCCTTGTCGATGTCCTTGGGGTCGGCCACGCCGTGCTCCACCAGCCAGGTGGCCTCGTTCAGCATGGCGCCCAGGATGCGCGAGACGATGCCGGCCGGGGCCTCGGCCCGGCACACCACCGGCTCCTTGCCCAGCGCGCGCGCCAGCTCCTCGGCGGCCTGGAGCGTCTTTGGGGAGGTCTTCTTGCCCGGCATGATCTCGCACAGCTTCATGATGACCGGCGGGTTGAAGAAGTGCATCTGCACCACCAGCTCCGGCCGCTTGGTGGCCGAGGCGATGGCCGAGATGGAGAGCGCGGTGGTGTTGGTGGCCAGGATGACGCCGGGGCGGGCCAACTTGTCCAGCTCGGCGAAGACCTTCTGCTTCACCTCGAGGTTCTCGACCACGCTCTCGATGACGAAGTCGGCCTCGCGGACCGGCTCGAGGCTCCCCGCGGCGTGGAGCTTTGCCATGATCTGATCCATCTCGGCCTGGGTGAGTTTGCCCTTCTCGACCCGGCCGGCGAGCCCCTTCTTTACCTTGTCCAGTCCTTTCTTGGCGAGATCGTCGCTGACGTCCGTGATCCAAGCCTCGATGCCCTGCTGGGCGCAGAGCTGTCCGATGCCGGCGCCCATGGTCCCCGAGCCCACCACCACCAGTTTCTTCACGTTCATGGCACAATCCTCCTGGTTATTTCCCGAGCCGGCGTAATCAAACGATCTTGCGCGCGCCGAGTCAAGCTCGGCTGGCGCGGGACCGGGTAGGCTCCGGCGAATTCCTTTGACTTGAGAGCGATAGTACGGTACTCGGGAGCGACCATTGGGAGGAACGGAACCCTAACACGGGAGGAGATCATGGGCTGGCAGTTCTGGGTACACATTTTCATGTTGTTGTTCCTCGGCATCCTGGGCGCCTCCAGCGCCATCCTCAAGAAGAAGCCCGACGCCAAGGAGCTCCTCGAGAAGATGTCGAAGTTCTCAGGCTACGTCGGCTCGCTGGCCTTCCTGTGGAGCCTGTACGTCCTGATCTTCGACGTGATCATGCACATCAACATGTTGGGCATGGGCCTGTTCGGCATCCTGACCTGGGTGTCGGTGCTGCTCACCTTCGTGGCCGAGTGCGCGCTGGGCGCCATCTTCGGCTACGGCATGATGGTGACCTTCGCCGGCGCCAAGCTGTCCGGCGACGCCAAGGCAAAGAGCGAGGCCGTGCGCCAGAAGCTCCTGGGCTACCAGATCCCGCTGGGCTGGCTCTCCATCATCCTGGCCATCTGGTGGCCGGTGTTCGTGTGGGTGGTCATCCCCATCCTGATGAGGGGCTAGGCGCCTACACCCTCGGCGATCCGCTCCTGCTATCCGGGTAGAACCCTTTCCGTCATTCTGTGGTTTTGGGGAAGACCGCCTGACGGGTGAGATCCGCATGCGTTGTTTGTTCTGTTGTGGGCGGGGGGACGCGGAACATGTCTTGCTTGACGCGCGGCGCACGAGCGCCTATGGTCGTGCCCAAAAGCGAGGTGAAACATGCCAGCGAAAAAAGACAAGAAGTCCTCGACCCCCGCCCGAAAGAAGCCGGCGCAAAGAGCCAAACCCAAGGCCGCGCCGGGAGGGTTTTCCGAGCTGGAGACGAACATCCTGCGCTCCAAGGGCCTGAGCGAGGCCGACATCGCCTCCCTGGTGAAGCTCGGCATCCGTTGCAAATCCGACTTCGCCACCGTGGGCGACGCCAGGACCCTGTGCGGGCTCGTGGCCATGAAGCCGGAGGTGGCCGAGGCGGTGCTGGCCTGGGCCGGCGGGGCGCGCGGCACCGTGGTGGTGGAGGGTGGTGACGTGGTGAACTGCGTCGCCTGCGGCAAGCGCCAGCCCAAGGACTACAAGAGCGGCGACCTGTGCGTGTTCTGCGGCAAGCAGGCCGAGCCGGTGTTCGCCTGCTACTGGTGCGGCGGCTCCGGGCCGGGCAAGTTCTGCCGCTCCTGCGGCGCCACCTTCGTGGGCCCGGGCGAACTGGAGCTGGCCATCCTGCTCAAGCGCGACGGGCTTTCCAAGGAGGAGATCCCGGTCCGCCTGGCCTCGCTCACCCCCGCCGACAAAGAAGTCCTGTGGGGCCGGGTCCACAACCGGCGCTGAGCCTCACCCTTCCCACCGGGCCAGGATCTCGGCGATCTCCTGCTCCTTCTCCTGCTGGTAGTACTCGACCGCGCCGTCCGCGGAGCGGGTGCACCGTTCGAGCACGGCCTGCCAGCCCTCGCGAAAGATCCGCAGCACCGCTGCGCGCAGACGGGCATCCCCGAACTCGAGCCGCTTCTCGTCCAGCCAACGGGCCAGGGCCACCGCCGGGGGCAAGAGCTGGGTCGAGGAGTCCTGCCGCCCCTTGAGCTCCTCGAACAGCCGCTCGGCGAACGCCGGTGTCGTGTCCGGCACGAGGTCGGCGAGCAGCCAGTCCACGTGGTGGTAGAGCTCG
This sequence comes from uncultured Myxococcales bacterium, assembly GCA_964561025.1. Taxonomy (GTDB): domain Bacteria; phylum Myxococcota; class B64-G9; order B64-G9; family B64-G9; genus JAAZNF01. Next base: position 13,280 of record CAZLNM010000095.1, read on the forward strand.
CCCGGCGCGGCCCGGCACAGCTCAGCGAAGGCCCGCAGGGTGTTGGGGCCGCCGCGCGGCTCTCCGGGGGCGACCTCGTCGTGGAAGGTTTTCCAGTCGGTGCCGGTCCGGTGCAGGAGGTTCGCGAAGGCGATTTTGAGACAGGCCCGCTCCTCGGGATGCTGGCGGTAGCGTCCGCGTAGCGCCTGTCGCGCGCCCTCCTCGTCCTGGGCGTAAGAGAAACTCCAGCCGGCCGCCACCGCGGCGGCCAGATCGGGGCGAGACTCGGCCGGGCAGCGCTCCCAGATGCCCATCAGAATCTGCCAGTTGCGGAGCGTTGGTTGGACGCCGTCGTCCAGCCGGCTTTCCATCGCCGCAAGATGATCGAAGAGCGCCCGGCTCGCTCCCGGATCTTTGGCCCAGCGATCGAGCGCCGCGCGCATCATGGGCGAGTCCTCTCCCCAGAGCCAGGCGGAGAGGCCCTCGGCGCACTCGGACGGAAGCCGCAAGAGCGCTTCCGCGGGACATCTCAGCAGCGCCTCCGTGGCCCGTGCGAGCAGCGCGCGTACCGGCCCGGCAGAGAGCGGCAAGGGCCGCACCCAGGGCGTCTCGGGGTCCCGGGGCGGCGTGGCCAGCCAGGCCAGCGCGTCGAGGATCTCCTTGGGCAAAAGCCGGGCGGCGCGCTCCGCGTCCAGCCAACGGGCGAGTTCTTCCCGCGACTCCGCCGGGTAGTCGGCCGCGGCCCGTCGTTGCAGCCAGCGCAGCACCTCGGCGAGGTGACGCTCGTCCCCGCGCGCGGCCTCGGCCAGCACCGCCGCCAGCGGCTCGGGCGGCAGCGGCAAGGGGACATGGCGCAACCAGGAGCGTCGCGCCTCCGGCGGCTCCGCCGCGAGCGAGGGCAGGACCCGGTCCAGACAGGCGCCCCGCTCGAGGAGCGAGAGGCGGGCCGCGTCGCGGCGGACGGGATCTTCCGATGAGAGCTCGGGGAGCAGGCGCCCGGTGTCGCCGAGGAGCACGGCGCACACCAGGGAAAGCTCCGGATCGCTGTGCGAGAGGCCCTCGTTCAAGATGTCCAGAAGCCGTGCCGGATCGGGTTCACCCTCTCGGACCTCCTCCGCAGCCGGCGGCCAGCGGCGGTGGAGCTTGTGTTCGATGGCCACGACCTGCGCGGCCGGGAGCCGCAGCTCGGGCCGCGCGAGCGCCGCGCGCGCCTGCCCAGCGGCCGTGACGAGGTCTCGAGATTCCAGGTGTGGCCGGAGGTGGGGGACCAGCATGGAAAGGCGGGCCAGACAGAGCGAGGCCTCCATCCCCAGCGCGCCCGGGTCGTACAGCGCCTCGCGCACCTTGCGAAACACGGCCGCATCGTCGGAGCCACGCCGGAACAGCGCCAGCGCGGCCAGGGTGCGGTTCTCCTCGAACGGGCTTTCGGCAAAGATGCGCTCGAGGTCCGCCGGCTCGACGAAGGGGCCCCGCGGGCCTGCGCTGAGCGAGGCCAGCGCCTCGGGCGGCAGCGGCAGCCGGGCCAGCCAGGTCTCCTCCAGCGGCCCCGAGAAGGCGCGTTGCAGGAGGAATTTCTCGCAAAAGCGCGCCTCCTCGATCCGCACCATCACCGCCGCGCGCTGCTGTTCGAAGCGGCGCGACAGCACCGCCGTCTGCTCGGGATCCATCTGGCGCAGCCGCTCGGCCAGCGCGAAGCGATCCACGCCGGCGTCCTTGAGCATGCGGGCGGCGCCGAACTGCTCGGGCGGGGGAAGCTCGCAGCCGCAGGCGCGGCAGAACCGGCCCTCGGGGTTGCGTTCGAGGCACCAGGGGCAGCGCAGCCCCAGAGACAGCGGCCGGCCGCAGGCCGGGCACAGGGCGCCCTCCGCGTCGGGCGCCATCACCTCTTGCCGGCAGTGGGGGCAGATGGTGCGCTGCATGGCGTCCTCCTTCGCCTACCGGCTGCGCCACACGGCGCGGGAGAGAAGGCCGATGAGGGCGGTGGCGGCCAGGGTCGCCGCCGCCCCGGCCATGACCGCGGCCGGCTCGGAGAAGCCGTCCGCCACCGCCCCGGCCCACAGCGATCCCAGCGGCATGGAGCCGAAGAACACCAGGCTGTAGATGCTCATGACCCGGCCGCGCAGCTCGTCGGCGGATTCGAGCTGGATGATGGCGTTGGCCAGGTTGAACACCGCGATCACCGCCGCTCCGATCCCGAACAACACCAGCAGCGAAAAAGCGGTCGAGCGCACCAGCCCGAACAGCGCGAGCAACACCGGAAAGGCCAGCGCGCCGAGCCACAGCGTGCGTCCGCGCGGCAGGCGCTCGGAGTAGAAGGCGAGCAGCAGCGCGCCGGCCAGCGAGCCCGCGCCCCGCGCCGAGAGCAGCCAGCCGTTGGTGGTGGCGTCGCCGTGGAGGATGCGCACCGCCCAGGCCGGCAGCAGGGTGACGAAGGCGAACCCGAACAGGGTGGTCGCCCCGATCAGCAGCATCAGGGTGCGGATCACGGGGTTGTCGCGCACGTAGGCCAGCCCCTGGACCAGTTCGCGCCAGGGATGGGCGCGCCGCGCCGGCGGGACGAAGGGCGCAAGACGCATGCGGTGCAGCGCCAGCAGCACCGCCAGGTAGGAGACGGCGTTGATGGAGAAGCACACCCCGGGGCCCAGCGCGGCGTAGAGCTGGCCGCCCACCGCCGGGCCCAGGGCGGTGGCGGTGTTGAACATGGCGGAGTTCAGGGCCACGGCGTTGGCCACCGCGGGCCGGTCGACGAGTTCGAGCAGGAACGAGTGGCGCGCCGGGGCGTCGAAGGCCGTGCCCACGCCCTGCAGCGCGGCCAGCAGCACGATGTGCCAGGGGCGTACCCAGCCGGTGAAGACCAGCGCGGCCAGCGCCACCGAGAGCGTCATGAGCCACACCTGGGTGAGGCACAGCAAGGTGCGCCGCGGGAAGCGGTCCGCCGCCACGCCGCCGAGCAGCATAAAAAGCCAGGCCGGGATGCCCGCCGCGAAGGCCACGTAGCCGAGCCAGGCCGGCGAGCGGGTGAGCTCGAACACCAGGTAGCCCTGGGCGGTTCCCTGCATCCAGGTGCCCAGGAAGGAGACCAGTTGCCCCACGAACCACAGCCGGTAGTTGCGGTGGCGCAGGGCGGGGAAGGAGCCCGCCAGGGGCGCGGGATGGCCGTTCACCGGTTCCACGGCCTCCTGGTACACCGCCGCCGGGCAAACATCAAATCAGGTTTTGGAGGCGAGGTGGGCGCGTGCTATCATGCCGCCCGCCCGGGCCCGCCCGGAGCTTATGGAGGTGCCGACCATGAGGTCCCGTTCCCACGCCGTCCCTTCCTTTGCCGAGACCGACCGGGGTTACGGTTACGACGCCGCGCTGGAGGAGGCCTGGCGTTGCCTGCAATGCCAGGATCCCCCCTGCGAGAAGGGCTGCCCGGCCGCGGTGGGGGTGCGGACCTTCATCCGCAAGATCCGCAACCACGATCTCGTCGGCGCCGCCCTGACGGTGCGCGCCGCCAACGTGCTCGGCGGGAGCTGCGCCCGGGTGTGCGCCACCGACGAGCAGTGCCGGCGCGAGTGCACCCGCTCCAAGCTGGACCGGGCCATCGACATCGCCGGATTGCAGCGCTTCGTGTGCGACTACGAGCGGCAGATGCGCGCCGCCTTCGAACGGCCCGGCCCGGATACCGGCAAGAGGGTGGCCGTGGTCGGTTCGGGGCCGGCGGGGCTCGCCGCGGCGGCGGAGCTGGCCCGGTTGGGCCACCGGGTGACGGTGCTCGAGCGCGAGCGGCGGCCCGGCGGCATGCTGAGCCACGGCATCCCGGCCATGCGCCTGCCGCTCTCGGTGGTGCGCCACGAGATCGACGCCCTCAAGAAGCTCGGCGTGCGCTTTCGCGCCGGGCGGGCGGTGCGGGGCCTGGCGGACCTGAAAGGATACCACGCGGCCATCGTGGCCCTGGGCCTCACCCGTGGCGCCCGGCTGGGCATCCCCGGCGAGGACCTCCCCGGCGTGCGCGACGCGCTCGCTGTGCTTGGCGCCAAGGCCAGCGGCAAGAAGCCCCGGCTGGGGCGGCGGGTGGTGGTGATCGGCGGCGGCAACACCGCCATGGACGCGGCCCGCACCGCCCTGCGCCTGGGCGCGCGCGAGGTCACCGTGATCTACCGGCGCGCCGAGCGCGACATGCCGGCCTGGAGCCACGAAGTGGAGCGGGCCCGCGCCGAGGGTGTGGATATCCGGCCCAACACCATGCCGCTCGCCTTCGTCCGCCGCGGCAAGAAGCTCGGCGCGGTGCGCTGCACGGTCACAGTCCCCGGCGAGGTGGACGAGAGCGGGCGCGCCCGGCCGGTGCCGGTGAAGGGCGCCACCTTCGATCTGGCGGCCGATGACGTGCTGGTGGCCGCCGGGGAGCAGGCCGACGAGGCGCTGTGCCGGGCCTTCGGGTTGGAGGTCCAGCAGGGGGTGGTGGTCCGGCGGCGGGGCGGCGCCGGGGACGGCGCGGCGGTGTTCGTGGCCGGCGACCTGGCCCAGCGCGAGCGCACCGTGGTCCAGGCGCTGGCCGATGGCCGCGAGGCGGCGCGGCGGGCGGACCGTCATCTCGGCGGCGCGGGCGAGGCCGCGGCGTTGCCCCGGCTGCCCGAGGAGGTCGATCTCGGCATCAGTTTTTGCGGGGTGAAGTTCAAGAACCCCTTCCTGCTGGCCGCGGCGCCTCCCACCGACGATCTGGAGATGCTGCGCGCGGGGCTGCGGGCCGGCTGGGCCGGGGCGGTGCTCAAGACCACCGCCGTCGAGTCGGAGCCGGTGGAGCTCAAGTACCCCATGATGACCGGGTACGACGTGTTCGGGCGGCGGGTGGTGGGTCTCGGCAACATCGATCTCATCAGCGAGCACCACATCGACGTGATCGAAAAGCGTATGCAAGCGCTGCGCGGCGAGTTCCCCGACCGGGTGCTGGTGGGCTCCATCATGGGCTCCGCCCGCAGCGACTGGGAGTCGCTGGTGCGCCGCCTGGAGGCCGCCGGGGCCGACATCATCGAGTGCTCCTTCTCCTGCCCGCAGGGGACGCTGGGCGGCGAGGGGTCGTTCTCCGGCCAGATGCTGGGCCAGAACGTCGAGCTCACCCGTCAGGTGACCTCCTGGATCAAGGGCGCCGCCCGGCGCTGCCCGGTGGTCATCAAGATCACCCCCCAGGTGGCGGACATCGCGGCGGTGGCGAACGCGGTGCGGGAGGGCGGGGCGGACGCGGTGTGCGCCTCGAACACCATCCCCAGCCTGATGGGCGTGGACGTGGAGCGCTTCCAGCCGCTGCCCGACGTGGGCGGGCTGGCCTCCTTCTCGGGCCTGTCCGGCCCGGCCATCCTGCCCATCACGCTGCGCAACATCGCCCTGGTGGCCCAGCACAGCAAACTCCCCGTGACCGGCACCGGCGGCCCGGCCAACTGGCGCGACGCGGCCCAGATGATGCTGGTGGGGGCGCACAACGTGCAGTTCTGCACCGCGGTGATGACCTTCGGCTACGACATCATCGACGACCTGGTCTCGGGGCTGGCCTGGCACCTGCGCGCGCTCGGGTTGCGCTCGCCGTCGGAGCTGGTCGGCCGGGCCCTGCCGCGCCTGGCCACCCACGACCGCCTGCAGCAGAAGGGCAAGGTGCGCTCGCGCATCGACGAGCGGCGTTGCGTGCGCTGCGGCCGCTGCGTCATCACCTGCCGCGACGGCGGCCACCGGGCCATCGACTTCGGCCGCGATCGGTGGCCGCGGGTGGACGACGAGCGTTGCGTGGGCTGCGGCATGTGCGCGGCGGTGTGCCCGGTGAGCGGCACCATCCGCATGCAGGTGCTGGCGTCTTCCTGAGGCGCACGCACCGCTGGCAATACGGGTTTTCACGCGCCCGACCGCGGGGCCGCCAGAGCCAGCGCGGGAGGGCGCACCGGCTTGAAGGTGGCGAGGTGGTTCTCAGCGAAAGGCGGGTCGATTGAAGGTGACGGTGGAGCTGTTCGGGCCGCAGCGCGAGCGCGCCGGCCAGGAGCGCCTGGTCCTCGAGCTTCCGGCGGGCGCCACGGTGGCGGACGCCATCCGCGGCGCGGGACTGGTTGACCGGGTGGACCTGTGGGTGCTACTGGATGGGCGCAGGGCGGCGCGGGACAGCGCGCTCGCGGACGGGGCGCGGCTTACGTTCTTTTCGCCGGTGGGTGGCGGCTAGCAGGCGAGGTGGATCGTGGACAAGACGCCGTCGGTGGTGGGCGCGCGGGTGAAGCGCATCGACGCCGAGGACAAGGTGGCCGGGCGCACGCTCTATCCCTCGGACAAGACGCTGCCCGGCATGCTGTGGGTCGAGGTGGTGCGCGCGGCCCACCCGCACGCGCGCATCCGCGAAATCGACGTGAAGCCGGCGCTGGAGGTGCCCGGCGTGGTGCGGGTGCTCACCCACCGCGACGTCCCGGGGGAGAACGCCTTCGGCATCCAGATCCAGGACATGCCGGTGCTGTGCTTCGAGCGCGTGCGCTACCTGGGCGACGCGGTGGCCCTGGTGGGGGCCGAGACCCGCCAGGCGGCCCGCGAGGGGGCGCGCCGGGTGCGGGTGGACTACGAGGTGCTGGAGCCCATCACCGATCCGGAGGCGGCCATGGCCCCCGGAGCCGTGGCGCTCCACCCCAAGGGCAACATCATGCACCAGGGGCACTTCGAAAAGGGTGACCTTGCGGCCGGCTTCGCCCGCTCGGCGGTGATCGTCGAGAACGACTATTCGGTGCCGATGATCGACCACGCCTTCCTGGAGACCGAGGCCGGCATTTCATACTATGACGAGCACGGCCGGCTGACGGTGGACGCCTGCGGGCAGTACATCTATCGCGATCAGACCCAGATCGCCCGGGCCCTGGGCCTGCCGCTGCACCAGGTGCGGGTGATGTCGCCCATCGTGGGCGGGGCCTTCGGCGGCAAGGACGAGGTCACGGTGCAGATCCACCTGGCGCTGATGACCTTCCACACCAAGCGCCCCTGCCGCATGGTGGCGACGCGCGAGGAGTCCATCGTCTCCCACACCAAGCGCCACCCGGTGAAGATGAGCTACAAGACCGGGGCCGATCGCAAGGGCAACCTGCTGTGCGTGCAGGCGCGCTTCGTGGCCGACACCGGCGCCTA
>CAZLNM010000096.1:0-20334 GCA_964561025.1 uncultured Myxococcales bacterium
TACCCGGTGGCGCGTTACTACCGGGACGCGGTGCTGTACCAGATCGTGGAAGGCACGGTGAACGTGCAGAAGATGATCATCGCCCAGGACCAGCTGGGCATTCGCAAAGCCAATCGCTAGGAGGAGGAACCCATGCGCGAGGTCGTGATATTGAGCGCGGTGCGTACCGCCGGCGGCAAGTTCGAAGGCTCCCTCAAGGGCATGACGGCGCCGGAGTTCGGCGCGGTGGTGGTGAAGGAGGCCGTGCGCCGGGCCGGCATCTCGGCGGACGCGGTGCAGCAGACGGTGTTCGGCAGCGCCTGGCAGGCGGGCGTCGGCCCCAACCCGGCGCGGCTCACCGCGGTGAAGGGCGGCATCCCGGTGGAGGCCCCGGCGGTGTCGGTGAACGTGCGCTGCGGCTCGTCGCTGCAGGCGCTGATCTTCGGCGCCCAGGCCATCAAGGCCGGCGACGTGGACTGCGTGCTGGTGGGCGGCACCGAGTCCACCTCCCAGGTGCCCTACGGGCTGCTCAAGGTGCGCTGGGGCCTGCGCATGGGCGACGACAGCGTGGTGGATCTCATGCACAAGGACGGCTTCCGCTGCCCGCTGGGCGGAGGCCTCATGGGCGAGCTCACCGAGGCCCTGGCCGCCGAGCTCGGCATCTCCCGCGCCGAGCAGGACCAGTTCGCGCTCGAGTCGCACCAGAAGACCGAGGCCGCGGTGAAGGCCGGCAAGTTCAAGGAGGAGGTGGTGCCGGTGGAGGTCCCGGCCGGCAAGGGCAAGACCACCCAGTTCGTCGAGGAGGAGATCTACCGGCCCGGCTCCACCCTGGACGGGCTGGCCAAGCTGCCGCCGGTGTTCAAGAAGGACGGCGGCACCATCACCGCCGGCAACTCCTGCGCCCTGTGCGACGCGGCCGCGGCCCAGATCCTGATGGAGCGAGATAAGGCCAAGGTATTGGGGCTCAAGCCCATGGCCATCTTGCGCGGCTACGCCTTCGTGGGCTACGAGCCCAAGCGCTTCGGGCTGTCGCCGGCCAAGGCAATCCCGGCGGCGCTCGCCAAGGCCGGGCTCAAGCTCTCCGACATGGATCTCATCGAGCTCAACGAGGCCTTCGCCGCCCAGTACCTGGCCTGCGAGCGCGAGCTCAAACTCGACCGCGCCAAGGTCAACGTCCACGGCGGGGCCATCGCGCTCGGACACCCGGTGGCGGCCACCGGCAGCAAGATCCTCACCACCCTGCTGTACGCCCTGAAGGACCGCGGCAAGAGCCTCGGCGTGGCCTCGGCCTGCATCGGCGGCGGCAACGGGGTGGCGGTGGTGGTGGAGCGGCTGAGCTGACCTCGCTTTTTGGATGATCCGCAAAATCGTTACTGAACGCCTGGTCGCCTGGCCAACAAAGGCAGCGCGACCGAGCGCACGTTGTTGGCGGTAACCGGACGGGCGGTGGAGCAGAAAAAGAGGTGCCGGATGATCTGGATGCGGATTCTGCCTGGGATCGTGGCGGCGCTCTTGCTGTGCGCCTGCGGCGGCGGCGGGCGCTCGGCGTACACGGAGCCCTCGCGCGAGGAGCGGCAGGGCATCCACGTGCTGCGCCTCCTGGGCACGCCCTACGAGATGGGCTGGCAGCACGGCCGGCTCATGGCCGCCGAGCTCGCCGAGGGCGTCGAGTTCGTAAAAAACGACCCGCTGTTCTCGCTCTTTCTGCCCATGGCCCGCTCCCAGGGCCTGATCGAGGACGCCCTGGCCCAGTCCTACCCCGAGATCCTGGACGAGTGCCGCGGCATGGCCGCCGGCGCCGCCGACGCCGGGGTCGAGGGCTGGGACCTGGAGACCTGCGTGGCGCTGGCCTACGGCGACGTGATCATCGCCTTCATCAACGATCTGCTCGGCAACGGCTGCACCCAGTTCGTGGCCGTAGGCTCTGCCACCCCGGCGGGGGTCATGGTGCACGGGCGCAACATGGACTGGGACCGCCTGAGCTACCTCATCCGCCACCCCACCGTGATCGTGCGCCGGCCCGAAGGCGGCGTGCCCTTCGCCAGCGTGGGCTTTCCGGGAAACGTCGCGCCCTACAACGGGATCAATGCCGCCGGCATCTCCATCGCCAGCAACAACAACGGCGCCAACCCCGACACCGACCCCAACCAGCGCAACCGCCGCGGCCACACCCAGATGATCTACCAGCTGCTCTCGCGCTGCGGCAGCCTCGCGCAGGCGGAGGAGTTCTTGCTCGCCCAGACCCACGCCCGGGCCACCATCCTGGTGGTCACGGACGGCGAGCGCGAGGAGGCGGCGGTGTTCGAGCTGTCCCCCAGCCACCACGCGGCGCGGCGGCTGTCCGCGGAGGGGCTGGTGTTCGCCACCAACCACTTCCTGGATCCCGGCATGGACGCCTATGACAATGAGCCGGGTTCGCCCACCGACAGCACGGTGTGCCGGCTCGAGCGCCTGCGGCAGCTCCTTCCTCCCGGCGGGGCGGAGACGCGCTACGGGCAGCTCGACGCGGCGGCGGCGGTGGCGGTGCTGCGCGATCGCAAGAACGGCTGCACCGGCGAGGTGTACCCGCCGGAGGAGTTCGACACCAACGGCAGCATCGCCAACAACGGGGCCATCTGGTCGATGGTGTTCGTGCCCAAGCAGCGCCTGCTGTATCTGGCCGCGGGCGAACCCCCGGTGCCCTCGCACCCCTACGTCGGCTTCGGCATGGACGAGCTGTTGCATCCCGGCGCGCCGCCGCCCGATCCGGCGCAGTACCCATAGCGTGGCCTAGGCCGCGCGATCGCCCCGCTCCTCGGGCGGAAGTCCCGAGGCGATGACGGCGCGCACGTCGGCCATGAGCCGCTCGCGGTCCTCGCCGTAGGCGGCGGGGTCGATGGGCGGGTGGACCTGGATGCGCACGGCGCCGGGGAGCAGCCACAGGGTCTTGCCGGGCAGCACGTGGCGCGAGCCGGAGATGGTCAGCGGCAGGATGGGGAGGCCCAGGTCCTTCGCCATCATGAAGCCGCCCTTCTTGAACTCGCGCATGCGCCCGTCCCGGCTGCGCGTCCCCTCCGGGAAGATCATCACCGAGATGCCGCCAGAGAGCAGGGGCCGCGCCGCGCGCATGCTCTCGATGGCCTTCTCGCGGTTTGAACGGTCGATGAAGATGTGCCCGCCGGCGGCGCAGTACCAGCCCAAACCGGGGATGTTCTTGAGCTCCTTCTTGATCACCCAGCGGAACTGCCGCCCCCAGTGCCCGTAGAAGGCCAGGATGTCGAAGTGGCTCTGGTGGTTGCTCATGATCACGTAGGACTGCTTCGGGTCGGCGTTCTCGCGGCCGTGGATGCGGACGCGGGTGAAGTTCACCCGGCACAGCAGCCAGCTCCACACCGTGCCGAAGTGGAAGGCCGCGCGCGGCGCCACGAAGGCCACCAGCATGGCCACCAGGCCGAAGCTCACGGTGGTCGCGGCCAGAAAAGGGACGAAGACCAACCAGGTGTAGGGGAGGTACAGCCAGCGCAGCCGCTTGCGGGTGGCCTCGGTCATGGCGCCTCAGGCGTCCCAGGGGAAGCGGTACTGGGTGAGCTTCTGCTCGGCGCGCATGGCGTCGATGGCCCGGCGCAGGGCGGCGTTCACCGGCACGCCGGTGCGGGCGCGCTCCAGCGAGGCCAGGTATTCCTTCTCGCCGGCGGTGTAGATGCGCTCGCAGCCGGGGGCCTTCTTGGAGGCGCGCAGCTCGCGGCAGATCTGCCCGGCGATGCGCTGGAAGGACGAAAGCTCGGTGAAGGCCTCGACGTCGATGGCCAAAAAGAAGTGCCCCAGCGCGTAGGGGATCTTCTTGCCGTGCTCGTCCAGGCCGTTCAGCATCTTGAGGAAGGCGCCCTGCTGCAGCGCCGCCGACAGGATCTCCACCACCGTGGCGTAGCCGTAGCCCTTGTAGCCGGCCGTCTCCTCGCCGATGCCACCCAGCGGGGTGAGCGCGGCCTTGCCGCTGGTGAGGTCCTTCAGGATCTGCGCCGTGTCGGTGCGGGTGCGGCCCTGCTCGTCGATGACCCAGCCCGGCGGCACCTCCTTGCCGGCCCGGTCGTACCACTCGATCTTGCCGCGCTGGGTGACCGAGGTGGCGCAGTCCAGCACGAAGGGGAAGGCCTCGTCGGTGGGCATGCCGAAGGTGAGCGGGTTGGTGCCCAGCATGTTCTCGACGCCGAAGGTGGGCGCGATGGAGGGCCGGGCGTTGGTGCCGGTCACGCCGATCATGCCCTTCTGGGTCGCCATGGTGACCCAGTAGCCGGCGATGCCGTAGTGGGTGGAGTTGCGTACCGCCACCATGCCCAGGCCGAACTTCTTGGCCTTGTCGATGGCCATGCGCATGGCCCGGTAGGCGATGACGTGGCCCATGCCGTGGTGGCCGTCGACCACCGCGGTGGTGGGGCCCTCGCGCACGATCTCGAAGTTCGTCTTTGCGAACTGGATGCCGTCCTTGATGCGGTCGTAGTAGATGGGCTTCATGCGCCCGATGCCGTGCGACTCGATGCCGCGCTTGTCGCTCTCGATGAGGACGTTTGCGCAGATGGCGGCGTCCTCGGGGGGCACGCCGACGCCGACGAAGACGTCGCGCATGAAGTTTTCCAGGGTATCGCAGGGGACGTGGTAGAGCTCTTCGGCCATGGGGTCTCCCGTTCGTTGGCGGCGCGGCCCGACCGCGCGAGCGGACATTGTAGGCGACGGTGAGGCAATTGCAAGTGCGGTCAGGATGTTACCGACCCATCTTGGCCGAAAGAAGCACGGAGCAGGCCGCCGCCACGCGTTTGAGTTGCGCTTCTTCGGGCTCCGCCGGGTCGCCAACGGACAGGTTCTTCACGTGAGGCGCGGGGTGGCCGAAGCGTGAGGCGCTGGTGGCGGTGAAGAGCGCCACGGTCGGCGTGCCCAGGGCCACCGCCAGGTGCATCGGGCCGGTGTCGTTGATGACCAGCAGATCGAGCCGGCGCAGCAGGCCGGCCAGCGCCGAAAGGTCCGTCGGCGGCGCCGCGACCGTGTGCGGATGACTTCGCAGCGCGTCGCGCAGCGGCTCTTCCCCCGGGCCCCAAAGGACGATGCGGGTCCCGCCGGCCGCCGCGCCCAGCCTCTCGCCGAGCCGGGCGAAGCGCGAAAGCGTCCAGCGGTTCTCGACCTTGCGCGCGCCGGGCCACAGCCCGATGCGCGGGCGGGGCAAGGCATCGAGCCACGGTGCCAGCGAGGCTGGCTCCTGCCAGCCGAGGTCGAGGCGCGGCCAGGCACACGCGGCAGTGATCCCCAGCGGCAGGAGCAGCCGCAGGCGCTGGGCCACCTCGTACTCGTCCGCCGGGCCGGGATCCACGAGGTGTGTCGCCAGCGTGGGGCCCGGGCGGCGAAAGGAGCACACCACCGGCGCTCCCGAGAAGTGCGCCAGCGCGTTGTGCGTGAACGACGCCTCGTGCCAGGAGCTCCCGTCGATGGCCACAGGGTAGGCGGCGGCCCGCACCGCCCGCACGGCGCGCAGCCAGCGAGAAGGGCGGCGCAAAAAATCGCGCTTGTCGATGAGGTGCAGTTCGTCCGGCCCGAGGGCCCGGGCGGCGACCTCCATCCGGCGCGCGGCCAGCAGGCCGATGCGGACGCCGGGGCGCGCGCGGCGCAACGCACAGAGCAGCGGCTCCAGCAGCACCAGGTTGCCCACTCGCTCGTCCACCCGCACAAGGAGCACGCGCTCCGCCAGCGCGGGAGGTTGCGCCGGGCCGGTGCGCCGGGCGAAGGCCTTTCGGGCGAGCCACCACAGCAGGCGGCTCGCCGGCCGGCCGGGATCTCTCACGGGCGGGTCTCCGGGCGCGGGGCCGGGTTGGGAGCCGGCGCCGCGGCGAGGGAGCGGGGGGTGGGGCATCGCGGCGAAAGCAGCTCGAACACCGCCTCGGCCACCTCCTGCGGGCTGATGAGGCGCATGCAGTCGTGGTGCCCCTCGGGGCAGCGCCGCGGGCCGTGGTGGCTGCAAGGCCGGCATTTCACCCGCGCCGCCAGCGGGCGGCTACGGCGATCGAAGAACTGGGAGCGGGCGTCGGTGGGGCCGAAGAGCACCACGCTCGGGATGCCCAGGGCCCGGGCCATGTGGGCCAGCCCCGAGTCGCCGCCCACCGCCGCGGCGCAGCCCGAGAGCAGGGCGGCGGCGTTCGAGAGCGTGCCGCCGACGTCGCTGAACAGTTCGACCGTGGCGGCGCGACGGATCTCGGACTCGATGTCCCGTTCGCCCGGCCCGCCCAGCAAGAGCGCGTGGTACCCGGACCGTGAGAGCAGCGCGGCCAGGCTGGCGAAGTACACCGCCGGCCAGCGCTTGGTGGCCCACACCGAGCCGATACACAGCGCCACCCAGGGGCCGGGGGGCAACCTCGGGTGCCGCAGGCGGAAGGCCTCGATGCGGCGCTGGCTGTCGGGCGGCGCCTGGAGCCGGAGCTGCGGGTTCTGCGCCGGGATGTCGATGGCCTCGAGGAGGCGCAGGTACTGTGGCAGCGGCGCCGGCTCCGCCTCGTTCCAGGGCACGGCCCGGTGGTAGGCGAGGCGCCAGGGGCCCTGGCGAAAACCCACCCGCAGCGGGATGCCGGAAAGATAGGCCAGCAAGCCGGAGCGGGTGGAGCGGTGCAGAGAAAGCAGCACGTCGAAGCGCCCCCGCAGCCGGCGCGCCGCGCGCCACAGGCCCACCGGGCCGCGATCGGCGCCGCGTTTGTCGAAGACCACCACCTCGTCGACCCCCGGGATGCAGGCGGCGACCTCCGCCTGCGCGGCGCGGACCACCAGCGCCAGACGCGCCTGCGGGTGCCGGGCCTTGATGGCCTGGGCCAGCGGCGAGGCGAAGATCACGTCCCCCACGAAGGCGGTCTGGACGATGGCCACTCGCGGGGCTTCGGCTCCCGGTGCAATGCCGTTGTCGCGCGGATCGGTCAGCAGTGCCTCCCGTCGGTTTTCGCAAGAACGATTCGATACAACTCCTCGACCCGGTCGGCGGCCCGCTGCGGGGTGAAGCGCGTTCGCGCTTCTTCCCGGGCCACCTTTCCCATGCGTTCCCGCGCGGCGGGATCGGCGAGCAACTCGGAGAGAGTGATGGCCAGGGCGCCACCGTCACCCGCCGGGACCACCCGTCCGGTTTCGTAATCTCGAACGATCTCGGGCAGTGCCCCGCGGTCCGAGACCACCAGAGGTTTTCCGCAGGCCATGGCCTCGAGCGCGGCGCGGCAGGTGCCGTCATTTCCGGGGGAGAGCAGCACCACCACGTCGGCCGCCCGGTACACGTCCGGAAGATCTCGGCGGTAGCCGATGAAGCGCACCGCCTCGTCCAGCCCCGCCCGGCGCACCCGTTCGCGCAGTTCGAGTTCCAGCGGGCCCCGGCCCGCCAGTACAAGGTGCGCCGCGGGGAGCGCCCGGCGGACGGAGGCGAAGGCGTCGATCAGCTCGGCGTGGCCCCGGCCGGGGACCATGCGCGCGAGCAAGAGCGCCACCGGTGCGTCCGGCGCCAGGCCGACTTCTTGGCGCACCCGCTCGCCGTTTCCGAAAGAGAAGCGCTCGGCATCGACCACGCCCTCGATGCTGACGACCCGTTCGGGCGGCAGCAGGCAGCGCCCAAGCAGCGCCTCGCGGTCGCGCCGGGCCACGGTGATGAGGCCATCGGCGCGGCGGAGCTGAAAGCTACGCCGGGGCGACAGGGCGCGCTCGCTGTGCAGGGTGCGGACCAGGCGGGTGGGCGAGTGGCGCGTGCGCGCCAGCGCCGCCAGGGTGTGGTCGTGCGAGCGGTGGGCGTGCAGAATGTCGAACTCGCCCTCGCGCCACAGGCGTTTGAGGGCGAGCACGTCGCGCAGCACCAGGATGGGGCCGGACTTGGCGCACAGACTCAAGCGGCGCTCCACCGGCAGGCCCGCCTCCTCGGCCCGCCGCGCCAGATCCCCCTCCCGCTCGGTGTCGCAGGCGAAGGCCACCCGGTGCCCGCGCCGCTGCTGGAGCAGGGCCAGGGTGAGCACCGGCTCGGCCGGCCCGGTGAACCAGGGGTAGGAGAGGAGGTGCAGGATGCCGAGGGGACGCTCAGGCATTCCCGCTCCCCTTCAGCCGGCGGATGATGTCGGAGGTGGCGTGGGCCTTCGCGTCGCCCGCCACTGCCACCCGGCCGCCGTAGGCCAGCACCACGTCGCGCTCGGGGACGGTCTCGGGGGTGTAGTCCGTGCCCTTGACGTGGAGATCCGGTTGAAGCGTACGCAGGATATGGCGCACGTCGTCGTCGTCGAAGAGCACCACGAAGTCCACCGCCGCCAGCGCGGCCACCAGCTCGGCGCGCTCCGCGGCGGGGATGATCGGCCGGCCGGGACCCTTGAGCCGCCGCGCCGATTCGTCGCCGTTCACCGCCACCACCAGCACGTCGGCGAGCTCGGCGGCGCCCTCGAGGTAGCGCAGGTGGCCGACGTGCAGCAGATCGAACACCCCGTTGGCCAGGGCCACGGTCTGGCCTTTCTCGCGCAGCGGGCGCAGGCAGTGCGCCAGTTCGTCCAGGGCCAGGATTTTTTCCGGGCGCGGTTTCACGCGGTCTCCGAGAGCGCCCGCCGCAGTTCGTCGGCGAAGACCGCGGCGGTGCCCGCCTTGGTCACCTTGATCCCGCCGGCGGTGTTGGCGAGGTTCAGCGCCACCTCGGGCGGGGCGCCCACGGCGCGCGCCAGGGTGAAGGCCGCGGCCACGGTGTCGCCGGCGCCGGTGACGTCGGCCACCTCGTCGCTGCCGAAGGCCGGCGCCTCGCGGATTCCGTCCGGCCGGATGAGCGCCATGCCGTTCTTGCCGCGCTTGAGCGCCACCATGCGCGCGCCGGTCTCCCGGAGCAGCCTCTCTCCGGCACGCCGCCAGTCGAAGCCGGCCGCATCTTCGTGGGCGAAGGCGGCCAGCTCCGGCTCGTTCGGGGTGAGCGCCTCGACCGAGCGAAAATCGCCGATGCGGTAGCGCGAGTCCACCACCACCGGGATCTTCTCGGCCACGGAGAGCCGGTTGACCTCGGCCAGGATGGCCGGGGTGAGCACCCCCTCGCCGTAGTCCGACACCAGGAGCACGCCGGCCTCCGCCACCGCTTGCCGCAGCCGCTCAAGCAGGGCCCGCTCCGTGCCGTTCTCCAGCGGCTCCCGGCATACCCGGTCCAGGCGCACCACCTGTTGGCGCACCGTGTTTTCGCCGCCGGCCAGGACGCGGGTCTTGGTGGTGGTGGCGCGGCTGTGTGCGGTCACGATGCGGCCGCAGTCCACGCCGCGCCGTAAGAGCGATTCGAGCAGCGCGCGTCCCGGCGCGTCATCGCCGACCCACCCGACCACGATGGGCGCGCCGCCCAGGGCGCGGAGGTTGGCCGCGGCGTTGGCGGCGCCGCCCGGGCGCAGCTCGCGGCGCTCCTCGCGCACCACCAGCACCGGGGCCTCGCGCGACACCCGCGCGGCCGTGCCGTGGACGAACTCGTCGGCGGCGAGATCGCCCAGCAAGGCCACCCGCCGCCCGGCGAACTTCCCGATCCATTCCGCCGGCTTCATGCGGCGACGCTATGCCGTCGGCGGCGGGCTGTCAACGGCTACACGGTCTGACCGTACCTCTTAAATACTGCATTTCGATTGAGCCATTAAGGATCTTGTCGTTGCGCGGCGCTCGGGTGGTGGAGGGCGCGGCTGCCCAAATCGCCGCTACTCGGAGAAGACGATGGTGTCGCTGGCCCGCACGGCGGTGCCGCCCTCGTTCCAGACGCACTCCAGGGTGGCGTGCAGGGCCCCTGGGCGCCGGTTGAGGAGCTGGATCTCGTAGCCGCCGGCGCCTTCGCCCGAGATGTCGCTGAGCAGCAGGTACCCCAGCGCGCCGGCGTCGCAGCGGCTGCCGCTCTCGCGCACCACCACGTCGTCGAGCGCGAACTTGCGCGACTGCACCGACCAGGAGAAGCGGATGCGCAGGTTGGGGTTGCCCGCCGCCGCCGGATCCAGCGCGCTCAGATCCACGCACTGCTGGGCGCACACGTTGTCCGGGCCCAGGTTGCCGCTCACCTCGTAGGCGGTGACAAAGGTGCCCGAGGCGTTGAACTCGACGCGGAAGGTTCCGACCGAGGGGCCGTCGTCCCCGAGCGACCAGCACAGCTCGATGTGGTTGCCGCCCGTCCCGCCGGTGGTGTCCACCGCGTGTTCGAGGGAGGCGGAGTTCTCTCCCTGGATCGCCTGCGTCCCGCAGATGTTGGTGTCGCAACGAACCGTGGTCATGCCGGTCTCCCAGCCGTTCCAGCCGGGAATGAGAATGCCCGGACAGCCTGCGAAATCCTCAGAGAAGAACACCTTGCCAGAGGGCGGGCAGCCCGCGTACCAGGTGGTGAGCCGGATATCGTCGAGGAACATGAAGTGGTTCGTGTTGGCGGTGAGCATCCAGAAGGTGATTTGCATGGGGGTCCAGTTGTGGATCTGGGAAGAGATGTCGTGACAGAAGCGAGTGAGTTCGTTCGGGATGGTGCCGCCGCGCATGCACTGGAGCGTGGCTCCTCCGTCCGCGTCGCCCTGAGGACCGATGTGGACCTGGTAGTAGTCGCGGCTGACGGTGGCCTGGTAATGCGTCAGCGAGTAGCACAGCTCGGCCCCGTCGAACTCGGAGAAATCGAAGAGGTTTTGCAGCTTCAGGTTGCGGTTGCTGCACGTGCCGGGGTTGTGTTCGAGCAGGATCGTTCCCGTGAGGGGGCCGTGCTGCGCCGGGCAGGTCCAGGTGGGGCAGCAGGGGGAGGCGTAGATCGGCTCGAAACGGACCGGGCAGCCGCCCGAATACTGGCCCTCTTGATTGCAGAGCTCTCCCCCCACCCCGTCCGCAAGTACCCACCCGTCCAGATCGCAGGCGCCGGGGTTGGTATCCGACTCGAAGTCCACGCGCGAGAGCACCATCGGCGACACCCAGGCCCGGCAGGAGAGGCAGGCGTCCTGTCCGGCCAGTGTGCCGAGCTGGATGTGGCAGGTCATCGGGCCCGACACCTCGCCGTCCGGGCACTCCACCGTCATGTCGGGCCGCGCCAGGCAGCCGCTGGAGTCCTGGCGGCAGGCCGGAGCGCAGATCTGGCCGGGGATCATGCAATTGGTGTCTGTGGGGATTCCGGTGCAGACGAGACTGGCGTCACAGGTGTCATCCTCGGTGCAGCGCACCCCGTCGTCGCAGGTGTCACCCTGCTGGGCGTCGCAGGAGCGCGACATCTCGCTGCAGCGATTGTGACATGGGGGTAGGCTGGCGCAGGGATCGCCGGAGCCGGCGCACTTGCCGGCGCCGTCGCAGCGGTCGGTGACCGTGCAGAAAAATCCGTCGTTGCAGGGCGTGTTGGCCGGCGAGAAGCAATTGCGAGCCTGCTCGTTGCAGGAGTTGTTGCAGGCGTCTCCTTGGCGGCAGGGGTCGCCGGTGTGGGTGCAGGTGCCGTTCTGGCATACGTCGGTGCCGTTGCAGAACACGTTGTCGTCGCACAGCACGCCCGCCTGCGGCGCGTGGGTGCAGCCGGTCTGGCGGTTGCACCCGTCTTGCGTGCAGACGTTGTTGTCGTCGCAGGAGATGCTCGACCCGCGGCACACCTCGTTTGCGTCGCAGGCGTCCTTTTCGGTGCAGGCGTCGCCATCGTCGCAGTCGCTGCCCACGGGTTGACCCTGGCACTGGCTGGAGCGGCAATAGCCATTCAGACAACCCAGCGGGCAGGGGAGGTCGGAGTAGTCGTATTGGCAATCACCGCTATTCGGATCGCAGCTTCCGCTGGGGGCGTACTGCCGCGCCGTGTTCGCATCCTGGCAAGTGTTGGCCGGCGGCGAGGCGCACACCACCGGGTTGCCGGCGCAATGGCCGGCTCCGTCGCAGGTGTCGCCGGTCGTGCAGTGGTTGGCGTCGTCGCAGGCGAGGGTGTTGTTGGCGTGGGTGCAACCCGAGGCCGGGTCGCAGCCGTCGTCGGTGCAGACGTTTTGATCGTTGCAGCCGATGGGGGTCCCCTGGCACACGCCGTCATTGCAGGAATCATTCTCGCTGCAGCGCGAGCGATCGTCACAACCGGCCCCGTCCGCCCGGATGGTCGTGGTGCAAACCCCCATGGTGCACTCCCCGTCCAGACACGAGGGGTCGTCCACACAGTCGGCGTTGGTGGCGCACGGGGTGCACCCCGCGTTGTCGGTGACGCCGTCGCAGTCGTTGTCGAGAGAGTCGCACCACTCCTGCCCGTCCCGGGTGAGGTGGCATTCGCAGCCGTCGGACCACTCGCCGTTCTGGTTCACGAACTCCGGCTCACAGGTGTAGCCGCACACGCCCCGGAGGCAGGCGGTGGCGCGGGCGCGGCTCACCGCCGGGCACATGGCCGCGGGATCCGCCTCGTCGGTCTCGCCGTCGCAGTCGTTGTCGATGTCGTCGCAGATCTCCACCCCGCCGTTGCTGGGCCGGCACAGCCAGGTGAGCGCGATGGTGACCTCTTGAAGGCCGCCGCCGCCGGCCCGGGCCGGGGTGCAGCCGCGCAGGATGGCGAGGCCGGTGCCGTCCCTGGCTTCCGCGAAGAAGAGGCGGTCGCCGGGGCCGACGTCCCGGAGCGGCTCGACCGCGCCGCTCACCGGAAAGGCGAAGCTCACCTCACCGTCGATGGCGAACCCGGCCGCCCCGGGGCTTGCGGTGCCGTCGATGAGTTGGGCGCAGCTCGCGCCCGGACCGGGCTCCAGCGCCGCCAGCCGGATGCTTCGCGTCTGTTCGCGCGCGGGAGTATCGGGGAAGGTGAGCGTGATCCAGAAACTCCCTCCGCCGCCGCATCCGGCGAGGAGAAAGGTCGCTGCCCAGAATACGGTTCGTTTCATGGTGACCTCACGGGATGCGGATGCCGTAATCGACCGGCCCGCTGCCACCCGAGGAGGAGACGCCGACCGCCACGCCGGCGGCCGTGCCCGCCACCACCACTCCCACCGCGGTCCAGAACCACCAGGTCCGGTACCAGGGCACGGCGCGCTCGTCTGCGTCGCGGCGTTCCGGCCGGCGGGCCGGCGCGGCCGGTGGGGGCTCGCCGCTCTTCGGCGGCGGAAGGTCCAGCGTGGCGGAGGCCGCCTTCTCCGGGGTGCGCGTGGCCGAGGGCGCCGCTGCCGCCGCGGCCATGGCGTCGCCGGGCAACCCCACCCGCAGGCGAAACGGCGCGCCATTGTCCTGCGCCACCGCGAGCACCCCGCCGGCCGCGGTCAGGGCCTCGAAGCGGTAGCGCACCTCGCGGGCACGGAGTTTCGCCGGAAAATTCAAGGTGACCTCGCCCGGCCCGGCCACCGAGGTCTCCAGCCGCTGTTCCTTCGCTTCCAGATCGCTTACGAAGACGACGCGAAGCCTTCGCACCAGCCGCTTGGGATCGGATTCGAGGCGGACCGTAAGGCTCGTGCCGCTCAGCACCTCTGCGGCCGGTGGCGGTTGGTGGGAGAGGCGGATGGGCTTCCCGGTCCGCGCGCGCGCCAACGCCTGGTAGAAGGGCGCGGTGAGCTTGGGGGAGAGATCCGCCGACAGCTCGGCGCTCGGATCGATGGAGAGCAGGCTCTCGAAGGCCTCCTGCGCCGCGTCCAATTTTCCGGTCCCCGACAGACACAGCCCCTTGAGCCGGAAGGCGTGAACGAGATCCGCCGGTCCGCTGGCGCTCGACGAGAGCACCTGGTCGGCGAGGCGCAGGGCGGCGGCGTACTCCAGGTTGTCGAAGGCGGCCTCGGCCTTCTGGAGCAGGGTCGCCGGGGTTGGCGGCGCCAGTAAAAGACTCCACGCCAGAATCCATCCCGTCGCCTGCATACTTACCTCCCGCGAGCAGCCCCGCCTCGCCTTCTCGCCGCCACTATACCACCCGTAGAGCCTCCGGAAAAGCGCTTCCAAGGAGCGCGCCGCGGAAATTGACCAGATGCGCGGCTGCTTCCATGAGAAGACCGCCCGCTGTCAAGCAACAAAAGACCTTTTAGAGAGCCAGACATTCGCCAGGCTTCCATTCGCACTCTTGATTGGCCTGCAACGAGGCCAGGTGCTTTTTAGGGATCCGTCCAGTGAGGGTGCTCGCACTCTTGACGACGGGCTCGATGGCCGCACGCAGCGACTCGCAGTCACCCTGGCTGGGCGTTCGATGGTCTGGCTCCCAAAGGTCATGTCTTCCTTACCGGCCAGCAGCTACCAGGTAACGGACGCTTCCCCCGGTCTCCTCCTCCGCCCTGGCGCCGCGATATCCCAACGGAGTGTAGACTGCACGGGTCACCCAAAGGCGGTGCAACAGAACCGCCAGTTTTCTGGCCACCGCAACTACGGCGCGCTTCTTGACGGCGCATCTTTTTTGAATCCCGACCCGCTTGCCGGTATGCTCGCCGCATGGCCCCCGAGCAGCCCCGCCAACTGGGTCGCTACCGCCTGCTGGCCCGCCTGGCCGTCGGCGGCATGGCCGAGATCTACCTGGCGCGCCAGACCGGCATCCACGGCTTCGAGCGGCTGGTGGTGGTGAAACGCATCCTGCCGCACCTGGCCGAGGAGCGCCGCTTCGTGGAGATGTTCTTCGACGAGGCGAGGATCGCGGCGCAGCTCAACCATCCCAACATCGTGCAGATCTTCGACCTGTGCCAGGAGGGAGACGAATCCTTCATCGCCATGGAGTACCTGGAGGGCGAGTCGCTGGGGTACCTGTCCAGCGAGGCGGTGCGCCTGCGCCGCGCCTTGCCCTTCCCGGTGTGCGCGGGCATCATCGCCCAGGTGTGCGACGGGCTGGAGTACGCCCACCGGCTGCGCGACGAGAAAGGCCGGGAGCTTCGCATCGTGCACCGCGATGTCAGCCCGCACAACATCATCGTGTTGTTCTCGGGCATGGTGAAACTGGTGGACTTCGGCATCGCCAAGGCCGCCAGCCAGATGCACGAGACCCGGGTCGGGACGCTCAAGGGGAAGCTGGCCTACATGTCCCCCGAGCAGTGCCGCTCGGAGGCGGTGGACCAGCGCTCGGATATCTTCTCGCTGGGGATCGTGCTGTGGGAGCTCCTCACCGGCCGCCGCCTGTTCAAGCGCGGCAACGAACCGGCCATCATCTCCGCCATCGTGGCCGAGGACGCCCCGGATCCGAAGGTCGTCCGGCCCGCGCTGCCCCGGGAGCTGGCCGCGGTGGCCCTGCGCGCGCTGCGCCGCGATCCAGCGGAGCGTTTCGAGAGCGCCGCCGAGATGGGCGCCGCGCTGCGGCAGGTGGTGTTGCGCCTGGGGCAACCCGCCGGCCCGGCCGAGATCGCGGACTTCGTGCGCTCCGTGTTCGGCGAGCGCGCCCGCACCAAGCAGAAGCTCATCGAAGAGATCGAGGCCGGCACCCAGGACGCGGCGCTGTTGCGGGTGCTCAAGCCGGACACCGACGAGTCGTTGCCCTCGCGCTCGAACCCGGCGGTGGCGAAGGATGTCGCCGAGGCGGCCACCCGGCTCGTGCCGGTGGATGGCGCAGAGGACGAGGCTGCGCGGGAGTCGCCCACCGTCCCGCGGGGCAGGTCGCTCCCCGAGAGCCCGCGGCGGCGGCGTCTGCCAGGGCTGGTGGTGTTCTCGCTGGCGTTGGTGGTGCTGGTGGCGGGGTTGTGGCTCTTCTTGCCGCGGATCATCCTGACGCTGAAGCCCGAGATCCTGGACCCGGACTACGGTAGAGGCGGCGGAGGTTCGGGCCCGTTGCTGCCGCCCGCGGAGCAGGACCCCCGCAGGGTGCTGCAGGACACGAAAAAGGAAAAGCTTTTGAATTCTCCCGATGATACGGGGACCCATCCCGATCCGGCGGGCGAATTGCCTGGCTCCGCCGACGCTGGTTTGGGTGGCGGTGATTTCGTCCAAGTAGCCGGAAGGGAAACGGGAGAAGAGGCCCAGGATGCGGGCGAACCCGAGTCGCTCGACGGCGGTGGGGTCGCCTCCGCTCCGGACGCGGGCACGCTGGCTTCTCCTCCTGACGCCGGGACGGTGGTGCGCGCGCCACCCGCGCCCGTGAACGGCCTGCTCAGGCTGGACACCTCGCCCTGGAGCGAGGTGTACCTCGGCCGAAAGAAGCTCGGCATCACGCCCATCATCGACCTGCGCCTGCCCGCCGGGACCCATACCTTGCGCCTGGTGAACGAGCAGCGGGGCGTCGAGCAGAGACTGCAGGTCGCCATCCCGCCGGGCAAGACCGCGGTCTACAAGGTGAAGCTCAAGACGCAGTAGGCGGCTTACGCCTCAGTGAATGTCGTTGTCGAGGTAGGAGAACACCCAGCCCCCGGCATCCAGGCCCGAGAAAGCGGCGTCTCCCTGGTGGGAGAAACCGATGAGCCAGTCGCGCACCCGGGCTGCCGGTTCGAACCCTTGCCGGGCCAGCGCCGGACGGCGCGCGTCGCGCTCGCACACCCACAGGTTGATCTCGCGGCAATCCTGGGACAGGCCGGCGGCGCCGGCGAGGAGCTCGTCCAGCGCCCCCGCGTCCTCGGCCCACAGGTCGAGGACGTGGGCGATGCGGCCCCTGGCGCTGTCGTACCGCTTGAGCGCCAGCCAGCCGCGGAGCGACTGGCCCTCGGCCAGGATGAGCCGGTGGTACGCTCCACCGGGCCGCTCAAGCCGCCAGTTCATCCAGGCGGCGTCGCGCACGATGGCGAGGGACACACCTGCCGAGAGCCGCTCCCAGGCCTGGTTCAGCCGCTCATCGAAGACTTCCGCCACGCGGCAGGAGTGAGCGCGGGGTGGTGGCGGGGCGCGGCGAAGCACCAGAAGATCCGAGAGCACGCGAAAGCCCGCCCGGCGGTGCCCGGGCAGGGCCTGGGCGTTCGGTTTCCCCAGCGTACAGGCATGGCCGGCCGCGGCCGCGCGCGAGAGGATCTCCCGCCCCAGGCGGGTGAAGACGCCGCGCCGTCGAAAGGCCGGGTGCACCGCCGCCCCCACCGCCAGGGAGGCTGGCACCACTCGCTGGCCCAGCCGGAGGCGGACGGGCAACAAGGAGTAGGTGCCGACGATGCCGGCTTCCGGGGCTGCGGCGATAAGATCGAGCGCCGGGCCAGTCGGGGCCTCGCGGTGAAGCCAGGCGAACAGCGCCCGGTCCAGCGGGCGGCCGAAACAGTCTTGATGGAACCGCTCCAGGGCAGGAAAATCGCCGTCGGCGAGTTCCCGGATGACGGGCACATCCTCCATGCTCGGCGCCATGCCAGGGTTCGGGCGCGCCGTCAAGCACGGTTCAACTGCCGATGGTCTGGAAGGCCGCCCAGTAGAAGGGGTGGGAATACTTCTGGCCGCGGATGAGCGTGCGGGCGGCGGCGCTCAGGGCCGCGGCAGGATCCCGTCCCGAACGCAGCGAGCGGTAGAAAGCGCCGAACAGCTCGCGGGTCCCGTCGTCGGCCACGTTCCACAGGCTGGCCAGCAGCGCCGAGGCGCCCGCCTGGAGGAAGGCGCGGGAGAGCCCCATCAGCTCCTCCCCGGGTTGAGCGTCGGCCTGGCCCGAGGCGCAGGCCGAGAGCACCACCAGCGGGCGCCGCGCCAGGTCGAGGCCCAGCACCTCGAGGCCGCTCAGGCGGCCGGCCTGGGGTGTCGCGCCCGCCAGGGCCAGATACGACTCCAGGGGACGCTGCGGCAGGAAGATCCCGTGCGCGGAGACGTGGAGCAGGCGGGCCGCGGGGGCCCGCTCGAGCAGCGCCGCCTTGGTCGCCCGCTCGCCCACCAGCAGCGCCGCGCCCGGGAAGTGCCGCGCCACCTCCCGCGCCTCGCCCTGCGCCGCCGGCAGATCGGGTAGCTCGGTGCGCGGGTTGCCCAGCGCCAGCACCGCGCCCTGCCCCTGCGCGGGACGGGAGCGAACCAGCACCAGGGCCGAGGCCGAGGGCGCGCTCGAAAACTCGAAGCGCTCGGTCAGGTAGCGCTGCCCGTCCCACAGGGCGCCCAAGGGCAGACGGTGCAGCGGGCCCCACGGAACCAGGGTGAGTTTCGGTGTCTTCGCAAGATAATCCCCGAGCGGTTCGAGCAGGAGGCGGTAGAGCTCCTGGCCCTTGTCGCGCAGGAGTCCTTGGCCGCTTTGCGGTTTTTGCAGCGTGCGCAAGAAGCCGGCGATCCGCCCCTCGAGCTCCGGCACTGAGATCTCCGTGGCCACGGCGCGGAATTCCTTTCGGCTCACCGCGAACAGGTGGAGCCTCCGGCCGTCGTGGAACCAGGAGAGCAGCGTCTCGTTCGGGCGCAAGGCGGTGCGCACGTCGGAGAGCGTCGCCGGGTTCACCCGCGCCAGCGAGAGCCAGCCCTGGCGGGGATCGGGGGCGGGGAGCGCGCCAAC
Source organism: uncultured Myxococcales bacterium (assembly GCA_964561025.1). GTDB lineage: Bacteria > Myxococcota > B64-G9 > B64-G9 > B64-G9 > JAAZNF01. The sequence continues at coordinate 18,230 of CAZLNM010000096.1, forward strand.
GCCGGCGGGAACCGGCGTGAGCGCGAAGGCGCCCTCCTCCGGCGCGGTGAAGGGCGGCGGCAGCCCGCGCAGGCGGCGGCGGCGGGCGTCGTCGAGCCGTTGCTGGTCTGCCTGACGCGCGAGGCGCAGGCGGCGCTCGCCGATCTCGTCCAGGAAGGCCCGCGCCCGGGCCCGCTCGCTGGTCTCGAAGGCCGCCTCCGGCCGCCCGCTCGCCGCCTGCACGGCCACCGCGGCCTGGTACAGGCGCGTCTTGGCGGCCGAGAAGCTGCGGCGCGCGCCTTCGGCGCCGATGCGGGCGCGCAGGCGCTCCACCAGATCCATGGCGGTTCTCAGCGCGGATTCGGCTTCGGCCGGTTCGCCCAGCGCGGCCAGGGCCCGGCCCTTCTCGGTGAGCGCCTGCCACCCCGCGTCGGGCTGTTGATCGATGTCGAGAAATTGCAGCGCGGCCTTGGCCTCCTCGAGCGCCTGCGCGAATCGGCCGGAGTCGTTGAGAAGCTCGGCCAGGTTGACCCGCGCGATGACCCCGTTTCGCACGTCCCCGCTGGGGATCGACGCGCTGGCCACGGCTGTGAAGGCGCGTTCGGCCTCAAGGCTCTTTCCAGAAAGCAAGAGCGCCAGCGCGCGTTCCAGTTCCAGCGTACGGCCAAGCTCGCCACGCTCGGGCTCGTTCAGGCCGGACAGGGTGGCCGCGGTCTTCTCCAGGATGTCCAGGGCCTCGGCGGGCCGGCCGGCGAAGGAGAGCGCATGGCAGCGGCCAGCCAGGGCCCGCAGGCGGGCAGGGGAGGCCGGCGGAAAATGTTCGGCGGCCCGGGCGAACTCCTCGGCGGATGCGGCGTAGTCGCCCAGGTAGTGGAGCGCCTGGGCGCGGGTGGCGAGCGCCCGGGCGGCAAGATCCCTCGGGAGCGAGGCCGCGCCGGCCGCCTGGGCCAGGAGCTGTCCCGCCCTCTCGAAGTCGCCTTGCTGGAAGGCCAGGTATCCGAGCAGGACGGTGATGCGGGCGCCCAGATAGGGATCCGACAGCCGGGCGGCCTCGGCGATGTTGGAGAGCTCCTCGGCCGCCTCTCCGTCGCCGGCGATCACCCCCGCGAAGGCGGCGGCGAAGTGCAGCACCATGCTGGCCCGGGAATGCAGCGGGGCGAGGCGGGCCAACGCCAGGCCCTGCTCCCGCGCCCGGACCAGATCCGTGGTGAAATCCTGCAGCGAGGGAACCAGCTCGAACGAGAGTTCGGGCGGGGTGAGCGCCTTGGTGGCGAGCTCCTGCATCATTCGGACCAGGCGTCGGGCCTCGTCCTCCCGGCCCAGGATCCGCAGCATGTCGGCCCCGTCCCGCAGCGCGGTGTACAGCTCCTCGGCCGGGGCGGCGCTCGCTTTTTTGTCCTGGCGCAAGCGGGCCAGCGCACCCTCGATTCGCAGCGCGATCTCGGCGGCGCGCTCGGGGTCCAGCGCCAGCCGGGCCAGGCGGAAGGCGGCCAGCAGCGGCACCGGGGCGTCGGCCGCGCTCCGGGCTTGATCCAGCAGGCGCCGAATCTCCGGGGCCATGGCGGCGCGGACCGCGGCTCGTTTGGCGTCCGCGGCGTCTTGATCGAGCAGGGCCAGCGCCTCGGAGACCAGCGAGCGATCCTGGAGCAGCGTGCCCGAAAGCCGGTACAGCTCCTCCAGGAAACGCGCCAGATCCGCCCGGGAAAGACCGCTGCCGCCGAGCGGCGGAACGTAGCTGCCCAGGGCCCGGCCGGCGAGGCGCGAGTTCTCCAGGCAGCCCTCGACATCCGAGAGCAGGCACAGGATGTCGGCCAACTCCTCGCGTAGCGCGGCGACGGCGGGATCTTGCGCATCCGGCCGCTCGCCCAGCGCCGTTCCCAGCCGGGTCGCCGCTCGCTGGTAGAGTTCCCGCGCCTCGCTGGCGAGGTCCGCCGCGGAAGGGGACGGCCCGGGGGCGGCGAGAACGAGAGGCAAGAGCGAACACAAAAAGGCCATGCTCATGACATAGTCTACGGATTCGTTGGAGTTTTTCTTTCCGCCGCCAACCAGCGTTCCACGGTCTGGAGCAGTTCGGCCGCCTGGACCGGTTTGCCGATGAAGTCATCCATGCCGGCGGCGAAACAGCG
>CAZLNM010000097.1:0-19959 GCA_964561025.1 uncultured Myxococcales bacterium
GCCGCTGCGTGCGCTCCAGGGTCTTCTTGGCGAGGTCCAGCCGGAGCTGGGCGCTGCGCGCGGCGCTCTCGCCGGAGGCCAGGTTGGCCCGGGCCAGCCGCAGGCGGGCCTGGAGCACGGCGTTGGAGAGCTCGACCAGGATCTGGTTCTCGCGCACCCGGTCGCCCTTCTTCACCGGCAGCGTCACCACCTGGCCCAGCGTGGCGGCGCGCAGGGTGACCTGGCGCTGGCTCTTCACCGTGCCGGCCTGGAGCGAGGGGACGATCTCCTCGACGGTGGCGCGGCCGGCGGTGGCCGTGCGCACCTCGATCACCGGCTCCGGCCAGGCCATCTTCAAGGCGACCAGCACGGCGGCGATCAGCAGGACCTGGACGGCCCGGCGGAACCACTTTTGACCGGTGCTGAGTTCGCGCGGCATCCGTTCGCCCTCGCCTGGCGACGCTCGCATGGTAACGCAGAATCGATCGGCTGGGAAATATTTTACCGCCGGGCGGCGATCTTGTGACGGGAGCGGGTGAAGGGGGTCTCGACGTGGCGGTCCGAAAGCACCCGGTTGTGCTCATCCACCAGCACCACCGTGGGCCGGTGATCGCGGGCCTTCTCCTCCTCCATGGTGGCGAAGGTGGAGATGATCACCCGGTGCCCCACCTGGACCTGGCGAGCGGCGGCGCCGTTGATGCACACCGTCCCCGTTCCCCGTGGACCGGGCAGCAGGTAGGTGGCCAGCCGGGCGCCGTTGTCCACGTCCCACACGTGGACCTGTTCGTAGGGCAGCATGCCCGCGGCGTCCATCAGGTCCTGGTCCAGGGTGAGCGAGCCCTCGTACTCCACGTCGGCCTCGGTGACCCGGGCACGGTGGATCTTGGACAGGAACATGGTGCGCAGCATGGCTACCTCCCTGCGGCGCCGCCGGTGACACGCTCAGATCCGGTGAGAGAAGGGGAGGGAAGACAGCCGGTCCCGGTCGCTCGAGGATCCAGGCGCGGACATTTCAAAGCAGCAGGCCGCATCGGCCGTGGCCGCCATCGGGTCGGCCCGGCACTCCTGTTTTGTAGATCAGCCCGCTCGGGCTGTCAAGGAGCGAAGTTTGACTTTGCCGGAACGGCGCGCCTATATACACAGCGTTGACGAGAGCGCCGCTCCCCGAGGACGGGAGGTATCCCATGCGGTACACCCTAGTAGCGATCGCGGCCTTATCATCGTTCTTCATCGAGCAGGCCCAGGCGGCGGAGAATCTCGACGCGACCGACCAGGCCATCCGGGACTCGATGTCGTCCAGCCCCGCGACGGAGGTCGAGGTCACGGCCGAGGGAGAGGCGCCGGCGCTCGAGCGCCTGCGGTTCTTCTCGGCGGCTCCGGGGGGCGAGACCGGCCTGCTTTCCGTAATGGAGGCGGGCTCGGGGAAGCCGCTGACCTTCCGGCTGTCGCTCCACGGCGGGTTGTTCAAGAGCACCTCTTTCCTCAAGACCGATCCCAACTGGAAGGACTACAGCGAGTCCCAGCAGGTGTTCCGCGCCGGGCTGGCCATGACGGTGCTGCCGTTCCTGGAGGTCTTCGCCAACCTGCGAAACTCCTCCAACCAGAACACCGCCTCCCGTCCCAATTTGTTGCAGACCCAGGGCGACTTCGAGCTGGGCGTGAAGGGGTACTACGCCGTCATCCCCTCGCTCGTGCTCGGCGCCGACCTGGCGGTGAACTTCATGAACGGCATCGGCGACTCCAGCCCGGAGTTCTCGGGGACCGGCGTGCGCACCGCCTTCCTGGCCAGCTTCGACGTGCGCAAGGTCGAGCCGCGGGTCCCGCTGCGCCTCCACCTCAACGCCGGGATGATCTTCGAAAACGGCGACAACCTGGCCGGGGAGCGGGTGCTGTCGAACATCGAGGCCTTCGCGCTGCGGGTGAACCGTTTCCACCGCGTGGCCCTGGGCTTCGCCCTGGACGCGCCGCTGCCGTACGCCGACCCGGTGGCCATCCAACCCTTCCTGGAATACTCGCTGCAGATCCCGGTGGGCGTGGGCCGCGACGACCTCGACGGCGCCTCGCTGGGCACCCAGACCACCCTGGCCAACGTGATCGGCATGCGGCTGACCCCCGGGGTGCGGGTCACCTACCTCGATGACATCACCCTGGACATCGCCGTAGACATCGGCATCGGCGGGGAGAAGGCCTACCTCAACGGCGTGCCGGCGGTGCCGCCCTACATGGTGTGGATCGGTTTGGCGTACGCTTTCGATCCCTTCGTCAAGGCCGAGACCCGGGTGGTGGAAAAGCCCGTGGAGAAGGTGGTCGAAAAGATCGTCGCCGCCCCCGTCACCACCGGCCGGGTGGCCGGCCGGGTGCTTTCCGCGGCCGATCAGTCCATCATCTCCGAGGCCATCGTGTCCTTCGAGGGCGGGGTGATCACGCCGGTGGCCTCCGACGCGGTGGAGGGCCGCTACGCCACCTACGATCTCACCGCGGGCATGGTGAAGCTCACCGCGAGCAAGCAGGGCTTCAAGCCGCAGACCCAGGAGGCCGAGGTCAAGGCCGGCGAGATGACGCTGCTCGACTTCGCGCTCGAGCCGGAGATCAAGCGGGGCACGCTCTCGGGCACGGTGCAGAACGAGGCCGAGAAGCCCATGCTGGCCCGGGTCGAGATCACCGGCCCGAGCCAGGCGAACCTCGAGAGCGCGCCGGACAGCGGGAGCTTCTCCACCGAGCTTCCCCCGGGGACCTACACCGTCAAGGTGAGCGCCGACAAGTACCTGTCCAAGGCCCGCACCTTGGAGCTCAAGGAGGGGCAGACCTTCCACGCCGAGTTCCGCCTCACCCCGGCGCCCAAGCAGAAGGTGGTGGTGATCGAGAAGAACCGCCTCGTGCTGCAAAAGAAGATCCACTTCGAGACCGCCAAGGCCACCATCGCCCGCGACAGCTTCGTCATCCTGGACGCGGTGGTGGACGTGCTGGCCAATCACCCCGAGATCCGCAAGGTGCGCATCGAGGGCCACACCGACAGCCAGGGCTCGCTGGCCCTCAACCAGCGGCTCTCGGGCGAGCGGGCGCAGGCGGTGCGCGACTACCTCATCCAGCAGGGCGTGGTGCCGGAGCGCCTCGAATCCCAGGGCTTCGGCCCCGATCGCCCCATCGCCCCCAACAACACCATCCGCGGCCGGGAGCTCAACCGGCGCGTCGAGTTCGTCATCCTCGAGTAGTGACCAGCTCCGAAGGTGCATAAAGCACAACCGTCGAGCCGCACCCCGGGGTAGCCTCCGCTCGATCTGGAATTCGAGGGGCTTTGTGCTGCGCGAACGCGGGGCCGAAAGAACCAGCGCGTTCGCGCGGCAGACGGGGATCCAGTTGCCGGCCGCGCTCGATGTTCAGCGGTCTTCTCACATGGCCTGCTTGGCGGTCATGCCCTGGGTCTGCTCGGCCTCGTCGAAGAACTGCTGTCCAGCGTTGGCGTCCGGTTTTTGCAGCATCCCATCGACGGGTACGTCTTCGAAGTCGATCTGCGTCTTTTGCCCGCGCGGGGCTTTCGCTGGCGCGGGTTTCGGCACCCGGCGCGGTGGCGGTTCGTCTTCGTCGCCGGGGCCCTCGTCGGTGCCGCCCCTGAAGAGCCCGAAGGCGCCCTGGTGGCTCCCCACCACGGTGACGGTCCCGTCCACCTCGTTGGCCACGAAGATGCCGCGCAGGTCGGTATTGCCGGCCAGGAAACGGCTGCTCTCGCTGCCGCGTAGCAGCACCCGGGCCCCCGGCACGGGCCGGCCACGGGAGTCGCGCACCGTGACCCGGATGCGGCTCTCGCTCGGGTTTTGGGTCACGTCGAGTCGCAGGCTGTCCCGCAGCACCAGCGCGTGAGTGACGCGCGCGCCCGCGCGGGCCAGCACCAGGAAGGCGCCGCGTTGGCCGAGCGTTGGGCGGACATCGATCGACTGGATCCGTCCGTCCGACTGCGGCACCTCGAGGGTGCGGGACCACACCGGCTGGATCCCGGCCAGGTTGATGTCGGAGAACTTCGCCAGCGAGCCCTTGAGCCGCACCAGGCGCGGCAGATCCACCGGGTAGGCGCGCAGGTCCACGCGGCGGATGTTCTGGACCTGGAGCGGCAGCACCACCTCTCGGCCGACCGGCACGTTGATGAGCTCTGGCAGCTCAAAGCGCTCGCGCTCGAAGTCGGCCAGCGTCTCGGCCGCGTCGCGGAAGCGGCTCTCGACCTTCTCGTAGAGCTCCCGGGCGCGCTGGATGTCGCCGCGGGCGTGGTGGATCTGCGCCATGATGTAGTTCGCCATGGCGCCGTTGTCGTCATCTTCCGAGTTCTTCGCCACCTCCTGGCACAGGCGCATGGCCTCGTCGAAGTGGCCCCGGCGGAAGTGCGCGAAGGCCAAAAAGTATCGGATGGCCGGCGCCATGTCCGACTCCGGGTGCCGGGCCAGGCCCGCCCGGCCCCAGGCGATGCTCTCGTCGAAATCGTCCCGTTCCAGGTGGGCCGAGGCCAGGGACAGAAAGGCATCGGAGGCGTGGGGATGGTCGGGGAATTCCGCCAGGTAGCGGCTCATCTGCTCCGAGACGGCGCCGAGCAGGCCGGGCCGGTCGAAGCCGGGCAGGGCTTCTCCGTCGGCCATGCGGTCGGCCCGGGAGAACAGGCGCTGGCTGAAGGCGTAGCGCGCCAGGGCGTTCTGGGCGCTGGCCGGGTAAGCGCCGGCGAGCCGGTCGAACAGGCGGATGGCCTCGGCCACCTCCTCCTCGTTGAGCAGCATGCCCACCTGGCGCACCTCGCGCATGAACAGTGCGTCCGCGGCGCCGCGCGAAAGGTGCACGCCGGCCTCGAAGACTTTCTGGGTGCGGTAGCTCTGCTGGATGGCAGCGAGTTTGTCGAAGGGGATGACGAAGTCGGGGTTCTTCTCCTTGGTAAGCTCGAAGTATTTCAAGGTGCGCTCGGTATCGGAAAGCGCGATGGACGAGAAGAGCAGGTGCCCCAGGACCGCGCCGAGGTACTCCTCGCGCAACGCGGCCGTGGCCAGCAGCGGCTCCAACGTCTCGATCACCACGGGGTGCTCTTCGAACCGTGCCGCGAGCCGTCCCCGGTCGAGCAGCTCGTCGGGCGTGGGTCGGACCTTGGGCCCCGGCGCGCCGGGCGCCGCCACCGCCAGCGCGTACTCCGGGACGATCAGCTCATCCTCGGGCCGCGCCAGCGAGATGGCCCGGAGCGGGCCGAAGCGCCACTGACCGGAGAACACGCCCTCGATGTCGTAGCTGATGCGGCGCGTGCCCTCGCCGGGCGGGAGGAAGAAGGCGAGCCGGCGGCCCTGCCGCAGGATTCCGAAGTCTCCCCGGCCGGTGCTGCCCTCGACGAACTCCACGCCGGCGGGGAGCCGCTCCTCGATTGCGAGCTGCGGCAGCGAGACGTCCTTTGCGGCCCACACCTCGATGGTGACCCGGGCCCGGCGGCCGGCCGGGAGATCGGCGATGTCGTCGTTCCAGGGCTTTGTTCCGGCCTGGAGCGCGGTGAAGCCGCGCTGGATCTCCTCGCCGCGGTACAGCGCCGGCAGCAGATCCACGTGGCGGGACATGAAGACCGGGCCGGCCTGCTTCTCGACGCCGAACGGCCCCGGGTTCCAGGCGCTGACGGCCGCCTGGTACAGCACCGCGCCGCTGCCCTCGACGCGAAGCTCGAGCGTGTTCTTGCCACTTCGCAGGCACGAGCGGGGCAGGTCGACCTCGGCGCCGTCCCGCTCGGGACCCAGGCGCAGGGTGGCGACCGGCGCGCCGTTGCACGACACCTGAACGTCGGCACGGCCGCCCTTCAGCGCCGCCGGCTGGGTGTCCAGCATCGCCTGCAACGCGGCCTCGGCCTCCTCGACGCCGAAGAAACCGACCGCGGTGCTCTCGTTCCACAGCCAGCGGGTTCCCTCCACCGTCAAGGGGTCGGCCGGCGCCAGCGCGGCCAGCAGGCGCAGCGCCTCGAACAGGATGCGCCGGCTCGAGCCGCAACTGATGATCGCGAAGCGGTGGCCCGCGGGGGGCACCTCGCCGAACTTGAGGCTCGGCCGCAGCGTGCGCAGCACCTCGTTCGCCTGCTCGGTGCGGCCCAGCGCCAGCCAGGCCAGGCCGAGCCGGACCAGCGCCTCCGGCGGCATCTGTCCGCGCAAGCGGTGCAGACGGTGCAACTGGACCGTCGGCACCTGCGCCTCGCCCACCGTGGCCAGGGCCCAGATGGCGGTGGCGCGGGATGTCCAGTCGTCGGGCGGCAGCGAGGCGAGCTGCTCGCGCAGGTATGTCACCGCGCCATCGAGCGGCTGCTGGGAGATGTTCAGGCGCAGCTCTCCGAGCAACGGCCGGGCCTCCGCCAGCGCGCGCACGGCGCTGCACGTCACCGAGAGATCGTTGAACAGATAGGACCGCGTCAGGCCAAAGGCGCCGCTATCGTACTGCGCGCGCATCAGGCGATTGAGCACATTTCGCAAGCGGGCTCGCACCGGCTCGAGCATGGCGGGATGTGACTTTCCGCCCAGCAGCCGGAGCAGGCGGATCGAGAGCAGCGCCTCCTCCGGCCGATCGGAGAACAGCAAGGGGTCGAAGCCGGCGCCCAGCAGGAAGCGGGTGGGGTTGAGGCTCACGGAGAGCCGGACCGCCGGGTCCTTCCAGGCTTCGTCGAGATCGAAGCGGACCGTGGCGGCCTTCTCGGTCACGCCGAGCAGGGTTCGTCCCACGCGGGCGCCGCGGGGCCGCACCGGGATTTCCTTCTTCAGGCGATCGGCGAGCGGGCCGGCGCTGGCGCTCGCCGCGAGGACGAGGCTCGAGCCGGCCGCGGGCGCCGGGCGCGCGCCGAAGCGCACCTCGGCGGTGCGGTTCGCGGGCACCTCGAGCTCCCGCGTCTCCGGCGCCGGCGCGGCGTCGAGTTCGACATGGACCTTGCGGGGCACGGGCGAGTCGTTGAAGACCCGCACCAGCGGCTCCAGCACGTCCCCCTCATCGATCTCCGGTGGCACGATCAGGTCGGCGAAGAAGGTTTTCGCCGCCGGCCGGCTCACCCGGATCTCGCCCAGCTTGGTGTCGCGAGTGACGGCGCGGGCCAGCAGGCGCCAGGTGGTGAGGCTGTCGGGCAGGCGGAAGGTGGCCGAGACCACCCCGTCCGGGCCGGTGCGAAGGTCGGCCAGGAAAGCGGCCGTCTCGGCGAAGTGCTGGCGCAGCCAGCCATCGGCAGCGCCCATGACGTTGGCATTGCCCATGCGGATATTCGCAACTCCGCCCACCCGGCCATACGCCGAGCCGCCGCCGCCCGAGCCGTAGCCGCGGGTGCCCAGGCCGCCGACTCCCACGCTGTCTCCCATGACGGACCCGAGCAGGCCGGCGCCCTTGTCGGTCACGCTCTTGCGCCGCTCCCGCAGCGCGGCCATGGCCGCCGAGCCCTCGGTCTCCAGGACCTCGGCCTCCTCGCTCTCCTCGGCTTCCACTTCTTCGAAGGCAATCCCGTTCGAGCCCGTGGTCAGGATCTGGCCCAGCACTCGCTCGGAAAAAAAGCTTTCCACAAGATCGGGAAGCTCCTCGGGAAAGGTTCGCAGCAGCGTCTCGTCCACCGCGGAGAGGATCATCCGCGCATCCGCCGGCCTGCCCGCGGCGTCCCGGGCCGACAACGTGACCGTGACCTCATCGCCGGGCTGGTAGGACTTGCGGTCGGTCACCAGGGTGAGGGAGAGCGCCTGGGAGACCATGACCTCGCGCGCAGCCTGCCACAGCCGCTCGCCATTCACGGCCGCGGCCGCCAACAGGAAGTTGGGCGCCAGCTCCGGCCGGATGGGCCACTCCACGCTGGTGACACCGGCGCGGGCGCGCACCGCCCGGTGGCGTAGCACGCGCCCGGTCTCCTCGGTGAGCAGGATGAGGCTCTCTTTGCCCTGGTTGCGCAGGGTGACACGGGCGGCGGTGCCAGCCGCGTACTCGGCGCGATCCAGCTCGAGGCTGAGGCCGTCTTCCTCGGTCCCCGTCACCGTGAGGTCCAGCTCCGCCACCACCGGGTGACGAGCGCGATCCCAGGCCAGCAGACGCAGGGCATGGGGGCCAGGCCGGGCCAGGGTGAAGGTGAGCGCGGCCTCGCCGGATTCGCTCACCACCACCTCGCGCCTCTGGACGCGTTCCTCGCGCCCGGCGGAAGAAAGGAAGAATGCTTCCACCACGGCGCTGCCGGATGCGGGGGCCCCGTCCGGCCCGCGCAGCTTCAGCGTGACGGGGAAGGGGACCCCGGCGACCACGGCCGGGTAGCCGAGTTTCAGGCTCGCGCTGAACTGCGATACCGAGACGACGACCGCGGCCTCGGCCACCTGGTGGTGGGCCGGCAGACGGACCTGGATCTCCTGGCGCGTCTCCTCCTCGAATCCGCGAGTAGAAAAGGAAAACCGCACCCGGCCGGTCTCGTCGGTCAGGCCTTCCTGCCAGGGCGTGTCCTTGTCTCGTGCGCCGGAGGTGTCATGGAACCGCGTCCGGCCATCGGAATAGAAGATGGGCCGGCTCCATGTCGCCGGCGCGCTCAGACGGTAGAGCACCTTCTCTCCCCCGGCCGGCGCGCCGTGCGCGTGGCGCACCTCGATGACACCCTCGATGGCCTCGCCCTGGAACACCACCGGGCGGTCGAGCGCCACCTGTACCTGCATGGGGAGCCGCCGGAACTCGGTGACCAAAAACGAGCCGGAGAAGGCCTTGAGCCCATCGCCGACGGTGAAGTTGCAGCCTCCCTGCGGGGCGTCCGGCTCTAGGCGCAGCGCCGTCGAGAAGACACCGAACTCGTCGAGCGTCACCGGCGCTTCCCAGATGGTCTGCCCGCCGCAGCTCACCGCCACCGTCCACTTGCCGCCCGGAAGGAAGGTGGGCACCGGGCCGGGCACGGGCCGCAGGATACCGGCCAGGTGGACCTCGTCGCCGGGACGGTAGGCCGGCCGGTCGCTGAAGACGAAGGCCCGCGGCGTGGGCTCCGCCTCCTGGTTGTCCCCGGGCTCCTCGGCACCGGACCACACGACGTGCTCGCCCTGGATGGCCAGGACCGAGAGCGGCTCGCTCCGCCGGTCGGCGGGCCAGCTCTTGCGGAACACGCCCTCGGCGTCGGTCTTTCCCTCGGCCACGATCTCCTGCGCGTTGGCGACGATCAGGCGCGCCTCGGCCGCGGGGGCGAGCTTCCTGTGATCCTGGGCGAAGACGAACAGCTCCTCGGGCGCGCGCTTGAGGATGAGGCCCAGATCGGAGACCAGCACGATGGTGGTGGCCTCGAGCTTGCCGGCGGAGAGCTGGACCAGGTACAGGCCGGGGCGGGCGAAGGGCAGCTCGACCTCCTGCCGCAGGCGCACGCTACGGCGGAAATCCCGAATCGGCACCGTCCAGGAGGCGTCGGGGGTGCACAGGGCGATGTCCACGTTGTGCAGCTCCTCGAAGGACAGGTGTTCGCGGAAGAAGTCCTCCGCCCGCAGCCGGAAGGTTCGGATCGCCACCGCCTCGATGTTGCGCGAGCGCCAGACCAGGCGCGGCTTCTCGCCGGAGCGGAACACCGGGTGCTTCTCGATGACCAGCGAGGGCTGGTCCAGCATGAGCAGGCGCGCGGAGGCCTCAGCGTTCTTGTGGGTGGACTCCAGCTTGCGCAAGAGCTCGCGCGCGCGGGTGGCGTCGAGCTTCTCCTCCTCCCACAGGCGCGCCGCCTCGAGCTGCGCCGGGACGGCCTCGGGCGAGGTGGAGAACTTGGCGCTCAACAGGCTGAGCAGCGTGAGGGCCCGGTCGATCTGCTTCTGTTCCACGCAGGCGTCGGCGGCGTGGCGCAGCGCCAGGGGGGCGCGCGGCGAGGCCGGAAAGCGCTCGGCGAACTCCTCGTATTTCTTGGCCGCCAGCGGCCAGTCCTTCTTGGACCCGGCGCGCTCGCCCATCTCCCAGGCCAGCTCCTCGATGGCCGTGCGGGCTTGCAGCCAGTGGGTATGCGCCGGGTGCTCCTGGAGGTATTCCTGGTAGGCCGCCGCGGCCTCCTCCAGCCGGCCCTGGCCCGCGAGCGCCACGCCGAGGTGGAAGCGGGCCGCGCCCAAGAAGTCCGCCGAACCGCCCTTCTGGATCGCGGCGCGGATCTCGTCCTCGGCCTCGCAGAAACGGTTCCAGGCCAGCGGCGCGAGAAACAGCTCCCGGCGCGCCTGCTCCACACGGCGATCGGACGGATGGTCTGTGACGAAGCGGCGCAGCGCTTCCTGCCCCTGGTACAGATCCGTCGCCGTCTTGGGTTGCGGAAAGCCATAGGTCCGGCTGAGCAGGAACCGCGCCGAGGCCCGGTAGGCGGAGGGCGGCTGTTGATCCAGGATCTCGCGGATGAACAGGCGCGCGCGGGACGGGTTGCCCGCCTTTTGCAGCGCCTGCGCCAGGCGGAAACGGATCTCGTCGGCTCGAGCCGGCGGGGGCGTGCGCTTCAGGATCGGCTCCAGGAAGGCCGCCGCCTCGCCGTACTGCTTCTGGCGCGTTTGGCAACGCGCGATGCGAAGCTCGACATCCTCCGCCAGCGGGCCCTTGGGCAGCAACTCCAGCGCGCGCCGCAGCAGGCGCTCCGCCCGGGCCGGGTCCGGCTCCTTGCGCTCGCTCGGGCGCAGGGCCTCCTCGGCCAGCTCGATGAAACGCCGGGCGATCTCTTCCATGTGGGCTGGCGCGCTGAGGAGCTGTAGCGCCTCGGCGTACAGGCGCTCGGCGCCCTCGAAGTCCTTCTGCCGGGCGCGGCACTCGGCCAAGGCGAAGCGCGCCTTGATGCCGAAGCGCCCCTGCGGGTCGGCCTTGAACACGCGCTGGAAGGTGCGCGCGGCCTCGTCGATGCGGCCGGCCAAGAACTGCGCCCGGCCCGTGAGCAGGCTGGCCTCAAGCGAGACCGCGTCGTCGCCGCGGACGAGCCGGGACAGCGCGTCCTGGGCGCGCCCGAGATCGCCCGCGGCCATGGCCCGCAAGGCCTCCTGGAGCGGTGACGCCGCGAACGAAGCGGGGCAAAGCGAGAGGACAAGCAAGAACGCCGTGGCGGCAGGCATCGATTTTCTCATGAGCGATCCTTTCGGTTCTCATCCAAGAGACGGAATCAACTGGGAAAGCTCCCACGACAGGGACCGGAGATGAGACTACCGGCGCGGCGTGAGGTTCCCCGGCTCGGCCTCGACGAGCTGCGTCAAGCTCTGGGCGGAGAAGGGCTCGCCCGAGAAACCGCCCTTCCGCGAGCGAAGCGTAAAACCCTCCTCCGCGAGCAGCGCCTCCAGCGCCTCGGGCGGGTAGTAGCGCAACCGCAGGCGCGTCGAGATCGTCTCGCCGCCGCGGAGCGGCTCGAAGCGGTACAATACGTCGCCGATGCGCTGGCGGTCGTCGTAGCAGAAGAACTCGCGCTGGGCGAACCATTCTCCGGCGATCACGAGGTTTCGCAGCGCCGTCCCCTCGGGCGGGGAAGGACGCAGCAGTTCCGGGATGGGGTTGTGGACGTCGAAGACCAGCCGGCCGCCGGGCGCGAGGCAGCACCGCACGCAACGCAAACAGGCGCGCAGATCCTCATCGGACAAGAGGTGCATCAGCGCGTTGAGCGGGGCGATCACCAGGCGGTAGCTCTCGGGGAGCACAAAGTCCCGCATGTCGGCGAGGTACAGCCGGGTCGTCGGAGGCGGGCCGGCGCGCCGCAGCGCCTCGAGCATGGGCTCAGAGCTGTCCAGACCATCGATGGGGAGGCCGGCGCGGGCGAGCGGCAACAGCACCCGGCCAGTACCGCAGCCGAGCTCCAGGACCCGGCCCGCGGCGGCTTGTGCCCGCGAGAGGTAGAACTTCACGTCCGCGGCGAAGGCGGCGTACTCGGCGTCGTAGCGCGCCGGGCGCGCGTAGTAGCCTTCTTCCATGCCGGTGGCGGCGCGGCGTCAGGCGCCCAGGGACCGGTGCTCGATGGAGTGGGTGAACTCGACTCCGCGCCGGGCCAACTCGCGCACCATGTGGGGGAAGTACCCCTTCTCGCGCGCCAGCAGCTCGGGCGGGTGGACGCCCGGGAGGCGTAGCTCGCCCGAGGCCAGTAGGCGCGCGGTGATGGTGCAGGGGAAGCCGGTGGTGCGCGCCATGGAGCTGGTGCCGGTCTGGGGATCGGTCTCGTCGAACAGGTCGAAGGTGTGGACCTCGCGCCGCTTGCCCTTGCGCCCGCGCACCACCACCCGCAGGATGGTGAACTCGCGCTCCTCGGGCAGGCGTTTCCACATGGGGAACAAGAGGTTCGAGGTGACGTCCAGCGGCCGCACGCGGGCGGCGCCGATCTCGATGGGGTTCTTGGAGAACAACCCGACCTCGCGGAAGACGCGCATCAGGGCGGCGTGGCCCGGGTAGCGCAGGGTCTTCTCCCACATGTTGGGGATCTTCACGGTCTTGAGCAGGCTGCGCAGGCCGTCGGTGAGCGAGCCCTCGAGCGTACCCACCTGAGGGAAGTCGATGAGCTCGGGATCGGAGAGCGCCGGGCGGGTGATCAAGCGGCCGGCGAGCTTCATGCGCGCCGGGCGGGTGTACTCCTCGATCACGTCGGCCGGGGCGAAGGGCGCCTTGTACTCGAACGGCCAGGTGCGGGTGTGGGGCAGACCGCCGACGTAGTACGAGGCTTCCTCGCCTTCGTCCAGGGCGGCCGCGGCGTGGCCGATGGCCAGGTTGGCCAGGCCGGGCGCTACGCCGCAGTCCACCACCGCGGTGACGCCGCGGCGCCGCGCCAGGCTGTCGAGATCCATGGCCTCCTCGGGCATGAAGGAGATGTCGCAGTACGGTTTCCCGGCCTCGATCACGGTGCGCAGGGTGGCGAAACCGAAGCGGCTGGGCAGCGCACCCACCACCACGTCCGCGGCGCGGATGACGGCGCGCACCTTGTCGGGGCGGCTCAGGTCGGCGAGGGCGGTCGAGAGATTGCGCACCCCGGAGACGGCCTGCAGGTTGGCGGGGTTGACGTCCGCGACAGTGACCGAGAGCTTGCGGTCCGCGGCCAGGTCGCGGGCCATGGTGGCGCCGACCAGACCGCATCCGAGCACGACGACTTTCTTGGCCATGGGTCCCTCTCCGGCTTGGGTTCGTCCGCCTTCGCGTGGCCCATGGTATCAAAACCAGTGAGAAAACCCAAGCCGCACCCAGTTGCGATTTTCACCCGGGTTGGTGGTATCCTCGCGGGCGCCATGAAAGCGGCGTTTGTCATCCTGCCGGTTGTCCTCGGGGCCGCGCTCGCCGGAGGTTGCGGGACGGGAGAGGAGCGCCCCTGGCCCGACGAGCTTCCTCCGAACCCCGAGGACGGCAATCATTTCGACGGGGTCGCCGATCCCTTCTACGAGGGCTGGTACCACAAGGTCTCGCTGCCCGAGCAAAACGATGCCTTCTTCTTCATCTACGGCGTGGTCAACCCCAAAGCCGGCAGCGCCTATCCCTCCGAGGCCTTTGTGTACTGCGGGCGCGCCAGCACCCTGCAAACCGTCTACCGCTCTTTCCCGGTCGAGCGGTACGCGGCGGCGGCGGGTTCTCGCGACGTGCGCATCGGCGAGCGCAACCGCGCCACGGCGCTTCGCATCGCCGGCGACATCGAGGACGGCGGCCACCGCTGCCGCTTCGATGTGGACCTTGTGGATGGCGTGGCCTGGCCTGAGACCATGGGATGGCTGACCGGGCAGCCGAACCTCGAGACGAGCTGGACGGTGGGCACCATGAGCGCCCGGGCGGCGGGGGTCATCGAGTTCGACGGCGACAGCGTGCGCTTCGAGGACGGCCGGGGATACGGCGATCACAACTGGGGGCGGATCTTTCCGCGGCAGTGGATCTGGTTGCAGGCGAACGTCTTCTCGGAGCCGGGGACCGCCCTGGCGCTGTCCGGGGGCACGGTGGACTTCGGCGGCACGGAAACCGAGGCCTACATGATCGGTCTTCGGCGCCAGGGAGAGATGACCACCTTCAGCACCCAGGATCTCGACCGCATCACCGCCCAGGCCAGCCCGGGCGAGTGGCGGGTGACGGGGGAGGGGGAGAACCGGCGCATCGAGATCACGGCGAGCTGCGACGCCGGGACGCTCTTTCACCTGCTGGCGCCGACCGAGCAGGGCATGCGGCCGCGGGCGCGCGAGTCGCTGCTCGGGCGAGTCGAGGTGACGCTCCTTGCGCGCGATGATGCGGCCGCGCCCTGGCGGGAGGTGTTCTCTGGCACCGCGCCGCTGTCGGGGGTGGAGATCGGCGATTGAAACAGCGAGCCTTGGAGGGCAAAGGAGCGACCGGCCGCACGTTGGAGAGACCGTTTTGCGGGCCGGAGCGGGTTGTGCTATGGAACGGGCGGAAGATCGGCATAGGAGAGCGGGACATGATTCGCAAGACGACCTGGTTGTTGTTGGTGGCGCTGCTTTCACTCTCGTGCAGCCGCTCCGGCGTCCCCCTCAAGGACGGCGGACAGGCCAAGGGAAAGCTCTTCACCGTGGACAACTCGGGCGACGCCGGCTACTACCTCAACCTGGCCATGGGCCAGCGGGACCAGGCCCAGCTGGTCTACTACGACCGGCAAGCGAAGAGCCTGAAGTACGTGCGTCAGTCCGCCGGGGGGTTCGCGGTGGACACGGTGGATGACACCTGCAACCGCTGCCTGTACGCGACCATCCGGGTGGCCGCGGAGGGCGAGCCGCACATCGCCTACGCCAACGACGCCACCCAGACCCTGATGTACGCGTACCGTAAGAACAACCAGTGGAAACGCGAATCCATCGAGTGGGGGCCGGGCACCGGCATGGGGGTGCGCCTGCTGTTCGACGAGAAGGGAACGCTGCACGCCCTGTACTACTCGGGAGACGGGTTTCTCAAGCACGCCTGGCGTGTCCTGCAAGAGGCCGGCGAGCTGCAGCCGACGCCGCTCGAGATCCAAAAGCCCAAGCGCGGCGGGGCCGCCCCGAAGGCGGGTTCGCCGCCGCCCGAGCCGCCAGAAGGGATCTGGGGCAACGAGCGCGTGGACAAGGCCAACGGCAGCGAGCAGGTGCAGATCTCCTTCGTGCGCAAGCCCCAGGGGGGCATGGCGGCCAGTTACTTCCATTGGTCGGGCATGAGCAGTGAACTCCGGCTGGCCTTTCAAAACGACGACGGCACATGGAAGACGCTGGTGGCGGCCCGCGACAACAACCCCGGCAAGTCGAGCGCGCTGTTCTTCGACCTGGACGGGACACCGCGGGTGGTGTTCCGTGAGGCCCTCAAGGATCGGCTGATGCTCGGCCGCGAGAAGGACGGCGCCTGGGTGGCGGAGCCGCTGTTGCCCGACGCCTACAACATGGCGCTCGCCACCGACGCCACCGGCAAGGTGCTGCTGGCCTACCAGGAGATGCGCGGCGCCGATCCCCGCAAGGGGACGCTGTGCATGTTGATCGGCGACAAGGGCGTCTGGACCCGCTACCGGGTGGACGACACGCCGGGCAGCGGGTACTTCCTGGACGCGGATCTCACCGTGGATAGCCGGCCGGTGATCGGCTTCTTCGAGGAGTCGGGCAAGAAGGTCAAGCTGTTCGTGGGCGAGTGAGCGTTTCTGGTTGTCTTTGCAGAACGGTGCCCGGGCGACGGGTTCCACATTGCGATATCAGCGAGTACTGTGATTTTCTAAAAACCTGTCTCGTGTGCGTAAGCATTTTTTTCGCGCGACCGATCGCGAGAGCACGAAGCCAGCACGGAGGAGGAGCGCACATGTTGCAGCCGGAGGCCGCGATATGTGCAGGCGGGGCAGACCAGGAGCAGAAATAGCCAGCAGACGAGGAGACAATCCGGGACAGCGGCAGGTGGAAGAGTCCAAGAGCTGGAGGGGGTCCGAGGGTCAGAAATCGTCCACGGGAATTGGTTCGACGCCGCGCTTGGCGCGTTCCGGGGCGGTGAGCAGCGCCTGGTTGATCTCGATGCGGGCGCGGTTGCGCTGGTGCTCGCTCCAGGCGGCCACTTGCTGGTAGCGGCGCATCATGAGGAGCTGGTTGCGCAGCGACTGCTTGGCCTCGGTGAAGGCGGCCATGTCCGGGTCCTTGCGCTCGGCCACACCGAACACCAGGTATTCGTCAAGGCCGTCGACGGTGCCCAGAGTGAACACCCCGTCGTAGAAGGGCTTGTCGCGAGGCAGCTCGAAGGCGGCGCGGACGAGATCGTCGTTCATGCCCACGCCCGGAACGAAGGGCATCATGCGCGAGAACAACCCGCTGCGCCGGCTACCCAGTCGGTCGGCGGCGTCCGGCTTGTCCTCGGCCGCGGGCGGCACCACCTCGGCCAGCTTCTTGCCGCCCTTGACCGTGGCCAGGATGCGCTCGGCCTCGGCGCGGGCCTTCTGGTTGGCGTCGCCCCGGCGGATGAGCGCGCGGGCGAGGTCGTGCTGGACCTCCTCGAGCGGGTGATCCTCGGCCGGGACGATCTTGAGGGCCTTGAGCACGTGGAAGCCCTTCTCGGACTCGAGCACCGGGCTGAGCGCGCCTTCCTCGAGCGCGAAGGCGGCCTCGGCGACGGCGTTGCCGAAGCGGGCGGAGAGCAGCTCGCGGGTGAGCATGGGGAGCTCGCCGCCCTTCTCGCGGGTGGCGTCGTCCTCAGAGTACTCGCGCGCCTGCGAGGCGAAGTCGGCGCCCTTCTTGAGGTCGTCGTAGGAGATCTCGGCCTGCTCGCGCTTCTCCCGGATCTGGTCGGCGTCGTAACCCTGGCGCTTTTCGAAGAAGACGTGGGCCACCTGCACCTGCTTGGGCTTGTGGTAGGTGTCGGTCCGGGCCTCGTATTCGGCCTTCACTTCTTCCGGATGCGTCTTGAGGAACTCCGCCACCCGTTCGTCGGGGATGGCGGCGTCCGAGGCGAACTTGGCCGCCGAGATCTTGACGAACTCCAGATCGATCTTGGTCTCGCGCAGGCGGTAGGCGGTCTCGACCTCGTCGTCCATCACCCGGGCCGTGTCCTGCACGATCTCCGCCATGCGCCGGGCCAGCATCTCCTCGCGCTGCAACTCCTCGAAGACGTCGGTGGTGGTCTGCAGGTAGCGTTGCACGAACAGGGAGTACAGCTTGAACGAGAAGCGCTTCTTCTCGTCCTGGAAGGCCGGCATGTTGCGGATGGCCTCGTTGCGCTCCTCGTCGGTGACGTACAATCCGGAGCGGTAGGCGGCCTGGCGCAGCACGGCCTGGTCGACCAGAGACTGCAGCACCTCCTGGCGGAGTTGGAGCTTCTCTTCGGGCTTCAAGGCCTTGCCGGACTCCAGGCGCCGGCGCAGCGAGTTGAGGTGCTGGCTGTAGTAGAAGGAGAAACTGGTCTCGGACACCGGCTCGCCGTTCACCAGCGCCGCCACCCCGGTGCGGCCACAGCCGCCCTCGCGGAAGCCACGCGAGCCGGCGCCGAAGGAGAACACGAACACGAAGATGATGAACCCGAACAAGATGATGATCAGCGTGCTCTGGGATTGTTTGCGGATTTCTTCGAGCATGAGCGCTCCTTGGGACAGGGGAGATTCGACGGACGGCCATGATATTCACAACGCCGCCCGATGCAAGCATTTTTCTCTTGCGACGACACAGGATAAACCACCTGAGGTCTGGCAGCGTTGCCCGTGCCTCTGCCTCAAGCGCAGTCAGTGGTCGCCAGGACCGGGATGGAAAAGAGTGATCGAGGTTTCTCTGCGCGCGAACCCTTTACACGCGGCCGGGTTGGAATAGACTGCCCGTAGGAAGAAAGGGCAGTGCCATGGCCTGGATTTTTTTGGGATTCATGACCGAGCTGTTTGCGTCCACGGGCGGTCTCGACGAAATGGTGCGTGTTCCGGCGGGCGAATTCCTGGCGGGATGCAACCGGAAGATGGACAAGGTTTGTCGTTCAGACGAGGAGAAATTGCACCCGGTGAAGCTGGGGGCGTTTTCCATCGATCGCGCCGAGGTCACGGTCGAGGAGTACGGCCGGTGCGTGGAGGCCGGGCAGTGCTCGGCCGAGGGGCTGGAGTCGCCTTTTATCGCCGGGGCCGAGCAGGCGCACTGGGCCTGGGCCTGCAACTTCGGCAAAGCCGACCGCGCGCGACACCCGGTCAACTGTCTCGCCTTCGAGCACGCAGCGGCCTACTGCCGCTGGAAGGGCAAGCGCCTGCCGACCGAGATGGAGTGGGAACGCGCGGCGCGCGGGACAGATGGACGCAAGTTTCCGTGGGGGAACACCGGTCTCGACAAGCCGCCGCGGGCCAACCTGGCCGACGACAAGGGACGCAAGGTCTTCCCCAGCGCGGTGATGGCGGTGTTCGGCTACGATGACGGCTACGCGGGTACGGCCCCGGTGGGCAGCTACCCGGAAGGGGAGAGCCCCGAGGGGCTGCTGGACATGGCCGGAAACGTATGGGAGTGGACGTCAGACGGCTACCGGGATCTGACATACCCCCCCGAGCGTCAACCTTTCCCCGAAGAGTTCTACCGGGTGATCCGGGGCGGGTCGTTTCTCAGCGACCTTCCCGACCTACGCACCTCCCGCCGTGGCCGCGCACGCCCAAACGAGCGCAACCCGGGGATCGGGCTCCGGTGCGCGAGGGACCCATGAGCGTACTTCGAGCTGAACGATGGCTGCCTCTTGCGATGGTGGCGGTCTATGCCGCTGGCTCGGCGATGGGCAGTGGCGCCGCCGGCGGGGAAGGCTCTCCACCTCCGAAGGCCGTAATCGTCAGCGCCGGTGTCTGTACCGGGGGCGTCCCGGAGCGCCCAGCGAGCGACCCCGGATCTCCGTCTCTTGGCCGGCGCCCTAGCCCAGGTGAGATACGTGCGGAGCTTCAGGAACTCTTCGACGGGCGGATGTCGACCCGGGAGGTTGTCCTCGACATCGCCGATGCGACCGTTGGACCGGAGCACTGCTGGGCCGCACTAAGCGCGATCGCCACGCTCGCGGCTAAAGACTGGTTGGCGGCGCGGGAGGCGTTGGTGTCTCTGAAACCGGGAGAGCGGCCATGCATCGACGAGGCACGCCAGGCGCTGACCCTGTTCGATAGCGCGCAGGCCTTTCAATCCTGGCTTGCCGGACACGGCCTCGGCGGCGACGCCATCCGGGGGATGACGGTAGTCTCGGTGCGGCACGCCCTCTACGAGCTCGGGCTGCTCTACGAAATCGATTCCGAAATCTCGGCGCAGCCACCGGTGCGTCCCGTGGATGGCATCCGGGCCATCGCGGCGCTCGCGCCCGAGCTTCGCGGCGCGCGGTTTGCCGACGATCACAAAATGATCGAGGGATGCAACCTGCTAGCGAAGCAGAAGGGCGGATCATGCGACTTCTCGGTTTGCTACCGGACGGTGCGGCTGATGGCATCGCATCGCGGCCGGTGCTTCACCCTGTCCGTACGGGCGCTCGCATGTTGGGGAGACATGATGTCCCCCTACGTCGGCGAACAGGTGGCGCTCCTGAACGCGATGCTCGCCGAGCGCAAGGCCACGCGCCGCTTCGCTTTCTTGGATGGGGGCCTCAATCTGGTGTTTGCCTCGGCGGCGGGCCTGCAAGCGGCGAAAGCGATGCGGCTCCTGCCGGACCTCGATTTTACGTTTCCCGAGTTCGAAGCAAACTGAGACGTCACGCCTAAGAGCAGGTTCAGGTTCCCAGGTTCAGGAGGTTCAGGTTCCAGGCTCAGGTTCCACCCACCCAGGCTCAGGTTCCACCCACCCCGGTTTTCCCCTGGATTTTACCTGATTCGCTTTGAAAAATATCAGGGTTGTGAATCCTTGAATTGAAACCTGGCAAAGGATTGTGCACGAGAAGAGAGCAATTTCTGGTGATTGTTTTCGAGTTGCCGTCCGAGATCAATCAAACGCATCCAGCGTGAGCTGATAATGCTGTTCTTGCTGGTAGCCGTTTGCGTGCCGGCTCTTATCTCTAGCTGGTTTTTTTTACTTTTACTCGGGAGCGGCTGTGGGATTTACCCGGTCCTGATGACCACCCCGTCCTCTGTGTAGGGCAGCCCCGGGGGAAAGCAGTGCGCGGGGAAGATCACCGGGCCCTTGGCGGTCCCGC
>CAZLNM010000098.1:0-19884 GCA_964561025.1 uncultured Myxococcales bacterium
CATACCCCCCTTGCCCAGACTCGCAGCAACTGGAACCTGAAATGGATTCTCGTCAGAACGTCCCGTCGGCCCAGGAGCGATCCTTCTCCTCGAGCTCGTAGGCGTTGGCCGCCTCGACCGCGATGACGTACAGCCGCCGCACCGCCTCGTCGAAGGACGCCTGCACCTTGTCCTTCTTGTCGGCCGTCTTGAAGTCCGGCCGGTCGCCGCGCTTGCCCAGGCCGATGAACTTCTCCAGCCGGGTGTTGAGCTCGTTGGCCTTGCCGGGATCGCCGCCGGCCGCGACCAGCCGGGTGATGGTGAAGTTCGGATCCAGCGCCAGCCCCACCGGGATGCGCGCGCCGCGCGGGTCCACGAAGTCCATGAAGAACACGTACCCCAGCTTGTTGTCCTTGGTCAGCTCGGCCAGCCGGCGCGGCTCCTGCGGCACCAGCTCGGGGCTGGGCCGGCGCGGGTCGGCGCGGAACAGGGTGAAGGCGGTCTGCTGCAGATCCTTTTGGTCCACCTTGCCGGCGAACTTCTGGATGCGCTCGAGCTGCCCGGCCCTGAACTCGTCCGGCCCGAGCTGGCCGATGCTGTAGCGCTTGACCAGGTACTGATCCACCAACGAGAAGAACGACTGCAAGGGCAGGTGCAGCGAGCGCAGGAAGGCCACCAGGTCCCAGGTCTCGAGGGTATCGAGGTCGGCGAAGGCCGGCATGGTGGCGGCGCAGCCCGCGGCGCGGCAGCCCTCGCGGATGCGCGCGAACAGCAGCCGGTCGTCGAGCGAGTTCATCACCGAGCCGTCACGGTGATCGGCCGGGCGGGTCTTGCCCAGCACCTTGGCGGCCGGGCCCTGGCCCGAGCCGTCATAGCCGTGGCACACGGCGCAGTTGGCGCGGTAGAGCTTGCCGCCGTTCACCACGTCGCCGATGAGCGGCGGCGCGGTCTCCTCGTCGGCCCAGGCGGCGGCGCCGAGGAGCAGGCATGCCAGGACGAAAAGCGATGTGGTTCTCATCTTGATCTCCTGTTCGCCCTTCAGGGCAAGGCCCCGGGGAACTTGAGCACGTCGTCGATGATGCGCCAGCGCCCCTTGAAATGGCAGCGGGTGCAGTGGTGCACGCCGACCCGCTCGAAGGCCTCCAGCGCCTCCCGCTCCTTGCCGGCCTTGGCCGCGCGCTCGAAGTCACCGATGGCCTGCGCCGTCTGCTGCATGAGGTCGGCGAACTCGCCGGAGCCCAACCCGGCCGTCTTCTCCGCCAAGGCGCGGAACGGCTCGGCCAAGAAGGCCGCCTGCTTGAGGTCGGGCTTTCTTCCCGCGTACATGGCGGCCATGCCGTCGGCCCAGGCCTGACCCAGGGCGCGCATGGCGAGCTTCATGGGAGACGCCGCCTGCAGCGGCGAGCGCACCGAGGGCGCCGCGCTGGTGGCGGCCGGCTGCGCCGGCCCCTTCATCCCGGCGGGCACGGCCGGCAGCCGTCCCGAATCCGCCACCGGGGCCTCCTCCTTGACGCGGCCCTTCTCGTCCACGTTGGCAAACGGCCAGATCCCCACCGGCACGCGCGTCCCCACCTCGTAGCGGCCGGTCTTGTGCTTTCCCTTGAGCGTGAGCCGGTAGTTGTCCTTTCGCGCCGGGGTGAAGTGCATGCCGTAGCTGCCGGCGTCCTGGAGCGGGTGCACCCGGTAGGCCGTGGTGTAGCCGGCGCCGTCGGCGTCGGTGACCTCGACCGTGATCTGGGCGTCCTTGATGGGGATCTGCTCGCCGTACACCGGGTCGGGCACCGGCGGCACCTCGTTCATCTCGATGAACACCTCGACCACCTGCCCGGGATCGGGCGCGCCCGGGCGTAGCCGCACGTTGAAGAGCAGGCCCTTGTCCTTGAGCTGGACGACCCGGCTCTCGGGCTTGGGCGGGACGGGCTTCGGCGGTTCGGGCTTGGCGGGCTCCTCGGCCTTCTTGTCTGCCGCTCCCGCCGCGGGCGCGGGTTGCGCGGGTTTGGCGGGCTGGGCGGGGGTCTGGGACCACAGGCCGGCCGGCAGCAGCAACACACCCAACAGGACGAACGCTCGCATGGCACCTCCTGGGCTTTCTCCCCGGTCAAGGTTCGTTGGAAATCTAGTACAGCCGCCGCGCCGATGGCAAGCTCGCCAGCGACCGCCCGGGCTCGCCGTTCGCTGGCGCAAAACCGCCACTCGTCGAATTTGGGGTGCGCGCTCTCCCGCCGGACGGTATCCTCCCGCCCGTGGGCCGGAAAACCGCGCCCCCGGAGGGAATGAAAATGGAATCGACCAAGGAGCAGACCATGGAAGGCCGAGGAAGGCTGGTGCGGAGCAAGAGCAACCGGATCATCAGCGGCGTGTGCGGCGGGCTGGCGCAGCACTTCGACGTGGACGCCACCTGGGTGCGCATCGGCTTTTTGATCCTGGGGCTGGCGAGCGGCGTCGGCGTGGTGCTGTACCTCTTGCTCTCGGTGCTCATCCCGTCCGAGGGTCGCGAGGCCGAGCCGCCCGCCCAGACGGTTGAGCACGGCGCCCGCGAGCTGGCCGAGAAGGCGCAGCGGGTGGGCAGCCGGGTGGCGGCCGGCGTGCAGCAGGTCGGGAGCGGCGCGCGCCAACACGGGGCCTTCGTGCTGGGGTGCATCTTGATGGCGCTGGGCGCCTGGGCCTTGCTGCACAACCTCGACATCGACTGGCCCTGGTTCCTGCGCGCCCGCGTGTGGTGGCCGGTGGTGCTGATCCTGGCGGGCGGCCTGCTGTTCTGGCGCCACCTTCGCGGAGGCCGGTCATGATCGTCGCCGCCTGCATCCTCGGTTTGGGGATCATCTTGCTGCTCTCGAACCTGGGCATCTGGCCCTGGGGGATCGGCGAGAGCCTGTGGCGGCTGTGGCCGGTGCTGCTCATCGCCCTGGGGCTCGATCTGGTGGTGGGAAAGCAGCGGCGCTGGCTCTCCGGCCTCCTGGTGACCGCGCTGCTCCTGGGCATGGCCGCGCTGGCGATCGGCTTTCCGGAAAGCTCGGCGGACATGCGAAATGAGGCCGTCGAGGTGGCCGCCCCCGGGGCCGGACGGGCGCTCGTCGAGCTCTCGCCGCGCATCGCGCGCCTGCACCTCTCGGCGGCGCCCTACGACGGGCCGCTGCTCTCCGGGAGTGTGCGCCTGCGGGAGCGGGAGCGGCTCATGCGCGACGAGCGGCGCGAGGGCGACCGGGCGGTGGTGAAGCTTGCCCAGCGCCGCCGCGGCTGGCTGGGGCACCTGGTGTCGGCGGAAGAGCCGAGCTGGGATCTCAAGCTCTCGCCGGTAGTCCCGATCGAGCTGCGGGTGGACGCCGGCGTGGGAGAGAGCAGGCTCGATCTGCGGCGGTTGTCGATCGAGCGCTTGTGGATCGATTCCGGCGTCGGCCTGACCGAGGTCACCCTGCCCTCCCGCGGGCGGCTGCGGGCCGAGATCCACGGCGGGGTGGGCGCCATCGTGATCCACATCCCGGCGGGGCTGGCCGCGCGCATCCAGACCTCGGTGGGGCTCGGAAGGTTGGAAGTGAACGGCGACTTCGAGCGGCAAGGCGACATCTACCAATCGAGCGGGTTCGGCGGCGCCGCCGATCGGGTGGACCTGGTCGTCCACGGTGGAGTGGGCGCCATCGAGATCTCTCAGGAGGCGCCCGCCGCGGCACCTCAACCGCTCACGCCGGAGTCGCCCGCGCCTCCGGCCGAGGCGCCCGCGCCCGGAACGACCTCACTCGTGGAGAAACAAGACCCTTGATGCGCCGGGTCTTTTGGAGATCAATGAGGTGATGCCCGTGAAAAACCATCCGAAGGGCGTGTTCCGGGTCTGGCTGGGGCTTGTGCTGGTGTTCGTGGGAACCGCCTTCTTGCTGGAGGCCTTCGAGATCGGCGACGCCGAGTGGGTGCTCAGGCTGTGGCCGACGCTGGCCGCCCTGATCCTGCTGGCCCACGCCTTCCGCCCGGGGAGGAGGCCTGGCCTGCTGTGGCCGGTGGTCATCATCGTCGCGGGCGTGCTCGTGCAGCTTCACACCCTGGGATGGCTGCACCTCCGGGGAAAGATCGTCTGGCCGCTTCTGCTCATCCTGGCCGGACTGCACCTGTTCCGCTCGTCGCTCAAGACCCGCCCCGCCTCCGCCGGATCCCCGGGCGGCGGCGAGCCGCCCAGAGAGGTTGCGGAGCCATCGGCCGCCATCGAGGGCGCACCGGCTCCCGCGGACGCCACTGGCGCCAAGCCCGATGATGCCCCCCGCGACGCCAGCGTGCCGCTCGAGGAGCTGGTGTTCTTCTCGGGCCGAGATCGGCGCTTTGCCGGGCACGGGTTCCGGGGCGGCACGGTGACGGCCATCTTCGGGGGCTACAACCTGGATCTGCGCCAGGCCGAGCTTCCCCCGGGCACGGTGGAGCTGCAGGCCACCGCCGTCTTCGGCGGCGTCGAGATCCGCGTCCCCGAATCGTGGAACGTCCAGGCCGACGGCGCGGCCCTGCTGGGCTCGATCGAGAACAAGACCCGCCCGCCCATCGAGGAGGCCGCCCCGGTCCGCCTGGTGGTCCGGGGCACCGCCCTGTTCGGCGGCGTGGAGATCAAGAACTGATGGACGACCGCTGGCTCCAGCGAGCGCGGCGCGGCTTCTTTTTGGCCTGGATCCCGGCCAGCGCCGGCCTGTGGGTGGCGCTCTCGCTGGTGGGCGGGCGAGGGTTCTTGCAGAGCGCGCCCTGGGTCTTCGGGCTGTGCCTGCTGTACGCCTGGCTGTGCTACTCGGCGCGCTACCTGTGCCGGGTGCTGCCGCTCCGGCGGGAGCGGCTCTCGCGCTGGCTGCTCACGCACATCCTGGCGGCGCTGCTGGTGAGCGCCCTGTGGACGGCGGTGGCCTGGCTCCTCGACGAGGGCTGGAACACGCCGGCGCGCGACTGGCTGGGCGTGGGGCTGGTGTGGTTCGGCAGCGGCGTGCTCCTGTACCTGGTGTCGGTGGGGTTCCACTACCTCCTGCTTTCGCTGGAAGAGACCCGCCTGGCCGAGCAGGCCGCCCATCAGAGCGCCTTGTTGAAACGCGACGCCGAGGTGCGCGCCCTGCGCGCCCAGCTCAACCCCCACTTCCTGTTCAACTCGCTGACCGCCCTGGCCTCGCTGCTGGAGGAGGACCCGGCGCGGGCCCGCGACATGTGCATCCTCCTGGCCGAGTTCCTGCGCTCGGCGCTCCAGCACGGGGGTCGGGCGGCGGTGAGCCTCGAGGAGGAGATGACGCTGGCGCGCCAGTACCTGGCCATCGAGAAGATCCGCTTCGGCGAGCGGCTCGCGGTCGAGGAGGACATCCCCGAAGAGTGCCGCGCCGCCCGCCTGCCGCCGCTGTTACTGCAGCCGCTCGTGGAAAACGCCATCAAGCACGGCGTCTCCCAGCTCCTGGAGGGCGGGTTCGTGAAACTGGCCGCCCGGCGGGAGCAGGGCGGGTTGTCGCTTTCGGTGGAGAACCGCTTCGACCCGGAGGCCGCGCCCTCCCGGCCCGCCGGGATGGGGCTCCGGCTCACCGAGCAGCGCCTGCGGGCCTTCGCCGGCGACGAGGCCTGGCTGCGCGTGACCGCCCGGGGCGACCGCTTCACATCCTCGCTGTGGCTTCCCCACACGGAGGGCGCATGAGCGCGAACGCGGCACCGCTGCGCGTGCTGATCGTCGACGACGAGGAGCCGGCGCGTGCCTTCCTGCGCCGCCGGCTCGCCGAGGTCGGTGGGGTGGAGATCGTCAGCGAATGCCCCAACGGCTTCGCGGCCGTGAAGGCGACCGCCGAGCACAAGCCCGATCTGGTGTTTCTCGACATCCAGATGCCCAAGCTCGACGGGTTCGAGGTGTGCGAGCTGCTCGGGCCCGGAGTGCCGGTGATCTTCGTGACCGCCCACGACGAGCACGCGCTGCGGGCCTTCGAGGTCGCGGCGGTGGACTACCTGCTGAAACCCTTCTCGGCCGAGCGGCTGCGAAAGGCCCTGGAGCGCGCGCGCGCCCGCATCGGCCGGCCCGCTGCGGAGATCCTCTCCATCGCGGCGCGGGCCAAGCCGGGCGGGTACCTGGAGCGGCTGGTGGTGAAGGACGGGCCGGACATCGTCCTGGTCCCCTGCGAAAAGATCGACTTCATCGAGGCCCAGCAGGACTTCGTGGCGCTGCACACCCAGGGGAAGGTCCTCCTCAAGAACCAGACCATCGCCAGCCTGGAGGCGGCGCTCGATCCCCGGCACTTCGTGCGCATCCACCGCGGCAGCATCGTGGCGGTGAGCCGCATCGCGCAGATCCACCCCTACAGCAAGGACGACAAGATGGCCGTGCTCAAGGACGGCACGCGCCTGCCCGTGAGCCGCGCCGGCTACAAGAAGCTGCGCGCGCTGTGGGAGGACGGCGCGCCGGCGCCATGGAAAGACGAGTGAGGTTTTCCGGCCGGGTTTTGGGAATCGCGCCAGAGGAGAGATGAACATGGCCGCGCACGTCTGTCCACCGATTCTGGGCTACTGGCTGTTGAACCCGCTGCGGAAGGTGTTCGACGACCCGGCCGGTCTGTTCGGACCCCTCGTCCAGGAGGGAATGACGGTCCTCGAGCCCGGACCGGGGATGGGCTACTACTCTCTCGAGCTGGCCCGGCGGGTGGGCCCGCAGGGCCGGCTGGTGGCGGTGGACATCCAACCCAAGATGCTCTCGGTCCTCGAAAAACGCGCCCGAAAGGCCGGGCTTCTCGGCCGGATGGAGCTGCGCCTCGCCTCCGGCGCCAGCCTGGGGATCGGCGATCTGGCCGGCAAGATCGACCTCGCCGTGGCGCTGTACGTGGTCCACGAGGTGCCGGACGCCGGGCTGTTCTTCCGCGAGATCTTCGCGGCCTTGAAACCCGGGGGAAAACTCCTCGTGACCGAACCGCGCGGGCATGTCTCGGAGGCGGATTTTTCAAAGAGCCTTTCCCTCGCGCAGGAGGCGGGGTTTTCCCGCTTGCCTTTTTCCGGCAAGGTCCGGGGCCGGGGCGCGCTGGTCGCCAAAACGTAGGCGATTGATTCGGTGTCCCTCGTTCTGATTCTGCAAAATTCCTCGATTGCATCGGTGGATGAGCCGGCGCTACTCTCCTCGGCATGGCCGCCGGCCCACTCCCTCTGCTCCTCGCCCTGCCCCACGCCGGGCTCGAGATCCCGCCCGAGGTCCGCGCCATCTGCCGGCTCGGCCTCGCGGAGATCGCCGCCGACAGCGACGAGGACGCGGCCGAGATCTACTCGCTTTCGGAGCGGGTGGCGGCGCTGGTGCGCTGCCCGGTGGCGCGCTGCATCGTGGATGTGAACCGCGCCGAGGACGATCTCGGCCCGGACGGCGCGCTGAAACTTATCACCCGCCGCAAGGGCCTGCCCATCTACCAGGGCGGGCTTTCTGAACCGCTCCGCGAGCAGCTTCTCGAGCGATACCACCGGCCCTACCACGCCATGCTCACGGAGCTTTCGGGGCGCGCCATCCTGGGCATCGACTGCCACACCATGTCCGAGCGCACCCCCGAAAAGCGCGGCCGGCCACCCAAGACCTCGCGGCCGCGGCCGCGCATCTGCCTCTCGGACGCGGGCGCGACCTGCCCGGTGGAGACATTCTCGGCGCTGCGTCGCTGTCTGGAGCAGGCCTTCGGCATTCCGGTGGCGAAGAACGACCCCTTTCGCGGCGGCTACACCATCCGCCGGCACGCTCGCGAACTCCCCTGGGTCCAGCTCGAGCTGTCACGCGAACCCTACGCCACCCCGGCAGAGAAACGCGCCATGCTGCGATCGGCGCTCGAGCTCTTTTGCGCACTGCCTCTCAAAGGATAACCGGCATGGAAAACGAACTTCGCCTGCGGCCCATCGGCGTCATCCGCTCGCCCTACAAGGAGCCCAAGGGGACCCCGGTCCAGCCGGGCTTCGGAAAGCGCGAGCGCGGCGAGGTCATCCTCGACGAGGCCTACACCGAGGCCCTGGACGACATCGAAGGCTTCGACTGGATCTGGCTCGTCTTCTGGGTCCATCGCGCCCGGCCCTGGCGCCCCAAGGTCGTCCCCTACCGCGACGTGGTCGAGCGCGGCCTGTTCGCCACGCGCTCCCCCTCCCGTCCCAACCCCATCGGGCTCTCGGCCGTGCGGCTCGTCTCCCGGGAGAAGAACCGTCTGGTGGTCGAGGGCCTCGACATCATCGATGGGACGCCGCTGCTCGACATCAAGCCCTACATCCCCCGGGCGGACGCCTTCCCCGACGCAAGCTCCGGCTGGTTCGACAAGACAAAAAACGCCCGCGAGGTGGCCGACGATCGCTTCTACCTATCCGAAACAATTCGGCTTTCCCGCGAAGAGGCGGTGCTGCGGCTCGGCCTGCGCGGCTGCATCGAGACCACCACACGCCACGTCCACAAGAGGCTCGCAGAAGAGCTGATGCAGGAGAAGGATCCTAACCCCGCCGCGGAAGGGGTCATCGAACTCCTCGGAGAATTCCTGCAAGCAACCGACTTTCGCGCCTTGCGGGCAGCGGACGAGGACCTGGCCGGCCAAAAGGAAGTCACCGTGAGGATCTACCGAACCCAGGATGGGGTCCGATGGGAGAAGCTGTAAGGGACCGATCCTCGAAAAAAGCACAACTAGAAAGAGAAAATCCGGGGACAAATCCTCGGGTTTTCACCTTGAAATATAAAGCTTTTTCATGGGGACAGGCCCCGGTGATTCCGGTGATTATTAAAGGCAACACGCACCGACCTTTTCCGTATATCATGCTACGTCCTCTACAGCCCCGGAGGTGCCGATGGACCGACTGCGACGGCTGTTTTCACGCCACTGGTTCGCCGGTGTATTCGTGATCATCGGTATCGTGTGGCTGCTCACGACCATCGCTTACTTCTCGGGCGCGCAGAGCATCACCTTCCCCAACCGGTATGGCAAGCGGCCCACCATCGACTTCAACCGCAAATACGATTTTCCGGTGGTGGATCTCGGCCAGGACGTCGGCCTGATGATCGACAAAGGCGGCCAGCAACTCCACGGAAGCATCCTGAAGCTCAAGGAGGGCGTTCCGATCCTGTGTTGGTTGTGCGGAGAGAGGCGGAAAGCGGGCTATATCGGCATTGCCGCCTTCCGCAAGGGGGACTGGTTCTTCCGCGCGCCCAGGGACGAGACCCGCAACACCGAGGCCCGCCAAGGCCGACCCGAGTCGCGCGACTTCATCCTCACCATCGCCTACAATCGTGCCACCGGCGAGCGCCTGCGTGTGGAAGTCGACCAGTCGGTCGATGATCAGGCGAGGCTCCTCGCAGACAAGGGTCTTTTCGCCACCAAGGACACCATGCTCACACAGGAGTCACTCGCCGATCTTCCGCCGGTCTCGATGCTGCGGGAGGGATGCGCCGTGGTGCAGCTGGCCTTCGCCGCCAGCTTCGTACTGTGGTTCTTCCTGGGCGGACTCATCTGGTTGCTCGTAAGGGTTTTCAAGCGCCCCCCGGAAAATCAAAAAAACAAAATGAATTCGTAGCCCTAGGAAACCATTTTATCGGTCCCCTCCTCGACTCCCAACGATGGCGGGGTGAGGTGCCAGGGTTTCTCCTTGCGGGGACCGGGTGATTCTGGTAGCTGGTCGCCCGTGAGCCTATCCTTCGGCCTCGGCGAGCTTTCGTCCATCCTGTGCGCCTTCTTCTGGGCCGTGGCCGTCATCCTGTTTCGAAAGAGCGGCGCCACCACCCCGCCGCTCATTCTCAACCTGTGGAAGAACCTCTTCGGCCTCGTGCTGTTCGGCGCGACTTTGCTGCTTTTGGGAATTTCCTGGACCGGCCAGGCCAGCGAGGACGATCTTTTACGGCTGCTCGTCTCGGGCGCCATCGGCATCGGCATCTCCGACACCATGTTCTTTGCCAGCCTCAACCGGCTGGGCGCGAGCCGCTTCGCCGTGGTGGACTGCCTGTACGCGCCGCTTGTCGCGTTGTGCTCGTTTCTGTTTCTTTCGGAACCCGTCAAGGTCACGTTGCTTTTTGCCTTGCTGCTGGTGGTTCCGGCCGTGTGGCTGGGCGCCTGGGAGCCCAGGCGGGAGCCGATCGAACGCGGCCAACTGCTCTCGGGGATCGTGCTCGGCGCGCTGGCCCTCCTGCTCGCCGCCATCGGCATCGTGCTCGCCAAGCCCGCGCTCGACCGCGTGGACCCCTGGTGGGCGACCGCGGTGCGGCTCCTGGCCGGGACGGCGCTGGTGATTCCGCAGGCGCTGTGGCCCTCGCAACGGACGGCCCTGCGCCGCGCCTTCACGCCCGGGCGGCACTGGCTCCTGCTCGGCGCCGCGGCCTTCGTGGGGACCTACGTGGCCATGTTCTTCTGGATCCTGGGGGTCAAACACACCTACGCCACCATCGCCTCGTTGCTCAACCAGCTCTCCGTCATCTTCATGGTGCTGCTGGCCGCGGCCTTCCTCCGCGAGCGGCTGCACTGGCGCCGCACGTTGGCCGTCGGTCTCGGCGTGGCCGGGGCCGTGCTGGCCATGCTGTAACCCTTGAACGGTCCTGGGATTTCGATAAGCTCAGACCGCGCGGGAGGTCTTTGCATGGAGCAGCTCGAGAAGGTGCTCTCGTCGGTCGGCGATTTTATCTGGGGCGTGCCCATGATCGTGTTGCTCTTCGGCACGCACCTGTTCCTCACCGTGCGCCTGCGCTTCATCCAGCGCTACCTCGGCAAGGCCATCCGCCTCTCCTTCTCGCGCGGCCCGGAGGGCAAGGGCGACGTTTCGCACTTCGGGGCCCTCATGACCGCGCTGGCCGCCACCATCGGCACCGGCAACATCGTGGGGGTGGCCACCGCCATCGGCTTCGGCGGCCCCGGGGCGGTCCTGTGGATGTGGCTGACCGGGGTGTTCGGCATCGCCACCAAGTACGCCGAGGCGGTGCTGGCGGTGAAGTACCGGGTGCAGAATTCGCGGGGCGAGATGGCCGGTGGGCCCATGTACGCGCTCGAGCGCGGCCTGGGGCAACGCTGGCTGGGCGTGCTGTTCGCGGTGTTCACCGCCATCGCGGCCTTCGGCATCGGCAACATGGTCCAGGCCCACTCGGTGAGCGACATGCTGAGCCAGGAGATCTCGCTGCCCCCGGCCGCCTGCGGCGCCGTGCTGGCCGTGCTGACCGGGGTGGTGATCCTGGGCGGCATCCGCTGGATCGCCCGGGCCTGCGCCTGGTTGGTGCCCATCATGGCGTTGGGATACCTGCTGTGCTGCCTGGCCCTGCTGGCAAGCGATCTTTCGGCCATCCCGCGCGCGATCGAGCTCATCCTCACGTCCGCCTTCTCGGGCCAGGCCGCCATCGGGGGCTTCGCCGGCGCGGGGGTGAAGGAGGCGGTGCGTTTCGGCATCGCCCGCGGGCTCTTCTCCAACGAGTCGGGGCTTGGCTCCGCCCCCATCGTGGCCGCGGCGGCCCGGACCAAGAACCCGGTGCGCCAGGCGCTGGTGTCCTCCACCGGAACCTTCTGGGACACCGTGGTGGTGTGCCTGGTGACCGGTCTCGTGCTGGTGAGCTCCGGCGAGTGGGAGAAGGGCCTGGCCGGCGCCGAGCTCACCCGCGCGGCCTTCGGGCACCTCCATACCCTGGGGCCGCTCGGGCTCACCTTCGCCCTGCTCACCTTCGTGTTCTCCACCATCCTGGGCTGGGAGTACTACGGCGAGAAGGCCGCGGAGTACCTGTTCGGCGTTCGCGCCATCCTGCCCTACCGGCTCCTGTGGGTGGCGGCGGTGTTCGTGGGCTCGCTGGGAACGCTCCAGGCGGTGTGGGCCTTCGCCGACATCGCCAACGCCTTCATGGCCCTGCCCAACCTGGTCGCGCTCCTGCTCCTCAGCGGCGTGGTGGTGCGCGAGACGAAGAAGTACCTGTGGGATGGCGGCCTCGACCGCGGCGAGGACGACGTGGCGGACGAGCCACGGGCAGGTAAGTAGTTCTTTTCAAAGGAGACTCCATGACCGCGACCTCGGGTTTGCGCAAGCGGGTGACCTGGCTCATGAAGCTCGTGCTGTTCGCCATCGCGGCGACCCTGGCCGTCTTTCTGGGGGGCCTGGGCGACAAGGTCCTCTCCGATCTGGAGGGCTGGTACCAGGCGCCGGAGTACGCAGCCTTCGAGGACGCCGAGGCCCTGCGCCCGCTGCTGGCCGACCAGAACCGCCTCGCCGAGGAGCGGCAGCGCCACGAGAAGACGGTGGACGCCGCCGAGGAGGCGGTGGGCGTGCTCCAGCGCCGGCTCGACTCCGAGCAGGAGTCATACGAGAACTGGCTCAAGGCACGCAAGATCATCGGCTCCCCGGAGGAGGACCCGGAGGTGCGCGCCAAACTCCAGGTCCTGGAGCGCCTGCGCGCCCAGCGCGAGGAAGCCCGCCTCAAGGTGAGCGCGCTCGCCTCGGCGCGGGAGGAATTCAACCGGCGGGCCGCCGATCTCGACGCCAAGCTCGGCGTGATCCGCGCCGCCCAGCAGGAACGCTTCCAGGCCGCCGAGCGCCTCTACGATCTCAAGGTGTTCCTCATCCGCCTTGCGGTGGTGGGGCCGATTTTGGCCTTCGGCTTGTATCTGTTTTTCAGAAAGCGCAAGAGCGCCTACTGGCCGCTGGTGTGGGGCTTCATCCTGTTCGCCCTGTACCAGTTCTTCGTGGGGCTGGTGCCGTACCTGCCGAGCTACGGCGGCTACGTGCGCTACGCGGTGGGAATCCTGCTCACGCTGCTCGTCGGCTGGTACCTCGTGCGCAGCCTGACCAGGCTCGCCGAGAAATGGAAGGCCGAGCTGGCCCAGTCGGCGCAAGAGCGCGCCAAGAAGATCGGCAAGGAGAACGCCTTCAAGGCCTTCCAGCAACACCGCTGCCCGGCCTGCGAGAAGGACTTCCTGCTCGCCAAGTGGCGCCCGGCCGCCAAGGCCATCTCGGAGGCGGTGGCGCAGAGCGAGGCGCCGGACTTCTGCCCCCACTGCGGCATGCGGCTGTTCGAAAAGTGCTCCCGCTGCGGTGAGCGCGGCTTCGCCCACTTCTCGTTCTGTTCCGGCTGCGGGCACCCGACCTCCACCGCGGGCTGAGCCCCGTCCAACACTCCCCGGCAACCGATTCGCTTGACAGAGACTGGGCCTGGGTTTATATTTCGCCAGCCAAGACGGGAGGTTGGATTCCATGCCGATCTACGAGTACCACTGCGACGCCTGCGGACACGAATTCGAGCTCATCCAGTCTTTCTCCGACAAACCCCAGAAGAAGTGCCTCAAGTGCGGCAAGCCGGTGCGCAAGCTCATCTCGCAGTCGAGCTTCCACCTCAAGGGGACCGGCTGGTACGTCACCGACTACGCCCACGGTGGGAAGCGGCCGGGCTCCGCCAAGACGAAGCCCGCCAAGGAAGCCGACGCCACCAAACCCGCCGCCCCGGCCACCACCACCGACAAGACCGACAAGAAGTAGCACCCGCGGCCTGAAACGCTCGGGGGACGCATGCCCGGCCCGTTCTCATCCTTGAGCCGCCGGGCGGTGCGGATTCTTCCGCTCCCTTTGGAGCAGGAGCTGGTGGACCGGGTGGCCTGGCTGGTGCGCCTGCGCTGGGTGGCCGCCGGGGCGGTGCTGCTGCTCACGCTGCTAGCCCGGCCGGCGCTCTCCCTGGATCTGCCGACGGGCGTGCTGCTCGGGATCGGCGCGGCCATCCTCGGCTACAACGCGGTGTTCTACGCCGTGCTGCGGGTGCTGCGCCAGCGCATCTCGGCGCCCCCGGTGGTCTTCGGCCGTTTCGCCACCCTCCAGATCCTGACCGATCTGGTCTCGCTCACCCTGATCGTGTACTTCACCGGCGGCCTCGAGAGCCCGGCGCTGTTCTTCTTTCTGTTCCACGTCATCATCGCCAGCATCCTGCTCAAGAGCGGCTTCGCCTTCTTGCAGGTGGCGGCCAGCATCGGTCTGGTCAGCCTGATGGCCCTGCTGGAGCACGCCGGCGTGCTGCCCCACCAGGGTATCGACATCCTGGGCGATCCCGCCGACGCCCCCTGGCTCAACCTCCTCATCCTGCTGGGGTCCTTCGCGGCGACCGTGCTGGTGGCAGCCTTCCTGGCCACGGCCATCACCCGCCAGCTCGCCCGCCGCACCCGCGAGCTGGCCTACCTCCGGCAGAGGCAAGAGCGGGATTTCGAGAAGATGCGCATCCTGAACGAGGTGGCCCAGGCGGTGTCCTCCTCCATCGACCTCGACCGGGTGCTCTCCACCATCACCCGCCAGGCCACCGAGGTCATGAACGCCAAGGGCTGTTCGGTGCGCCTGCTGGACGAGAGCCTGCGGCAGCTCCGCATGGAAGCGTCGTTCGGCCTCTCCCCCGCCTACCTGAACAAGGGCCCCATCGACGCCGGGCGCGGGCTGGACCGGCGGGTGCTGTCGGGCGAGGCGGTGTGTATCCGCGACGTCGCCACCGACGGCGAGCTGCAGTACCCCGAGGAGGCCAAGCGTGAGGGCATCCGCTCCATCCTGAGCGTGCCCCTGCGCGCCCAGGAGCAGGTCATCGGCGTGCTGCGCCTGTACTCCGCCGAGGAGCGCTGCTTCTCCGACGAGGAGATCGACTTCCTCATGGCCCTGGCGGCCCAGGGCGCGGTGGCCATCCGCAACGCCCGGACCTTCAAGGAGCTCGAGCTCCTCGAGCGGGCCAAGTCCCGCTTCATCTTCACCGTGAGCCACGACCTCAAGGCGCCGCTGGCGGCCATCCAGTCGCAGCTCTCCCTGCTGACCCAGGGCTACGCGGGCGAACTTTCCGAGCAGCAGCTCCACGTGTTGCAACGGGCCGCCCTCCGCGCCGAGTCGCTGCAGGCGCTGATCCGCGATCTGCTGGCCCTGGGCGCCATCCAGAACCGCCTGCCCGAGAAGAACGCCGCGCCGGTGGACCTGGGGGCGCTGCTCGAACGCCTGCGGGAGATCCACCAACCGGACGCCCGCACCCGCGGCATCCGCATCGACCTTTCGCTGGGCGCGCCCAGGCTGCGGGTGAAGGCCCTGCCGGAGGACATGGAGCGGCTGTTTGGCAACCTGATCGAGAACGCGGTGAAGTACTGCCGCGTGGACGGGGCGGTGATGGTGCGCCTCGAGCGCGCTCATGATATGGCCCGGGTGGCGGTGGCCGACACCGGCATCGGCATCCCGCCCGAGGCGCTCCCTCGAATCTTCGAGGAGTTCTACCGGGCGCCGAACGCCAAGGAGCTGCGCACCGAGGGCACCGGCCTGGGCCTTTCCCTGTGCAAGCGCATCGTCGATCTGTACGGCGGCGAGATCCGGGCCGAGAGCGTGCTCGGCCAGGGCAGCACCTTCACCGTGCTGCTGCCGGCGCTGCCGGACGAACCTCCGGCCGCGAGCGCCTGAGCGCGAAAGGGCAGGACTTCGAGTCGCCGCGGGCCAGCGCTCGATCCTGAGCAGCCGCCGCTGAGTCCCTTGACCGCACCCGACCGCCATGCTTGGATGAATGGCCGATGTCTCCGGCCATTGACGATGTGTTGTTCGGCTTCGCCCCGGCCAAGCAGCTCTGGAAGCCGCTGCTGCGCCGCCTGCTCACCGGTCGCTTCGCCTCGCCCGTGATGCGGCCGGGCGAGCTAGAGATCCCGCCACGCTTGACGCGCCTGGGGTTGTACCTGCACGTGCCGTTTTGCCGCGAGCTGTGTCCGTATTGTCCCTACAACCGGGTGCTCTACGACGAAGCGCTCTACCGGCGCTATGAAAAGGCGGTGCACCAGGAGATCGATCGGGTGGCCGGGGCGCGCCGGGACTGGCCGCCCATCGTCTCGCTGTACGTGGGCGGGGGAACACCGACCGTCGAGCCCGGGGGGCTGGTCCGGCTGCTCGATCACCTGCAAGGGGTGTTCGGCAAAGCCGGCGACGTCTGCGTCGAAGTGCATCCCACCGCCATGAACCCTGAGTGCCTGGAGCTGCTGCGCCGCGCCGGCGTGACCATGCTCTCGCTCGGAATCGAAACGGTGAGCGACCGCCTGCTCGCGGCCATCGGCCGGCACCACGACGCGGCGGCAGCGCGGGACGCGGTCCGGCGGGCGGTCGCGGCTGGATTCGAGGCCGTGAACGCCGACCTGATGTTCGCCCTCCCCGGCCAGAGCGTGGCGGAACTCGGCGCCGATCTCGACTGGGTGCTCGGCGCCGGCGTCGACCAGATCTCGACCTATCCCATCTTCGGTTTCCCGTACACCGAGTACGGCGAGCGCATCGGGGGCCGTGGCATCCACCGGCCGCCGGGGGATCGCATCCGCGCCATGCTGGGGCTCATTCGCCGCAAGGCGACGGCGGCCGGGCTCGAGCAGTGCGCGGTGTGGTCGTTTTTGCGGCCGAAAAAGAAGAAGTTCTCCTCCATCACGCGCCATCACTACCTGGGCTTCGGGCCGTCGGCGGCCTCCATGACCGGGCGGCAGTTCGCGGTGAACACCTTCTCGGTCGAGGAGTACGCCGCGGCCCTGCCCGAACGCTCCCCGGTGGCGCTGGTGCTTCCGGTCGACCGGAGATTGGAGATGACCTACTGGCTCTACTGGCGGGCCTACGAGATGAAGCTGCCCCGCGCCGAGTTCGCCGATCTGTTCGGGTGCGCGCTCGAGGACGAGTACGGGGGCTTGCTCCGGGCCTTGCTCGCGGCCCGGCTGCTCGTGCCAAGCGACGGCGCCTACCGGGTGACCGAGGCGGCGGCATACTGGATCCACCGACTGCAAAACGAATATTCGCTCAACTACATCGATCGCCTCTGGGGGCGCTGCCGCCGGGAGGCCTGGCCCCGAGAGGTGCGCCTGTGATGCTACCGTTGTTGCGCCGGGGAGCCTATCTCGGCCGGGTCGCCTGGGAGCTGCTGCGGGGCCGGCAGCCGCCGCTCATCGCCGGGCTGTCGGTGACGGACGTCTGCAACCTCGCCTGCGCCCACTGCTGGCGCAGCAACACCGGCCAGGGCCACGCCTCCTACGAACAGGTGCGCCGGGCGCTGCGCCAGCTCTTCGGCCTGGGCGCGCGGTATCTCTACATCCAGGGCGGCGAGCCGTTCACCTGGCGAGACGGCGACCGCCGGCTCGACGACGTCGTCAGCGAAGCCCGGCGCGTGGGCTTCTTTCACGTGGCGGTGTGCACCAACGGGACGCTGCCGCTCGCGGCCCGGCCGGACTCGTTCTCGATCTCGCTCGAGGGCGACGCCCTGGCGCACGATCGCATCCGCTGCGGCTCGTTCGCCCGGGTGCTGGCCCAGATCGAGGCCAGCCCGCACCCCAATCTCTTCGCCAACGCGACCTTCAACCGCCTGAACCAGGGCGCGCTCCTGCCCCTGGCCGAGCTGGTGCGGGCGAACCCGCGCCTGCGCGGCGTGCTGGTCAACTTTCACATCCCCTACCCCGGCGTCGAGTCGCTGGCACTGCGGCAGGATGAGCGCGCCGAGCTGGTGCGGCAGGCGCGGGCGCTGAAGCACCTCGGCTATCCGATCCTCAACACCTGGGGTGGCCTGGAGGCGTTGGAGCGCAACGACTGGGCGCGTCCGCTCGATCTGAGCGTGGTCTCGGACTGTCGCAGCATCTACTCCTGTTGCCGCGCCCGGGGCGACGAGCGGGTGTGCCGCGCCTGCGGCTACGCGGGCTGGGCCGAGCTGTCGCGGGTGCTGGCGCGCGACTGGCGCTCCGCGCTCGAGGTCCTGTCCATGCTTCATTTCGGGATTCGCCGATGAACGGCCGGCCCCGGATCTGCCCCGTCGTCATCGACGACGGCCTGTACACCCACCGCTGGCTGGCGCCGCTGCTGTGGGACGCGCGCCTGGAGGTGGTCGGGGTCGGTTGCCTGAGCCCCTTCACCGCCCGCGATTTCAATCCGGGGCGGGCGCGGGGGTTCCTGCCGGTCGTGCTGCGCCGCACGCGCTACTACGGCCTGCCGGCCGCGGCCCGCTTCGCCGCCCGAGCGGCGCTCGCCCGCGCGGCCGACGCCGCCTTCCGTCTCGGCTGGGGCCGCCCCCATTCGGTCGCCACCGCCGTCCGGGCCCGCGGCCTGCCGCTGCTTCTGCCACCGGACGGCGACGTGAACCACCCCGGCTTCCTTTCCGAACTGCGCGCGCTCGCGCCGGACCTTGTGCTGGGCGCCTTCTCGCAGCGCGCCGGCCCGAAGCTGCTGGCCCTCCCGCGGCGAGGCTGCCTGAACCTGCACTTCTCACTGCTGCCGCGCCACCGCGGCCGCGAACCGCTGTTCTATGCCATGCTCGCGGGGGAGGGCGCGGGGGTGACGGTGCATTGGATGACGCCCCGGCTCGACGCCGGGGGCATCGTGGCGCAGCAGGCCCTGGACGCGCGGCGCTTCGTTCGCCTGCACCAGCTCATCCTGGCCGCCTGCGCGGTGGCCGCGGAGCTGGTCCCCCGGGCCCTGCTCCGGGCCTGCGAGACCCGCGCCGCCGAGACCCGGGAAAGGCCCCGGGATGGCGCGGACCCCGGAGAGCCCATCGCGTCCTGGCCCGATGCGGCGGCGGTGGCGCGGTTTGCCCGGCGGGGCTTGCGCTTTGTCTGACCCTGGCGGACGTTTTTCAGGAGCCCCTACAGCTCCTCGCGGTACTCGCCCACCTCCGGGAAGCTTTGCCGGAGCCCGCTCAGGAACCCGCCGCTGGGCCGGCATTGCAGCGTCTCCTCGAAGACCGCCGTGGTCGCGCCACCGACGATGGCGGCGCCGCGGCGCGGGTCGAGCTGGCCCGGGGCGCAGCCGTCCCACAGCAGCTCGGCCAGCGAGGCGTTGGTGATCTGGTACTGCTTGGCCACTTCCACCAGGTCCTGCCCCTGGGAGTTCTCGAGGGCGCACAGGTCGGTGGGGGCCAGGTGGCCGGCGTTGGAGAGGCCGAGCAAGCGTTTTCTCTTGGGAGAACTCTCGTACCCCGCCACCTGCCGGGCGTAGGGCACCACCTTGTCGTCGATGGCGCCGACCACCAGCACCGACTCGAGCGAGGCGCCGGCCGCCGCGCCCTCCGCGGCCATGGGGATGAGCACGCGCACGCCGGGGTCGCCGCCGAAGCCCTGGAGCGCCATGCCGCCGGCGGAGTGGCCGGCCATGCCGATGCGCGCGACGTCCATTGCGCCCGAGAGGAAGGCGAGTTCGCCCTGCGGCGCGCGCAAAAGTTCCAGCAGCCGCCGGGTGTCGGCCGGCAGATCGGCCGAGCCCTGGAAGTACAGGATGTCCGAGAGCATCAGGCCGGGGTAGTCGGCCGCCACCACCACGAACCCGCGCGAGGCCCACAGGGTGGCGTGGGCCAGGTTCTGCATGCGGAAGGAGGCGGTGCCGTGCAGGAAGACCAGCAGCGGGTACGGCCCGTGGCGCTCGTCGATGGGCAGGTCGGCGTAGCAGTCGCACACCAGCCAGGGGTTCGCGTCGTTCGGGATCTTCAGCCGCTCCTCGGGCGGGAGTTCCTCGCGGACGTCGTACACCCGCCGCTCCCGGCCGCTTCCGGACCCGAACCGGGCCGGGTACCAG
Source organism: uncultured Myxococcales bacterium (assembly GCA_964561025.1). Taxonomy (GTDB): domain Bacteria; phylum Myxococcota; class B64-G9; order B64-G9; family B64-G9; genus JAAZNF01. Next base: position 19,420 of record CAZLNM010000098.1, read on the forward strand.
ATCTCGGTGCGCAGGCGCCCGTCCAGCAGCACGGTCCGCGCCCCCACCGGCCAGGAGCCCGGCGCGCCGGGGTCGTCGGGCTTCTGGCACAACCGGGCCCCGTCGCAGCCGAGGATGTCGCAGGGCGGCTCTCCCTCCCCGCCGCAGCCACAGAGCGCGGCCGAAAGACTCCCGAGCGCGAGCGACGTTGCCAAAAGGATGGTTCGCGCGTTCATGCGGCCATCATGTCAACGCAAGGTATAAAAGGCAACCCATGGAGGCTCGCACGAACGCGATGCAGGAATAACCCACGCTTCCAGGCGAATCTTATCCGGCAAGAGAATCCGGATGTTATTAAACCACTTGAAAATATGAGAATTTTTTGGGGGGACAGGCCCTTGTGGTTCCTTGGGGTTCCGAAGAGTTCCGCAGTGCCATCGATAAAGCGACCGGCCCTGTCAAGTAGAGGCTACCATCAAGACCTCC
>CAZLNM010000099.1:0-19744 GCA_964561025.1 uncultured Myxococcales bacterium
GACTGTGACAAGACCCGGCCTCAACCGAGGCCGGGCCAGCAGGACCGGGCCATCTCCGCGCTGCGGCGGGCGTTCCGCTCGGACCCCGGGCGGCAGGACGTGCTGGCCAACCTGGAGCGGTTGGCCGACAAGGCCGGCGCGCCCGAGGAGCTGGCCGGGGCCATCGAGGAGTCGCTCACCCGCGAGCTTCCCCCCGACCGGGTGGTGTTCTTCCTGCAGCACCTGGCCCGCATCTACCGGGACAAGCTGCGCCGCCCCGATCTGGCCGCCACCAGCCTGCGGCGCCTGCTCGAGGCCGATCCCAAGAACGGCGCCGCCCTGGCCTCGCTGGAGGCTTACTACCGCGAGTACAAGGCCTTCCAGGACCTGGCCTGGGTGCTGGCCCGCCAGGCCGAGCTGGCCGCCCGTCCGGAGGAGCGCGGCGATCTGCTCACCCAGGTGGCCCAGATCCGCGAGGAGCAGTTCTCCGACATGGAAGGCGCCATCCAGGCCTACCAGCAGGTGCTGGCGGTGAACCCCGACGACCTGGCCACCCTGCGCCAGCTCGATCGGCTGTTCCAGGCCACCGGCCGCTGGGAGGACGACGCGCGCTTGCTACCCCGCTTGTGCGAGCTCTCCAAGAACGCCGCCGCCGTGGTCGACTACCTGAGCCGGCTGGCGGCCATCTACGCCGAGCGGCTCTCCGATCCGCGCCAGGCGGTGGCCATCAACGCGCGCGTGCTGGAGCTGAAACCCGCGCACCCGGAGGCCGTGGCCGCGCTGGAGGGGCTGCTGCGTGACGAACGGGCCCGCATGGCGGCCGCCGAGGTGCTGGAGGGTGTGTACCGCCAGGCGTCCGAGTGGCGGAAATTGGCCGGCATCCTCGAGCTGCACCTCGCGGCGACCGCCGACGCGGCCCAGCGGCTCGAGCTGCACGCGCGCCTGCGCGAGATCTACGAGCAGAAGATCGGCGAGAAGGCCCTGGCCTTCAACGTCACCGCGCGGGCCTTCCGCGAATCTCCCCAGGACGAGGGCGTGCGGCGCGAGCTGCTGCGGCAGGCGGTGGAGAACGGATTCTTCGAGGAGCTGCTGCAGGTGTTCCAGGACGCCGCCGACCGCCTGGTGGGGACCGATCTCTCCTTCGAGCTGCGCAAGCAGATGGCGCGCATCCTGGAGCAGAACCTCAACCGGCGCGCCGAGGCGGTGCAGGCCTGGGAGAAATTGCTCTCGATCCGCGAGAACGACACCGAGGTGCTGGAGGCGCTGGAGCGGTTGTACCGCGAGGACGGCAACTTCCAGGCCCTGGTCGAGGTGTACCGGCGGCAGGTCCAGTTCAGCGAGGATCCGGCCCGGCGCAAGGACCTCTTGTTCCAGATGGCGGCCTGTCTGTCGGAGGGCGTGCAGGATATCAACGCCGCGGTGGACGTGTACCGCCAGATCCTGGATCTCGATCCCGGCGATCGGCGCGCGCTCAAGCTCCTCGAACAATTGTTGGCGGTCGGCGGGCGCTGGCCGGAGGTGGCCGCGGCGCTGCAGGCCCAGCTCGATCTCCTGGGTGGGGTCGGGGAGGCCGCTGCCGACGTGGCGGGCCGGGTCGATCTGCTGCTGCGCCTGGGGATGGTGCGCTTCGAGTACCTGCACGATGGCCCGGGCGCCGTGGCGGCCGCGCAGGAGGCGGCCCAGCTTCTCCCCGGCGAGCCGCGGGTGGTGGAGTTTCTGGAGCGGCTGCTCGGCGCCGAGCCCACCCGGGGCGAGGCCGCCCGCCTGCTGGAGCCCTCCTACCGAGCCAGCGGCGACTACAAGAAACTGGTGGCCGTGCTGGAGGTGCACCTGGCCGCGCGGCGCGAGAGCCGGGAACGCCTCCAGGTATTCCGCCAGATCATGCAGCTCTACGAGACGGAGCTGAAACAGAAGCCGATGGCCTTCGCCGTGGCGGTGCGGGCCTTCCGTGAGAACGTGGCCGATGAGGGCATCCGGGCGGACCTGGAGCGGCTGGCCCAGGAGACCGGCTCCTTCGAGGAGCTGGCCGGGGTGTACGAGGAGGCCGTTTCTTCCGCGCAGGGCACGGCCGCCGGGGCCATCCTGGCGCGGCGCCTGGCCCAGCTCACCGAGTCCCACCTGCACGCCAAGGACGAGGCGGTGTCTCACTGGCGCCAGGTGCTCTCGGCCGATCCCGACGACCTCGAGGCGCTGCGGGCGCTGGAGCGGCTGTTCCGCGAGCGGGGCGCCTTCCAGGAGCTGGTGGGGGTGCTGCGCCACCTGGCCGAGCTGGAGAAGAACCCGGAAAAGCGCAAGGACCTGTACCTGGAGGTGGCCGGCCTGATGGAGGAGCGGCTGGGCCACAACGACGGGGCCATCGAGGCCTACCGGGAGATCCTGGCCGAGGACCCCAACGACATGGCGGTGGTGAAGCTCCTCGACCGCCTGCTGGAGCGCCAGGGCCGCTTCGAGGAGCTGGCCGAGGTGCTGCGTTTCGAGCTGGAGCGCTCGCCGGAGAGCGAGCTTCTGCCCTTGTTCCTGCGGCTGGCCCGGCTGCAGCGCTACCATCTGGGGAAGCCGGAGCTTGCGGTGGCCTCGCTGGGCGAGGTGCTCAAGCGGCAGGCGGGTCATCCCGAGGCGCTCGCGGAGCTGTGCGCCATGTTCGACAGCGGCGAGGTGCGGCCGCTGGCCGCGCGCCTGATGGCCGAGCACCTGGAGGCCACCGGGGATCACGCGCACCTGGCGCAGGCGCTGGACGTGCTGGCGGACGTCAGCGAGGACGCCGCCGAGCGCAAGCGCCACCTGCTGCGCCTGGCCGCCTTGTGGGACCGGCGCCTGGGGCGCAAGGACCAGGCCTTCGCCGCCCTGGGGCGGGCCTTCTCCGAAGATCCCACGGACGAGAAGGTACGCCTGGGTCTGGAGCGCCTGGCCGAGGACCTGGGCGACTGGAACGGGCTGGCGGCCTTCTACGCCGGCCGGCTGGAGGGCCTGGAGGACAGGAACATCGCGCTGATTCTGCACCGGCGCCTGGCCGGGCTGTACGGCGAGCGCCTGCAGAACCCCGAGCAGGCGCTGGTCCACCTGCAGGCGGTGTCCGCGCTGGACGCCAAGGACTCCGCATCCCTGCTGGCCCTGGAGGCCATCTACCGCCAGCAGAACCAGTTCGATGCGCTGATCGAGGTGCTGCGCAAGCGCTCCAAGCTCAGCCCCAACCTGGAGCAGGCGGCGGCGGTGCTGTACGAGGTCGCCGGGATTCAGGAGGAGAAGCTGGGGGATCCGGGCGGAGCCATCCAGACCTTCCGCGAGATCGCCCAGCTCCAGCCCCGCGACATCAACGCCCTGCGCATGATCGATCGCCTGTGCCAGCAGCAGGCCCGCCTCAAGGAGCTGGCCGAGGTGATCGTGGCCGAGATCAAGCTGCTGGATTCCCTGGGGGACCGCGCCGAGTCGCTGGACCTGCGCTTCCGGCTGGCCCGGCTGTACGAGCAGGAGTTCGGCGATCTCAAGCGCGCTGGCATCCTGTACCGCGACATCTTGCAGGCCGATCCCACGCACGCGAAGACCATCGAGCACCTGGAGAGCCTGCAGGCCGAGGGGCGGCTGTTCGAGGGCGCGGCAGGGCTGCTGGAGGTGGCCTACGAGCGGACCGGCAACTGGAAGAAGTACGTGGACATCCTGGAGCAGCAGGTGCGCCAGTCGCGGGTGATGGCCCGCCGGGTGGAGCTGCTGCAGAAGATCGCCCTGGTGCAGGAGCAGCGCCTCAACCTGAAGTCGCTGGCCTTCAACACCTGGGTGCGGGTGTTCCACGAGGATCTGGGCAGCATCACCGCTCGCGAGCAGCTCGAGCGGCTGGCGGCCGAGGAGGAGAACCTGGAGGCCCTGGCCGCGGTGTACGAGGAGGAGCTGGACAACATCGAGGACGCGGTGGTGGGCGCGGCGGTGGCCATGAAGCTGGCCGAGATCCACACGCAGACCGGCGGCGAGTGGGAGGACATCGTCCGCTTCTACAAGGTGGCGACCCGTTTCGACGGCCGTAACCGCGCCGCCTGGTCGGCCCTGGAGGGATTGTACGCGCAGCGCGAGCGCTACGACGAGCAGGTGGAGGCGCTGTCGCGGCTGGTGGATCTCGCCGGCGAGGCCAAGGAGCAGGTGGATGTCCTGTTCCGCCTGGGGAGCGTGCTGCAGGACAAGTTGCAGAACTCCGCGCGCGCGGTGGGATACTTCCGCCGGGTGCTCGACCTTTCGCCGGGCCACCTCGACAGCCTGCGCGCGCTGGAGCGGGCCTTCGCCGAGCAGGGCAACCACGAGGCGCTGTTCGACACCCTGAAGGCCCACCTGGAGGCGGCCCAGGACGCCGACGAGCGCGCAGAGCTGGAGGCGCGCATCGCCGATCTGGCCGCCGGGCCGCTGAACCGCCCCGACGACGCCATCGCGCTGTGGCAGAAGGTGCTGCAGGCCGACCCGCGCAACCGCGAGGCCTTCCAGGCGCTGGACCAGCTCTTCGAGAAGGCGGGGCGCTGGGCCGAGCTGGCCGCGCACATCGAGGCCGGCATGCGCAGCACGAACGATCCGGAGCGCATCGCGGCCCTGTCCAGCCGGCTGGGGTGGGTCAAGGGCGAGAAGCTGGGCGAGCTGGAAGAGGCCATGAAGCACTGGCAGGAGGTGCTGCGCCTCGATCCCAAGAACCAGGGTGCCTTGCAGGCCCTGCGCGGCATCTACACCTCTTCGGGCCAGTGGGACCTGCTGCTCCAGGTGCTGCGCAAGCTGGTGCCGCTGCAGGAGGACATGCTGGGGGTCAAGCAGCTGCGCTTCCAGATGGCCGAGATCCTGGGTGAGAAACTCAACCGTGGGGCCGAGGCCATCGAGGCCGCCAAGCGCGCCCAGGACATCGAGCCGCACACCCCGGAGGATCTGGAGCGGCTCGGCCGTATCTTCCAGGCCAACGAGGCCTGGTCCGACGCGGTGGCGGTGCTGGAGCAGGCGGCGGATCTCAAGACCGTGCCGGCGGACCGCATCCAGGCTTTGCTAGACGTGGCCGCCCTGTGGAAGGAGCGCATCGGCCGGCCGCTGGGCGCCGCCCCGGCCTACGAGAAGATCCTGGAGATCGATCCCTCGCACGACGAGGCCTTCCGGGCGGTGCAGGAGATCTACCAGTCCGGCAAGGAGTGGCGTCGCCTGGCCGCCCTGCTGGAGAAGCGGCAGGCCGCCATCCGTGAGCGCAAGGACCGCGTGGTGCTGATGAAGACCATCGCCGAGATCTACGAGCGCCACCTGGGCCAGAAGCCCATCGCCTTCGCGCGCTACTGCGCGGCCTTCCGCGAGGATGTCGGCGACGACGAGGTGCTCACCAAGCTCGAGCAACTGGCCGACGAGATCGAGGACTACGACACCCTGCTGGAAGTGCTGGAGTACGCCACCAGCGAGGTGGGCGGCGGCTCGCGGGCGGTCAAGCTCTACCAGAAGATCGCCTCCATCCACCGCTCCCGCCTGAACCAGCCCGAGCAGGCCGAGGCCTTCCTGCGCAAGGCCATCGCCCTGGATCGGCGCGATGTGTCGTCCCTGGACGCGCTGGCCGAGCTGTACCGCGACGCCGACCGCATCGGGGACCTCATCCAGGTGCTGGAGAACAAGTACGACCGCAGCGACACGCTGGAGGCGCGCAAGGACATCCTGCACCAGATCGCCCGCCTGCAGGAGGAGCGCCTGTCCCGCATCGACCTTTCGGTCGACACCCTCAAGCGGGTGCTGGAGCTCGACGGGCGCGACACTCCGGCCATCCAGAACCTCATCCGGCTCTACCAGCAGGAAGCCAAGTGGAAGGAGCTCATCCAGATCCTGCGCCGGGCCGCCGATCAGGCCGACGAGCGCGCGGTGACCGTCAACTACCTGGCCAACATCGCCAGCATCTACGAGACCGAGCTGCAAGACGACGAGCAGGCCATCCGGGCCTACCAGGCGGTGCTGGAGTTCGAACCGGCGCACCTGGAGAGCCTCAAGGCGCTGGAGCGGCTGTTCACCCGGCTCGATCGCTTCAGCGAGCTTTTGCCAGTGTTCGAGCAGCAGGTGCAGCTGGTGCCGGAGCGCGACGAGAAGATCAAGATCCTCAGCAAGATGGGGACCATCTACGAGGAGCGCTTCGGCAACGCCGAGACCGCCTCGGCCTGCTTCGACCGCATCCTGGAGCTGGATCCCGCAAACCTCCCGGCGGTGAAGGCCCAGGAGCGCCTGGTGCGGCGCCTGGGGGACTTCAACCGGCTGATCGACCTCTACTATCGCCACATCCAGCTCACCGATGACCGCAACGAGCAGGTGGAGATCCACCTGGCCATCGGCGACGTGTGGTACCGGGAGCTGTCGCGGGTGGACAAGGCCGAGGAGGTGTACGCCAAGGCCCTGGCCATCGACCCGCGCTCCCGGCCGGCCATCCACGCCCTGGGGCAGCTGTACGAGAAGAGCGGCAACTGGTTCAACGCCATCGAGATGCTCAGCAAGGAGGCCGAGCTGTGCGGCGCCACCCCGGAGGCGGTGGACCTGTACTACCGCCAGGGGAAGATCAACGAGGACATGCTGCTGGACAGCCAGGCGGCGCGCGAGGCCTATTCGCACGCCCTGGCCATCGACCCTGCCTACCTGCCGGCCATCAAGGCCCTCAAGCTCATCTACTACCTGGACAAGGAGTACGACCGCTACCTGGAGATGATGAGCCAGGAGGCCGAGTACACCGAGGACATCGAGGAGAAGACGCGGCTCTACTTCGAGATCGGAAAGTTCGTGCAGGATCAGGGGGAGGACACCGCCCGGGCGGCGCAGGCCTACGAGGAGGCGCTGCGGCTCACCGCCAACTACCTGCCGGCGGCGAAGCCGCTGGCGGACATCTACTTCCGCACCGAGCAGTGGGAGCGGGCCGAGACTATGATGGAGGTGGTGGTGGCCGGCCTGGACCGCAACACCGAGAGCAAGGAGCTGTGCCGCCAGTACTACCGCCTGGGGTACATCACCGAGAAACTCGGCAAGGAGGACCGGGCGCTGGAGCACTACCGGACCTCCTACGAGCTGGACGCCACCTATCTGCCGGCCCTGGAGGGCCTGGGCAACGCGCTGCTCAAGGCCGAGAAGTGGGAGGAGGCCTACCGCATCTACCAGACCATCCTGATCCACCACCGCAACTCGCTGTCGGACGCGGAGGTGGCCGAGATCCACTGGCAGATCGGTGACGTGAACTACCGCATGGGCGAGCTGGACCGCGCCCAGGCCAGCTTCAAGAAGGCCCTGGAGATCGACGCCGGGCACCTGGCCTCGCTGCAGTACCTGTTCCGCATCGCCGAGGAGCGCCAGAGCTGGGAAGAAGCCTACGACTTCGGCACCCAGATGCTCGACTCGCTGGACGGCGACGAGCTCTACGAACACTACCTGCGCCTGGCCGCCCTGTGCCGCGAGAAACTGCAGGACCCCTTCCGGGCAGTGGACGCGTTGCTGGGCGCCGCCCGGACCCAGCCGGAGTCCCTGGAGCCCCAGACCCAGCTGCTCGCGCTATACACCGAGACCCGGCAGTTCCCCAAGGCGGTGGAGTGCCTGGAGCGCATCATCCAGATCGAGGCCCGTCCCCGTTTGCTGGTCGGCTACCACCAACAGGCCGGCCAGCTCCTGCGCGACGAGCTGCGCGACGACCTGCGGGCGGTGGAGCACTTCAACGCCGCGCTGGATCTGGACCCCTCGGCGGTGCAGGCCTTCCAGGCCGTGGTGGAGATCCTCACCCGGCGCAAGGATTGGCTGCAGCTGCGCGACAACTACATCAAGATGGTGAAGCGCCTGCCGGTGGAGGCCCGCAAGACCAAGCTGGCCCTGTGGAAGGACCTGGGCGAGCTGTGCCGGGTGGTGCTGCGCAACCTCAACGAGGCCATCGACGCCTACCGCATGATCGTGACCCTGGACCCAGACGACGTGAACTCCCTGGCCACCCTGGGCGATCTGCTGGCGGCCAAGCAGGGGGCCACCGACGAGGCCATCGCGGTCCACCACCGGGTGTTGGCGGCCTCCGCCGAGCGGGTGGCGAGCTACCGGACCTTGTGGAAGCTCTACAACAACCGCAAGGAATATGACAAGGTCTACGTGCTGGCCTCCATCCTGCGCTACCTCAAGAAGGCCGACGACGAGGAGAACAAGATCGTCGCCTACTTCTCCAAGAAGGCGCCCGAGCTGGCCGGCCGGGCCATCAACGACAAGTTGTGGGAGGAGTACCTGGCGCACCCCGGGGTCAAGGTGCCCTTCACCCGTATCTTCGGCCTGCTGTACCGGGTGGCGCCGGCCATGTTCCTGCGCGAGCACAAGGACGTGGGGCTCAACCGGCGCGAGCACCAGATCGACCTGGCGCGCGACCGGAGTCTGGTGGCCCATAACTTCCGCCTGGCGGCCAAGGCGCTGGGCGGCCCGGAGGTGGAGCTGTTCGCCCTCAAGGATCAGGAGGCGCCCCACCTGCCCGGTATCGCCCTGGCGTTGACGCGGCCCACCGCGGTCATCGCCTACCGGGACGTCTTCCGCGAGGACAAGAAGAAACACCTCCTGTTCTACATCGGCCGGCAGCTCTCCATGGTGCGGCCGGAGTTCATCCTGGCTTGCGCCTTGCCGCTGTCTCGCCTCAACGACCTGCTCCAGGCGGTGTGCCTGCAGGTCGATCCCCGCCACAAGGCCGAGGGCGATCCCAAGGAGATCGAGCGCGCCCGGGCCGGCCTCAAACGCGCCCTGCGCGAGGACGGGGTGGCCATGCTCCAGCGAGCGGTGGCCGACTACCTCAAGAACCCGCGCGCCTTCAGCCTCAAGAACTGGCTGGAGGCAGTGGAACACTCGGTCAACCGCTGCGGCTTCGTGGTGTGCAATGACATCCCGACCGCCATGGGCATCCTCAAGAACGAGCCCGCCGGCATCACTCCCATGCGGCCCATCCAGAAGATCCGGGAGCTTCTGGTGTTCATGTCGAGCCCGCAGTATCTGAAGCTGCGCGAGGTTTTGGCCCTGGCGGTGGGTAGCTGAGTACCCGGGACCGGGCTGGCTGGATTCTTGAGATGACGCCCTTCCTCTGCTACCATCCGGTGGGGAAAGACCCTCCGGACAGGGATCGAAGCGCCCTGTGGAGCGTCTGATCATGATGCGCCCGTCAAGGAGCGAGCCTCGCCAATGAAATTCGTTTGCGACAACTGCTCGACCCAATACCTGATCTCCGACGACAAGGTGGGGGCGCGGGGCGTCAAGGTGCGCTGCAAGCGCTGCGGAAACGTCATCGTGGTGCAGGCCGCGCAGCCGAGCGGCGAGCCGACCGACCGCACCCTCACGCGGCAGGCGCCCGCCGGGGGCACCTTGCCGGACGCCGGCGCACCCATCGCCTCGGCGGAGGCGGCCGCCGAGGCGGGGGCGACGGGCGAGCGGGACGAACTGGGACAGGCCTTCGACCAACTGCTCAAGGATGGCTTGCCGCCAGAGGATGCAGAGGGCGAGGAGGAGGAAGGCCAGGAGACGGCCGTCCTCTCCATGGAGGAGATCGAGCGGCAGCGGGCCCGCACGAAAGGGCTCGAGCGCGACAAGATCGACCGGGTGTTCGACGATCTGGGCTCGAGCCAGGTCCCGGCCGAGTCCGGCGCGGCGGCCAACGAAGAGTGGTTCGTGGCCATCAAGGACCAACAGGTCGGCCCGCTTCCGCTGGCCGAGGTCGAGCGGCGCTTCGCGGCGGGAGAGATCACCGGCGAGAGCCTGGCCTGGCAGTCGGGCATGGGGGACTGGCAGGCCATCCAGGATATTCCACGGCTCCGGTATCTGCTCGGGACCGGCGCAGCCGGTGAGAAGAAGGACGTCCCTACGGCGGTATCCAAGCCAAGCGCCCCGCCCGCGGAGCAGTGGGCCCCGGTGCAGGAGTCGTCGCTGGCCTCACTGGTGGAGGATGAGCTGGCCCAGGTCAAGAGCAAGCCGCCGGCGCCCGCGCCGCAACCCGCGGTGGCCCCGGCGGTGGCCGACGAACCCGGAGGAGAAGAACTCGCCCCCTGGGAGCGCGAGGACGTGGCGTCCGGTGAGGTCGCGCGTCCGCCCGAGAGCTTCTTCGACTCGTCTTTGGACCGCAAGGTGCCGGGGACGGGGAGCCGCTACTTCGAGGACACCCGCCACAGCCAGGTCATCGCCGGCCCGGCCTACCTGGGCGGCGCCCGCAGCAAGTCGTCGTCCAAGGTCGTGGCCCTGTCGGTCATCGCGGGGCTGGTGGTGGTCGTCGGCGGAGGCGCCGCCTTCCTGCTCTTCTCCAACCGGGGCGAAGGCGGGGGCCCGGGTCCGACGCCACTTCCCCCGCCGGCCAGCGAGGCCGGGCCGGTAGCGCCCGCGGGGCCCGACGCCGGGGTTGCCCAGGTGGCCGATGGCGGCGCGGCCGGGGCGGCCGACGCGGGTTCGAGCGAGACGCCCGCCGAAGGCGCGGACGCCGGCCGCGAGGTGGTCGCCGAACCGGTCGATCCGCGCAAGGTGCCGGACACTCCCGGCGAGCGGAACCCGAAACACAATCCGGGCAAACCCCCCCGCGGAGGCGGTACCACGGTCGCCGTCAAGCCGCCCAAACCCCCCGACAAAGGGGGAGACGTGAAACCTCCCAAGCCGCCCGACAAACCCGCCGCGGGAGGCGAGGAGGGCCTCGGCCCCATGACCAAGGAGACGGTCATGAACACCCTGCGCGCCTACCAGCGCGCCATGAAAGGGTGCGTCGAGCAACAGCTCCAGCGCGATCCCACCGTGACCGGGACACTGATCGTCGGCTTCATGATCCAGAACAGCGGCAAGGTCAACGAGGTCAATGTCCTGAGCGAGGAGCACCGGGGGACCTTCGTCGCCATCTGCATCAGCCAGGTGATCAAGGGCATCGGCTTTCCTCGCTTCTCGGGGCCGCCCTTCGAGGTTCCTCGGATGCCGCTGCGACTCGGCGGATGAGAAGGTGCGCGTTTTGTTGACAGGCTCCGCCTGGCAAACCTACACTAGCGTCCGGAGAGGTTCGGTGTTGACGTTCACTGGATGAAGGAACATCCATGGCCCAGAAGAAGATCCTGGTGATCGAGAGCGACGACGGTTTCTTCAACGAAATCGCCTCGATGTTCCGTGCCTACGACGTCGAGATCCACAGGGATGTCGACGGGAAGAACGCCCAGGAGCAGGCGCTCGAGTTTTCGCCCGACCTGGTGCTGTTGTGCGTGGAACTCCCCAAGATGAGCGGGTACTCCATCTGCACCAAGTTCAAAAAAGACAAGAAACTCAAGAACATCCCGATGGTCATCATGTCCGCGGAAGCCACCGAGGACACCTTCGAACAGCACCGCAAACTGAAGGCCCACGCCGAGGAGTACATCATCAAGCCGTTCACGCAGGAGCAGCTCCTGGCCAAGGTCCAGGCGCTGCTACCCCTCGACCCGCGCGCCGATGCGGGCGAGGAGGAGCTGATCACGCTGGATGACGACGAGGCCATCGCCATCGACGAGGATCTGCCGGGCGAGCAGGACGCGGTGGATGCGCTCGGCGAGGACGAGTCCCTCGACCTCGCCACCGAGGACTCCACTGTGATCATGCAGAGCCCGCTGGAGAAATCGAGCGAGCCGGCGCCCGCGGGCGACGATCTCGAGAAGTTCGACGACGTGTTCGCCGGCCTGGAGGACGACGCGGCCCCGCCTCCCAGCGCGGAGGAGGCCAAGCCGGTCGATGTGGCGGATGACGAGCTGGCCCAGATCGACGACGTCCTGGGAGGGCTCGACGAGGAGCCGCTCCCGGCTGAAGAGGGCACGGGGGGGGATGAGTCGCTCGACCTGTCGGCGCTGGACGGTCTGGGTTCGCCCGGAGAACCGGAGGTGCCCACGGAGACGGGGCGCCAGGCGGCCGACCTGCCGCCGGAGCGCCCGGCGGCGCCGATCGAGGACGCGATGGACCTCGAGCCCGAATCGTTGATCGATCCGGCGGCCAGCAAGGAGGCCGACGCGTTCGTCAGCCCAGACACGGGCGACGTGTCGCCGACTTTGTCCGAGTCGGACACGCTGCTGACGCTGGAGGAAGAGGCCGCGTCCGAGGCCCTGGCGGCGATTTCACCTGCGCCGCAGCCTCTGCCGCCTGTTCCGCCATTGCCGCAGCCCGCCGCACCGCCCGCCCCGCCGCCGGCCGCGGCCCCGGAGGTGGAGCCACAACCCGTGGCAGCGCCGGCGCCTCCGCCGGCACCCGTCGTTCCCGCCGGCCCGTCCCCGGAGCAGGAGGCGGAAAACCGCAAGCTGCGCGAGCAGGTGCGCGCTCTCGAGGCCCGGATCGTCGAGATCCAGGATGATTTCGCCAAGCGCGAGGCCGAGTTCGCCGGCATGCGTACCAAGGGCACCTCGCGCGACAAGGAGCTGCTCGCGCTCAAGACCCAGATCAACGCCAAGGACCGGGAGATCCTCGATCTCAAGGAGGAGATCAACCGGCGCGACCAGGAGGTCCTGGACGCCCAGGAGAAGGTCGGCGAGCGCGAACAACAGATCGCCTCATTGCGCGAGGAGCTCTCCCGGCGCGATCAGAAGATCCTCGATCTCAACAACCGGCTGGACACGCTGGCCCGCGAGAAGAAAGACCTGGAGACGCAGCACCAGGCGCTGATGGCCGACTGGGACGAGCGCTACAGCCGCGACACCGCCGAGCTCGAGCACCGCATCTCGGTGGCCCAGGAGGAGCACCAGCGCGCCCTGCAGGAGGCGCAGGCCTCGGTGGAGGCCGCCAAGGACCAGGTGGCGCGTCTGCAGAGCGACATGGAGGACACCAAGCAGCGCCACGCCGACGAGGTGTATGGCCTGCGCACGCGCTACCGCAACGAGATCGAGAAGCTGCAGCAGGAGATGAACGAGCTGCGCAAACAACTGGAGGACACCCGCGCCGCGCTGGACCAGGAGCGGGCCGCCCACCAGAAGACCCGCGAGGACGCCGCGCGCCTGCCCGGCCTGCAGTCGGACCTCGAGCGCGCCCGTGGCACCATCGAGGCCCTGGAGCAGCAGATCACGGGCCTCAAGCAGGATCTGGCCGATCACGAGGAACGGGTGGTCAAGGCCTTCCAGAAGATCAAGGGCGACGAGAAGATCAAGGAGCGCGCGCGCAAGGCGGTGGAGATCGCGCTCACCCTGCTCTCCGATCAGATCTCCGCCGAGGGGCGCGCCGACGAGGACAACGCCTCGGGTGAGGCCCATAACTGAATTCTGATCGCCCGCCTCCCCGAGTCCCCCACACCCAATTTCTCGTCTGCATCCGGCCGGGCCTTCTCATCTGGCATCGCGACCAGCCGTCTTTCCATACCCCGAATTCTGGTCTTTTCTTGATGGCAGGTTTTTTCAGAGGTTTTCCATGCGGGCCTGTCCCCTTGCCCCTGATTCGGACGGCATACACCGAGCGCAGGCCTTGAGAGAGTTGAGGTGTGCGAACGCGGCGGATCAGCGGCCGGCGCTGCGCTTGGACAGCATCTCGCGGGCGGCGTTGGCCAGCGCCGAGGGGACGTTCTTGTTGCCGGAGATCCCCTTGAGGTCGCCGGTGTGGATGGACTGGAGGAAGCGCATGGAGAAGGCCAGCGGGGTCTTGGGGTTCTGGACCAGGGCGAGCTTGACCGCGTAGGAGCGGGTCCACTCCCGGTTGTTGCAGATGATGCGCAGCACCTCGTCGCTCACCGCGCGGCTGGTCACCACCCCGATCACCTCGGACTCGCTGACGCCCGGGTTCTTGATGGCCGCCACGGCCACCACCTTGTTGGCGTCGCGGATGAGCGCCATGCGAATGGTCTTGTTGCCCTTCTGGGCCAGGGCCACCTTCTGGGCCGCGGTCATGGTGTGCAGCTTCTTGAGGATGGTCTCGCGCTTCTTCTCTGCTTCGGAGGCCTCCTGGGCGGTCTTGGGTTCGACCTCGTCGCGCAGCATCTCCTCGGGCAGCGAGGCCACCACCACCTGCTGGATGCGCGCCTCCTCCTTGAGGTCGCGCGGCGCCGAGAGCACGCGCTTCTTGGCCTCCTCGAAGGCCGCCAGCCCCGCGAAGTCCATGCCGGTGCGCACCGCGAAGTCCATCAGCATGTCGACCTGGGACTTGGGCGCCTTGGGGTTGGCGATGAGGGCCTGGGCGATGGGCGGGTGGCGCAGGATGCGCACCTGGTTGTTGAACACGATCTCGAGCAGCGGCCCGTCCAGGGTCTCGCCCAGGTAGGCGAACGTCTCGTCGGGGGTCTGGGGGTTGACCAGGATGGCCTCGATCACCGTTTCCTTGAAGGGTACGGTGCGCGCCACGTGGTCCAGCACCAGCGGGTGGAGGTCTTCCTTGAGCGCGCCCGCCAGCACCCGGTCGGGGAGCGAGGTCAGCGTGTTCTGCGCCCCCTCCTGGATCTTGGGGTCATCGTCGAAGCACAGGCAGGCCAGCACGCTCACGGTGTCCCGCGGCGGCATGGGCACCAGGCCGCGCGAGGCCATCATGCGCAGGGGCGCCGGCCCGGCGGGGTCGACGTGCTTTCGGAACGGCTCACTGATGGCCGAGACGGGGATCGGGCAGGGGCTCATGCGTCACCCCCTTCAGCGGGGACCGGGACGAGGTTATTCTTCCTCTTCCTCGGTGGGCTTGAACTGGGCGATGACCTTCTGGGCCAGGGCCTCGGGGAGCTGCTGGCGATGGGAGAACTCCATGGTGAAGCTGCCGCGCCCGCCCGTCTTCGAGTCCAGGTCCGGCGCGTACATCAGGATCTCGGAGAGCGGCACCTGGGCCTTGACGGTGCAGCGCTTGCCCTTGGTCTCCATGCCCAGCACCCGTCCCCGGCGCGAGTTGATGTCGCCGATGATGTCGCCCATCTTGTCCTCGGGGACCACGATCTCCATGTTGTACACGGGCTCCAGCAGGATGGGCTTGGCTTCCTGGAAGGCCTTCTTGAAGCCGATCGAGGCGGCGCGCTTGAAGGCCATCTCGGACGAGTCGACCTCGTGGTAGGAGCCGTCGTACACCGAGACCTTGACGTCCACCACCGGGAAGCCGGCCAGCACCCCCTTGGCCATGGTCTCCACCACGCCCTTCTCCACCGCCGGGATGAACTGGCCGGGGATGGCCCCGCCCTTGATGCGGTTCTCGAACTCGAAACCGGCCCCGCGCTGCTGCGGGCTGAGCTCCAGCCAGCAGTCGCCGAACTGCCCGCGCCCGCCGGTCTGGCGCTTGTGCCGCCCCTGGGCCTGGGCCTTCTTGGTGATGGTCTCGCGGTAGGGCACCTTGGGGGTCTCCAGGTTCACGTCCACCCCGAAGCGGCGCTTGAGCTTGGCCACCGACAGCTCCACGTGGGCCGTGCCCATGCCCGAGAGCAAGAAGTCCTTGGTGTCCTCGTCGCGGCTCACCCGCAGGGTGAGATCCTCGGTGAGCAGGCGGTTGAGGCACACCCCCAGCTTGTCCTCGTCCGCCTTGCTCTTGGGCTTCACCGCGTAGGAGATGGCGGGCGGCGGCACGGGGAGCAGCGGCACCGTGACCGGCATCTTCTTGTCGCACAGGGTGTGCCCGGTGGCGGTGTTCTTGAACTTGAGCACGCCGGCGATGTCGCCCGCGCCGGCCGCCGGCATCGAGTCCTGCTTCTTGCCGGTGATGCTCATGACCGCGCCCACCCGCTCCTCGGTGCCGGTGTTGGTGTTGAACACGCTGGAGTCGCCGGAGAGGGTCCCGGACAGCACCCGGAAGATGGACAGGGTGCCGCCCTGGGCGTCCAGGGTCTTGAACACGAAGGCCAGCAGCGGCTCGCTCTCGTTGCAGGCCCGCTCGGCCTCCCCGCCGCCGGCCACCTGCACCTTCACCGGCGGCCGCTCGGTGGGATCCGGCAGGGTGTCCACCGTGAGATCCAGCAGCATGGGGATGCCGATGTTGCGGATGGCGGAGCCGTACAGCACCGGGAACAGGTTGCAGCTCTTCACCGCCGCGGCGTAGCCCGAGGCGATCTCCTCGGGGGACAGCTCGCCGGTCTCCAGGTACTTCTCGGTCAGCGCGTCGCTGCTCTCGGCGATCTTCTCGATCAGCGCCTCGCGGGCCTTCTTGAGGGCCTCCTGATGCTGGGCCGGCGCGTCGATCGTCTTGAAGCCGCCCGAGGCGTCCTTCTCGAACAGGTAGGCCTTGCCGGTGAGCACGTCCACCACGCCCTCGAACCCCGCCTCCTTGCCGATGGGGATCTGCACCGGCACCGCCTTGTTGGACAGGTCGCTGTGCACCTCGGCCAGGGCCTTTTCGGGGTCGGCCCGCTCGCGGTCCATCTTGTTGATGAACACCACCCGCGGGATCTGCAGCTCCTCGGCCCGGTCCCATACCCGGCTGGTCTGGACCTCGACACCGTCCGGGGCCGACACCACCACCACCGCCGCGTCCACCGCGCTCATGCTGAGGCGCGTCTCGTAGATGAAGTTGCCGTCGCCCGGGGTGTCCAGCACGTTGACCTTGCGCTTCTTCCACTCGATGGTGCCGGGCTTCACCGCGATGGTCATGCGGCGGTTGAGCTCCTCCTCGTCGTAGTCGAAGGTCGAGGTCCCCTGGTCGATGCTGCCCAGGCGCGTCGTGTGCTTGGCGTCGAACAGGAAGGCCTCGGCGATCGAGGTCTTGCCGCAGCCCTTGTGTCCCACCAGCGCGATGTTGCGGATCTCCTTGGAATCGTACTTTTTCATCGGAAAAATCCTCCGCGGTTTTGTGCCGCCTCGAAGAGGCCCCACCTTATTTCGGCCCGCGATGCGATGTCAAGGAGAACCCGTTTTTCATTGTGTGGGACGGGGCCGGGGCCCGAGGTTGAACCCCGGCCCTCCACCTGGTATATCGGTGCCGCGGCCGAAGAGCCGCCATACCGGGAGCGCACATGCCGAACGTCGCCAGGCGCAAGTGGAAGATCGGTGTCATGGGCTCGGCCTCGGGCCCGACCATCCGGGACCCCAAGGCGAGGCGTCTCGCCTTCGAGCTCGGGCGGGCCATCGCCCGGGCGGGCTGCATCTGCGTCACCGGGGCCTGCCCGGGCCTGCCGGATCGGGCCGCCGCGGGGGCACGCCGCGCGGGCGGCTTCGTGTTCGGGGTGTCGCCGGCCTTCAGCCTGCGCGAACACCTGGAGATCTACGGCTCGCCGGTGTCCCAGTACGACATGCTGCTGTTCTCGGGCATGGGGCTCATGGAGCGCGACATCGTGAACATCCGCTCGGCCGATGGCATCGTGGTGGTGGGGGGCGGCATGGGCACGCTGAACGAGTTCACCGTGGCCTTCGAGGAGCAGAAACCGGTCGGTGTGCTCACCGGCACCGGCGGCATCTCCGATCACATCGAGGACATCCTGGCCTTCTGCCGGCGCCACGCGCCGCCCGACCGGCTGTTGCTCGACTCCGAGCCGCGCCGGCTGGTGCGCCGGTTGCTCTCGGTGGTGCGGCGTTTCTCTCCCCCGGTGCGCGAGAGCGACATCGGCGGCGAGAAGGAAGAGAGCCTGCGCGCGCGCTTCGAGGCCAGGAGCCGTCTCCAGCAGCGCCGGCACAAGCAGCGGGTCGGGCGAACCACAGAGCGGGAGTCTTGCTGAAAAGGCTCAGAAGATCATTCAACGCGGACAACCAGGGACAAGCTCGGTGGCCAGGTGACTCCCTGAAATCCTTGCAATTTTCCCCGTCATCGATCTGCCCGCGCCCGCTTTTTCCGCATTTTCGTTGCGCCGTTTTTCGGGATTTTTTTTCAACGGTTCTGGGGGTTCGAGGGGCACAAGCGTTGCGAACGGTTGCCGCGAGAATCAAAGTCCGGCCGAGGGTTTCGAAAAGATGACCCGATCAGCTCCTGGGAAGGCCGGCGTCCGGGGGTGGCTCGTCGGGCGGATTCTCGGAGGGGGGCAAGCCGGGAGGCGATGACGGACCCGCCGCGGGAGAACCGGCCGCCGGCGCGTCTTCCTCGACGACCACGCCCTTGACCGCCCGGACCTTGGGGATGCCGAAGGCGGTGACCACCGCCAGCCCCACCCACAGCAGGTCATAGCCCGAGAACCACTCGCCGGCCTTGGTGAAGAACAGCTCGATCAGGCGCGGGTCGAACGGCGACAGCTCGCCGCCGGACTCCTTGTTGGCGAAGAGGAAGATCGAGCCGTACTTGCCGATGGCGATGCCCAGCACCGCGCAGATCGCCGCCGCGATCTGGAACGGCACGCCCCGCCCGCCGCGGGAGAAGAGCACCACCGCCAGGCCGGTCAGCCAGCCGATGCCCCAGGCCACGATGCCGATCTCGGTGTTGGTGGCGTAGGTGAGCACCGCCCACACCGCGCCGCCGAGGATGGCGGCCAGCACCCCGCCCAGGAGGCCCAGGGCACCCTGTACCGCCGGGCTGGGGCCGGCCGCGTCCGGGCCCATGATCCCCTCGGACTGCACCACGTCGATGGCGTAGTTGGCGTCGGCGCGGGACAACCCTTGCTGCATGAGGAGCTTCACGATGGTGGGGATGGGAGTGTGCTCGGCCAGCTCCTTGCGGATGAGGTTGCGCGTGGCTGCGGAGATCCGGGTGTCTGTTCCAGAAGGGGCAAATCCGTCGTCTTTCATTTCTGTTCCTCTTCTCTTTTGCGCAATGTATCAGCGCAGCTCGATCTCCGAAAGCAGTTTCTTGATCTCGGGATCTTCCAGGGTCTGGTTGAGGCGGGGGTTGCCGAGCAGGCCGGCCAGGTCGCTGTTCTTCGCCAGCTCCTGGATTTCCGGGTCGTCCAGGAGCTTTCGGAAGATGGGGTGGAAGAGCAGCCGTTGCACCGCCGGATCGGCGGCCGCTTTTTCGCGGAACTCCGGGTCGGCGGCCAATTTTCCCAGCGACTCCACCTTGCCTATCACGGGCAGGTGCAAGGCGGCGAACAGGTTGGCCGAACGGGCCAGCGCGCACAGGCGGGACTCGCGCACCACCGCGTGCGCCTTCTCGCCGCCGGGAGAGAATCGTTCCAGCAGTACCAGCCCCGAGAGCAGCACGAAGGCGATGGCGGCCAGCTTCAGCGCGCCCATCACGGCGCCGGTCCAGCGCTCCCAGGCGGGGATGGCGGCGCGGCCGAGTTCCCGCCGGCGGCGCCGGATGCCGCGCAAGATGACGAAGGCGGCGACGGACAGGACGAGGTACAGCGCCACGAAGGCCAGAAGCGGCCCCGCCACCCGGCCCACCAGGGGCTGCACCTCGAAGGCGTTGGCGAGCGCGGGGGCGAGCAACGCGCCCAGGGGCGCGGCCAGGAGGCCCGCGCACACCAGGGCGGCCAGGCGCAACGCCTGCCGCAGCAGACCGCTCCAGTAGCCCAGGACGGCGAAGACCAGGACCATCACCAGGATGACGACATCGATGATCATTTGCCCGGCAGCGAAGAAAAACCCTCGTCGATCCCCGCCGCGAGCTCGTCCCAGTAGGCGCGGGCCGCCACCGCCGGATCGGAGACGAATCGGTTGTGCCAGGCGCGGATCGCCTCGTCGGCGGGATTCTCCTGTGCCAGGGTGGTGAAGTAACCGGCCAGGACCTCGAAGATCTTCCGGCCCTCCCAGAACACAGGCGCACCTTGCGCGCGGATGGCTCGACACAGGGCGGCGTGGATGAGCGGGAAGTCGAAGGCCGTGCCGAGGTGGCCGTTCACGAGCTCGGGCCACAGCTTCTCCGACCAACCGCGGTGGAAGCGGCACACCCCGGCGTTCTCGGTGGTGATCTCGGCGAGCATGCGCTCGACGCAGCGCCGCCCCAGCTCGCGCGGCGGGCGGAAGTCGCGGGCGTAATCGGTGAAGTATTTCCCCATGATGGGCATGGGGGCCAGCAT
>CAZLNM010000100.1:0-19489 GCA_964561025.1 uncultured Myxococcales bacterium
CCAGTCGGGCTTGGGGTGGCTTGGGAGAATTCAGCAGCAAAAACAAAACAAAAGGCAAAACAAAAGGGGCTGGCCCCGATGCCCCGATGCCCCCCGATGCCCGATGGGTTTTTCAGTCGTGGAGGCGAAGGGAAAGCTCGGCCATGAAGATGGGACTCCTGGCGTCACGGTCGATGCCATTCAGGAAGGCCGCGCCGGCCGCGCCCGGCCACAGCAAGCCGCCCGAGGCCAGAATCTCTACGTTTTCGCCCCACTTGACGGCGAGCTGAATGTCGCCCTCGATGCCGACCAGCGCCCTGTCGAGCGCGTTTTCGGGCTTGAGCACCGTCGCGACGCCCAGGATGGCCGCGGGCGTGAGCCATTCCGAGGCCGCCCAGTCCACCTTGACGTCGGCCACGAAGTACCCCGCCCGGTTGCGGTAGAACCCGCCCTCGAACACCGACATGCGTTCGTCCACGTTGTCGTACCAGTCCCTGATCTCGTCCTCGGTGAGCATGAGCGTCGCGCTCATCGATTTTGCCGAGGAGAGGAACGCGTGATCGGTCCGGTTGTGCGCGTAGGCGTCGTCGGGGCTGAGCGCGAGTGCGTTGAGCCGGAACCCCCAGCGCTCCGCTCTCCACTCCAGGTGCCCCTGCGCCGCCCAGGCGACCGTGCGTGACCAGCCGCCTCCGAGGACGTCGTTCTGGTTCTCTCCCGCTTGCAGTATCGCGTCCAGCGAGCCCCAGAACGCCTCCTCGCCGATCTTCAGCCGTAGGGTCGGGCACACCCGCCAGCGCGCGTGATCCACCCTACTCGCGTCGTACAGGTAGTAGAGCCCGCCGGTCAGCGCCGCCCCGTCCCAGCGCCGCTCGTACTGCGCCGCCGCCACCCACGTGTCGTGCGCGAAGTTGTTGTCGCGGACGTCGATCCCCTCGAAGGTCTGGTCCGGCACCTGGCCCACAAGCAACAACAGCCGCTCCCGCCCCTCCTCGCCAAGCGCCCAGCTCGCCTGCGCCGTCCCGATCCAGTGGTTGAGAAAGAGCCCGGTGGGATCCCGCGTCCGGGCGTACCCCGCCAGGAACCCCGTCGGACCGAGCTCCCCCTCCGCGAAGATCTCGCGGTGTTTCAGCACGAACACCGCCGGGTCCTGCGGATCCTGCACGTCGGGGTTCTGCTTGCTCCAGAAGTTGAGCCCGAGCTCCGCCTCGTAGACGATGCGCAGGCTGTCCGTGATGCGCCACAGCGCCCGCGGGCGAAATACCGTGGCGAAGGCCCCCACCGTCTGCCCGTTCTCGTCGTAGCGCGGCACGGAGCGATCGAAGTCGGAGTTGGAGCGGAACAAGAACAGGTTTTGCAGATCGACCTTGAGCTCGAGGTCCGCAGCCCTCGCCAACGGGGACAGCGCCAGCGCGCAAAGCACGGCAAGAACCATGGCGTGCGTTTGGAAGACCCCGTCAATCGCGCTCCCGCCCGCGCTGGTTCTTGGGGCCCCGCGGTCGGTCGCGCCAGAGTTGGACTCGCGAGCGAGATGACCCTTGTCAGAAGACACGGCGTGATGGTGGTTCATGGCGCCTCCCTCCCTCAACGGGCCTCGAGCGAGCGAGCGCCCCGGAAGAAGTACTTCCACCCCCGCGCCGGCTCGCCGGGGAGCGGCGGCCGGATGCGCAGCCAGTGTTCGATCCCCGGCTCGTCGCGGAAGGGCCAGTGGAACAACGTGGCGCTCTCCGGATCATAGGCGCACTCTCCGTCGGACACCCACACGTAGAACCCGTCCGGATAGACGGCGGGCGGCACCACGATCTCCGAGGGCGCGCGGCTCTCCTGGCTCGCGTAGCGTACCTCGAACTCGCCCACCGGGTCCTCGCGCCCCTTCTCCGGATCGAAGTAGTGCAGCGGCGAGTAGTAGTGCGTGGACACCGGCTTTCCCGCCAGCGCGCGCGCGTGCGGCCGGGACCAGGCGGCCTCGGCACGCGGCACGCCCTTGAGCCCATCGGAGACGTGCCAGTCGACGATGGAGAAGTCCTCGTGGTTCCAGCCGTCGCCGCGGGCGGGATCGTTGTCCGGCGTGTAGCACCACATGATGCGGCTCTGGAACATCCCCTCGAAGGCCTCGAAGTAGTTGTCCAGGATGTGCGCCGACACCGCGTACCCTTGCGCCTCCGAGGCCTCCGCCCCGCCGTTGAAGTTGAAGTAGGTGCCGAACTCCCCGAACACCACCGGCACCTTGCCCAGCGCGTAGTCGGCGAGTGAGCGCGCCCCCTCCAGCGAGGGCCGGTAGTCGCGGTAGCGCACTTCCTCGGGGGCGAACTGGCGCGGCGACATGTTGAAGCCGAAGAAGGGGTAGATGTCGGCGTACCAGTGCGGGGCGAACACGAGGCGCGCGATCCCCGCCGGCCGCGTCATGGGCTGCTCCCACATCCCCGCCAGCCCGCCGTTGGCGCCGCCGAGGCCGGAGAGCAGCATCTCGATGCCCAGGGCGTTCTCGATGAAGATGGTGGCGTCCGGGTCCTTCTCCTGGATGGCCCGCCCCACCCGCTCGTAGAAGGGCCGGAGGTAGTTGTCCGAGAAGCCGAGGTTCATGGTGAGCGCGGTGAGGATGTCCATGCCGTACACCCCGAACTCGCGCAGCGTCTCCTCGGTGGTGTCCGGCGGCAGCAGACGCAGGTCCAGCACGGCGCGGAACACGAGCTCGCCGGTCTCCGGCCCGAGCAGGCTCACCAGCACGTCGTGGGCCCCGCTGGCCGCCCCGGCCTGCATCAGCCCGCCCAGCGCCGCCAGCACGATGAAGTTGCCCGACGGCTCGTTCATGATGTCGTAGCCGAGCACGTTCGGCAGGTCGGCCACCTTCTCCGCCACACGCGCCCAGGAGGCCGCGTAGGCGTCCTGCAGGTAGTCCTTGACGCTCTGCCCCTCGACGGTGAGTCCGGGGAATAGCGCGTCGCCGGCGAAGAAGCAGCCGAAGGCCCGCGCCACGTCCAGGCTGAGCGTCATGGCCAGGCCCCAGTTGGTGAAGGGCAGCACGTCGCAGGTCTCGTGCGCCGGGAACTTCCCCGGCAGGCCCGTCACGAAGGCCCCGATCCAGTCGGGCGCCGGCCCCCCGCCGCCGCCGGAGAGCTTGTCGAACAGCGCGATGAGGTTGTCCACCGCCGGCTGATCCAGCCCGGACAGGATGCGCGGGATGCCCCAGCGCGGGGAGTTCATGTCCTTCTCCGGCAGGCAGGCCTGCACCGCCCAGCGCGGCGCGCCGTCCCCCTGCACCGTGTCGTTGTACTGGCCGGTGTCGGGATCGGGCACCAGCGCCTGCAGCATGTAGCCGATCTCGCCGGGCCGCCCGTACTTGGGCTTGTTGTTGTAGCGCGCCATAAGGTGCCGGCTGAACATGTCCTGGTGCATGTCGAGCAGCACCATGATGCCGTGGCGGCCGGCGGCCCGGACGATCTCGCGGATGTAGTCGAGGTAGGCCTCGTCGTACTGGCCCCGGCCGGTGGGCTCGATGGCCTCCCAGATGAGCAGCAGCCGGATGGCGTCGAAGCCGAGAGAGCGGATCTGCGAAAAGCGCTTCTCGGCCTCCTCCAGCGGGAAGGGCCGGCCCACGTAGCTGGGCACGCCGTCCTGCCCGATGGTGTAGGGGAGCTTGGTGCTCCCCGCCACGTTCACGCCGTGGAAAAAGATATAGCGCCCATGGCCATCCCGCAAGTAGTCCCGCTCGGGCACCAGCCGCTCCAGCGGCGGGGCCTTCGAGAACGGCGCGCTTCCGTCCAGGCATCCCGCCAGGGCCAAGAGCGAAAGCAAGAGCCAGCACAGACGCTTCATGGCGGCGACCTCCTTCGGGGATTGTCTCCTTACTTACCCGCAACAGGCCCGCGGTTCAAGGCAAGAACCGAAAAGCCCTTGCCGCCGCGGCATGGCGGTCGTAAAGTCGGATCGGCCTATTTCCCTGGAGGGTTCCATGACGTCGCGTACCGGGTTCTTTGGGCTTCTCGCGCTCGTCCTCTTCGGCTTTCTGCCCGCGCCAAGCCGCGCCGACGATACCCCCACCACGCCGCAGACGAAGAAGCAGGCGGAAGACGAAAACCCGCCGCCCTCGGACGTGCCGCCGCCCGCCAACTGGAAGCCCGCCGGCGTGGTGAACACCCCTCCCGCCCCGGTCGACAGCGACAAAGGCGAAGCGGAGAGCGGCGACCCCAACGCCCCGGCCGCGCCGCCGCCCGAGGGGTGGAAGAAGGCCGGCGAGATCATCGAGCCGCCCGCCGAGATCGGCCCCGACGGCAAGACGGCGTACGCGAAGCCGATGTTTTCGCGCGGGGACTTCACGCTCAACCTCCACGGCCGGGTGCAGCTCCTGGGCGGCGTGGTCGGCGCCGATTCGATCATCGAAAACGGCGATCTCATGAACCGCGACGGCTTCCGCCTGGTGCGCGCCCGGCTGGGCATGGAGGGCCGCGTCCTCAAGAACGTGGAGTACGCGCTCGAGGCCGAGCTCATCGACAAGGAGAGCGGCGGCAACGCCCTGTTCGAGGCGCACCTCACCTACCGCCCGGTGCCGTACGCCTACGTCCGCGCCGGCGCCGGCAAGCCGCCCTTCTCGCGCCTCTTGCTCGCCTCCTCGGGGAGCCTGCAGTTCGTGGACCGGCCGGTGTGGGTCTCCATGGAGCGCGCCACCGACACCCTGATGCTCGATCTCGACCGGCAGGTCGGCATCACCGTCGGCGGCCGCATCGGGCCCTTCGGCGTGGACGTGGGCGCCTACAACGGCCTGCCCAACTTCAGCGTGGGCAACCTTTCGGACGGACTGCTGTACGTGGTGCGCCTCACCGGCAACATGGGCGAGATCGGTCGCACCGAGGCCGATCACGAGCGCGGGTGCTTGCGGCTCGCCGCCGGCCTCAACGGCTACATCAACGACGCCCCGGCCTCGCAGATCCGCGGCGCCGGCGCCGACGTGTCGCTCAAGTGGAAGGGCCTGAGCTTCTACGCCGAGGCCCTGTGGGCGAAGAGCGTGCCCCAGGCGGCGCCCTCGCTCCCCGGCGGCAGCACCGGCGAGACCGAGCGCTGGGGCATGGTGGCCCAGGCCGGGTACCTCATGCCCGTCTCCTCGATCGAGCTGGAGGCGGCGGTGCGCTTCGCCATCCTCGACGACAACGTCCACCTGGACAACGAGGGCGACGTGTGGACCCTCAACGCGGGGTTCAACGCCTACTTCTACGGCGAGACCTTCAAACTGATGCTGAACTACATCCACCGCCAGGAGCGCTACGGCGTCGAACTCGACAACGACGCCGTGCTCGGCCTCGTCCAGGTCAAGTTCTGAGCGCGGCATGTCGGCCGATGAATGGACGTGGCTCGTCTGAGAAAGCGGGTCGGACCATGAAGAGAGCTTTCTTGTGGATGCTTCCGGTGCTTGCCGCCGCGGGCTGCCGCACCGAGGAGCCCTTCGCCCGTGCCTTCGTGATCGAGCACCCCTACCAGGCCATCGGCGGGCCGGCGGCGCTGGCCACCCCCGGCGACTTTTTGCTCGAGAACAACCGCATCCGGCTGGCCTTCCCGGCGCGCGGCAACAGCGTGGGCCCGGGCGTCTTCGGCGGGAGCTTGCTGGACGCGGACCGGCACCGCGCGGACGCGGCGCACCGTGACGGCCGGGGCCTCGACCAGTTCGCCGAACTGTTCCCGGTGGTCAACCTGGCCGTGCCCGCCATCTGTCTGGCCGGCGACCCGCGCAAGCACCCGGACTTCTGCAAGGCTTCTCCGAACGCCCCCGAGCCCAGCGTGCGGGTGCTGTGCGCCGGCGGCGACGCGCCCTGCATCCTGGACGTGACCGATCCCGACAACGCCGACTACGCCGATCCCGCCGAGCCCTCCCGGCCCGGGCCGCAGGCGCCCTCGGAGCGGGCGGCCATCATCCGGGTCACCGGCCCCGCCGGGAACTATCTCGAGGCGTTGTCCCTGGTGGCGGTGGGCGGGGTCAAGATGCGCTTCATCGTGCGCAACGACTACATCCTGGAGCCCGACGCGGACCACGTGCGCATCCGCACCCTGGTCACCGAGAGCGACCTCTTCGGCAACCCGGCCTACCCGGCCGGTGGCACGCGGGCGCTGCCCGCCTTCACCGGGCCGACGGCGGTGTTCGGCGTCCTCCTCGGCAGCGCCTTGTTTCCCACCGAGCTCCCCGACATGCAGCCGGGGATCGCCGGCGGGGACTTCTTGTTCTTCGGCGAGCGGCTCAAGATCTTCGCCGCGGGCATCGGCTTCGACATCTACAAACACATCCGCAACACCTTCGCGCTCGGCAAGGACCCGCTCAACCAGCCCCTGGCGGCGCCCTTCTTGGCGGGCGTGGGCGACGGCGTGTCCTACGCCATCGCCTCGGCCGACCCGGGCGGGGTGTACCTGCTGCCGCTGTACTCGGGCGCGGTCACCGCCGGCTTCACCCACGGGGCCCACTGCCACCGCGGCGCCTGCAACGGCACGAGCGCGCAGTGCGCCCACGTGGTGGACTGCAGCGGCGTGCGCAGTTTCTACTTCGAGCGGTTGTTCGCGGTCGGCGAGGGCGACGTGGCCTCGGCCGCGGCGCCGATCTTCCGTGCCTGGAAGACGCCCCTGGGACGGTTGCGCGGACACGTGCTGGACGGGCGTTCCGGCCAGCCGGTGACGCGGGCCGAGGTGTACCTGTTCCCCGTTCCCGCCACCATGGAAGACTGCCGCCCGGGCGGCGGCGCGGCGAGCTGGGCCGGCGGGCCCGAGCGTTTCCTCTCCGAGTGCCTGGAGCGGCGCTTCTACATGGGCGCGGTGAGCCACCTGCGCACCGACCGGCGCGCGACCGATCTTGCCGAGGGTGGCTTCTCGGGCGAGGTCCCGGCGGGCCGCTACTACGTCATGGCCAAGAAGCAGAACTGGCCGGCCAGCGCCGTCGCCGAGATCGAGATCGCGCCGGACGAGGAGCTGGAGGTCGCCATCGGCCTGCCGCCCCCGGCCCGGGTGCGCTACCAGGTCCTCGACGAGGCCAACCGCATGCTGCCGGTGAAGATCACCGTCGGCCAGTGCCTGCCCGAGTGCGCCGGGAGCCTGGGCGAGGCCTGCACAGACGACGCCGGCTGCGCCTCGGGAAAGTGCGTGCCGGCCGGGACGGGAAAGCGTTGTCTGCGGGACAACTGCCCCGCCGGCGAGGTTTGCGACCTCGAGGCCAAGCTATGCCAGCCGCAAAACCCGTGCGCGAGCGACGGCGATTGCCCCGCCGGACGGCGGTGCACGCAGGGCGCCTGCCGCTGCCCGGAGAACATGACCAAGAGCGCGCTGGGCGAGCCCAGCTACCCGCCTGGCCTGGGACGCTACCTGTACGCCGTCGACGGCGCGGGGACGTTCGAGATCGAGCCGGGCGACTACGACGTGTGGTTCTCGCGCGGGCTCGAGTACAGCCTGGATCGAAAGCGGGTGAGCGTCGCCTCCGGCATGGCCGCCAGCGTCGCGGCGCGGCTGGTGCGGCAGGTGGACACCCGCGGCTGGATCAGCGGCGACTTCCACGTCCACGGGCAGAACTCCTACGACGCGGTGGTGAAGCACCGCGATCGGGTGATGGCCTTCGCCGGCGAGGGCGTGGAGATCCTGTCCACCTCGGATCACGACTTCATCACCGATCTTTCGCCCTACGTGAAGGAGATGGGTCTGCGCAACTGGCTCACCACCCAGGTGGGCCTCGAGCTCACCACGGTCGAGCTGGGGCACTTTTTGGGATTTCCGCTCGCCTACCGCGAGTGGGAGGACGGAAAACCCGTGCCGCAGAACGCCGCCATCGACTGGACCGGCAAGGTGCCGGCCGAGATGATGAAGGAGATGCGCGCCCTGTCGCTGCTCGATCCCGCAGAGGCGGTGATCGTGGTGGCGCACCCGCGCGACAGCTTCTTCGGCTACTTCGAGCAATACGGCCTGGACCCCTACGATCCCAACAAGGTGCTGGGCAGCATGTTCGAGTGGATGCCGGGCCTGGTGGAAAACCCCCTGGCCGCTCCCCAGAACTTCTCCGGCGGTTTCGACGCCCTCGAGCTCTTCAACTCCAAGCGCTTCGAGCTCATCCGCACGCCCAGCGTGCGCGAGATCCGCGACTACAACCTGCGGCGCGCGGAAATCCAGAAGAAGGCCGACACCGGCAGCTCGCCGGAGGACATCGAGCGCGAGCTGATGGAGGCCGACCGCGCCTTCGTCAAGGCCATCCTGGAGCGCACGCCCGAGGAGCAGCAGGCGCTGTGGAACTCCGACGGCAGCACCGGCTGCGAAACCGCCGACTACTGCACCGTTGACACGGATTGCGAGACCACCAAAGGCTTCGCCTGCCGCACCGACATTTCCGCCTGCATGAAACAGTGCACCCGGGACGCGGACTGCGCCGGCACGCCCTGCCGGGACGGGTTCTGCGCTTTCTCCGACGGCGATCTGCCGTGCACCAAGCACGTGGGCGAGATCGACGAGTGGTTCCGCTTGCTCGACTACGGCGTGGTGCGGACCGGCATGGGCAACTCGGACACCCACCAGCTCTTCACCCAGACCGAGGCCGGCTGCTCGCGCAACTGGGTGCGCCTCGGCAACGACGATCCGCTGGCGGCCCGCCCGCGCGCCGTGGCCCGCGCCATCAAGGAGGGCAAGGTCGTCGCTAGCTACGGCCCGTTCATCGAGCTGTGGGTGGACGACGCCGCCATCGGCGAGACGCTCGCGGTGCCATCGGGAACGGACCGGCTCCGCCTGCGGGTGCGCGTGCAGTCGCCCGACTGGTTCGACATCGACCGCGTCGAGATCTACCGCTCGGGCGAGCTCATCCACGTCTTCACCGCGGCGGGCGACGGGCTGGACCCGGCGAGCGCGGTGGACGTGAGCGGGCTGTCCGTGCCCAACCCGCGGGTGATCAACCTGGACGCCTACCTCGATGAGCCGGTCCCGGCGCGGGACGCCTGGTACGTGGCCGTGGCCATGGGGCTCTCCGGCCGCGACCTATCGCCGGTGTTCTCGGAGCACCCCTACCTCAAGCTCGAGGTCGGCGACATCCTGTCTCGCTCCTTCTCCAGCATCCCGGTTCCGTTCGATCTCAGCGGGGCGCTCATCCCGCGGGTGTTCCGCGTGCTGCCCTACGGCGTAACCAACCCGGTGTTCGTGGACGTGGACGGCGGCGGCTACCAGGCGCCGCACCCCGCGCCGGCGTGGGCCACCGACGCGGCCCGGGCGTTCATGCGCTACCCGTCGCCGCTCTCGCAAGAGGCGCCGCAGGGCGAGCCGATCCGCGCCCTGCGTTACTTCCTCACCTTGTTCGAGCGCGCCCGGGCGCGCTGATGGGGCCTGATTGCATACGAACCGGCACATAGGGATGTATTTCGGTTCGCCACAGGCGCCAGGGCCCCTGCTGTCCTCGCGGGGTCTTCACGGAGAGGCCGTCACGCCGCGCGAACGCGGGGCCGAACGAGCCGACGCGTTCGCGCGAAGCGTGCGGGCGGGGCGTGGCCGGACGAAAACTTCGCAGCAAGGAGTCGTGCCTTCATGAAACGCATTTGTTTGGCTCTGGTCGTCTTTTTGAGCGCCGCCGTCGCCGCGGCCGACACGATCGACGAGTGGGAGGTCCCCACGCCTCTTCTCGGCGAGCTGGCGAAACCCTGTCCCGAGGGGACCAGCGCGGACGGGAAGGGATTCTGCGTGCCAACTCCCAAGCCGGCTGCGCCAAAGCCCGCGGTGGAGCCCGCCGCCGTCTCCGCGCCAGCGCCCGCGGCCGGCCAACCGGCGGTGGCCCCGGGCGCTGCCCCGGCAACGTCCGGCGCCTCGGCCACGCCACCGGGCCTCGAGACAAAACCCCTCCCCTCCCCCGCCGCCACTCCGGCTCCTGGCGAGCCAGCCAGCGCCACCGCTCCTGCGCCGGAGGCGGAAAAAACGCCGGACGCCACGGACAAGGACAAGGATGCCGCCGCTGGCACGCCGAAGAAAGAGGAGCCCCAGAAGGAGCCGCCCCCGCTGTTCATCAAGGGCGAGCTCTCCAACTTCATCGGCTCGGCCAAGCTGGTAACCAAGAACGACCGCGTCGGCGTGGGCCTGGGCTGGCGCCTCATCGACGGCATCCATTATTTCACCATCAACCCGGAGGTCGACTTCCGCTTCGGCGAGCTGGCCTTCGGCCTGGGGGGCCCGCTCTCCATCGAGCTGTTCGACACCCACACCAAACCCGGCGTGACGGACCTCGTCGGCTTCGACAACGCCGGCAGCCTCCGCAAGCAGGACTGGAACGAGGCCAGCGAGTTCGCCCGCATCGTGCGTTACCTCACCTACGGGCGCAAGGAGGACCGCCTCTACTTCAGCCTCAGCCAGCACACGGCGAGTAGCCTGGGCCACGGCGCGCTGCTGCGCCGCTACAGCGTCAACATCGACCCCGACTCGACCCGGCTGGCCGCTCAATTCGACGCCTACACCGACTACTTCGGCTTCGAGTTCATGACCAACTCGGTGACGAGCTGGGACGTGGTGGGAACGCTGGCCTTTGTAAAACCCCTGTCCTTCTTCATGGATCACCCGGTGGCGCGCTCCCTCAGCATCGGCTTCTCCTACGTCATCGACCGCCACGCCCCGGTGCTGCTGGCCCACGAGGAATCCTCACCGGGCGTGGCCAACCCCTGGCGCGTTTCCGTGACGGGCAGCCGCCCGGTGGTGTCCAGCGACGCCCTCTTGCACGGCATGGGAGTGGACGTCGAGGTGAAGGTGCTCAAGACCGACAACGTGGACCTCAAGCCCTACGTCGATTTTTCCTGGATGATGCCCGGCGAGCCCGGGGGGGTCTACAACGAGGTCACCATGGGAACCCCCGAGGGCGGCAACGGCTTCACCCTGGGCCTGCTCGGCCGCTTCAACGTCGGCCGCGACCCGGTGCACGCCTTCCGCACCGTGGCCGAGTTCCGCACCTTCTCGGCCACCTACCTGCCCGGCTACTTCGACACCTTCTACGAGATCCAGAAGTTCATGCTGGGCGCGGACTTTCGCAGCGGCACCCCGAAGACGAAGTTCCAGCAGGTGTTCGTCGACCGGCGCGGCCAGGACCGCCGGCTCGGCTTCTACCTGGAGTTCAACTACGCCATCCTGTCCAAGCTGGGCATCACCCTGGCCCTGGAGGGAAGCGACGCGGATCGCGGCAGCCACTTCCTGGCGCACCTCGAGGTGCCGGCGCTCCAGTGGCTGCAGTTCTTCGCCACCTACCACCAGACCGCGCTCACGGACATGGGCGACATCTTCTCGGGCAGCGCCGGCGACAAGATCCTGTTCTCGGCGCTGCGGCTGAAATTGCTGCCCTTCCTGTTCGTCAACTTCCGCTACTTCCACACCTTCCAGCTCGCCGACGGGTACGCCGACTACACCGGGGACGGCATCGAGGAGCACTACCGGCATTACTACCCGGCCAACGTCTTCCAGGGCGACGTCGAGATCGGCTACGAGTTCTAGCGCGGCTCCTGCCATATCGCGTCTGACCGCGCTTGCTCTGGCGGCATCGCGGTCAGACGCTCGATGTCACGAAAAGCATCTGGTGGTCTCGATGGCTAGGCGCCGCGAACGGGCGCCCCGAAACACCTCTCCCAATCCGTGGTTCGTACACACAGAGAATCTAGCCCCGCTCTTCCAGGCGCATCGGCGCGGCGTGTTCCGGGACATCGCGCCGCCGCGCGGGATGCGCGGCGTTTCGCAGGAACACCGCCAGGCGGCGGTTCTGGTTGCCGTGCCCGTCGTAGAACAAACTCACCACCGGAATGCCCAGCTCGCGCGAGAGGCGGCGGAAGACGGCGGTGGTGATGGTCCCCGGCATGCAGCCGAAGGGGGCGCAGTTGACGACGAGGCGCGCGCCCTGCTCGGCGAAACAGACCGTCCGCCCCAGGGTCAGGATGGACTCCCCCTCGAACTGCGGGGGCAGCACGCGCCGGCCCACCTCGATGACGTGGAAGATGTCCGGCTCATGCCGGTCGGCCAGGTACTCGCCGGCGGCCGCCAGCATACGGTGCTCCTGCCGGAACAGGTAGCGGTTCTTCACGTCGGCCAAGAGCTTCTTGAGCGGGTTGCGGCTGCGGTCCCAGAACGAGATCTCCTGCGTGGCGGCGGTGTACAGGATCCACTCGCCCATCGGCGCCAGCCAGGCCTCGCCGCCGAAGCGCTCGACGGCGCCGATGACGTCCTCGTTGGCGAAGGGATCGCAGCGCACGTAGATCTCTCCCACGATCCCCACCAGAGGTTTCTTCTCCCGGCGGCGCGGCACCGCGGCGAAGCGCTCGATGGCGCGGCGGGTCGCCTCGAACACGTCGCCCCCCGCCTCCAACACCCGCACCAGGCGCTCGCGCTCCTCGGCCAGTATCCGCTCGCATATCCCCGGCTCGAGCTCGTAGGGGCGGGTCTTGAGCACCGCCTTGAAGATCAGATCGGCGGCGAGCAGGGCCAGCCACATGTGCCGGCGCAGGCCCTCGGGCAGGCCCTGGTAGCTGTTGAAGCTCGAGGGGGCGAGGATGGCCGCGTCCTCGAATCCTTCCCGGTCCAGGATCTGGCGGTGCAGGGTGCAGTACTGGCCGAAGCGGCACGGCCCCTCCGCGGTGGGCATGAACAACGCCTGGCGGCGGCCCCGGTCACGGGAGGCCACCTTCACGAAGGCGCCGATGGTCAGCGCGGTGGGCAAGCACTCCGAGCCGCGGGTGAGCGAGCGGCCCAGC
Organism: uncultured Myxococcales bacterium; assembly: GCA_964561025.1. Taxonomy (GTDB): domain Bacteria; phylum Myxococcota; class B64-G9; order B64-G9; family B64-G9; genus JAAZNF01. The sequence goes on from CAZLNM010000100.1 coordinate 12,681, forward strand.
TCGTAGGTCTCGGCGTCCTCCACCGGCATCGGCTGGGCGTCGAATCCTGCCCGGCGGAAGGAGGCGGCGAAGAACGGCGCCCCCAGCGGGTGCATGGGCGGGATCCAGATGCGCCGGTCCAAAAATGAACTCGGCTCGGGCCGGAAGGGGCGCGCCAGCGCCGTGCGCGTCCCGGCCCGGCGCAAGACATCGAAGAAGGCCTCGATGCGCGTGAGGTAGCCGGCGTCGGCGCCGTGCTCGTCGAGCTCCAGGGCCAGGAAGGGCTTCGCGCCCATGGTCTTCTCGGCATAGGAGAGCAGGAAGCTGTCCGGGCCGCAGTTGAAGTTGGTGAGGCAAACCGCGTCGAGGTGGTCTTCCCGCGCGATGCGATGCAGCGCGGCCAGGATCTTCTGGCCATAGTTCCAGTACAGGTTGCGGTACTCGGGAAGAATCTCCCGGGTCGAGTGCGGGAACATGGCGAGCGGCAGCACGGTGCGGCCGTGCTCGGCGATCTTCTGCGGCAGGTGCAGGTTGATGCCGCCGTCGTGGTTGTTGTACGGGCGGCCGAGGAGCACGATGAGCTTTTCGTTCTTCTGCCTCGCCTCTGCGAGGATGCGCTCCCCCTCCTCGCGGCAGCGCCGCTCGAAATCCGCCTGCGCAGCCAGCGCCTCTCTCCAGGCGGCGGCGATCTGGCGCGGACTCCGCCCGAGCGGCCCGGCCAGATGGTCACACAGCAAGCGCTCCTGGCGCGCCGGCCGAAGACGCAGATCGACCACCGGCGAGAGCAGCCGGGCGTCGGCGAGACGGTTCTCCGCCAGGGCGGTGCGGGCGTACGCCGGAAGCGCCTGGACGTAGGGACAGAACTTGGAGGCGGTGCACGCCTCGTCGGGGCGCGCGCTGACCATGTGCGGGACGAGGACCCAGTCCACGCCGTCTTTTCCGAGCAGGGTGTGGATGTGCCCCAGGGCGACCTTGGCCGGGAAGCAGAACTCCGCGCCGGCCATGCGGCTCCCGATCTCCCGCTGCGCGGCACCGGTCTCCTCCGACACTTGCACCGCAAAACCCAGCCGGTTGAAGAACCGCCGCCACATGGGTAGATACGAGTGCACCGACAACGCTCGCGGAATACCGACGACCGGCGCGCCTTCCGGGACCGGGACGCCCGCGCCTCCCTCGCGCCAGAGGCGCTGGTACAAGCGCAGGGCCCGCTCGGCGGGATTCACCCGCACGCGCTGCTCCTCGGGATCGCGGCCACACATGTAGCCCCAGGAGGGCCGCTCGTCGCACCCCTCGATCTCGGCGCGGGTGATGCGGCAGTGGTTCTGGCACAGATCGCAGCTTTCGCTACACAGCGTAATTTGCCGGCGGGTGAGGTCGAGCCCGCGAAAGCGCGAGATGGTCTTTTTTTGCTCGGCCATGGCCTGCCGGGTGAGGATGGCCACGCCGTAGGCGCCCATGACGTGGCAGTAGGGCGACACCACGATGGGTACGTTGAGGAGCCGCTCGAACGCCGCCACCAGCGCCGGGTTGCGCGCGGTGGCTCCCTGGAAGAAGATCCGCTTGCGGCTCACCGGGCGGTTGCCCACCACCTTGTTGAGGTAGTTCTTCACCACCGAGACCATGACCCCGGCCAGGGCGTCTTCGGGCGAGACCCCTTGCTGGATCAGGCGGGCGATGTCCTGCTCCATGAAGACCGTGCAGCGATCGGTCGTCCTCCGCGGACGCCGGCCCAGCACCGCGCGGCCGACCTCCGACACCGCATAGCCGAGCTTCTGGGCCTGCTCTTCCACGAAGGAGCCGGTGCCGGCGGCGCACACGTAGTTCATGGCCGAGTCGCGGATGCATCCCTGGTGAACGCGCATGTACTTGCTGTCCTGCCCGCCGATCTCGAAGATGGTCTCCACCTCCGGGTCGATGCGCACCGCGCCCGCGACGTGGGCCGAGATCTCGTTGACCACGGCGTCGGCGCCGATGACTTGCCCCACCAGCTTCCGGCCCGAGCCGGTGGTTCCGACGCCGAGAATGGTCAGACGCCCCCCCTTCCGCTCGGCGAGGGAGTGCAGCGCCGAAAAGAGCTTTTGGGTGGCCCCGATGGGGTCGCCGCCGGTCTTGCGGTAGATGTCCACGGCCACCCGGTCGTCCGCGGTCACCAGGGCCAGCTTGGTACTGGTGGAGCCGACATCGACCCCCATCCAGGCCTGCAACTCTCCGCTCTCGGGCCAGGCGGCGATGCGGATCTCGTTCTGGTCGTCGTCCACATAGGATTCTGCCACTTCGAACGACGGATACACCGAGCGTTCCAGCGAAAGCGGCCAGTCGTAGCGGTCGGGTTCGCAGTCCGGTGAGGCGACGGATATGCCTTTCGGTCGGTCGGCGCACTCGTGGCAGAGCAAGGCGGCGCCGATGGCCGCAACCAGGTGGGGTTGCGCAGGCACCTGGAGGAGACCGGGCCCGGCCTCCTCGAGCCAGCGCAACACCTCCCGGTTTCGGGCCACGCCGCCGATCAAGGCAGTGGGTTGGTCGAGCGGCCGGCCGCACAGGAGCGTGGAGAGCAACGTCCGGCTCATGCCGCGGCAAAGCCCCGACCACATGGCGGCCTTGGAGTGGCCTTCCTGCTGGCGGTGGATGAGATCGCTCTTTGCGAACACCGAGCAACGGGTGGCGATGGTGGGGGGATGGTCCACCTTGGAAAAGGCAGCCATGTCATCGTAGCCGATGCCCAGACGCGTCGCCTGCTCGTCGAGAAAGGCACCCGTCCCGGCGGCGCACAACGAGTTGGCGGCGTAGTTCTCAAAGCGTCCGTCCGCGTCGAGCTGGATCAGCGTGGCCGAGGCACCGCCGGCATCGATGATGTTTCGTACCCTGAGGCCGGCGTGTCGGACTCCCTCCATCTGGCAACGGGCGAGGTCGAGCGGAACCAGCCCCAGGGTGTCCGCGAGCGCCTCCGCGGAAGAGCCGCACAATCCGATCTTTTCGGAGGACTTCACATCGAGGGCCCGCAGCGCCGCTTCGACCGCCCGGCCAGGGTTTCCCCGGTGTGGCTCGTAGAATGCCGCCTTGAGGGACCCGTACTTGTCCATCCGTACTGCTTTTACAAACACCGCTCCAACATCGATCCCGATCTTGTCGTCCATTTTATCCACGTCCTCCGGCAACCCGAAAGTGACATGGCAGTCTAGTTATAATCGAACCGAAGTCAACTCAAAAGCGCAGGGCCTGTCCCCAACTTTTGTTATTTGTTTTCGGATGGTTACAAAACAAGAGGCCGCAACAAGCTGTTTTTATTAAGTTTATATAGGACCAGAGCGTTTGAACGCTACCGCTCCTGCAAGATTTATTATAATCCCTATAATAATCAATGCCTTTGTAGCTTTCGTCATGGGGACACGCCCGACGGAAAGCAACATGACGACGTAGGGCATCACGTCCAGGGCAAACCTGTACCCGAACTGGACGTAACCGGAATTCTGGTAGAAAAGCGCGGGCAAGATGCCCGGAATCAACGTGGCCCACAGGATCGGGTAGAGCCAGTTCTTTTCTCTGGGCCAGAAGAGCCGCGCCACCAGCGGGCTGGTGATGAAGATGCTCATGCCATCCGGATCGTATCCCAGGAACGGCGGTTTCGAGGAGAAGGTAGGTAGCTTGATAAGAAGCGCTTTCAGGTTCCATTCCAGGTAGTGATAGCCGTAGAGCCCGTGTTCCCGGATGCGATTGCCCGCGGGGCCACTCAGGAAACGGTGCCCGAACTCGAACACGTCGTGGAACCGCACATAGTTCATCGCCATCTGAAGGCCGCCGACGACGGCGCAGGGCAAGGCGAACCAGGCGGCCCGACGAGCGATTTCCTTCCAGCTACCCGCCGCGAAAGAACTGTCCGCGCCCCTGGGAAAAAACAACTGCAGCCCGAAGTACCCGACCGTGAACGCCAGGTTCACCCGGGCATCGAACGCCAAAACCAAAAACAGCCCCGCCCAGAACGGATGCCTGGCCCGGGTCGCGCACAGGATATAGAGGAGCGTGAAGGTGAGCGCCACGATCTGGGCGGTGAACCACACCTCGCCGATCACCGCGGCCGAGAAGTGGACCGTTCCGAACCCGAAGAACGCGGTGAGCCACAGGTTATCCTTCTTCGTAAAATGGCTGAGACCCTCGCGCGAGAGCATCTGCAGCACAAGAAACATGAGCATTACGTTGAGCGCGGCGAAGGGCAGCGTGAAGAGAACGTCGTTGAACCCTATCCCGAACACAGCCACGAACGGCATCATGAGCACCGCGGGGAGCGGCGGAAAACTCACGTAGGTCTTGCCCTCGAACCGGATCCAGTCGTTGTCGTTGGGCGGCGGCAGGCGGTTGTCGAGCTGCCCGTGCAGGAAGGCGTCGGCCAGGTACACGAAATGCGGCGCCTGGGACTGGCGCAGCATACGATCGGCCGACACCAGGGCAAAGATCGCTAGCGAGCCGAAAAAGATGAGCAACAAAAGCCGGTTTCGCCGGAAAGAGCTCTCTTTCCCCGGAGGGGCGGACAGCGACCCTTGCTCTTCCATGCCGCGTCTTCTCCCATGTCGAAGCCGCCCAGTCAAGAGCACCCGGAAGCCGCAGAACGATCCTGAGCGGTTGACAGGATGCACACCTCCCTCTAGGCTCGCCGACATGAAGGCTTACATCATCGAACGGCAGAACCGCATCGCGCCCTTCGGCGATCCGGCCGCCGAGTCCATGATCGGCAACCGGACGTTGCGGGATCACCAGGCGGCGGTGCTCGAGCGGCTGGGGTTCGAGGTGAAGCGCATCCAGTCGCCCGCCGAGATCGACGAGCGGGAGTTTCTGCTCACGTATGACGACGTGTTCTTCACCCGGCGGGCCCTGGCGAAGGTGACGGCGCGCTTTCGCGCCGAGCGACGATCATTGCGGCTGGGCCTGCCGGCGGACTCGTTGCTGGTGCGCTCTACCCGGGCCCTCCAGGATCTCGACCAGGGCCGCGCAGACGACACGGACCTCGCCCTGTACCAGCTTTTCTTTCTGTCCTGCCCGGAGCCGCCGCGCTCGGAGGAGGCATTGGCCGAAGCGCAGCAGAAGGCGCAGCCGGCGCGCGCCCAGTTCAAGGAGATCGCGGTCGAGGTCCCCAACCCGCGCCACATCATGGGGAGCCGCGCCTACCGCCATCCGCTCACCTCCAGCGTGGTCATGCACGTTCGTCACTGGGTCCACATCCTGTGGGCCAACCAGCTCAGCGTCCAGATCCAGTGGGTGGAAGACATCGTGGACCACAAGGTCTTCACCGGTCTTAGGCTCCTACGCGCGGGCCTGGCGGGCCTCTTCTCGGGCCGCTTCAGCAAGAGCGGCTTTCGCCAGGCGGCCATGGGGAGTTTCAACCGCATCGGACGCGGCTGCGACATCCACCCCACCGCGCATCTCGAGCTCGCCCGCGTCGGCGACAACGTGCGCATCGGGGCTTTTGCGCTGATCCGCGGAAGCATCATCGGCGCGGGCACGGTCATCGAGGATCGCGTCAACCTCCAGTACTCGGTCATCGGCGAAGGTTGCCACATGAGCCGCAACGCCAGCATGGCGCTGTGCGCCGGCTATCCGGGGGGAAACCTTTCCATCCGCGGAGTTCAGGCCTGCCTGTTCGGCCGCGACTGCGCCATGACATCGGGAGGCATGGTCATCGACGCCCGCTTCCGCGGTGAGATCCAGGTGATGACACCGGAGGGGCCGAAGTCGGCGGGGACGAATTTCCTCGGCGCCTGCTTCGGGCACAAGAGCTACCTGGGCCTCGACGCGGTGGTGAACGCCGGCCGCGAGGTTCCGAACGGAGCGGTGTTGGTGCGCGATCCCAAGAGCATTATAAGCCGTATCCCGGCAGATCTGCCGCCGGGTGTCCCGGCCTGGGCCAAGGATGGCGTGGCTACAACTGCAACAAGCGAGTGACAGCTTATTGATTTTACGACACTTTTATTAGGGACAGGCCCCGTGGTTCCCGTGGTTCCATGGTTTACCGCGGTTGCCCACGCGACGCACCTGGAACGGGAACGGGGCCTGTCCCCAATGTTATTGCAGTAAAATCAGAGCGATAGCGTTTTTAGGGCCGCTCGCGATCGCGCGCCTACTCGCACCGGTTGGTGGTGGTGTTACAGGTGCCGGTGGAACAATCGCCGTTGTTGTCACAGCCGCAAATGTTGTTGTTACGGCACTTCAAGCCGTAGGTGGTGGCGTCGCAATTGCTTGCATTGATACATCCACAGTTGCTGCTCACACACGCATGGCCAGCCGGGTTTGTCGCGCAGCTCACTGCACACCCACCGCAGTTGGCTGCATCGTTCGTGGTGTTGACGCAGTTCGGCGGGCAGCAGAAGTCCGCTGCGGTGCCGGCGCAGTTTGGCCCGGAGGAGCTTCCGCAGTGACATTCGCCGCTGTAGCAGGTCTCGTTCGTGTTGCATTGAGCGTTGTCGAATACGCAGTTCCAGGTCGTCCCCGAGCCATTGCACACGTCGCATTCTGCCGTGCACAGGCTGTTGTTCGCCGAACAGTTGTAGGTGGTCCCCGAGCCGGTGCATTGTGGGCAGTCGCCGCTGCAGGCGCTGCTGTTCGCCCCGCAGTTGAACGCCGTCCCCGAGCCCGTGCACTGCACGCAGTTGCCCGAACAGTCGCCGGGGTTAGCCGCGCAGTTCCAGGTCGTCCCCGAACCGTTGCACACGTCGCAGTTGCCCGTGCAGGCGGTGTTGTTCGCCGAGCAGTTGTAGGTGGTCCCCGAGCCGGTGCACTGCGGGCAGTTGCCGCTGCAGGCGCTGCTGTTCGCCCCGCAGTTGAACGCCGTCCCCGAGCCCGTG
>CAZLNM010000101.1:0-888 GCA_964561025.1 uncultured Myxococcales bacterium
CGACGCCGACGAGACGGTGCGGCGGGAGGCGGCGCTCTCGCTCGGAGCGCTGCACCGCCCCGGCGCGGCGGCCGCGCTGGCTTACGCCTTGAGCGGGGACGCCAGCCCCCGGGTGCGCGCCGCTGCGGCCCGCGCCCTGGGCGACGTGCCGGACGCGACCGCCAATCAGCTCCTTTCGGCGTTGAGCGACGGCGAGGCGGAGGTCCGGCGCGAGGCGCTGTGGGCCATCGGGCGCAAGCGTTTCCCGGGCCTGCTGGGGAACCTTTTGGGCGCGTTGCAGAACGACCGCGACTGCCGCGTGCAGGCCGCCGCGGCCTGGGCGCTCTCTCGCGTGGGGGATCAGACAGTGAAGGACGCGCTGCGCGCGGTGGCCTCCGGCGGCTGCCGCCTGGCGGCCCAGGCCGCTTCGTTCGCGCTCGCCGAACTGGAACGGTGACGGCGGTGGCCGACCCTTCGGAAGCCTACCACCTGGAGCGGCAGAGTTTCTTCTCCCTGCTGCTTTCCCACCACACGGTGGACCGGTGGCACCTGTGCTACCGCTTCCGGGTGGGGAAGCGGGACGTGGCGCTGTGCGCGCGCTGCCTGGGGATCGTCCCGGCCATGCTCCTCACGCTCCTTGTGGGACAGCTCACCGGGCGGTGGCCGGCCTGGGCGGAGTGGGGGATCCTGATGCTCCTGCCGCTGCCGGCGGTGCTCGACTGGGCCACCACCACCGTGTCGGGCAAGCCCGAGCGCAAGAACTGGATCCGCACCCTCACCGGCGCAGGCCTGGGGATGGGCATCGGTGGGGCGCTGCACGTCAACTCCTACGCCCTGCTCAACGAGCCGGTCTCCGCGCAGTTCTTGTACATCGTGTCCAGCGTGTTCTTGGTGCGCCTGTGGGTGTAC
>CAZLNM010000101.1:898-19444 GCA_964561025.1 uncultured Myxococcales bacterium
AACCTGAAACGAGCCCGCGAGGCTCGCGCGCGGCTGCGCAACCGGCCCACCCTGCTCGAGTACATCCAGAAAAGCGACGAGCGGCGGTGAGCGGAGCGCGAACGCGGGGCCGCAAGAGCCAGCGCGTTCGCGCGGGCGAGCGAACTCGGATTCACCGGCGGCAATAGCCGTTGAGCTCGATGAAGGCGTGTCCGATTCCGGCGCCGCTCGCCGTGGCCAGGCCCTCCCAGTACACCGGCACGCTGGTCGGGATCTCCTGATCCTCGAGGACCGGATCGAGCACGAACTCCTCGCCCCGGATCTTCAGGCGCCAGCGCCGCGGATAGACACAGCCGGTGTGCGGGCTCTTCCAGCTTCCCTCGGGCTCGATGACCACATCCGACGGCGCGAGAGGCACGGGAGGCCCTTCTCCGGGGACGAGCGTCCCGCCCCGCAGCCGCTCCTCGCCCAGGACGCGCATGCGAAAGGCCATGATGTCGCGCCCGTCGTCGAGCTGGAGCGCGAACCAGTCCCAGCCCTGCTCGAAGACCGTGCCCATGTCCCCCCACTGGTGGTCGAACCAGGCGCGGCCGGTGACCGCCAGCTCGCCGCCATCGAGGCGCAACACGCCGCGCGCTTCCAATCTCGGGCGCGAGTAGTAGTAGGTGTGGCCGCCGAAGGCGTACTCGAGGTGGCCCCGATCGTGGTGCAGCGCCGGCGGCTTCTTCTCCTCGAGTTCGAGCTTTAGTCCATACTCCTCGACCTCTCCGCTCAGGCGGTGCCGGCCGTCCGCCACCCGGGCCGAAAGACCGGCGTGGGAAAGCTCGATGCCCGGCCGGGGGCCGGCGGGCGGAACCCGCTCCCGCTCGACGCGGAAGCGAAAGCGCCCCGCCCGCGGGTCGGCGACGGCGAAGTGGCTCACCCGCACAGGAACGCCGAGCACGCGCGCCTCGAAGAACACCAGGTGAAAGCCGAAGGCGCGGCCGTCCTCCGCTTGCAGATAGCCGGCCCAGAACCACCACTCGAGCAGCGAGGATTCGTGGGGGCCGTCGTCGCGGGGAAGCTCGACGCGGTTGGCGGCGGGCGCGGCCTCAACCGTGGCGGAGGCCCCGTCCCGCTGGCAGCCCCAGGCGAGCCAGGCGAGCGCCAGGAGCATGGTGAGGCGGCAGGGGCGTCGAGTCGTTGTCTTTTCCATGCAAGCAAGATCCGCGTTTTGGGCCGACCTTACCCTCCGACGCGCGGCGCGGTCAATGCGAGTCTTCTTGCGCCGCCGGACGGAATGCAGCATGCTCTTTTCCACCGAGAGGAGAGACCCATGAGCAACGGCACAACGTCAGCATGCATTTTTTGCGACATCATCGCCCATAAGGCCCCCGGCTACCGGGTCGGCGAGAACGAGCATGCGGTGGCCATCCTGGACATCCAGCCCTACGCCCGCGGGCACTGCCTGGTCCTGCCGCGGCGCCACGTCCCCTGGTGGCACGACCTCTCGGCCGAGGAGACGGCGAGCCTCTTCGAGCTCGCCCGGGGCACCGCCCAGAAGATCATGCGCGCCTTCCGGCCGGAGTTCGTGTCCCTGTACGCGCGCGGCCGCCGCATCCCGCACACCCACATCTTCCTGGTGCCCACGAACCAGGGCGAGCCCTTCGACCGGCACTTCAACGCGCTGGAGGGCTTTCAGGAGGGGGCGCGAAATCTGGCCAGATTGCAGGATCCGGCCGAGCTCGCCGGGGCGCTGCGGCGTCTTGAATCCGAATAGCCGAGTTTCCACCTTGACCGCGGCTGAAGATTCCTGGTATCAACATGACCCGTTGCGCCGGCGTGGCGAAACTGGCAGACGCACGGGACTCAAAATCCCGCGGTGGCAACACCATGTGGGTTCGATTCCCTCCGCCGGCATGAAAAAGCCCCGCGATCGCTCGCGGGGCCTTTGTTTTTCGTGCGTGTCGAACGTGCTTCAGCGGGCGGGGGTGACGATCAGGGCCCAGCGGTTCAAGCGGCCGGTGTCGATGGAAGCGTGATCGACGACCTGGAGCGTCCAGGTGCCGGCGGCGCTCTGGCCGTTGAACACCGACACCTCGAAGCTCTGGCGGATGTCGTCGGCCGAGCCGCCCGCCTGGTCCCACAGCGCAAACGGCGTTCCGTTGTGCGACACCACCACCGTCAGATCGCCCACGTAGCTGTGGCTGATGTCCAGCTCGACCTTGAGGGAGGCGATGCTGAGCGCGTCCGGGACCTCGATGACCGAGGAGATCCCACGCTCGTCGCCGTCGGGGATGTCGAGCGCGGCGCCGCTGGCGTAGGTCTTGGGCTCGCCCACCGGCGGCTCGCCGCCCCCGGAGGAGACCACCAGGGTCCAGCGGTTCAGCGTGCCCGTGTCGCGCGAGGCGGCGTCGATCACCTTGAGCGTCCAGGCGCCGCGGGCAGACTTGCCCACGAAGCCCGGCACCCGGAGGACCTGGCGGATGTCCTTGGCCGACCCGCCCTCGCGGTTCCAGATGGTCTGGCTCACGCCATCGTGGCTGAGCTCGATCTTGAGATCGCCCACCCAGGTGTGGCTCACGTCCAGCTCGAGCGAAAGATTCGAGATGGTGAGGTCCTCATTCACCTCGATGGTGGATGAGATCCCGGTGGGGTTGTTGTCGGGGATGGCCGCGGCGGGCTCCTGGGTGAAGCGCTTCTCTCCCGCGGGCGGCTCGCTGTGGCAGCGATCGCCGGCGGGGGAGTAGCAGTTGCCGCGGGCGCCGCTCACGCCGAAGCGGGCGTGCCCCAGCTTCTGGCTGGCGGCCTGCATGATGTCCTGCCACGAGGCGCGGCCGCCGTTCTCGAACCCCCAGATGAGCTTGGCCAGCACGGCCGAGGTCAGCGGCAGGTTCTCGGTGTAGTAGGTGGGCTCGACGTTGGAGAGCACGTCCACCTTGTCCCAGGTGCCCTTGCCGGCCAGCACCGGGTTGACGTAGTACTCGTACGACAGGCAGCTCGCCACCTGGAAGATCTGGTAGGAGTCGGGGTAGCGGATCTGCTCGAAGGCCATGCCGGTGCCGAGCACGCTGTGGCCGTTGTACATGACGATCTCGTGCTCGAGCACCGCCTTCTGCCAGTTCGCGAGGTGTGTGTAGTCGGCCACGCTGTAAAAGACGTCCGGGCCGAACACGTCCACGATCACCGTGCGCTCGCCGGACACCTTGGTGAAGCGTTTGCCGAGCTCGGCGGTCGTCTCGGCAAAGCCGGCCTGCGTAAGAAAGGTGCAGAACTTGTTGAAGTTGCCCCAGTTGTAGTCCTGGGCCACGTCGCCGTCGTCGAGCTTGGCCCAGAACACCGCCGCGGTGAGCTTGCCGTCGGCCCACAGCTTGTCGTACTCAGGGTAGCTCTCGGCGTTGGCGGGGAACACCTCCTCCACGGTGAGCTTGAGGGTGGTGATGAGCTCCGCGGGGCAGCCGCTGCGGTCGGGGTTCCACAGGTACCAGTACACCGACTGGGAGAGCCCGATGTGATCGTCGGGCGTGGCGCACTTGTCGCCGGCGTCGCTCATGATGGAGTAGGGCTTCTTCGGGACGCGGGCCTCGAACACCTGGCCGGCTTGCACGTTGGAGCCGGTCTTCACCACCGCGTTGGCGTTGGCCAGGCGGAAGTGGGTGAGCTTGGCGGCGCTCACGGCGCGCGCCTGGGTGTGGTTGAGCCACACCCCGTCCACCAGCCACTCCACGCGGGCGGGCACGCCGGCGTCCTCGGCCAGGATCTCCAGGTACAGGCCCCGCTTCTCGCGCAAGTACGTCACCGCGAACTGGGCGAGCTCGCCCGGGGCCTCGAAGATCCGGTACGAGGGGGCCTCGAGGTCGCCTTCCAGGGTCACCTCCATCTCGGAGTAGCGCAGGTTGACGTAGCCGGTGTCCTCCTTGTCGTTGCCGGCCTGCCAACCCTCGAGGAATGGATTGGATTCGAGCTGTTCCGCGCCCCCGCAGCCGAGAACCAGCGCCGACGCGAAGAAGATGGAGATATATTTCATTGGAGTCCTCCTCCTTTATTCCCGCCGCGTCGTAAAGCAGGTTGCGTGCCAATCGAAATACTAGATGTTTTTCAATCGGTTATGGATTGTCACGCCGCGCTGGTGTCGTTTTGGGGATTACATGTGTTCCGCGAAAACCAAGGCCGTCTAGTTTTTGCTATGCGAATCAGCATGTTGCATGTGTTGCCCGGGGGCTTCACAATAAGCGATGGTGATGTCTTACCGCATCATGCACAGCAAAGTGGTTCCCATCTGCTTAAAAACGCAGCAAATTCAACGAAAAGTGATTTTCAGGTGTCGCACGGTAGTACCCAGGGTCATAAAAGGGCATCACCGGCCCGGAAATTTTTAGTCCAGGCTGTTTTTGACATTTTCAGGTGGCAACTAGATAACTTCTTGAAGTGGTAGCGACACATGGTCTTGGGGCTACTGGCGTGAGGCTACCACGATTATGCAGTCGCTACCCGCCCCGGCCGCACAAGGGGGTGTGCTTGTAGAAGAGCACGTCCTGTTTCGCGTCGTTGACGAGCACGAAGACGTTGTACCGCTCTGCATAGCGCCAGCGGCTGTAGGTGCCGTTCGGCGTCTGCTCTGCTGGTGCGCCATCCGCCGAGAGAGGAACCCAGGCCTTGGCGTCAGCGTCGAGCGCATACGGGGCGCCACCCGACCAAGCGACGATCTGCTCGGCCGCAACGTCGTAGTCGAGCCCTGGAGCGCGGCGCCCGAGGACCGTCTCGCCGCCGGTGACCGTGCTCCAAGGCCCGTCGAGCGAGAGGACTTGACCGGAATCGATGTCCCAGACGAGCATGCGCATTCCAGAGCCTGCGGTGATGAATAACCGCCGCTTCGGGTCGACGGCGCCGGTCCGAGGCTTCCACAAGTCGAAGATGCCATTATACGGCGGATAACCGAAGTCCATGAGGAGCGTCCACTTGTTCGAGTCGAAGTCGTAGCTGCTCAACATCGCATGGGCGTGCAGGAAGACCCGCTGCGATACCGGGTCGTAGGCAAGCCCGAAATCGACGGCTGCGGAGATGGCGGGCGGTTGGGGTGAAAGATTCGTCCATGTGCGCGACTCGAAGTCGAACTCCCATGTGAGCTTGGTGCCATTGCCATCCGTCGACCGGGAGCCTCCCCAAGCGAACATCGTGCCGCGGTGCGAGATGAACTCTACGCCGTCGTAGGTGTGACGAGAAACCGGGTTGCCATCTTCCAGTGGATCCTGATTGAAAGGCGGGCGCGACGGCTGGGTGAGCTGTGTCCACTGCATTGACTTGAGATCGAACGCGTAAACTTCGTTGCCGCCATAGTCGGCGTGGCCGCCACCCCAGACGGCCATCCGCTGCCGCCACGAGTCGTAGGCGCCGCCACCCCATGCCGAGACGATGGCGGTGCATCCCACGATAAGGTAGACGCCGTCCCCAAACGTCGCGGCATTCTTGCAGGTGTCGTAGAGCTTCGTTCCCGGGGCGGAATACCAGGAATCGGCCGGCAGGTTCAGCAGCAGCTTCTCGCTTTCAGTGAGCGTCGGGTCATTCGGGTCAGCACAGCCCGGCGCAATGTTGCCGGCGTCAGGTCTCTGCCCGTCCACGGGATCCGAGTCGACACTGTCCGCGGCATTCGCGTCGGACCCAGCATCGTCGGGCAGGGCGACGTCCGAGGTGTCACCACCATCCGACATCATGACGATGCCGCTGTGACATGCGGTCAGTGTGGCCAAAGCCACGAAGATGAGTGAAAAACGACAAAAAAAATATGGCATCCACGACCTCACATTCGGCCTCATGCCGATATTCGTGCATTATCTACCCAAGGATGATTTCCTGCAACTTACCAAGTGTGCTCACGAAAAACGAAATGCGCTACCGGTTCAGCATCGCCCCGTTATACTCGATTACAAGTCTTGAATTCTTTTCTCTTAGATGAACCAGGGCACTCTCCATATCTTCACAATCATGACACTCGCAGATCAGATGCTCCAGATTATCCAATCTGGATAGATAGTCGATGCCTTCTGCTGTAACAGCAGTATTGAATAAATCAATTCTTTTTACCCCCGATAAACCCTTTGAAGTTATCATTGAGCGAAGAACAGTGTCATCGACGCCATCCCCTGACATATAGATCGATTGGTCCGCTGAAAACTCGTTCTCGATATAGTTCATATCATACTTGTTCAGCTTCAGTCTGTTTTTTATGGCGCCTAGCTTTTTGAAATAGGCTCCGTAGAGACGAAAGGCTTTTATGAGACCATTCTTATTGGATCGCAGTTCCATTTCAAAAGAGTCTCTTTCAATGTATCTGACGAATTCGACTTGGCCGTTCTCGTACCAACCGATGTCTTGAGTCACCTCCTCATCCCAAATTTCGTAACTGGCAATATCACCGGACCGATACCATGTGATGGCTCTGATTGAACGTCCATCCTTGTACAATTCTTCACATACGCAGAACTGATCCTTGAATTCGTAGGCGAGCCCCGTGTAGGGGGTGCCGTCAAGGACCACGGGCTCGCCGTCGTAGTTTTGCTCATCCGGCGCCAAGTATTTCGAGAGAACTCCCTGGGCTTGGATCCCGGGTGAAATCTCGCTGTGCAATTTCTCCCGACGCGCTCCTTTTTCGAACATGAAAACACCAACCACCCGATGTCCCGCAATCTCATAGCCAATGCCTTCAAAAATCTCCCCATTGAAGAAATACAATCCATCTCTGGATTCCAGGGTGTCTATGTTGATCCTGACCATCTATGACCTTCTACCTGATAATGATTTCCACTGGGGACAGGCCCGGAGGTTGCACCCCGTAAGACATCTTCAGTCCCCTGGAACCAACTCCCTGGGAGGTGACTTCCGGCCCTGCACTTCTCCCTCGTGGAACCCTATTTTTTCCACAGGTCCCGCCACGATGCCGATCTTCCCTTCGACGGCGACTCGCACGCGGCGGGCGGTGATTTGAACGGTCCGGCGCGGCGGCTCGAACTGGAGCATCACCTCAATCCGTACCTTCGGCGGCACGGCGACGCGGGTCGGACCCCGGCCGTTTTTACGCACCTCTGTCACCGGCACCACACCGGGCTCTACACTCGAGAACCAAAGACCCGTGATCGGCACCACCTGCACCGGAGCGCCCGGGCCCAGCAGATCCAGCCGCTGGAAGTCGACTCCGACAGGGGCCTCGCCGCCATTCGTCACGCGCACCGACACTCCGCCGAGCGCCGCGCCGGTCTGCACGAGGAAGCGCGGGGCCTCGATCGAGACATCGCCCACCGTCACCGCCTCGGGTTCGGCGAAGGCGGGTGGCGGCGCCAGCACGTCGACGCACGCGGGTGCCACCTCCAGGCGCGTCCGGTCGGCCCGCTGCTTGTCGAAGAGATACCCACGCACCTTTGCACGGCGAATTCCGCACACCCGCTCTGGTGAACCCACCACGTTCACCCGGATCGCTACCGAGCCGGGCGCCCGCGAGGCCTTCGCCACGGCGTACAGCGCCCTCCAAAGGGGATCCACGCGGAAGAAGGCTTCCTCGTGCAGCGTCACCACGACCACCTTGCCGTCCTGGGACACGCTCACCGCACCTGTCTTCACTTCGCGGGAAAGGGCCGCCGCCAGCGAAGCCTGGGCTTCCTCCGCCGGTGGGGCCGCGAGAAGAATGAGCGTCATGGGTAAAAAAATCATGAAGGCTTTTCCTTTCCCGGGTGGCCATCGGCCGGCCGCCTCCTGGGACAGAAGACGGTGGTATTTGTTCCTTTCTTGGCCAGAGCGTTGGTGAAAGGTCAACGGATTTCTTCCTTCCTGGAAAGCCATCGAGCTTTCTGAGTCCGCTCCGAAAAAACCCGTCAGAATACCGAGTTTTTGTTGCCCCTGGAGGCCACCTCCCAGACGGAATGACTACTCTTTCCGAGTTGACCCGGCATATTTGACACCGCGGGGCCGCGGTGTAGAAGATCAACGTGGCCAAGCATGGTCAAGGAGGTGACTGGTGCCTGGTGAAAAGGAGAAAGGTTCCCGAGTGTCATCTGGCTCAGAAGACTGGCTCGTTCGACCTGGCCAGAGCGTTGGCGCGATCAATGCTGCAAGCTCTCATCGCGAGCTGATGCGGCTCTATGGGTCCGACAGTCTGCTGCTCGATCCGGATCTGCCCACCGGTGCGATGTTGCTCCCGTTCGGTCATGAACCGAGCAGCCTCCATATCGTCTGGCAGAACAAGAAAGCGCGGGTCGGCGTTGCCGAGGTCATGATCAGCGGTCTGACCTCTCACTGGACAACCCATCACGGCATCAAGACGGGGATGTCTCTAGCCGAGGTCGAGGTCGTGAACGGCGGTCCCTTTTCGATTTCGGCGGGTGGCCTCACCGACAAACCGGCGGACGGCAAGATTCCAGAGCTGGGCACAAGTCTCGTCTTGCGGTTCCTTCCGATGAACCATGACGCCCGCACCGAGGTGATCGAGCGCTACTATCAGGGTCCCGCCTGGCTGTCGTCCGACGCAGAAATGAGGAGCCTCGACCTCCGAGTGACAGAGATGAGGGTCAAGCTGGCGGCCTCCCGCGCGTAGCACGGCGTGAATCGATTGCTCAGAGAATCTACTGCACGAAATGAACCCGGAGACCTGTCCCCGCAAATAGCTCTTCGCCGGCGACCCAGCGAAGGGCGGCGAATACAACCTGTCCATTCTGTACCGGGACACCGGGCCGAGAAGGAAGCCGGCGGCCGAGAACAAGCAACAAAATTGCAGGCTTTCCCGCCTCCAGGCGCCTTACGGGCCGTTCCCATCTCCTGACAAGTGGTTCCCATCTGTCGAAAAGGGGTTCCCATCCAGACCGGGGTGCTGGCACCGGTGGAACGGCTTGACCCCAGCCCGGATTCTCTGCTAGAGGACAACCCTCTTCGCGTGTTCGAGGTGCCGGAACGGTGCTCCGCCTTCCAGCCATCCTCTCGATCCTGGTGCTGGTCGCCCCGGCCGGCTGCACCATGACCCGCCACCAGACCGTGATCATACGCAGCGAGCCGGCCGGCGCGGCGGTGTCCCGGAGCGACGACGGCTCCTGGCTGCAGCTGGGCACCACGCCGCTGGAGATCCGCCAGGCGTACACTGTCACCACCTCGCGGGACGGCAGTACTTACGGGCTGCCGGTCGTGGGGCTCGGGGGAATCCTGATGCTGACCGGGGGCGGGTTCCTGCTGATGGGCGAGGAGATGATTGGCGTCAAGGGCGCGATCGGCACCCTCGCCGGCGGGGCGGTGACCGCCCTGATCGGCTGGCTGATGCTCGCGCTCATGACCGACGAGGAGGCCACCACCAAGACCTACTCCCTGTCGCTCGACGGGTTCGAGGAGAGGCGGTTCACCTTGAGGGCCCCGGGCGATGCCGTCGCATCCTTTTCCCTGAGGCCTCTTAGGAACGAGTCCGCGGTGGCGCGGGACAAGCCCGTGGTGGCGGTGTTCGACGTGTCCGATCCCGGCGGGTGGCTGGGCGGCGAGCTGATCGAGGCCCTGAGCGCCACCCTGGCGGCCGCGCTGGTCGAGAGCGGGGCGTTCCATTTGGTACCGCGAGAGCAGGTCCGCCAGCGCATCCGGGAGGCCAAGGGGGAGTCCTTCCAGCCCGCCTACGACGAGAAGCTGCAGATCGAGCTGGGCAAGGCGCTCTCCGCCCAGCGCACGCTGGTCACCCAGGTGATCCGGGTGGGCCAGGGCTGCGCGCTCTCCGCCACCTTCTTCGATCTGAAGACCGAGATCGCCGGGAAGGGCACGCTGGTGGAGTCCGGCTGCGCCCCGGAGGACCTGCTCGCTGCCCTGCACCAGGTGGTGGCCCGGCTGGTGGAGCAGGAGGCCATGCCGGGCGCCCGCTAGCGGATCGCGCGATCTCCTGACAAGCGGTTCCCAAGTCCTGAAAAGCGGCTCCCATCTGCTGAAAAACGCAGCAAATTCAACGAAAAGTGATTTTCAGGTGTCGCACGGTAGTACCCAGGGTCTTAAAATGGCATCACCGGCCCGGCAATTTTGAGTCCAGACGGATCGTTCCTCGCCCCGGCCGGACATCGCCTGATCCCCGGCCCTTCACTTATCAGCTTGTTTTTGTTTTGTTTTTCCCAAAACTCCACTGGGGACAGGCCCGGAGGTTGGGGAGGTTGTGGGAATCCGACCTCGGAACCAGCAACCAGCAAATAACAGTGCAAGGCGCGCCCGACCGCGCAGGTTGTGTTGGCACCACGGTCGGTGTCGCCCGCGGCTCAGAACGAGTAATGATACCCGGTGCCGAGGATGTGCCGGGTGGGGTCCTCTGCATCGCCCAGCGGATCTTCCAGCCGGTAGTAGAGCGACAGCGTGTGCCGGCCGATCTCCCAATCCACCCCCGCCGTGGCCCGCCACTTGTGCAGCGGCCCGTCGGGATCGGCGATGCGCAGGAAGAGTTCGCCGGAGAGGTTGGGGATGAACCCGCCGGGGAGGCGGACCTCGACCCCGAGCAGGTTGCGGACGGTGTGCTTGGCCGCCAGCGCCTCGTTCTTCTTCCAGGGCCAGCCGAACTCCTCCTCGAACCGCAGGCGGTACTTGAGCGTGACGGGCCTCATCCGGTGTGAAAGCCGCGCCCCGGCGAAGAACCGGTACCAGGACTCGAGGTAGGTGTCCTCCAGGCTCTCGACGGGCTCGGCGATGTAGCGAAAGCCGGCCTCCAGGCGCAAGAACTTCGCGGCGCGATAGGAGAGCGCGAGCTCGGGCATCACCGAGTCCACCGCCGAGAGGTTCTTCTCGAGCCTGAGGTGCCCGTCGAACTCGAGCCGTAAGCGCTTTGCGACCTTGACCCGGATCCCGGCCTCGCTCCAGAGCTGAAAGTCCTGCCCGGCCGACGCCGGCAGCGCCAGGGCCAGAGAAGACAAGATGAGCGCGAAGATCCTCAACGTGGGCACCTTGCCTGCGCTCTGGCCGCAGACCAACGCTACGCGCGAACGCGCTGGCCGGGTGCGCCCCGCGTCCGCGCTCCCGGAAGGTAAGGTGTGTAGTGCGCTCATGATGGGGAATGGCTCCTATAATCCCAGGGCCTGGCGCACGAAGCTCACCCGCGCCTGGACGTGGAGGACGAGCGGCGTCCCGCCCGGCCCGTCCAGCGAGCCCTCGAACTCCGCATCGTCCTTGAGGAAGGTGTACGGCGCCGCCTCTCCCTCTGCGCCCGTTATGAACGGCGCCACCAGCTCGTGGTAGGCCCGGGCCGTCTGCTCCACCCACCCCGGCTCGAAGGCCCCAGAGATGGCCGCCACGAGCTCGTCGCGGTAGCGCTGCCGGTACACCGGATCGTCGAGCAGGCGCCGCACCAGCGGCCGCCGCTGGTCCACCTCGTCGAGGA
This sequence comes from uncultured Myxococcales bacterium, assembly GCA_964561025.1. Lineage (GTDB taxonomy): Bacteria > Myxococcota > B64-G9 > B64-G9 > B64-G9 > JAAZNF01. The sequence goes on from CAZLNM010000101.1 coordinate 12,222, forward strand.
GCACCGACCAGGCCAGCGTCTCCGGGTTGCAGTGCCCGGCGCGGTGCAGCATGGCCTCGTTGAGATCCCAGGGGATCCAGGAGAGCCGCCCGCCGTTCCCCGGGTCGGCGTACAGGTAGTAGTTGTGGGGGATGCACAGGTAGCTGTCCCAGTTCTCCATGGTCTGGTTGATGGCCAGCCAGCGCAAAAAGCCGTCCACGTCGAACACCGCCTCCAGCCCGGCGCGCCAGGCCGCGGGGTCCGAGGCGGGCGCGTTCAGGGCCGCGATGGCCGCCATGACGTCACCGTAGCCCGAGCCCCGGTTGGTCTGCTTGTCGAAGTCCGCCTCGACGAAGCGCGCCCAGGCCGCGCCGCCGCTGTCCGGCCCCTGCATCGGCTCCGGCTTGTAGAGGTTGCCGCCCCCGGCGTTGAACTGCGACGAAAGCATGCGATCGGCCGGGTCCTCGATCATGGTGTACAGGCCGAAGTACACCGGCCCCTCGCCGAAGTCGACGTGCACCCGCACGAAGGCGCCCCGCGCCGCCGGGACGCCGCCCCGGCGAAAGATGTCCGCGGCCAGTTTGTCCCGGATGAGCGACGGGTCCTTGAAGGCGTTGGAGAAGGTCATCTCGCCAAAGCCGTAGAAGCGCTGGTCGCGGATCGAAGGGTAGTCGTCCTCGAACTTGTCGAAGTCGAGCCGGAAGGCGAGCTTGCGAATCCCCTCGGCCACGGCGGACTTCAGCGACGAGTTGCCCTTGTAGCGCATGCCGACGTGGCGCCACACGCCGCCCTCGAACTCCACCTCGACCGGCACCCAGATGGGGTCGCCGGCGCTCAGCGGGCCCTCGGGGGCCTGCTTGTACTTCTCCAGATCTTCCAGCATGGCCCGGTGCACCTCGGGCGCGATGCGGATGTCGAGGCGGCGGACCTTGGAGTCGTCGAAGAGGAGGGCGTAGTCCGGCGCCGCGTCCGGGCCGTGGGTGGCCTCGCGCCATCCCGGCGGCCGCTCCGGATGGCAGGCGCCGAAGCCAAAAGCGAGCAAACACCAGGCGAGAGCGAGGCGGTTCATGATGAACCTATTGTGACCTGAAAACCGAAAAAAGCATACAGGCGGTGACCGAGCACGGCACTTGACACCCGGAGCGGTCCTTCCGTAGCCTGGCATCGCCGTTTCAGGCGGCGGGAGGCCAGGCATGAAAGCGTACGCCATTCTCTCGGCATCGGGGCCCGACCGGGCGGGCATCGTGTACGACGTGAGCAAGTTCTTGTTCGTCCACAACTGCAACCTCGAGGACAGCCGCATGGCGGTGCTGGGCGGCCAGTTCGCGCTGATCGCGCTGTTCTGCGGGGAGGCGCCGGACGTGGCCCGGCTGCGCGCGGACCTTCCTGCCTTCGAGCAGGCCTCGGCGCTGCGGGCCATGGTGTTCGACGCCGCCAACCCCGCCGCGGCCTCCCACCCGCCGGCGCTGCCGGTGCGCCTCGAGGTGGTGGCCATGGACGCCCCCGGCATCCTGGCCCGCCTGAGCGAGATCCTCAAACGCTTCGGCGTGAACATCGAGACCCTGGACGCGCACCTGGCCCCGGCGCCGCTCAGCGGGACCACCGTCTCCTCCATCAAGATGAAGCTGCTGGTGCCCCAGGAGGTCCAGCTCAAGACCGTCAAGGAGGCGCTCTCGGAGCTCGCCGACGAGATCAACCTGGACCTCTTGTTCCAGCCGGTGCAGGAGTGATCCGTGGCGGAGAGCGACCAACAAAAGACCTTGCTCCTGGTGGACGACGAGGAGGCCCACCTGGAGAGCCTGCGCCGGATCTTCGAGCGGGAAGGGTACCACCTGTTGTGCGCCTCCTCCGGCGAGCAGGCGCTCGAGCTGCTGCGCCAGAACCACGTCCACCTCATGCTCACCGACCTGGTCATGCCGGGCATGGACGGGCACGAGCTGCTGCGCGCCTGCCGCACCCTGTCGCCCGAGACCGAGATCGTGGTGATGACGGCCTACGGCACCGGGGAGAGCGCCGTGGAGGCCATGAAGCAGGGCGCCCACGACTTCGTCACCAAGCCGCTCAAGAGGATGATGATCGTCAAGGTGGTGCAGCAGGCGCTGGAGAAGCAGAAGCTGCTGGTCGAGAACCGGGCCCTGCGCGAGGAGCTCTCGCTGGTCCGGCCCGCCGACATCATCGGCCAGAGCGAGCCGCTGCGGCGCACCCTGGACCTCATCCGCCAGGCCGGCCCGTCCTCGGCCACGGTGCTCTTGCTGGGCGAGAGCGGCACCGGCAAGGAGCTCTTGGCGCGCGCCGTGCACCGGCTCAGCCCGCGGGCCGAGAAGGCCTTCGTGGCGGTGAACTGCGCCGCGCTGCCCGAGACGCTGCTGGAGAGCGAGCTGTTCGGCGCCGAGCGCGGGGCCTTCACCGGGGCCGACCGGCGCCGCGAGGGACGCTTCGAGGCGGCCCACGGGGGGACGCTGTTTCTGGACGAGGTGGGGGAGATGAGCCCGGCCACCCAGGTGAAGTTGCTGCGGGTGCTGCAGCAGGGCGAGTTCGAGCGCCTGGGGAGCAGCGAGCCCATCCGGGTGGACCTGCGCGTGGTGGCCGCCTCCAACCGCGACCTTGCGGCGCTGGTGCGCGAGGGGCGCTTCCGCGAGGACCTGTTCTACCGGCTGAACGTGGTCCAGATCCGCGTGCCGCCGCTGCGCGACCGGCCCGGCGACGTGCCCCTGCTCGCCAACTTCTTCCTGCGCCGGTACGGCGCCAAGAACGCGCGCCCCATCGAGTCCATCACCGCCCGCGCCATGGACGCGCTGTGCCGCCACACCTGGCCGGGCAACGTGCGCGAGCTGGAGAACGTCATCGAGCGAGCGGTGGTGCTCTCGCGCGACGCGGTGATCGATCTCGACGACCTGCCGGAGGGCTTGCGGGGAGACGCCGCGGGGGAGCCGGGCGCCGCCGTGAGCGGCGATCGGGGCGTCTTTTTGCCGGTGGGCACCACCCTGGAGCAGGCCGAGATGGCGTTGCTGCGCGCCACCCTGGAGGCCACCGGCCAGGACAAGCAGCTGGCCGCCCGCATCCTGGGCGTGGCCACCCGCACCATCTACCGCAAGCTGGGCAGCGAACGCGACGGAGAGGACGGCCCGGAGAACGGGAATCCGTGACCTGTGCGGTGTCCGTGCTGCTGCCGGTGCGCGACGCCGCGGCCACGCTGGAGGCGGCGCTGCGGTCGCTGCTGCGGCAGACGTTTTCGGACTTCGAGATCGTGGCGGTGGACGACCGCTCGCAAGATGCCAGCCTCGAGCTTTTGCGGCACGTTGCGGCGCGCGACCGGCGCCTGCGGGTGTTCGAGAACCCCGGCCGGGGGCTGGTGGCGGCGCTGGAGCACGCCCGCGCCGCCGCGCGCGGCGCGCTGCTCTCGAGGATGGACGCGGACGACGTGTGCCACCCGCGCAGGTTCGAGCTACAGGTCTCCCACCTCCTGCGCCACCCCGAGCTTGCGGGGACGGGCTGCCGGGTGCGGCTGTTTCCGCGCGGCCGCTTGCGGCAGGGCTGGATCCGCTACGAGAGCTGGCAGAACGAGATCGTGTCCTGCGACGACGTCCGGCGCGAACGCTTCGTGGAGAGCCCGCTGGTGCACCCCTCGGTGATGCTGCGCGCGGCGGCGGTGGCGCGCGCCGGCGGCTACCGCGAGCGGGAGTGGCCCGAGGACTACGACCTGTTTTTGCGGCTGCTGGAGGCGGGGGAGCGGCTCGACAAGGTGCCGCGCTGCCTCTTCTTCTGGCGGCACTCGGTGAAGCGGGCCTCGCTGCGGGACCGGAGGTACGACCTGGAACGGCATCGGGAGATGAAGCTGGAGTTTTTGCTGCACGGCCCGCTTTCGCGGACGGCGGAGGTGGCCATCTGGGGCGCGGGACCGAACGGCAGGCGCTGGGCGCGGCTGCTGCGCGGGGCTGGCCGGCGGGTGCATTTTTTTATCGACATCGACCCGCACAAGATCGGAAGATGCCTGGACGGCGTACCGGTGCGGCCGGCCGAGACGGCAAACGAGGCGGCGCTGCCCTTCGTCCTCGGCGCCGTGGGCTCGCCGGGAGCGCGGCCCCTGATCCGGCAGGCGCTGCGAGCGGCCGGGAGGGTCGAGGAGCGGGATTTCCTGTTCGTGCAGTGAGCGCGGTGCGCTCTCGTTCTTCGGCGTGAAAGGGTGTGGATGACTTGAGCGAGACGGCGACAGCGGTGATGCAGGATCTCATCCGCGCGGCCATGGGCCAGAACCTGGAGGCCTTTGTGCGGCAGGTCGAGGTGCCGGTCTTGATCGGGGAGTCGCAGCGCGCCTTCAGCCCCTTCCAGCAGGGCCAGACGCGGCTCACCGAGCGGCGCGCCAAGGCCCCGCTGGCGCGCGAGCTCATCCGGCGCGGCCACCAGCTCCCGGTGTTCTTCCTGCGCCAGACGCGCCTGGGGCCGCCGGACCAGATCCGGGTGGGGCGCGCTCCGGAGAACGATCTGTGCCTCAAGGACGACACCGTCTCCGCGCGGCACGCGGTGTTTCAGCGCGACGGGCGCACCGGCACCTGGATGGTGCAGGACCTGGCCTCGATGAACGGCACCCTGGTGAACGGCAACCGCCTGGTGGTGGGGAAGCCGAGCGTGCTCTTCGACGGCGACGTGGTCACGATCGGCAACCAGAGCTTCTTGTTCTTCTATCCCCAGGGCCTCTTCGACGTGCTCCAGGCCGAGCTTTCGACCCTGTGATCAAAGCGCCTCGCCGACCAGGCGGCACCCCTCGGGGAACGCCGGGGCGACCTCCAGCGTCTCCACCTGCCCGTCGGCGCAGCGGCACTCGACGGTGACGCGTGGCCGGTCGCGCCCCTTGCCGTACCAGGCGGTGAGCCGGGCCGCGGCCTCCAGATCGGCCGCCGAGTACGGGGCCTCGATCAGCGTGGACGGGCCGGGCACCTCCCGCGCCTCGCACAGCGCGCCCGTCTCCTGGTAGCGCGCCAGGCACAGGTTCTCCTCCTGGTTGCGCCCGACGAACGCCCGCCCGCCGCCGGGGAGCGCCGCGTGCCTTCCGAGCAGGAGCAAGAGCGGATCGTTCGCGCGCAGGCGCCGGCCCGGCCGCCGCTCCATGAGGGCGCGCGCCCGCGCTGCGTACCCCGGGTCGGTGAGCAGGCAGCCGCCGGCCGGGGCGGGGTAATCGGTAAGGCCGAATTCGCGCGCCAGCGCCATCTGCTCCTTGCGGGAACGGCCGCGGATGCCGCGCAGCGCCTCGCGTCCGAACAAGCCGCGCCGCTCGGCCTCGCAGGCGGGGAGCAGCCGGCCGCTCAGGGGGCGGAGCAGGCGGCCGCCCAGGCCGGCCTCCCGCTCGATGAGATCCAGCGCCTGCCGGTGCTGGCTCATGGGCCGCTGGCCCAGCACCTCGCCGGTGAACACCAGCTCGCCGCCGCGCTCCTCCATGATCCTGCGGGCGTGGCGCAGCATGCCGATCTTGCAGTCCAGGCATGGGTTCAGGTTGCTTCCGAAGCCGTGGGGCGGCGCGACCAGCAGCTCGAGGAACTCCGCTCGCACGTCCACCGTCTCGAGGTCGCTGCCGGTGGCCGCGGCGGTCTTGTGGAGCGCTTGCGGGGGCTCGAGCGGGGCGGCCGGATCGGCGCACAGGCGCCGCAGCAGTCCCGACTCGAAACCGGTGACAAAATGCAGCGCCAGCACCCGGAAACCCATGTTCCGCATGAGGTGCATGGCGAGCAGGCTGTCCAGGCCTCCCGAGACGATGCCGATGGCCAGGCTCATGGTCACCTCCCGCCCTGGTGTACCAGGGATGGCGAGCGAGGGCAATTGCCTAGCCCAAATCCTCGGATCACGCGAACGGGCCCTCCTAACTGCCCGCCGCAGAGCCGGCTCCGCTGCATGGAGGACCCGCCTTGCGCGCCGCGCCACTGAAAGATCCACAATGGCTCAATCGAATTGCAGTATTTACAAGGTGCGTTCAGACGCCGGATTCCTTGACTTTTCAACAAATTGCGAAAAAAATGGCTTCACTCTGGGAGACGCGCGAAGCGCGTTGTGGGCTCCCTGCCGGACGCGGAGGTTGCCTTGGGCTGGGACGTGTTGGTCGTCGAGGACAGCGGCGCCATGCGGGCGCTGATCAGCTCGACCCTGGAAGAGATCGAGGGCATCGCCGTCACCGAGGCCTCCTGCGGTTTCGACGCGCTCAAGGAACTCCCCCGCCGGCAGTTCCACCTCATCATCACCGACATCAACATGCCGGACATCAACGGCCTGGAGCTCATCCGGTTCATCCGCGAAAACCCGCGCTACGCGGCCGTGCCGCTCATCATCATCTCCACCGAGTCCAGCCAGCGAGATCGGGAGCGCGGCCTTCAGCTTGGCGCCAACGCTTACCTGGTCAAACCGTTCGTCCCGGCCCAGCTGCGCGATCTGGTCCAGCGCCACCTGGGCATCCCCTGAGGTGTCGGTATGGCGGAAACCGTCGACGGCGCCGGGGACAAGGTTCTTTCCGAGTTCCTGTCCGAGGCCCAGGAGATCGTCGAGAACCTCAACCGCGACGTGTTGCAGCTCGACGACCAGCGCAAGCGCAAGCGGCGCGATCCGGATCTTTTGAACCGCATCTTCCGTGCGGCCCACTCGCTGAAGGGCCTGTCGGGCATGTTCGGGGTGCGGCGCATGTCCGACATGGCCCACGACCTGGAGAACCTGCTCGACGGCCTGCGCATGGGCCGGGTGGAGGTGGGCGAGACCATCATCGACGTGTTGTTCGAGTCGGTGGAGGTGTTCAACCGGCTGATCGCCGAGGCCGGCGGCGGCGCCAAGGTGCCCAAGAAGGACCTCTCGACGCTGCAGAAGGCCATCGAGCAGGCGCAGAAGTCCAGCGAGCGGGAGGCGGCCCCGAGCCCGCTCCAGGACGTGGACATCGCGCCCTCGGTGCTCTCCGTGCTCACCGAGTACGAGGAGTACCGCCTGGTCGACAACCTGCGCCAGGGCCTTCTCTTGTACCGCGTCCACGCCTCCTTCGACCTGGTGAACTTCGACGAGGGCCTGTCGCGGCTGACCGCCGAGCTCAAGAGCCTGGGCGAGGTCATCACCACCCTGCCCAGCTCCGAGCCGTCGGCCGGGCAGCGTATCGACTTCGAGCTCATCGTGGGCACCGACGCCAGCCTGGAGACGCTGCGCGAGCGGGTGGAGGGGCCCGGCATCCGGGTGCAGGCCATCGCGCGCAAGGGTGGGGCCGCGCCGGCCCGTCCCCAGTT
>CAZLNM010000102.1:0-19292 GCA_964561025.1 uncultured Myxococcales bacterium
TCGAAGGTGTCGCCCAGGTACTTGCTGCTCATGGTGGAGCACTCGATGTGCCAGCCGGGCCGGCCCGGCCCCCACGGGCTGTCCCAGGCCGGCTCATTGGGCTTGCTGGCCTTCCACAGGGCGAAGTCGAGGGCGTAGCGCTTGCGCTCGTCCACCTCGACGCGGGCCCCGGCCTTCATGTCGTCCAGGTTGCGCCCCGACAGCCGCCCGTACATGGGGAAGGAGCGCACGTCGAAGTACACGTCGCCGTCCACCACGTAGGCGTGGCCGCGCTCGAGCAGCCGCCGCACCATGGCCACGATCTCCGGGATGTGTTCGGTCACCTTGGGCTCGACCTGGGGGCGGCGGACGAACAGCGCGTCCATGTCGTCGTAGAACTCGCGGATGTAGCGCTCGGAGAGCTCGCGGGTGGGGATGCCCAGCTCGCCCGCGCGGCGGATGATCTTGTCGTCCACGTCGGTGAAGTTGCGCACGTACGTCACCTGGTAGCCGCGGAAGCCGAGGTAGCGGAAGATCACGTCGGCGGTGACGTAGGCCCGGGCGTGGCCCACGTGACACATGTCGTAGACGGTGACGCCGCACACGTACATGCCCACCCGGGGAGGCGCCAGGGGGCGAAACTCTTCCTTGCGGCTGGAGAGGGTATTGAAGATGGAAATGGTCATCCCGCGTCTCCCGTGGCGACTTCCCGGATGCGCCGGCGCATCTTCACGAGAAGCCGAAGGTTGATGGCGAAGAGGAGCAGCAGCACCCCCACCACGGCTGGGTAGAACCACCCCGCGCGGGGGTGTTCGCCGTCCAGCAACATGTACAGCGCGCCGTCGCGCGGCGCCGAGGGGAAATGCTCGCGGTAGTAGGCCACCACCCCGTCGAAGCGGCGCGTGGCGGCCAGCGCCACCAGCCGGCCGCGAAAGGCGCGCTCCTCCGCGCCCAGGCACCCGCCCTCGTCCCCCGCCGGCACCTGGATCAGGATGCGGCTGCCCATCTCCGAACCCAGCAGGTACAAGAAGCGCACCTTGCCGGTGAGCAGGTCGGCCCGCACGCACAGGTCGCGCGCGATCCCCTGGACCGAGACGAAGGCGTTGTGGGGTAGCTCGCGCAACACGAGCTCCTCGGCCGAGCCCAGCTCGAGGGGCTCGCCCGAGGAGAAGAAGTAGCCGATCTCGTCTCGCAGCATCCACAGCAAGACGCCGGAGAACACCGCGAACACGCACAACAGCACCAGGTGGCGCAGGCGCCGGGCGCGCAGGCGCCGCAGCAACGCCTGGATCTCCTCCGCGGATGCCTCGCCCGCGTCACCAGCGGGGGTCTCGGGCTCCAAGGTCACGTGCCGATTCCTTTCTTGGTTCGGTGCGATCGCGGATGCGCCTCGTCCGCCGTCATCACCGCCACGGCCCAGGCGGCCAGGCCTTCTCCCCGGCCGACGAAGCCCAACCCCTCTCCGCTGGTCGCCTGGAGCCCCACCGCGTCCGGGGAGACCCGCAGACAGGCGGCGAGCGCGGCCCGCATCGCGGCCAGGTGGGGGCTCAAGCGCGGGCGCTCGACCAGCAAGAAAACGTCGACCGAGGAAACCCGGTACCCCGCCCGCCGCGCCCTTTCCATCACCTCGGTGAGCAAGCGGCGGGAGTCCGCGCCCGCGAAGCGCGCGTCGGTGTTCGGGAAGAGCTGACCGAGGTCCGGCAGGCCACAGGCGCCGAGGATGGCGTCCATGAGCGCGTGCAGCGCGCAGTCGCCGTCCGAGTGGGCCAGCGGCCCGACCGGCGAGGGGACGTCCACCCCGCACAGGCGCAGGCGGCGGCCGGGCACGAGGCGGTGGACATCGTATCCGAAGCCGACCCGAGGGACCGCCACCCGGGCGGACGGGCGCGCCCGGCTCGCGCGCCCGGCTCGCGCCCGCTTCCGCTGGCTCTTTTGCTCTCCCCGCGAAGGTGGCCTCATCGCACGTCGCCTGGCTGTCGACCGTTTCGCCATACCGCTCCATCCTTCGCCGCGAAAAATCCGGCGGGAGGCGAGCGGAGAATAGCAGATGACGGGGGCGAGGACAAACTACCGACGCGCCCAGGTCAATCGGCGCGGGGTTGCTCCTTGGCGTGGAGGTGGTGCTTCTGCATGAGCTGCCAGAAGTTCTTGCGATCCATCCCGGCGGCCCGGGCGGCGCGGCTGATGTTCCCGCCGTTCTCCCGCAGCGCCCGCGCCAGGTACTCGCGCTCGAAGGCATCGACCATCAGGCGCTTCTCCTCCTTGAAGGTTCCCGGCTTCCTGGCATCACTGATGGTCCCTGCCTCCGTGACCACCGATGCGTCCTGGGGAAGCGCCCGCTTCAACCCGGGCAGGTCCAGGTCCTCTTCCTGGATGATCTCGCCCGTCCCGACCACCACCACTTGCTGGATCTTGTTCTCCAGCTCGCGGATGTTGCCCGGCCAGTCGTACTGGGTGAGCGCCTGCAGCGCGTTGGGGGAGAACTCGCGGATGTCCCGCTTGAACTCCTTGGAGAACTTCTCCAGGAAATGGTTGGCCAGGCGGGGGATGTCCTCGCGCCGCTCCCGCAGCGGCGGCAGGGTGAGCGGGACGATGTTGAGGCGGTAGAACAGATCTTCGCGGAACTTGCCCGCCTCCATGGCCGCCTTGAGGTCGCGGTTGGTGGCCGAGATGATGCGCACGTCGGCGCGGACGACCTTGGTGCTCCCCAGCGGCTTGATCTCCTTCTCCTGGAGAAAGCGCAGCAGCTTCACCTGGATCTGCGTCGGGATGTCGCCGATCTCGTCGAGGAAGAGCGTCCCGCCGTTGGCCTCCTCCACCAGGCCGGTCTTGTCGGTGTAGGCGTCGGTGAAGGCGCCGCGCTTGTAGCCGAACAGCTCGCTCTCCAGCAGGTTCTCGGGCAGCGCTCCGCAGTTGACGGCCACAAAAGGCCCCGAGGCGCGCGGCGAGAGGGAGTGGATCTCCCGGGCCACCAGCTCCTTGCCCGTGCCGCTCTCCCCGTAGATGACCACCGAGGCGTCGGTGCGGGCGATGGCCGGGAGCTTCTCCACGATCTTGCGAAAGGCGGGGGCCTTGCCCTCCACCCGCTCGCGGTCGGCGATCCGCTTGAGCGAGTGCTGCAGGTGGTTGATGCGCCGGCTCATGCGGAGGTGATCGATGACCAGGTTGATGCGGTGGAGGAAGCTCTCCTTGATGAGCGGCTTGGTGATGTAGTCCCGGGCGCCGGCCTTGACGTAGCTGACCGCGTCCTCGATGGAGCCATAGGAAGTCATGATGATGACCGGCAGGTCCGGCTGCAGCGAATGGATCTCCTTGAGCAGGACATCGCCGCCCATCTTGGGCATGCGCACGTCGGTGACCACCAGGTTCACCCCTCCCTGCCGGATGAGGTCCATGGCCTCACCACCATCCGTGGCGAAGAGCAGGTCATAATCCTCGTCCTTGCAGAAGAGCTCTATGAGCTTGTGGGTCGCTGGATCGTCGTCGACGACAAGTATTTTCATGCAGCCCCCTGGTAAAAAGACCTCAACATAATAAACCACTGGCTCTCATCGATGAGGTATTATTACCCCGACTGTGGCATTGTCAACATATTTTTATCGTTACATTCATATCAAAACACTAAGACAATCAGATTATTATGACTTTAATAACTTGGCACATATATTGCTTTAATCCACGTCGGATTCGGAAGATTTCGAATCCATTTGAAAATCGGATTCGGGTTAGAGGAGAAATCGCTGCGGGCCGGCAAGGTTTCCCCCCCGCCTGTCCAGCCTGCTCGATAGCTCCTCAATTTTATGGGAGATGCATCCCAGTAAGTTGTGGGTTTCCCCCCCGCCCACGCTTCTGTTGCGTCTCCCTCTTTTTTTAATTCATCTCGAAAATCCAAGGTAGCATGGCCATCGGCTCTGGTCCGAGCGAGGCCAGGGTGGCGATGAGCTTTATTTTCTTCTCGAGCGCCGCGACGGCCGGCTCCTTCTCCTCGACGATCCCCAGCTCTCCTAGCAACGCGCCCAGCGAGAACCTCGCCCTGGGCAGGTGAACGATGCGGGCCTGCTCCTCCGGCCGAAGCCCCATCTTCTCCCGCGCGATCTGGATGGCGCGCGACAACCCGCCCAGCTCGTCCACCAGACCGTTCTCGGCCGCCTGCCGCCCGGTCCACACCCGGCCCTGGGCGATGGCGTCCACCTCCGCGACGGTCAAGTCACGCCCCTGGGCCACCTTCTGGAGAAAGTCCTGGTAGAAGGCCTCGATGTTCTTCTGGATCATCTCGAGCTCCGCCGGGGTGCGGGCGCGGAAGGTGCTGTCCAGATCCGCGTGCTCACCGCGCTTCTCGATGGCCTGGGAGACGCCCACGTTCTGGTACAGCCGGCTCAGGTCGGCGAACATCACGAACACACCGATGGAGCCGGTGATGGTCATGGGATCGGCCACGATCACGTGGGCCGGCGCGCTGATGTAGTAGCCACCGGAGGCGGCCACGCTGGACATGGACACGATGACGGGTTTCTTCTCGCGCAGGCGGACCATCTCGCGCCAGATGATCTCCGAGGCCGCGCCGCTTCCTCCCGGCGAGTCCACCCGCAACACCACCGCCGCCACCGCCGGGTCGTCCCGCAGGCTGGAAAGCAGCCCGGCCAGCTCGCCCGCCTGGATGCCACCCACCCCGCCGTCGCCGGTGATGCTGCCGCTGGCGTGCACCACCGCGATGGTCGGCAGCCGCCCCCACACGTCCCGGTGCGACCGTTGCGAAAGGTAGCCGGCCTTCAGCGAGGCCGGGTGGGCCAGCGCCGAAGCCAGCAGCCCCTCCAGCTCGTCCTCGTAGGCCACCCCGTCCACCCAGCCGGCCTCGCGGGCCTGTTGCGGGCGCATCACCCCCTGGTCCAGCAGCTCCTGCACGCGCTCCAGCGTCACCCCGCGGTCGCGGGCGATGGCGCTCATGACGTGGCCGAACACCTCGTCGCTGAGGCTCTGCATGACTTCGCGCAATCCTTCGGACGGCTCGCGCTCGGTGAAGGTCTCCACCGCGGTCTTGTACTTTCCGATGCGCAGCGCCTCGACCCGCACCCCCAACCACTCCAGCGTTCCGGCGAAGAAGGTGGCCTTCGTCACCGGCCCCAGCACCGCCATCATGCCGGCCGGGGACATGTAGATCGCGTCCGCCCCCGAGGCCAGGAAGTAGCGGACGTTGTCCGCGTCGAGCAGGTAGGCGAAGACCTTCTTTCCCGCCTGGCGGACCTCGCCCAGCGCGGCGCGCAGCTCATCGACGTCGGAGAGCCGGAGCGGCGGATCCGCGATCTTCAGCAGGACCGAGTCGATGGCCGGGTCATGCGCGGCGCGCCGGAGCGCCTGGATCACGTCCCCCAGGGTGGGGCGCGAACCGAACATGCGCCAGGCCGGGACCTCCTCCAGCGCCAGCTCGCGATCCAGCACGAACACCGCGGTGCCGCCGCGCGGGATCACGAAACCGGGCCGCGCCTCGGCGGAAAACCGCAGCATGCTCACCACCGAGCCCAGCGCCGGCCCGTCGTCCTTGGCGACACCCAGATAGCTCCCGGCCGCCATGTGCGAAAAGTCCAGCATCACCCCGGCGCCGAAGCGACCCTCCAGGTCCGCCGAGCCGAAGATCTCGATCCCGTCGAGCACGCGCACCCGCCCGGAGATTCGCAGCGGCGGATCGGACACATTCTCCCGCAAGCGCGCGTCCACCGCCAGCGTCAGGCGCTCGAAGTCAAACCACAGCGGGCGCAGCGCCAGGCCCAGGTCCAGGGTGCGCACGCCGCGGATGCCCCCCACGGCGGACTCGGCCAGGTTGCGCCCGACCACGCCCAGGCTGAGAAAGCGCGTCGGCCGCACCATGGCCCCGACGGTCCACTCCAGCGACGGATCCTCTGCCGTGCGCGCGGGGTCGAGGATCTCCAGCCCCGCGCCGATGGAGAGAAAGCGCCCCGCGGTGACGAGCGGCCAGGCCAGGGTGTACTTGAGGAACTCCCGGCGTTCGTCGCCGGTGTCGGGCTGGACGTACTGCACGCCCAACCCCAGCCGCTTCAGCCCAAGCAACATGGAGAAGGAGCGCCCCCGCGTCGTCCCGCCCTCGGCGGAGAACCGCTCCTCCTCCAGGAACAGGGTCTCCCCGGCCGGCGTCCAGGAGAGCGCCGCCGGGTTGAGGAGCAACGCGGTGGGGTCGTCGCAGTCGGCCACCGAGGCCGACGGCAGGCTGACATCGAAGGGCGAGTCCACCCTCCCGAGCATGCTCTGCGCTCCCGCCGACCCGGCTCCCAGCACCACCCACAGCACCCACAACACTCGCCGCGACATGGTTCCTCCTTGCGCTCAGGAATCCTTCAACCGGTTCAGTTTCTGTAGCAGCGCCTGCCGGGTGATGCCCAGCTCGCGCGCGGCCGCCGTTCGATTGCCAGCGCACCTCTTGAGCGCCTCGTCCACCAGCACCCGCTCGACCCGCATCATCTTCTCGCGCAGCGAGCCCTGACCCGCGGCCGCGCAGGCCCGCTCCAGGCCCGGCGCGCCGGCCGAAAGGTGCTCCGGCAAGATACGTTCGGCCCCGGCCGCGAGCAGCACCGCGCGCTGGACCTCGTTGGAGAGCTGGCGCACGTTCCCGGGGTAATCCCGCGCGCACAACAGGCGGAGCGCCTCCTCGGAGAAGTCGATGCCCTCGTCTTCCGAAAAGCGGCGCAAGAAGTGTCGCGCCAGCAAGGGGATGTCCTCGCGCCGCTCGCTCAGGGGCGGCACCCGCACGGGAAAGACGTTGAGGCGGTAGAACAGGTCCTCGCGAAAGCGCCCCTGCCGCACCTGCGCGGCCAGATCGCGGTGGGTGGCGGCCACCACCCGCACGTCCACCCGCCGCGGCCGGGTGGCCCCCACCGGGGTGAGCTCGCCGGTCTCCAGCACCCGCAGCAGTTTCACCTGCAAGGCGGGAGACATCTCGCCGATCTCGTCCAAAAACAGCGTGCCAGCGTGCGCCACCTCGAACAGCCCCTCCCGATCGCGCACCGCCCCGGTGAAGGCGCCCTTGCGGCAACCGAACAGCTCCACCTCCAGCAGGCTCTCCACCAGGGCGCCGCAATTCACCGCCACGAAAATCTCGGCGTGGCGCAACGACTGGCGGTGGATCTCGCGGGCCACCAACTCCTTGCCGGAGCCGGAAGGGCCCAGCACCAGCACGGTGGCGTTCGAGGGAGACACGGTGCGGATCTGCTCGCGCAACGCCTGCAGCGCCGGGCTCTCGCCGAGCAACGAGGCGCCCGGCTCGGCGCGTTCGCTCAGGTATCGGCTGCGGGCGGTGAGCCGGCGCCGGGCCTCCTCCGCCTGGGAGAGCTGCCGTAGCTGCCGCAGGCGCGAGGCGAAGATGCGCAGGCCCAGGCTCAGCGTGTCGAGATCGGGCGTCTCCGGGGGCCGCCCGAACACCAGCGCGGCCACCGGCGCCGGCGCCAGCGGGAGCCGCAGCAACACTGCCTGGCGTCCCGCGGCAAGCTCCCACACCCCGAGCTCGTCGCTGCGGGCCCGGGGCGCCAGCGCCGCCAGGCGGTGCAGGTCCTTCGCGACCAGGCGCGGCTCGGGCGCAAGCTCCGGCCGGTCGTCCTCCAGCAGGGCGCACCCCACAAACCCCGGCGCGGCCCGGCTCAGGAAATCGGCGAGAACCTGCCCGGCGGCCTCCTCGGAGCCGCTCTCCGAAAGCATCTCCCACAGCTCGAGGAACGGCCGTAGCGGGCGGCCCGAGCGCTCCAGGTCACCGGACAGCCGGCCCACCTGCGCCAGCCGCCGCTGCGCCACCATGGTGGCCGCGGGCCCCTCGCCTCCGGCGGCCGGCAGCTCCAGATCGAGCACCTCCAGCACCACCGGCCCGCTCTCGCTGCCGAGCAGCAGCCGGTCGCCCGGCCGAAGCTGCACCCCCGGGACCGCCCCGGCAGCGACCGCCAGGCGCTGGCCGTCCCGCTCCAGGGCAGAGCCATTGGTGCTGTGCAGATCCTGATAGAAAAAGCCTGCCTCCAGGCGCACGATCTGACCGTGGATGGCCGACACGTGGGGATCGTCGATCACCACCCGGTTGCCCGGCGCCCGCCCCAGGGTGACCGGGCCGCTCACGCCGCCAAGATCGTATTCGGCCACCGGATCGGATCTGCGTAGGCGCATGAATACATTCCCGTTAGAACAAGAACCCCACCACGCCCTCCAGCGACACCGAGAACGAGGAGCCGGGGCCGTCGAGCACGATCATCCAACCCGGCGTGAGCGCCAGGCCGGTCGAGAGACGCCCGAACCAGCGAAAACCCGCCCGCGCGCGCAGCGGGAGCCACAGCGCGAAGCGGCCCTCCTCCGCCGGCACCCCGAAGCGGGCCACGCCCACCCCGGCCGCGAGCAACACCTCCCAGCGATCCGTCTCCCAGGCCAGGCCGGCCAGCAGGCTGCCGCCACCCAGGTGCAGGCTGCGCGAGTTGGCCTCGGCGGCGTGGTGGGTGTAACGCAACCAGCCGCCCAGACGCAGCGCGCCGAACCGTCCCAGCAGGCCGAGCCCCGCGGCCGGCCCGTCGGCGAGGTACCTCCGGTCTGTCCCGGTGACGAACTCGGCACCGACGTCGGTGAAGAGCTCGAAGCGCGCCGGCCCCACGGGCTCCGCGGCGGGCGGGCCGGCCGGGCGCGGGCGCAGGCGCTCGCGGGCCTCGTCCAGCGCGTCCAGGATCTTGGGAGAGACGCCGCGGCGGTCGATGGCGAAGTCCGGCCGTTCGAGAAGGAGCGCTTCGAACTGGGCCACCGCCGACTCGCGCTGGCCGAGCGCCAGGTGGGATTCGGCCAGCGCCCGCCGCGCCTGGGTCCGGCGTTCGGCGTCGGAGGCGGGGAGCCGTTGCAGCGCGTCGGTCAAGAGGTCACGGGCGCACGCGAAATCCAGCCGCACAAAGCAAGCCATGCCCGCCTCGAACGAGCTTACCGCGGACATCTGGGCCGCGGGATCGAGCAGCCAGGCGAGTAGCAAAAGCCGCGTCATCCCGCTTTCGCACCTCCCGCGCCGCATCATACTTGCGCTCGCTTCGCATCACAAACGAAAACGAAAACCGGCCCGTTGTCCGCGGCCAGCATTGATCGTATAGTACCCTCCGGGCAGTGCCCGTCCGCGACCGCCAGTCGCGCAACAGAGCAAAGGAGTGGTCATGTTCAGAACTTGTCTGCTTTTGTGCTTCTGGTTCACGACGTTGTTCTTTTCCGCCTGCGGCAGCGAGTCGGCTCGCTGCGGCAACGGCAAGGTGGAGGGAGAGGAGAAGTGCGACGGGGCGAACCTGGCCGCGCAGACCTGCCGCACCCAGGGGTTCAACAGCGGCACGCTCTCCTGCAAACAGGACTGCACCTTCGAGACCGCCGCCTGCTCGCAGCAACTTCCCATCCCCGATTTCTCCATGGGGTTCTCCGAGGCCGCCTGCCAGAACCTGCTGGACTGCTGCGACCCCACGGAGCTTTCCCAGATCCAGAACGGCAAGTGGACCGATCTGGCGAGCTGCGTGAACTTCTACTCCGGCGTTCTCTCGCAGTACGTGGTCACGCCCATGCAGAGCGCGGTCACCGCCGGCCGGGGCCAGTACGACGCCACCAAGGCCGGCGCGTGCCTTTCGGCCTTCCGCGCCCTGGAGTGCACCGGGCAGAACGACCTGGTGGCCTTCTTCGCCACCTGCGAACACTTCTACGTGGGCCTGCAAGGCGCCGACGCCGTGTGCCAGAGCTCGCTGGATTGCGCCGACTATTTCGTGTGCGTGAAGGCGGCCGGGCAGTCGGAGGGAGTGTGCAAGCACCTGCTGGACAAGGGCGCCACCTGCGAGGTCAACGTGCAGCCGGCCTGCATGCCCGACTACTACTGCGACGCGACGACGCTCAAATGCGAGGACCGCAAGCCCGAGAACGCCGCCTGCGGCGGCAACGAGTGCCAGGCGGGCCTGACCTGCGGCGACAACGATTTGTGCAGCAAACCCGCCCCGGTGTGCGACGGCAAGTGACGGCCTAAAAACGCACCCCGACGCCGAGGCGCAGCTCGTCGCGGTACGTCCCCCACCCCCACTCCAATCGCACCATCCAGCCGGGCTCGAGGTCGTAGAGCACGCCGAGCGCCGCGCTCCAGGCGAAGCGCGCCGAGGTGTCGTCCTCGCCGCCCGAACTCCACTGGGGCCCCACGCCCAGGGCGACCGCGGCCAGGATGGCGAAGCGCTCGGCGAGGTACACCTGATAGCGCGCGCCCAGCAGCGGCAGCAGGCCCGTCTGGCGGTGGCGCACGCCCGCTTCGCTCCAGAAGAAGTGGCTCACCTCCAGGGTGAGCTCGAGGTGCAGCGCGTCGAAGATGCGCTCGTGCGCGAAGAACCCGCGGGGCAGGACCGGCCAGCCGAAACGCGCCCCGCCCCCGAACCCGAAGGAGTGCTCGGAGAAGTGCAGCAGCACGTGCCCGAAGAGATCAGGGCCGAAGCTCTCGTCCACGTACTCGCCGAGATCCGGCACCTCGGGGGGCGGCTTTCGGGCCGGGCCGGCCGAGGCCGGAAGAAGCCACAGCCCGAGCAGGATCCCCGCCAGCACGGCGGCGCCACGCGGCCGCATTCCGCTGCACCTCCATCCCCACCCGGAACGCAGTGTGTCACCGGGCCGCTCCGAGGTCAACCCGGCGCACCGCAGCGCCATCGGTTTGCAATTGACGTTGGTGCAACCATTGGGATAAAGACTGTCGCAAATCACACCGCGAGCGCCGCGATCTTGCCGGCCAGGTTCGCGGGCGGGAGGTGTTCATGGATGTGGTGATGTTGTCGCGGCTGCAGTTCGCGATGGCGGCCTGTTTCCACTACCTGTTCGTGCCGCTGACCTTGGGGCTCTCTCTCCTGGTGGCCATCTTCGAGACGAAGTTCGTCTCGAGCGGCGACCCCGAGTACCGGCGGCTGGCCAAGTTCTGGGGCAAGCTCTTCCTCATCAACTTCGCGGTGGGCGTGGTGACCGGCATCACCCTGGAGTTCCAGTTCGGCACCAACTGGGCGCGCTACTCGACCTACGTCGGCGACGTGTTCGGCTCGCTGCTGGCCATCGAGGCCACCGCCTCGTTCTTCCTCGAGTCCACCTTCCTGGCGGTGTGGTTCTTCGGCTGGAACAAGCTCTCCCCCCGGGCGCACCTTTTGGCCATCTGGCTGGTGGCCATCGCCTCCAACCTGTCGGCCTTCTGGATCCTGACGGCCAACGCCTGGATGCAGAGCCCGGTGGGCTACGCCATCCGCAACGGCCGCGCCGAGCTTACGGACTTCTTTTCCGTGCTGTTCCAGAAGGCCTCGCTCCTGGAGATCGCCCACACCCTGACCGGCGCCTACATCCTGTCGGGGATCTTCGTGCTGGGCGTCTCGGCCTGGCACCTGCGCAAGAAGAACGAGGAGGCGTTCTTCGCCAAATCCTTCCGCCTGGCCGCGCTGTGGACGCTCGTCTTTGCCGTGCTGGAGATCGGCCTCGGTCACATGAGCGCCTCCCACCTGCGCACCGCGCAGCCCGCCAAGCTCGCCGCCATGGAGTCGCAGTGGGAGACGCGCTCGGCGGCCCCCATGCACCTTCTGTTGTGGCCCGACGAGGAGAACGAGAAGAACGCCGTCGAGGCCCTCAGCGTGCCCTCGGGCCTCAGCGTGCTGGCCGGGTTCTCGCCGGACACCGAGGTGAAGGGCCTGCGGGACTTCCCGCGGGAGGATCGCCCGCCGGTGCTGCCGGTGTTCGTGAGCTTTCGCCTGATGGTGGGGCTGGGCTTCTTGTTCGCACTGGTCGGCCTGTGGGCGTTCTGGCGGCGCCGGCAACCCGCGAGCGCCGGCCGGCTGCTGCGCCTGCTGCCGTGGATGATCCCCTTGCCGTACCTCGCCAACCAGCTCGGCTGGATCGTGACGGAGGTGGGCCGGCAGCCGTGGATCGTGTACGGCGTGATGCGCACGGCCGACGCCGGCTCGCCGCTGGAAGCGAGCCAGGTGGCGATCTCGCTGGGCGCGTTCTTTCTGGTGTACGCGCTGCTCGGCGCGGTGGACTTCTTCTTGCTCTTTCGCTTCGCGCGCAAGGGCCCGCCCGCGGCGGCCTGAGGAGACGGTCATGCTGGAAACCATCTGGTTTTCGATCTGGGGCCTGGCCTGGGCGGTGTACTTCGCCCTGGACGGATTCGACCTGGGGCTGGGATCGCTACTCCCGTTCCTGGCGCGCAACGAGGGCGACAAGCGGGTCATCGTCAACGCCATGGGGCCGTTCTGGGACGGCAACGAGGTGTGGCTGATCACCGCCGGCGGGGTGACCTTCGCCGCCTTCCCGCGCGCCTACGCGGTGATGTTCTCGAGCCTGTACACCCCGCTCTTGCTGCTCCTGTTCGCGCTCATCCTGCGCGGGGTGGCCTTCGAGTTCCGCGCCAAGGTTGACTCGGCCCGCTGGCGCGCCGTGTGGGACGGCTGCCTGGTCGCCGGCTCGTTCGCGCCGGCGCTGCTTTTCGGCGTCGCCTTCGCCAACATCTTTTCGGGCATCCCGCTCGACGCCGACGGGCGTCTCCAGGGCAACCTGCTCACCCTGCTCCACCCCTACGGCCTGCTGGGCGGGGCGCTGTTCGTCGCGCTGTTTGCGCTCCACGGCGCGAACTGGCTGGCCACGCGCAGCCAGGGCGAGCTGCGCGCCCGCACGGACCGCGCCGCCAAGATCCTGTGGCCCGCCGCGGCCGTGCTGGCGGCGGCCTTCCTGGTGGCCACCGGTTTCGCCACGCCCCTGTGGAGCAACGTCCTGGCGCGGCCCTACCTGCTCCTCCTGCCCGCGCTGGCGCTCGCCGGCCTGGTGCTGACGCGCGTGTTCGCCGCCCGCGGCGCCCCCTGGCGGGCGTGGTTCTCGAGCGGGGCGCTCATCCTGGGCTCGACGCTGTTCGGCGTGGCCGGGCGCTACCCCGAGCTGCTGCCCTCCAGCCTCGATCCCGCCGCCTCCATCACCGCCTTCAACTCCGCCTCCAGCCCGCTCACGCTCAAGATCATGCTGGGCGTGGTGCTGGTGTTCTTGCCGCTGGTCATCGGCTACCAGGCCTGGGTGTACCACAAGTTCCGCGACGTCCTGGACGAGAAGTCGCTCGACCCAGAATCCAGCTACTGACCCCATCGCCGGCATCAACACCGGGTGAAGGTTTTTCCGAGCCACCCCACCAGCCGAGCACGGCGCGGAATTTGGCGACAACGGGGGTGCCGGGATATATTGGAACGATGCAAAGACGCCCTTTCCTGGCGGTCCTTCTGGCATCGCTCGTCCTGTGCCCTGCCTTCCCCGGGTTCGACCCGGCCGCGGCCTCGGGGTTCATGGTCTCCAAGATGGGCGGCGACCTCTCCGGCCCCACCGAACCCAACGGGGCGGCCACCTTCTGGAACCCCGCGGCCACCGGGGCCATCGACGGCGCGAGCGTCTTCCTCGACGCCAACTGGATCTGGCGCGAGGCGTCCTTTGAGCGCGCCTGGGACCCGGGCTTCGATCCCGGCGTGCGCAAGTCCGATCCGGGAAAGCTCGCGACCTTCGCGGTCATGCCCATGGCGGCGCTCACCTGGAAGCTGCCGCGCCACGAGTTCCTCACGTTCGGCTTCGGCTGCTACGTCCCCTATGGCAACCGCTCCGACTGGCCCGCCTGGGATGTCGCGGCCGAACGGGCCAAGGCCCCGCCCGACCAGGCCGCGCCGGCCCAGGCCTACCAGGCGCTCTCCGGGCACCTGGAGACCTACTTCTTCACCCCCACGGTGTCGCTCCAGCTCGCCGAGGGGGTGTACCTCGGCGCGGGGGTGTCGTGGATCCACACCCGGCTCTCGCTCTCGCGCCTGCTCGACGTCGGCTCGGGGCTGTTCCCACCCGAAACGCTGGCCGCCTCGGCGCTGAGCGCGCTCTCTTTCAGCGGCGACGATCCCGGCTGGTCGGTGGGCCTGCTGCTGCTGCCGGCCGAATGGCTGCGCATCGGCCTCAGCCTCACCAGCAGCGCCGATCTCGACCTCTCCGGGACCGCCCGCATCACCCTGCCGCCGCTGTTCGTGCCGGCGGGACAGACGGACACGGTCGAGTCGCGCGCGCGCATGGCGCTGGTGCTGCCCGCCGCCCTGCGCGCCGGCGTCCACCTGGACCTCACCGACTGGCTGGTGCTGCGCCTGAACCTCGAGTACGTGGCCTGGTCGCAGTTCACCGGCATCCGGGTGCACGAGCTCGCCTTCCCCGACATCGGCGGCCTGGCCGGGCGCAAGCTGGCCGAGCAGAAGGAGTTCGTGAGCCGCCGTCAGTACCGGGACACGCTGGACGTGCGTTTCGGGGCGCGGGTGTTCCCCGTGCCGTGGTGGATGTTCTTCGGCGGGGTGGGGATCGACGAGTGCGCCATCCCCGACGAGGCGCAGGGGGCGGACATCTTCGACTCGCTGAAGATCGGCCTGGCCCTGGGCACCCGCCTCGACCTGAGCGGCCTTGTGGAGGCGCTCAGCGGACGCGCGCCGGACATGCCGCGGCTGTTTTTCACCGTCGGCACCAACGCCATCTTCTACCTGGAGAACGACGTCCGCGGCAACGCGCTCGAGTCTCCGCTGAACGGCAGCTACCGCTCGCGGGTGCTGCTGCTCTCCACCTCGCTGGAAGCGCGCTACTGAACCGGCCGCATTCTTGTCTTTGGCGCGCGAGCGGCTAGAATCGGGTGAACCCGAAGGGAGGACCGCCCATGCGCCCGACCATCCTCGTGCTGTCTCTGATGCTGCTCGTTCCGTTCGCCGCGCGCGGCCAGGAAGAAGGCGCCGCCCCCATCACCGCCGAGGATCCCCAGGCCGGGCCGCCCCCGCCGCCCCCGCCCTCCGGCTACCAGCCGCCCACCAAGGACGAGTGGAACGCCGCCGGCCTGGACCTGGACGAGTACGCGCTGGCGGTGAGCTATCAGGCGACGCTGGAGCAGTGGAAGGAGATGGACCGCAGCCGCACCGCACGGCGCACCGCCGGCTGGGCCTGCCTGGCGCTGGGCCTGCTCACCGTGCCCATCGAGGCCACCATCATCTACGGCGCCGACATCGCCTACACCGAGGATCCGCAGGCCTGGGGCTTCCTGATGGCCACCGTGGCCGGCGGGGCGGCGCTCATCACCGGCATCGTGCTGCTGGCCACCCTCCCCGGCCCCGAGGATCTGCGCAACAACAACCTGAGCGACAATACCGCCGGCCTGCGCCTCGTCCCCACCGGCAACGGCTTCGCCTTCCACTGGCGGTTCTGAGGACCCGGCTTCAGCGGGCTTTCTTTTTCAGCTCTGCCACCGCCGCGCGGGCGGCCTTCAGCATGGGCTCGGCCGAGATGGGCGCGCCCACCCCCTGCTTCATCCACACGTTGGGGGCGACGCTTCCCTGGGAGCACAGGCGCACCATCTCCTTTCCCAGCGGATGGCTCTTGAAGTAGTCCTCGACCTGGAAGGCGATGATGTGCCCCAGCGGGTAGTCGGGCAAGTAGAGCCCGTTGCTCACCATGTGCGAGTAGATGGCCAAAATCGGGCTGTCCTTCACCCCGAACACCGGCGCGTAGAAGTCGTTCCAGAGATCGCTTGCGATCTTCACCACCGCCTCGCGCAGCTTGGCGGGCGTGGCCTCGGGGTTCGCGATCATCCAGCGCCACACCCGCATGTCCAGCAGGCCCACCCCGGCGATCTCGCGGGTCATCCAGAAGTCGTCCAGCACCCGCAGGGCCTCGGCGGCGGGGTCGGGCCGCTCGATCCCCAGCACCATCAGGTCGCGGGCCTGGAACACGAAGGCGAAGCCCTCGGTGAAGGCGGTGTTGGGCACGCCCTGGAGCAGGGTGTGATCCAGGTTGTACAGCGACAGCACCTGCTCGACGTTGTGCCCCAGCTCGTGCATGGCGATGTTGAAGCCCTTGTAGTTCATGCCGCCGGCGGGCACCCGCGTGCGCAGGTGGGCGTCGTCGCCGCGCATGCCCGGCCCCCAGGCGTGCCCCGAGCCGCGCGCCGGATCCACCCGGATGCGCGAGCCGACGAAGTCCGCCACCACCGGGTCGAAGCCCAGCTTGCGCAGGATGCGCGGGATGGCGCGCTCGAAGGCCGCCGCGTCCGAATACTCGGCGGCCACGCGCCGGTCCAGCTCCCGCTCGTCGAAGCTGGCGCGGGCCTTGAAGCCGTCGTACCAGATGTCGAAGGGCTCGAGCTTGCGGCCGAGGCGCTTCTCGATCAGGGCGGCCACCTCCTTGCCCACCGGGGCGCGCAGCACCGCCTCGAACAACTCCTGTACGTCCTTCTCCGGGATCTCGCGATTGAGCCGGAAGCGCCGATCCACGTGGGTGGGGGCGTCGGGGTAGTAGGGGTTCTCGAGCTGGTGGGCGCGAAACACCCCGAGCAGCCGCTCGTAGCGCGTGTCCGGCATGCGCGGGGAGGCCTTGCCGTCCACCGTGTTGGCCAGCGGGTCCCAGCTCACCTTGTCGTTGTCGACCACCACCTCCGGGATCTCCTGGCGGATGATGCGCTCCATGATGGTGAGGATGAGCCGCTGCGAAGGGAGGTTCCTCTGCGGGTCGGCGTACAGGGCCTTGAGCTCGTCGCGCAGGCCCCAGTGGGAGAGCAGGCGCAGGCCCTCGCGGAACCGCGGCTTTCCGTCCGCGCCCACCACCTTGTCCATGCGGATGTTGAGGCGATCGGTGAAGGCCTCCGCCTGGGCGTAGGCCTTGGCCAGGGCCTGCTGCACGCTGCCCGGCACCCGGTGGGCGAAGCGCTGCCCCAGGCGGGCCTCGGCCCACTGGCGCCGGCTCCAGCGCTCGCCGGACTTCACCACCTCCTCGAAGCTCGGGGGCGGGAAGTTGAGCAGGGCGGAGAAGGCGATCTTGGTGGCGAACAAGTCCTCGTTGACGTGCGCGCCGGCGTCCCAGCCGGTGAGCAGGTGATCGAGCGGCAGCAGCGGGCCGCGCTCCTCGTCGAAATGCCGGCGCAGCTGCAAGGACAGCCCGAGGAAGTGCCCCGTCACCGCCTCGAGGTTCTCCTCGAAGCGGGCGAACAGCTCGTCGCGCTCGGGACCGGTCGCGTAGTGCTCGGCGCAGAAGCGCACGAACTCCGCGGCCGGGCCGTCTTCCTCCCGCCACAAGCGGGCGACCTCTGCAAGACCGCGCTCGAGCCGCGCCGTGTCGCGCTCGCCGGTCTTCTCGATGATCTTCGACCGCGCCTCGTCGAGCGCCTTCTTTGAGATGGGCATGTCGCCTCCCTGGACCGCCGCCGGCCCCGCGCCCCAGGCGGAGAGCCCGACGAGCAGCGCCGGCATCACCATGAAAAGCTTCGAAGGATTCCAGCTCACGATTCGCCTCCAATCAGTAATTGGTACGATCGCTAGCAAACCGCCGCGGCCATGTAAAGGAGCCCGCACACCGGCACAGCTTCTCGAACACCGCTTCTCGACGAACCGTGAATTTTGGAAGCTCGCGTGTGAAAAAATCCACCACTTGCCATGCCATGGGCCGATTCCGGCCGGGCAACCACTCGAATGTGTTGGACAGGGCGCCGGCGCATCGATGGCGCGTTCCTTGCAATGCCTTCCATCATGACGATTCCTGGAGGCTCCAAGAAGCCCACGAAAGGATGGTGCATGATGAAAACGAACTCGATCCTGGCCGGGATGGCCTTGTACTTTCTGCTGACGAGCACGCCGGAGGCCGCGGCCGGCCAGGCCCAGCTCAGGCTCACCTCCGGCATCGGTTGCGAAGGCCAGCCGCTGGGCATGTTCGGGGAGCACTGGATCGGGGATTCGCACGTCATCGGCGCCGGCGCCTATCTCGGCGCCGCCTTCGAATGGGGCTTCTGGGATTTTCTCGGGTTGGGCATCGAGGGCCGGATCGAGGAGCAGTATGGCTCGATCAATCCGGCCGGCGCCGACAACACCTTGGTCGGATTCTCGACGCAGCCGGAACTCGCCTTGTACCTGTACTGGCAGGTGCGGTTTTGGGGGAGGAACCGGATTCGAGTTTCCCCTTCGATCACCGGCGGCCTGATCTTCAGCAAGTGGGGCTTGTTCGACTCTGGTCGCATCACGCTGTCGTTCTCCTACGAGCGGTTCCTCAGCAAGAACTTCGCGTTCGGGACCTCCCTGGATGTGGGTATGAGCTCGATCAAAGACCTTCATGGATATGGCGACAGCGAGGGGTGGGCCTCGCCCGGCGAGTACCTCATGTTCAATCTGTTCTTCAGATACGACATCCCCTTGTGAATCCGACAATCCCGAAGGCTCGCTCACTCGCGCCAAGACCACGCTGAGGCGCACCGGGGTGCCTGGCACCCGCACCGTCTGGCACCAGCAACACGGATCCCCCCAAAAAAAGCGAACCCCTCCCCAAAAACAAACGACCGCAGCAGATCGAAACATATAGGCGAGCCCGTTCGATCCCGGAGAATCAGTTCACCGCGGGGGGTTCGACCGGCGTTCCTTTGGGGGGCGGGGTGGGCCCGGGCTTGCCCGGCCCGGCCGGGTCCTTCTCGGCCTTCTCGCGCTGGAGCCGCGCCAGCGCCTCCTGGCGGTCCTTGCGCCACTTCTCGAAGTCGTCGACGCGAAGCGAAAGCCGCAGCACCTCGTCCACCTGGCTCACCGGCGAGAAAACCATCTCACGCCGGATGGCCGCGGGCACCTCCTGCAGCTCCTTCTCGTTCTCCTCGGGGATGATCACGGTGTGGATCTGGCCGCGGTGGGCGGCCAGCACCTTCTCCTTGAGGCCGCCGATGGGCAGCACCCGGCCGCGCAGGGTGATCTCGCCGGTCATGGCCACGTCGCGGCGCACCGGGGTGTCGGTGAGCGCCGAGACCAGCGCGGTGGCCATGGTGATGCCGGCGGAGGGGCCGTCCTTGGGGGTGGCGCCCTCGGGCACGTGGATGTGCAGGTCGTGGTCCTCCAGAAAGTTCTCCGCGATGCCCAGCTCCGGGCTGCGCGAGCGCACGTAGCTCACCGCCGCCTGGGCCGACTCCTGCATCACGTCGCCGAGCTTGCCGGTGATGATCAGCTTGCCCTTGCCCGGCATGATGCTGACCTCGGTCTGCAGAAGCTCCCCGCCGAACTCGGTCCAGGCCAACCCGGTGCACAGGCCCACCCGGTCGGACTCCTCGATCTGCCCGCGGCGGAACTTGGGCACCCCCAGGTAGCCCTTGAGGCTCTGCGGCGAGACGCGCACGCGCACGTCCTTGCCGTCGCGGATGACCTTCTTGGCCACCTTGCGGCACACCGAGGCGATCTCGCGCTCCAGGCTGCGCACCCCGGCCTCGCGGGTGTAGTGATCCATGATGCCGCGGATGGCCGCGTCGGAGAAGGCGAGGTCGA
>CAZLNM010000103.1:0-19202 GCA_964561025.1 uncultured Myxococcales bacterium
CCCACCCTGTACGAGGTGGAGCACTGGGGGCAGGTGACTTTCACGCGATTCTCCGCCTCATTGCCTTCGCGGTTTCGGGACCTTACCACGCCGTGTGGCGGGTGGCAACTTCGCTGCACGCTTCCCACCGATCAAGATGCCTCTCGTCATGGGGGGGACTGCCGGGTCTCGAGAGCGCTTCTTCGTTGTCGCGACCTCTTTCTTTCGTCTCCACGGGTAGCCTCCGCCCGACCTCGGCCGTCAAGGGCCTCCGGTCGCTTCGCGACTCGCTGCGCTCGCCCTTGACGGCGGTCGGGCTCCGGCTGGTGCCGCTGTTATGAAGGGAATGTAGGCATCCCCTTCATCCCAGATGAAGGTATGCTGCATTGACTGCCGCGCGAACGCGGGGCCGCAAGAGCCAGCGCGTTCGTGCGCGACAGAGGGGCGAGGGACGTCAGAGCCGCTTCACGTAATCGGCCAGGATGGTCTTCTCGCCGGCGTCCTCGAAGTCCACCGTGAGCTTGAGCCCGAGGCGGGTCTCGCAGGCGGACCGCACCAGGCCCTTCCCGAACATCTCGTGCGTGACGAACCGCCCCACCCAGGCCGCGCCGCCGCCGCGCGGCTTCGGGCTGTTATCCGCCAGCGCCTCCTGTGGCGAAGGCGCCTCGCTCGCGACACGCCGGTCTTCGCGCGTCCGGCCGCGGCCCCTCGTCGCTTCGGGTTGCGGCGGTTCGTCCTCGGCGTCGAGGAACACCCCGTCGTCCTCGGAGAGCTCCTCGAATGCCTCCTCGCCCTCGTCCGGTTCCTCCCCGCCGTCCACGCGGCGCACGCTGCCGGGGAGAAGATCGAGAAAGCGCGAGGGCGGGTTCATCTCCACCCGCCCGAACACCGCCCGTTGCCAGGCGTACGAGAGGACCAGGCGCCGCCGGGCCCGGGTCATGCCCACGTAGCACAGGCGCCGCTCCTCCTCGAGCGCGCCGCGCCGCGTGCCGTCCTCGTCCTCCTTGAGCGAGCGCCGGTGGGGCAGCAGGCCCTCCTCGAGCCCCGCCAGCAACACCTCGTCGAACTCCAGCCCCTTGGCCGAGTGCAGCGTCATCAAGGTCACCGCCTCGGCCTCGCCGCGCGCGCCGTCGAGATCGGTGAGCAGCGAGACGTGCTCGAGGAAGGCGGGAAGCGACGGATCGCCGGAGAGCGTGGCGAACTCCTGAGCCGCCGAGGCGAGCTCCTGGAGGTTCTCGTAGCGGCCCTGGGCCTGTTCGCTCTCGCTGCCCTCGAGCATCTGGAGGTACCCGGTCTTCTCCAGCACGCACCGCACGCACTCGACGGCGCTCTTCTTTTGGCACTCGTCGCGGAGCGCCCGCAGCAGGGAGGCGAACGCGAGCGCCTTCTCCCGCTCGGTCCGGCGCAGCTCGGAAAGGCGTTCCTCGGTGAGCGCCTCGATGAGCTGGCAGCCGTGCCGGGCGGCGATCTCGGAAAGCCGCTCGCGGGTGGTGTCGCCGATGCCGCGCGGCGGGACATTGAGCACCCGCAAGAGATCCACGTCGCTCTTCGGGTTTTGCAGCAGGCGCAAATACGCCACCGCGTCGCGGATCTCGGCCCGGTCGAAGAAACGCACCCCGCCCACCACCAGGTACGGCACCCCGAACACCCGGAAGGCCTCCTCGAAGGCCCGGCTCTGGGCGTTGGTGCGATAGAGCACGGCCAGCCCCGAGAGCTTCTCGCCCCGCTCGCGGCGAGAGAGCGCCAGGCGCACCGCCAGCTCCCCCTCGGCCCGCTCGTCGGAGAGCGCGTACAGCTCCACCGGCGCGCCCGCCGGGGCCCCGGTCCACAGGGTCTTTTCGTGCCGCTCGCGGTTGCCGGCGATCACCCGGGAGGCGGCCTCCAGGACCTGGGGGGTGGAGCGGTAGTTCTGCTCGAGCTTCACCACCCGGCAGCCGGGGTAGTCGCTGGCGAAACCCAGGATGTGCCGCACCTCGGCCCCGCGCCAGGAGTAGATGGACTGGTCGTCGTCGCCCACCACGCACAAGTTGGCCTCCGGCGGGCACAGCAGGCGCAGCAGCCGGTACTGGGCGGGGTCGGTGTCCTGGAACTCGTCCACCAGGACGTGTTCGAAGCGCCGCTGGTACTCCGAAAGCACCTGCGGGAAGTCGCGAAACAGCTTGCACGAGAGCCGGATGAGGTCGGAAAAATCCAGCGCGTCGTTCTGCTTCAGGCGCTCCTGGTAGCGGGCGTAGAAGGCCGAGGCCGGCCCGAAGCGGATGCCGCCCTCGCCCGGGCCCTTGAGGTTGCGCTTGGCGCGCTCGACCTGGGATAGCAGCTCCTCGACCGGGTACTGCTGCGGGTCGAGGCCCATGGACTTCGTCACCTCGCGCGCCAGGCGCCGGGCGTCGTCCTCGTCGTAGATGAGAAAGTCGCGGCTGAAGCCGAGCAGCTCCGCGTGCCGGCGTAGCAGGCGCGCCCCGAAGGCGTGGAAGGTCGAGATCCACGAGGGCGCCTCGGCGCCGAGCAGCCGCTCGACCCGCTCGCGCATCTCTCGCGCGGCCTTGTTGGTGAAGGTCACCGCCAGGATGTTTCCGGGCGGCACCCCGCGCGCGCCCACCAGGTGGGCGATGCGGTAGGTGATGACCCGGGTCTTGCCCGAGCCCGCCCCTGCCAGGATCAGCAGCGGCCCCTCCGGGTGCAGCACCGCGGCCTTCTGCTCGGGGTTCAGCTCCCGGTCGAGATCCACGCGCGCACGCTAGCAGAAAGCCGCGCCAAAGAGAATAATATCGAAAAAAGTGAGGTTCGGTCAGCACCCGCGTCGCGTGCGCCACGATGTCAGCGGGTGCGCCCGCACCTCGGCCGGATTGACAAAGTGGCAGAAAATCGGTGGAGGCGTTTGCGCATTCTTTCATATTTTCCGTATGCTGACCGGCGGCGGTGGCCTGGCACGCGGCTTGCTCCGCCTACGGGCAACCGAGGAGGGTCCCATGAAGAAGCGATTGCGTCTGCGTAGCGTCCTCGCCGTGACGACCATGCTGGCCGCGCTGATCTTGCCCGGCGCCGCCCGGGCGCAAGGGGCGGAGAAGCTGGTCAAGCTCAACTTCGACGGGACGACCCTGGTGGAGGTGGTCAAGGCCATGAGCGCCCACACCGGGAAGAACTTCGTGGTGGAGCAAGGACTGCGCGAGCGCCGCCTCACCGTGATCTCGGCGCGGCCGGTGACGAAGGACGAGGCATACCGGGCCTTCCTCTCGGCGCTCGAGGTCGAGGGGTGCGAGGCGGTCGAGGACGGGGCCTTCATCCGCATCCAGCGCAAGAACTCCGTGCCGGAGACCTCCTACCGGCGGCCCGTCGAGAACCCGATCCCCGACGACGCCATCCGGCAGCTCGACGACACCCACTGGGCCATCTGCGGCAAGAAGATGGAGCCGCTGGGCCGCGACATGAGCACACTGATGATGCACGCCCGGATCGTGCCGTACATGAAGGACGGCAAGGCGGCCGGGTTCAAGCTCTACGCCGTCCGGCCGGGGTCGCTGTTCGCCCGGCTCGGCTTCATGAACGGCGACGTGGTGGCCAAGGTCAACGATCAGGACATCGGCTCGCCGGAGAAGGCCCTGGAGCTCTACCAGAAGTTCAAGGGCGCGAAGAGCTTCACGGTGGACATCCTGCGGCGCGGCGAACCGCGCAAGCTTTTCTACGTGATCGAGTAGGCCAAAGCGGGCGAGGTCCGTCGCCCGTCTCTCCCCCGTGTTTGACACCCCTCCCCAGATCCCGCACAATCGCCCCCGAACTTGCGAACCGTGATCTCAAGGAGGCGGCCATGAAGCGATTCGTTGTCGGAATGTCGGCGGCTGTGGCGATGCTGCTCTCGGGCCCGGCCGGTGCGGGCGGGCGCGGCGGGGTCAAGGCCCAGCCGCCGGTGGTGGTGAAGACCGTGCCCCAGTCCGGCGACCTCGAGGTGGACCCGGCGCTCTCGGAGATCCAGATCACCTTCAGCAAGGACATGAAGACCGAGAAGAGCTGGTCCTTCGTGCAGGTGTCCAAGGAGAGCTACCCCAAGACCACCGGCGAGCCGCGCTTCATCGACAAGCGCACCGTGGTGCTGCCGGTCGCGCTCGAGCCGGGCCGGACCTACATCATCTGGCTCAACCAGAAGAAGTTCTCGGGCTTTCGCGACCTGGAGAACTACCCCGCCGTGCCGTACCTCTTGGTGTTCGAGACCCGCGCGCAGCCCGCCCCGGCCGCCCCCTGATCTTCGCCGGCATGCGATGGCAGCTCCGACACGCGACCGCCCGCGCTGGCTCGCTCTGGCGCCTCGGCCGGTCGCCCTGAGAATTCGGGAGAGGAGGGCGAGATGACGATGTCTGCGGAACAGGCACGGATGCGATGGGGATGGGGTATGCGGTCGTGCGGCCTTCTGGCCATCGCCTGGATGAGCGTCGCCGGGGCCGGGGTCTCGGGTTGCGGCGACTCCGGCGGTTCGGGCGAGCGGCGCGACCCGGCCCAGTGGCCGTTCGCCGCCAGCAGCCCCTGGAACACGCCCATCGGCTCCGCGGCCCAATACCAGGACATCGCCGTGCCGGGCTGGGATCCGGCCGTGGGCGTGGGCCTGAACGTCACCGAGTGGACCCACCCGGTGTTCATCGCCAGCGAATCGGATCCGCTGCGCACGTTTTTCAACGAGGACGGGACCGAGTGTGCCCGGGCGCGCGTCCCCGACGAGGCGGCGCCCGATCCCGAGGAGGACGCCCACCTGCACGTGGTGGACGAGGCGCATCTTCACGTGGTGGAGACCTGGTTGTGCGCCCGCCGCCAGGACGGGAACTTCGCCACCGGGGCCTGCGTGGTCAACGACCTCAAGGATCAAGGGGTGTACGACGACTGGCACGGCACCCGCGCCTACGGCGGCTCCGCCATCGCCGGCCTGATCCGGGAGGGCGAGATCACCGGTGGCATCCGCCACGCGCTGGCCGCCTCGGTGCTGAACCAGGCGATGAACCGCAACACCCCGAGCGGCAACCCGTGGGTGTGGCCGGCCAGCGCGGCCGACGGCGGAGACGGGGCGTCCTATGGCACCGCGGGGAACCTGTACATGGGTTCGCTGCTGGCCATCCCGCGGACCGTCGCCCTGGAGGGGTTGGGCCTGTCCCCCCAGGGACTGGCCATCGGCCGGGCCTTGCAGGACTACGGCGCCTACGTCACGGACTCCGGCGGCCCCGGGGTCGTCCTGTACGCCGAGCCCCGCGCGGCCCCCGAGCTCGCCCTCGACCTCTACAACGACATGGAGACGCTGGTGGCTCATCTGAAGATCGTGGACAACAACACGCCCCAGACGCCGGGGGGTGGCGGCGTGCCCTGCCGCGACCCGGCGCCGCCGTTCGATCGCTAGCGAGCAGCAGACGCTGATCTTCTGGGCCTTGTCGGGCCGCGATGCTGGCTGCTTCGGCCCTCGCCCCGGCGCGCCGAAGGCGCCTGTTCCGCGCCTGCGCCGCTTGAATTTCGAGCTTGACAATTATGAACATATGTTCATAATCTCGCCCGGCCAGCGCCGAAGAGACCGGCGCGGCACAAAAAGGAGACGGCCGTGGAAGACTCGAAGTCGGCGGATTTTCTGGAGCGGTTCTTTCTCGATTGCGGGTTCGCCACCCGGGCGGTGCACGCCGGCGAGCACGTGGGCCAGCCCCAGCACGCCTCGCACACCGGGGCCATCTACCAGTCCTCGACGTTCGTCTTTCACGACACGGCCGAGGCGGCCGCGGTGTTCGCCGGCGAGCGCCCGGGCTACGCCTACACCCGCCTGGGCAACCCCACGGTGATGCTGCTCGAGGCCAAGATGAACGCGCTGGAGGGCAAGGAGGTGAAACTCCAGGACCCCAACCTGCGCGTCTCCTCGCTGGCCTTCTCCTCGGGCATGGCGGCCATCGCCTCCACCCTGATGTCGATCTGCAGCCAGGGCGACACCCTCATCCTGGGCGACGTGCTGTACGGCGCCACCCAGCACCTGGCCGAAAACGTGCTCCAGCGATTCGGTATCCGTACCGTCGAGGTGCCCACCCAGGATCTCGACGCGGTGGAGCGGGTGCTGAAGGCCAACCCACGCGCCAAGGCCATCCTGTTCGAAACCCCCACCAATCCCACCCTGGCCATCACCGACATCCGGGCGCTGTGCGAACTTGCGAGGCGCCACAACCCCGACCTGAAGATCCTGGTGGACAACACCTTCGCCACCCCGTATCTGCAGCGGCCGTTGAGCCTGGGCGCCGACGCGGTGATCCACTCCACCACCAAGTACCTGTGCGGCCACGGCACCGTGGTGGGCGGGGTGCTCACCACCATCCGCGACGAGATCAAGGACCGGGCCTACGTCACCATCAAGGACGTGGGCGGCAACCCGGGGCCCTTCGACGCCTGGCTGGTGAACCTCGGCATCAAGACCCTGCCGCTGCGCATGGAGCGCCACTGCCAGAACGCCATGGCCATCGCGGAGTACTTGAAAAAACACCCCAAGGTCGAGCGCGTGTACTACCCGGGCCTGCCCGACCACCCCGGCCACGACATCGCCAAACGCCAGATGGGCGGGAAGTTCGGCGGCATGATCTCGTTTGACATCCGCGGCGGGCTCGAGGCCGGGCGCAAGATGATGGACCACATCAAGGTCTTCACCCTGGCGGTGTCGCTGGGCTGCGTGGACTCGCTCATCCAGCACCCGGCCTCGATGACTCACGCCTGTGTCCCCAAGGAGAAACGCGAGAAGGGCGGCATCAACGACGGGCTGGTGCGGATCTCGGTGGGCGTCGAGGACGTCGAGGACCTCATCCAGGCCCTGGACGACGCCCTGAAGGTGGCGTGAGGCGGACCTTGAAGAGTCGGCCGTGGCTCTGGCTCGTGTTCGTCCTGTGCGGGGTGGTGTGGCGGTCCGACCCCGTGCGGGCGCAGACGGTCCCGGCGCCCGACCCGCTGCGGCCCGCCTGGCGCCTTGCGGTCGAGGAGTTTTCCGGCAACCCGCACGCGCTGGCCACGGACGGCGCCTCGCTCTTCTTCGATGACTTTCGCTCCATCGTCCAGGTGTCGCTCTCGACCGGGCGGCGCGTGCGGCGCTTCCAAAAGCGCGACGAGCGGGGCTGCGAGGACGAGACGGTGCAGCTTTTCGTGGATGCGCGCGCCCGGCGGCTGTACGCGCTCACGGTGTGCCACCCGCGCGAGGAGGAGATGGCCCGCACCCTGCCGGGGCCGCGCGTCGAGCAGGCCAGCCTGCGCGCGTTCTCGCTGCCCGGCGGGAAGCTCGCCTGGATGGCCGAGGGGCGCATCCCGGCGCCGGTGGCCCTGGCGGCGGAGCGGCTCTACCTGGTGTGCGACGGCGAGCTGAGGGCGCTGGACGGCGGGAGCGGCCAGGAGCTGTGGAAGGCCGCCGTGCCGGGCGAGGTCGCCGTCGGCCCGGCGGCGGGCGCGGAGGCGGTGTTCGTCATCTCCGAGGCGGGCACGGCGCGCGCCTTCGCCGTAAGGGACGGCAAGCCCCTGTGGACGCAGGAGCTCTCCGGCCGCGCGCGCTGCGCTCCGGTGGCGGCGGCCGACCGGGTGATCTTCTCGCGCCTGGTCGATCGCGACGAAAAGTCATCCGGCTCCGCGGTGGCGTGTCTTGCGGCCGGGGACGGCCGGCTCCTGTGGAACCTGGAGCTGCCCGGTGAGCTGGCCTTCTACCGGCCGGTGGTAGCCGGAGCGCGCGCCTTCCTGGTCAGCGCGGGGGACCCGGGCCCCGGCGCCGTCCGGGCCCTGGAGGCCGGCAGCGGCCGGGAGATGTGGAAGCACCCGGTGGTGTGCGACTACGACTGCGAGCCGGTGCTGGACGAAGGGCGGCTGCTGGTATGGTCTGCGGATCTCGAGGAGGTTGCGAAAACGGGGGTGAGCGAGCGCTACTCGCTTTGGTTGTTCGACGAGAAAAACGGCTCCGTGCTGGGCCGGCACCCGCTGCGCCTGCCGGAGAAGTTCGCCCTGTCCCGGCCGGTGGCGGCAAAGGGCCGGGTGGCGTTCTCCATCGGGGACGAGGTGAGGGGGCTTTCGCTGCGCTCGACCGCGCCGCCGCCTCGCGCCGTCGCTCCCCGGTAGCCGCGATTGACAGCGCCGTCACTCTGTGGTGTTTTCGGGGCCGCGAAAGGAGGCCCCGCATGGCCCGCATCGTGCTGCCGAAGAAGTTCAAGAGCTCCTACCCGCACAAGTTCGCCCAGGGGAAGAAGCGCTTCTTGTGCGGCCGGCGCATCCAGCCCCGTCCCATCAGCGGCAAGGAGTCGCTGCCCGAGCTGATCGAGAACGCCTTCCTCGCCTACAACGCGGCGCGCCTGCACGAGGCCTGCCGGCTCTTCACCGAGAAGATGCTCGCCCCCGACGTCACCATCGGCATGAGCCTGGCCGGCGCGCTCACCCCGGCCGGCATCGGCAGCTCGGTGCTGGTGCCGCTCATCGAGGCCGGCTTCGTGGACTGGATCGTGGCCACCGGCGCCAACCTGTACCACGACATGCACCACGCCATGAACCTGCCGCTCTACAAGGGCTCGCCCTTCGTGCGCGATCCCGAGCTGCGCGCGGTGGGCGTGGTGCGCATCTACGACATCCTGCTCGACTACAACGACGTGCTCATGCGCACCGACGACGTGCTGCGCAAGGTGCTCTCCCAGCCGGAGTTCCAGAAGGAGATGGGCACCGCCGAGCTGCACTACCTGCTGGGCAAGTACTGCGACGAGTTCGAGCGCCAGACGCGCAGGCCGCGGGTGTCGCTGCTGGCCGCGGCCTACCGCGCCGGGGTGCCCTGCTTCTGCTCCTCGCCGGGCGACTCCACCATCGGCATGAACGTGGCCGGGCTGGAGCTGCGCGGCAACGGGTGCAAGGTGAACCCCAGCATCGACGTCAACCAGTCCACCGCCATCGTGCTGGACGCCCAGCTCGGCAAGAGGCGCACCGCGGCGGTGCTGGTGGGCGGCGGCTCGCCCAAGAACTTCATGCTGCAGACCGAGCCCCAGATCCAGGAGGTGCTGCGCATCCAGGAGTTCGGCCACGAGTTCTTCCTGCAGTTCACCGACGCCCGGCCGGACACCGGTGGGCTGTCGGGCGCCACCCCCCACGAGGCGGTGTCCTGGGGCAAGGTGGACGTGACCAAGCTCCCCGACGCCATCGTGTGCTACCTCGACTCCACCGTGGCGCTGCCCATCCTGACCCACTACGCGCTGGCCCGCCACCGGCCGCGGAAACTCAAGCGCCTGTTCCACAAGCTCCCGGCGCTCACCGAGCGCCTCACTCGCGAATACTTCCGCAACAACCCCTGAGCCCCTGCGGGCGGGGAGGAACCATGGTCAGCGAAAAGACGCTGCTGCGCCTGGCGCGCAGACACGGCACGCCGCTCTTCGTCATCGATCACGACGAGGTGCGGAAGAACTTCCGGACCTTCCGCAAGCACCTGCCGCGGGTGCAACCCTACTACGCGGTCAAGGCCAACCCCGACCCGGCCCTCGTGCGCACCCTGTACCGGGCCGGCGCCAGTTTCGACGTGGCCTCGTTCGCCGAGTTCTTGATCGTGCACAAGAACATCGAGCACCTGCCCCCCAAGAAGCGCCAGGACTACATCTGGGACCGCATCATCTACGCCAACCCCATCAAGGCCGAGGAGACGCTGTCGCAGCTCGATCCCTACCGACCGCTCGTGACCTACGACAACCCCGAGGAGATCCGCAAGATGACGCGCTTCGCCCCGCACGCCGGGCTGGTGCTGCGGGTGCGGGTGCCCAACACCGGCTCCATGGTGGAGCTGTCGTCCAAGTTCGGCTGCGCGCCGGGGGAGGCGGTGGACCTCATCCAGCAGGCGAGCCGGGCCGGCTTCACCGTGGAGGGGCTGTCCTTCCACGTGGGCTCGCAGGCCACCAACTTCGACAACTACCTGCAGGCGCTCTCGATCTGCGCCGACATCTTCCAGGAGGCGCGCCTGCGCGGGATCGGCGGGCTCTCCCTGCTCGACATCGGCGGGGGCTTTCCCGCTCCCTACGACGACAAGGTGCGGCCCTTCGAGGAGCTGGCGGCCCTGCTGAACCGCGAGCTCGACCGCCTGTTCGGGAAGGAGATCGAGATCCTGGCCGAGCCCGGGCGTTTCATGGTGGCCACCGCCTGCACGCTGGTCGCGCGCATCATCGGCAAGGCCCGGCGCGACCGGAAACTGTGCTACTACATCGACGACGGCATCTACGGCACCTTCTCGGGGATCCTGTTCGACCACTGCCAGTACCACCTGGAGTCGTTCCGCGACGGCCCGCGCGAGATCTGCTCGGTGTTCGGCCCCACATGCGACGCGCTGGACACCGTCTCCACCGCCGAGCACCTGCCCGACCTCAAGCTCGGCGAGTACCTGTACTCCAAGAACGTCGGCGCCTACACCACCGCCTCGGCCACCGACTTCAACGGCTTCCCCAAGGCCCACATCGTCCACGTCAATCAGTGACGCCGCCCGGCGCGCAGGGCTCGACATTTACGTCTGGCCGCGCTTGCTCTTGCGGCATCGCGGCCAGACGCTGGAGATGGTTTTCCCGAACTTGCTGGAACAGGAAGAGCATGCAGGCATGCTCTTCCTAATTGCGGATTCAGCCGAAGCCCGACCGCCGTCAAGGGTGAGCGAAGCGAATCCCGCAGGGACCGCAGGCCTTTGACGGCGAAGGTCGGGCGGAGGCTATTCTCGCGCGAATGAGCTGGGCGAAACGGGACCCACAGCCGGGTGCCGGGAAGGACGGGTAAAGGCGCCGGGCTTACTTCCAGGTGGCCTCGTAGGTGTGCTGCGTCGCATTGGCCTCGATGAGCCGCACCGCGGTTTGCTTGGCCCCGCCCGCGGCCAGCGCGGCCCGGAACGAGCCGCACATGTTGATCTTGGACTCGGGCAGGTACAGCCACTCGGGGAAGCGCAAGAACCCCAGGGCGCGGTTCTTCTCCGCCTGGACGTCCAGGGTGGTCCCGCGGTGGAAGGCCTCCCAGCGCTTGCCCACCGTGCGCAGCACGGCGATCGGAGACATCACCACCATGAGCAGCCGGTAGAGCTTGCCCTGGAAGCGGGCCAGGTCGTGGGTGTAGACCCACTCCTCGGCCTCGGCGGGGGTGCGAAAGTGCAGATCGCCCACCGCCTGGAAGATCACCTCCATCAACATCTCCGAGGTCCACACGTTGACCGGCGGCGGGTTCTTGAGCAGCTCGGCCGCCTCGGGCGGCAGCTCGTCTATCACCTCGGCCAGCAGTTGCCCCTCGACGACGTCACGCAGCAGGCCGCCCTTGCCCTGGCACTGGGGGTAGCGGTCCAGTCGGCCCCGGTGGACCTCCAGGTAGCGGGCCACGGTCGGAAAGCGGTTGGCATCCACGGCGGCCATGGGCACCTCGACGGCGGGTGCCAGTATACTCGACCCCCGGCGAAAGGGAGAAATGTTTTTTAGGATGGGGTGGCTGCTGCACCCGCTCAACCCAGCCGCTCGACCGGATCGCCGACCGCGATCTCGCCGCCTTCCTCGACCGCGGCGAATCGCCCCAGCCGCGGCATGATGCAGTCGCCGGTGAGCTGCCCGATGCGGCAGGGGGTGTGGCACTCCTTGCCGATCTGGGTGATGCGCAGCACCACGGATGTCCCCAGGCGCAGCCGGACACCCACGCTCAGGTGCGAAAAATCGACGCCGGAGAGCACCAGGTTCTCGGCGAAGGCCCCGTCGGTGATGTCGGGGAGGCGCCGCCGCGCCTCGGCGATGTCGGAGGCGGAGAGCAGGCTCACCTGGCGGTGCCAGTCGCCGGCGTGGGCGTCGCCCTCGATGCCGAACCCGGCCCGCAGCCGGGCCCGCGCCACCGGGGTCTTCTGCACCCCGGTCCTTTCGGATACGCAGATGGCCTCAACGCGGCCCAAGGCGGCCCTCCCGCTTCCAGCTCCCCGACTTCCCGCCGCGCTTCTCGATGAGGCCGATGGGGCCGATCACCACGCCCTTGCCGGCGGACTTCACCATGTCCACCACGGTGAGCGCGGCCACCGAGACGGCGGTGAGCGCCTCCATCTCCACCCCGGTGCGGGCGTGGCACTCCACGCGCGCGCGAAGGCGCACGCGGCGCCCCACCACTTCGGCCGAGACCTCGACCAGCGACAGCGGCAGAGGGTGGCACAACGGGATGAGATCAAAGGTGCGCTTGGCCGCCTGGATGCCGGAGAGGCGCGCGGTGGTGAGGGCGTCGCCCTTGGCCACGCCGCCGCGCAAAGCGAGCAGCCTCGCCACCTGTGGGCCCACGTCCACCCAGGCCTCGGCCACGGCCAGCCGGTGGGTGACGGGCTTGGCGCCGACGTCCACCATGCGGGGCGCCCCGTCGGGGGCGAGGTGCGAGAGCACTCTGCGCGGGCGCGCCATGTCACCCTCCCAGAAGCGGCATGAGATCCGCCCGGGCGAATTCTCCGCGCGGGCGCTTCGCCGCGAGCACTTGGTGCACGGCCTGGGCCATCTCCTCGTCGGCGCCCCGGCCGCCCAGGCGCAGGTATTTGCGCAGATCGCAGCCGTCGCCGCGGGCCAGGCAGCCGATGAGCGTGCCCGTGCTGGTGAGGCGCAGCCGGTCGCAGCCGGCGCAAAAGGGCCGGCTCTCGGAGCTGATGAAGCCGATCGTCCCGCGCAGGCGCCCCGGACCCTCGGCGGTGAACTCCCGGCTGCTGGCGGCGGGATTCACCGGAAGCGGCGCCAGGGCGAAGTCCTTCTCGATCTGCTGGCGAACCTCTTCCGAGGAGACGAAGTCCCGCTCGAAGAGGCCTCGCGCGCAGCCGATGGGCATGAGCTCCAGAAAACGCGGCCGCAGTCCCCGTTCGAGGGCGAAGGCCGCGATGCGGCCCACCTCGGAGAGGTTCACCCCGCGCAGCACCACCGTGTTCAGCTTGATGGGCTCAAACCCCGCCGCGCGGGCGGCCTCGAGGCCCGCCAGGGTTTGTTCCAGCCGCCCGCCCCGGGTGAGCTCGCGGTAGCGCGCCGGGTTGAGGCTGTCCAGGCTCGCGTTGAGGCGGGTGAGCCCGGCTCTTCGCAGCGGCCCGGCGAGGTCGGAGAGAAGCTGGCCGTTGGTGGTGAGCGCGAGCTCCACGTCCTTGTGCTCTGCCAGGGCGCGGACCAGCTCGGTGATCCCCGAGCGCAGCAGCGGCTCGCCCCCGGTGAGCCGGATCTTGTAGAGGCCGAAGCGCTCCCGCAGCAGCGTCACCACCCGCAATATCTCCTCGAAGCGCAGCACGTCGTGGTGCGAGAGGCGCGGCACGCCCTCGGGCGGCATGCAGTAGCGGCAGCGCAACTGGCAGCGGTCGGTGACCGACAGGCGCAGCGTGACGCGTTGGCGCGAGAGCCCCACCAGGTCCTCCGCGATCCGTCAGATGAGGGCGGTGGAGAAGTACCGCTCGGCCCGATCGGGCAGCACCGTCACCACGCGCCGTTCGCCGCCGGGTTTCGCCGAGACCCGGGTGCAGGCCCACACGTTGGCGCCCGAGGAGGTGCCCACCAGCAGCCCTGCCTTGCGCGCCAGCAGGCGCGCGGTGGCCACCGCGTCCTCGTCGCTCACCACCTCCACGTCGTCGATGAGCGAGACGTCCAGCACCGGCGGGATGAAACCGTCGCCGATGCCCTGGATCTGGTGCAGCCCGGGCTCCTTGCCGAGCAGCGCCGCCGAGTTCTTGGGCTCCACCGCCACGATGCGGCAGCGAATGTTACGCTCCTTGAGGTATTTGCCCACCCCGGCCAGGGTGCCGCCGGAGCCCACCCCCGCCACGAAGGCGTCGATCTTGCCGTCCATCTGGCGCCAGATCTCCTCGGCGGTGGCGCGGTAGTGGATCTCGGGGTTCTTGGGGTTCTCGAACTGCTGCGGCACCCACACGTTTGGATCCGCGGCCTGCAAGGCGCGCACCTTGGCCACGCATTCGGGGAGGCTCCCCTCGGCCGAGGTGAAGATGAGCTCGGCGCCGAAGGCCCGGATGATCTTCTTGCGCTCCTCGCTCATGTTCTCAGGCATGACGATCTTCACCCGATAGCCCTTGAGCACGCCCACCATGGCCACCCCGATGCCGGTGTTGCCCGAGGTGGCCTCCACGATGGTCATGCCGGGCCGAAGCTTCCCCTCGCGCTCGGCCTCCTCGATGAGGTGGAGCGCCACCCGGTCCTTGATGCTGCCCCCGGGGTTGAGGAACTCGGCCTTGGCGAAGATGTGCGGGTAGCCGACGAGCCCGAGGCTCACCAGGGGCGTGTTGCCGATGCACTCCAGAATGCTATTGCAGACCATGCGCCATCCCTTCCTTTCGCGGCGCCCTTGCTAACACACTTTCGCGCCAGTTGCCAGCCCGGAGCGAGGTTGCTACAAGAAAGGCATGGCGGGCTTCGAGCAAGGTCCGATCCGCCCACCCTCCGAGGCGGGCAGCCTGCTTTTGCGCGTGTCGCGCAACTGCCCGTGGAACCGCTGCGCCTTCTGCCCGGTGTACAAGGGGACGCGCTTCTCGCTGCGCCCGGTCGAGGACGTGCTCGCCGATCTCGAGGCCATGCGGAAGTTCTATGGCGACGCGCCGCGCACGGTCTTCTTGCAGGACGCCAATCCCTTGCTGTGTCGGACCGACGACCTGGTCCGCGTGGTGCAGGCGGTGCGCCAGCGCTTCCCCCGCGTGCGGCGCGTGACCGCCTACGCCCGCTCCCACACCCTGGCCCGGCGGGCGCTTTCGGAGCTGCGCCGCATCCGCGAGGCCGGCCTGGATCGGCTCCACGTGGGGATGGAGTCCGGCTGCGACGCGGTGCTGTCGCTCGTGAAGAAGGGGTGCACCCGCGCCGATCACATCGAGGGCGGCCGGCGCGCCAAGGAGGCCGGTTTCGAGCTCTCCGAGTACGTCATGCCGGGCCTGGGCGGGCGGGAGCTGTCCGCCCGGCACGCCGAGGACACCGCCTCGGCCATCGCCGAGATCGAGCCCGACTTCGTGCGCCTGCGCACCACCGCCCTGCCGCCGGGCACCGAGCTCTTCGAGATGGCCCGAAGCGGGGCGTTCGCGCCGCTTTCGGAGATCGAGCTGGTGACCGAGATCCGCGCCTTCCTTCAGGGGCTCTCGGGCGTCCGCACCCGCCTCGAGAGCGACCACGTGCTCAACCTGCTCATGGAGATCCGCGGCGATCTGCCGGCCGATCATTCGCGGCTGCTCGAGATCTGCGACGAGTTCCTTGCGCTGCCCCGGGACGAGCAGGCCCGGTTCGTGCTGGCCCGCCGGCTGGGCTGGGCGGGCGGGCTCGCGGACATCCAGAAGCCTTCGCTTCGCCGGGAGCTCGACGGCGCCATCGAGGAGCTGCGGCGCCAGGGCCTCGATCCGCTGGCGGCGGCGGACGAGATCCGGCGCCGGCTGGTCTAGCCGGCGGGTACATCCCGAGCGCCCACTCGGGGGTCGCCGCCGGATGCTATTCCGCTTGCAATTTTTTTTTCAAAAGGTATTTTGCAGCGGGATCTTGACAGACCCGTCAACCGGCCGGGGAACCGGCCCACTTTCCGGACCTGGAGATTTCGCATGACCACAGACACGAAGAAGGCGGTATCCGAGATCGTGGCCGCGAAAGGAAAGGACCGCACCCGCCTCATGGACGTGCTGCGGGGGGTGCAGTCCCGTCTGGGGTGCGTCTCTGGCGAGGCCATCGAGGCCATCGCGCACGAGATGAACCTGCCCCGCGTGGACGTGGAGGGCGTGGCCAGCTTCTACCACTTTTTCACTCCGCGCGCGCGCGGGCGGGTCACCGTGTACCTCTCGACCTGTCCCGCTTGCCGCGGCAGCGGCGGCCTGGAAGTGGAGCGGGCCTTCGAGAAGCAGCTCGGCATCAAGGTGGGCGAGGTCAGCCAGGACGGCGCCATCGGCCTGGTGCACACCTCCTGCATCGGACTGTGCGACCAGGGCCCGGCGGCCTTGGCCGGCACGGTGCCCCTCACCCACATCCAGCCCTCCAAGGTGCCGGCCATCGTCAAGGTGCTGCGGGAGAAGGGCGATCCCATCCTGCTGGTCGAGAAGCCGGGGGACGGCGCCAACGGCTCGGAGCTGGTGCGCTCGATGGTGGTGAACCACCTGCGCGAGTCGGGCGCGGTGATCTTCGCCCCCTTCGCGCCGGGTTCGGCCCAGAAGCGCGCGCTGGCCATGAAGCCCGAGGAGGTCATCGCCGAGGTCAAGAAGTCGCGCCTGCGCGGCCGCGGCGGGGCCGGCTTCCCCACCGGCATGAAGTGGGAGTTCGCCCGCAAGGCCGCCGGCGCGCGCAAGTTCCTCCTGTGCAACGCCGACGAGGGCGAGCCGGGGACCTTCAAGGACCGGGTCATCCTCACCGAGAACCCGGATCTCCTGTTCGAGGGCATGACCATCGCCGGCTACGCCATCGGCGCCGAGCAAGGTGTCCTGTACCTGCGCGCCGAGTACGACTATCTGCGCCGGCACCTGGAGGCGACCCTCAACCGGCGGCGCGAGAAGGGATTGCTTGGCAAGTTCGAGAACGGCTTCTCCTTCGACATCCGCATCCAGATGGGCGCGGGC
This sequence comes from uncultured Myxococcales bacterium, assembly GCA_964561025.1. Classification (GTDB taxonomy): domain Bacteria; phylum Myxococcota; class B64-G9; order B64-G9; family B64-G9; genus JAAZNF01. The sequence goes on from CAZLNM010000103.1 coordinate 16,511, forward strand.
GCCTACGTGTGCGGCGAGGAGTCGGCGCTGATCTCTTCCTGCGAGGGCCTGCGCGGGGCGCCCAAGGACCGGCCCCCCTTCCCGGTGGAGAAGGGCTTCCTGGGCCTGCCCACCTCGGTCAACAACGTGGAGACCCTGTGCGCGGCGGCCCGCCTGCTGGAGAAGGGCGCCGAGTGGTTCGCCGCCATCGGCACCAAGGACAGCACCGGCACCAAGGCCTTCTCGGTGTCCGGCGACTGCCAGAAGCCGGGCGTGTACGAGATCCCCTTCGGTATCACCGTGAGCGATCTGCTCGCCAAGGTCGGCGGGACGGGCGCCCAGGCGGTGCTGGTGGGCGGCCCCTCGGGGAGCTTCATCGCCCCCGCGGCCTTCTCGCGCCGGCTGGCCTTCGAGGACCTGGCCACCGGCGGCTCGATCATGGTGTTCGGCAAGTCGCGCGATCTGGTCGAGGTGGCGCGCCAGTTCATGGAGTTCTTCGTGGAGGAGAGCTGCGGTTGGTGCGTGCCCTGCCGCGTGGGTAACGTGCTCATCCTGCGCACCCTGGAGAAGATCCTGGCCGGCAACGCGCTGCCGGCCGATCTCGAGTACCTGGAGAAGCTGTGCCTGACGGTCAAGAAGATGAGCCGCTGCGGCCTGGGCCAGACCTCGCCCAACCCGGCGCTCACGACCTTGCAGAACTTCCGCGAGCTCTACCAGGCGCGGCTGTCGCCGGACGCCGAGCCGGGCCTGATGCCGTCGTTCGACCTGCGCGTGGCGCTGGCCGACGCGGTCGAGGTGCAGGGCCGGCAACCGGTCCTGCATGAGGAATAGGGGTGCGCCATGAACGAATTCACCTTCACCATCGACAACGTCCCGGTCAAGGCCCGCCAGGGCCAGACCATCTTGGAGGCGGCCGACGCGGCGGGCATCTACATCCCGCGCCTGTGCTACCACAAGGACCTGCTCCCCGGCGGGGCCTGCCGCCTGTGCACCGTGCTGGTGAACGGCCGGCCCCAGTCCGCCTGCACCCACCCGGCCAGCGAGGGCATGATGGTGCAGAACGACACGCCCGAGCTTCGCGACTGGCGGCTGTCCGTGCTCGAGATGATCTTCGTCGAGGGCAATCACTTCTGCATGTTCTGCGAGAAGAGCGGCAACTGTGAGCTGCAGGCGCTGGGCTACCGCCTGGGGCTGCTCAGCCCGCGCCACCCCTACCTGTTCCCGCTGCGGCACATCGACATGAGCCACCCCGACGTGGCCATCGACCGCAACCGCTGCATCCTGTGCGGCCGCTGCGTGCGGGGCTCGAAACAGCTCGACAAGAAGAGCGTGTTCGGCATGGTGCACCGCGGCTCGCACACGCGGCTGGCGGTGAACTCCACCGGCAGGCTCAAGGACACCACGCTGGCGCTCGCCGACCGGGCGGTGAACCTGTGCCCGGTGGGCTGCATCCTGCGCAAGCGCGAGGGGTTCAAGATCCCGGTCGGCCGCCGCCTGTACGACGCCGCCCCCATAGGGTCGGACGTGGAAAAGAGGAGGTCGTAACATGGCCAAGCCCAAGATCGCCACGGCCTCGCTGGCCGGCTGCTTCGGCTGCCACATGTCGGTGCTGGACATCGACGATCGCATCCTCAAGCTCATCGAGCTGGTGGACTTCGACAAGTCGCCCATCGACGACATCAAGAAGTTCACCGGGCGGTGCGCGGTGGGCATCGTGGAGGGCGGCTGCTGCAACCAGGAGAACGTCAAGGTGCTGCAGGATTTCCGCCGTCACTGCGACGTGCTGGTGGCGCTGGGAGACTGCGCCACCATGGGCGGCCTGCCGGCCATGCGCAACGGTATCCCGCTGCGCGAGTGTCTGGAGGAGGCCTACCTCAACGGCCCCACCGTCCACAACCCCTCGCGCTGCATCCCCAACGACCCGGAGCTGCCGCTGATCCTCAACCGGGTGTATCCCATCGGCGAGGTGGTGAAGGTGGACGTCCACCTGCCCGGCTGCCCGCCGCCGGCGGACGCCATCTGGGAGGCCTTGCTCGCGCTGCTCGAAAACCGCCCGCTCAAGCTTCCCTACGCCGCGTTGAAGTATGACTGAGGCCCGGGAACAACCGCGCCGCCAGAAAGGGAGTGCACCGTGCCCATGAAAAAGAAAGCCAAGAAACCGGCCCCGAAGGCCGTCCGGAAGGTCGCCCGCAAACTCGCCAAGAAGGCCATCTCCAAGGCGGCCCAGAAGCCCGTCAAGAAGGCCCCGAAGAAAGTCGCGCGCAAGGTCGCCGCAAAGAAGCCGGCGCGGCGGGCGCCCGCGAAGAAGGCGCGCCCGGCCGCCAAGCCTGTCCGCCCCGCCGCGCCCGGCAAGGCCGTCAGCGCCGGCCTGCGCCGCGTGGTGATCGAGCCGGTGACCCGCGTGGAGGGCCACGGCAAGGTCAGCCTGCTGCTCGACGAGAAGCGCCGGGTCCGGCAGGCGCGCTTCCACATCGTGGAGTTCCGCGGCTTCGAGCGCTTCGCCCAGGGGCGGCCGTACTGGGAGATGCCGGTGCTGGTGCAGCGCCTGTGCGGCATCTGCCCGGTGAGCCACCACCTGGCCGCGGCCAAGGCCATGGACATGGTGGTGGGCGCCGACCGGCTCACGCCCACCGCGGAGAAGATGCGCCGCCTGATGCACTACGGCCAGACCTTCCAGAGCCACGCCCTGCACTTCTTCCACCTGGTGTCGCCG
>CAZLNM010000104.1:0-18993 GCA_964561025.1 uncultured Myxococcales bacterium
CTCGGCCGTGCGCAGCCAGGTCCTCACGCGATCGGCGGCGTCCTCCAAGCTCTCGGCGCGGATCTCCAGCGCCGCGGCCAGCTTGGCCCACTCGTTATTGCGCTCGTAGATGGGGATCAGGGTAGCGGCCGCTAGCGGGGCGCTGTCGGGGCGTCCCAGCAGTGCCTCCAACCCCTCGATGGCCCGGGGATCATCGGGCCGCTCCGCCAGCACCTTCTGGTAGTCCGCCACCGCGTGGCGGCGCTCCTCCATGCGCTCGGCCCGGACCCGGCCCAGGCGCAACTCGAGCTCGGGAGCCTCGGCCGGCAGCAGGCGGATCTCCTCCTCCAGCACCCGCGCCAGGTCGGGCCAGCGGCCCTCCTTCTCCAACAACCCGTCCAGCCGCCGCAACACCTCGACGTCGTCCGGCACGAGCTGCTGCAAGCGTGAGAAACACTCGATGGCCGCCGCCCGGTCGTGCAGCTCGGCATCGGTGATGTCGCCCAGCTCTCGGAGCAGCGGCACCTGGGCCGCGGCGTCGGGGGCGCTCTCCAGGCGGCTTCGCAGCACCGCGGAGAGCTCGTCGAAGCGGCGCTCGGCCCGGAACAAGTCGGAAAGCGCGGCCAGCGCGCCCTCGTCTCCCGGCAAGCGTTCGAGCACCCTCCGGTAGGCCGCCACCGCGTTGGCGCTGCGGTTGAGGCGCTCCCGGTAGAGCTGGCCGAGCATGCGGTTGATGCGGACCTCGAAGTCGGCGTCCTTCACCTTCTGCAGCACGCTCTCCAGCGCGGTGGCCAGGGCCTCCTGCCGCCCGACGTCCTGCGCCAGGCGCAGCAGCGCCTCCAGCAGCTCGGGCCGCTCGGGGGTCTCCATGAAGGCGCGAATATAGGCGGAGAACGCCGCCTCCGGCTGGGCCAGCTCCTCCTCGTACACCTGGGCGATGCGTTGATACAGGCGCACCCGCTCCTCGGTGGAGCGGCTGCCTTCCAGGCGCACCTCCAACATGTCGATGTGCCGGCGCCAGTCCCCGGCCAGGGCATAGTACGGCTGCAGGATCTCGGCGATGCGCAGCGGGCTCACCCCGCGGCCTTGCAGGCGCTCCAGGATGCCCACCGTGGTGGGGGCCAGCTCGTTCTCCAGATGATCGCTGGAGAGCACCTCGTTGCAGAGCTGCAGGGCGCGCTCGGTGTCGCCCAGACGCTGCTCGTAGATGCCGGCCAGGCGCACCTTGACGCGCTGGATGGCGGCGGGATCGGCCAGCAGCGACACCACTTTCTCCAGCGCCTTGGCCGCGTTTTCCCAGCGGCTCTCGCGCTCCTCCAGGTCGGCCAGGCGCAACCAGGCGTCCGCGTCCCGGGGATCGAGCTCCAGGATCTGCCGGCAGGTCTCGGCGGCCCGCCCGAAGTCGGCCATGCGGTTCTGGAAGATGTCGGCGAGCTTGAACAGCAGCTCCCGGCGCTTCTCCTTGCCGGTGACCAGCTCCAACTGGCGCTGGTAGATGCCGACCAGCTCCACGCTGCCGCCGCTCTCCTTCTGCAAGCGCTCGAGCGCCTCGAGGGCGGAGAGGTTCTTGCCGTCCTCCGCCAGAATCTCCTGGTAGGCGCGGATGGCCTCCGGCGCGTTGTCCAGCCGGGTCTCGGCGATGGCCGCCAGCATCCCCAGCATCTCCAGGCGGTGCTTTCCCGAGAGCACGCGGGCGTCCAGCACCGAGCGCATGGCGGCGGCCAGGTCCTGGAAGCGGCCGGTCGTCTCGGCCAAGGACAGGGCCTCCTTGATGGTCTTCTTGCGGGAGGGATCGACCTGCAGGGCCCGCAGCACCGTCTCGAAGGCCCGGCCGGGCTCCTTGCGCTCGTCCCGGTGCAGTTCGGTCAAGCGGTCCAACAGGCGCAGGGATTCCTTCTTCTCCTTGGCATGGGCCAGCTCGATCTCCAGGCAGCGCACCAGCGAATCCGGCTCACCCTTCTTCTCGTAGATCTTGCCCAGGCTCTGGGCAGCGGCGAGGTTCTGGGGAGACAGGCGCAGGATCTCCTCGTACAGCAAGGCGGCGGCCTGGGGATCCTTGAGCTGATCCATGGTCACCCGGGCGATCTGGAACAAAAGATCGACGCGCTGGATGGGATCGGTCTGGCGCTCCACCTGGCTCTTGAGAAGCTCGACCACCTCGGCCCAGCGGCCTTCTTCCTGGAAGGCCTCGATGAGGCAGCCCACCGCGGCGGGATTGCCGGGCTCGAGCTGGAGCATGCGCCGGTAGGCCTCGATGGAGGTCTTGCGATCCTGCAGGTGAACCACCGACAGCATGGCCAGGCGCTCCAGGATCTGAATGGCCACGCGGCGGTCCTTGACCTTCCCGGCCATGTCGCTCAGACGGTCGAGGAGTTCCTTGGCCCGCTTGCGCTCCAGGTAGAAACGCTCCATGAAAAGGAGCAGGCGCGGGTTGCCCGGCTGGAGCAGCACGCACTTGCCCAGGTTCTCCTCGATCTCGGCGTCGCTGCCGCCGTTCAGGAAGGCCAGCTCGGCGATCTGGCGGTACAGGTGGACCGCGCGGGTCTTGTCGGGTGCCTCGATGGCCTCCACCCGCAGCGCCTTCACCCGGGCCTTCCAGTCGGAGCGGATGGCCTCGAGCTTGCGCAGCGCCTCCTCGGCCGGGGCGGGCTGCGGCAGCAACGAGCGCGCCTTCTCCAGGACCTTCTTACAGGTTTCGGAGAACAGCGGCTCCTCCAGCAAGGCCTCGCCGAAGGCCAGGAAGGCCTTGGCCATGCCCTCGGCGTTCTCGGGGAAGGCGGCCGCCTCGCGCTCCAGAAGCTCGTGGGCGCGCTCGAACCACCCCAGCTCGGTGTACAGCTCACGCAGGGCCGCGTACACCTCCGGCTGGCGCTCGCTGGCGCGCAAGGCATGGCCGAAGGCCACCAGGGCCTTGTCCCGTCGCTTGAGGGTGTCGCGGTACAGCACCCCGAGCCGTGCGAAGAGCCGGGCGCGCTCCTCGGGGTCGGCAGCCAGCGCGGCCAGGCGCTCCAGCACCTCGGCCAATTTCGGCCACTCGTTGCGGCGCGAGAAGATGTCGGCCAGGCCCTGCAAGGCAACGCGGTGATCCGACTGCGTACGCAGGATGCCCTCGTAGCACAGGGTGGCCTTGGCCAGATCCCCCATCTTGTGGTGGTAGATGGCGGCGCACTTCTCGCGCACCGCGCGGGCCGCGTCCGCGTCCACCAGCACGCGCGCCCGGTCTTCGTAGAGCGTCACCAGGTCGCGCCAGCGATCCTTCCCCTGGAAGATCTCTTCCAGGGCGGTGAACGCCGGTACGTCGGTGGGGTTGGTCTTCAGGATCCGCTGGTAGTTCCGGATTTGCTCTTCCATCGCGCCACACTCTCCCTGTGTCTCCCAGACCCAGGCCCGCGCCTAAACGCCCTCGCGGCGCCAAGAAAACCGCGCGCGCGGCTCCACCTGACAGAGCCCCGCCGCGACCGATTCCACCCCGATTGGCTTATATCTCAGCGGGTGCGGAAGATCAAAAAAAATTAGCGAGTCTGCCGGGATGCGGCCGCTTGCCGGTCACTCGGGGGCCAGCTTGTCCGTGTCGAATCGGTCCACCATCTCTTCCACGCGTTCGCGTTCCGCGCGGTGGACGTAGTTGACAAACGCCGGGATGGCGATGGCCGCAAAGATCCCCAGCGTGAAAGTGCCTCCCATGAGCGCCCGGGGGCTCACCTGGAGGCTTACCCGGCGCCCCTCGACCCTCACCTCGGACTGGCCCGCCGGTTCTCCCAGGAATTCCTCCATGGTGGCCAGGATGGCCTTGCGGTTTTCGAGGACCGAGCGGAACTCGGGCGGCATCTGAAGCATCTGCCCGCCCAGGTCCAACCCGAGGCCAAAGAGAATGTAGGCCCGCCACAGGTTGCGGCCGCCGATGGTGAACTCCTTGAAGCCCTCGGCGAGCAACCGCAGGTTCTCGGCCGCCCGCTCGCTGCCGGCCTGGACGTCGAACGCCAGCCCCGGCCCCAGCGTAAGCTCGGCGCGCTCCACCTCGGCCAGCCACAGCAGGGCCGCGTCGGCCGGCAAGGTCTCCTTGAGCCACTTCGGCATCACGAAGGACAGCCGCAAAAACATCCCCGGCGCCGGCGAGGCCAGCAGGCGCGGGTGGGCATCCAGCAGGCGCTTGGCCGCGTCTTGGCCGGCCGATGAGCCGGCGGGCCGCTCGGTGCTGGAAAGGACCAGGATCCCGTCCGCGGTGAGTTCCAGGAACGTCCCGTCCTCAAGCTGGAATGCTTCACGGCCCGGCTCGAGCCGCCTGGCATCGGCAGGCAGGATCTTCCCGAGCGAACCTTTCGGAAACTTCCCGCGGACCGAAAGCGAAAACTCGGGTTCGGCGTCGGGCAAGAAGCGAAGCGCAAAGGCGGCGCGCTCGAGATCGGCGAGCACGTCGATGCCGCTCTGCTCCCTAAGCTGCACAAGCCGCCCATCGAGTTCCGCGCGCGCCTGCTGAAAGGCCGAACGCAGCGGCGGGTTCTCGGCCACGACCGGCGTCTTCTCGACACGATCGAGCAGCCCGCGGAAGGTCCGTCCCGCCTCGGCCAGGTCGGCGATGGCCAGCACGTCCGCCTGCGGCGGGAGGCGATCGAGCAGGGGCTGGTAGGCCTCCAGCGCTCCGGGCGGCGCGCCGCGCTCGGCGCAGGTGCAGCAGAAGGCCAGCAAACACCAGGGCAGGGACAGCCACATGACGGATCGCATATGACCTCCTCGGGCTCGCGCGTTCTCGGCGCCGCGCAAGGTAGCACGGGCCGTCAGGCGTGTACACACATAAAAAAAACGGCCCCCTCCGGGCGGAGAGGGCCGTTTCCCTACGGATTGGAGACCGCGATCAGGGCGCGGCCGCCTCGGTGAACACGAAGGACTTCACCAGCTCGACCAGGTTGGCGATGTTCTTTCCGCTTCCGAAGCGAACCAGGTCGGCGTAGCTCGCCCCGTTCACCAGCTTGATGCTCACGAAGTTGGCGTCGTCCGCCCGGTCGCCGGCGGCCGGCGCCGCGGGCAGCAGGATCTGGCTGGCCGAGGCCGGGACCATGTAGTTCCAGTTCTTGCCGCCGCTGCCCGAGAAGATGGCCTGCAGGTAGTCCATCCCCGCCGGCAGGTTGGCCCAGGTGAGCTTGCGCTCGCCGGCGTTCCAGGTGGCCGTGGGCGGCGCCGGGAACGCATCCAGCTCGATGGTGCTGGTGGTGTTGAACTTGTTGTCGTCGAAGAAGATCACCTGTCCGGCCAGCTTGGTGCCCGAGCTACCGCCGGTGATGCCGCCCGCCAGGGCGGACACGTTCAGCGCCAGCGCCACGGCCACGCGCTTCACCTGGCCCTCGGGGATGCGGCCGGCCACGTCGGACACCGACACCGAGATGAGGTCGTCGATCTTGCCGTTGGGCGGATCGTCTTTGTTCTTCGAGTCCAGGCCCACCGACAGCCCCAGCGGCACCAGCCCGGAGTCCTTCACGATCACGCCGGCCAGGATCACCACCGCGTCGTAGGCGTACTTGTCGTCGGCGCCCTTGACGAAGTCGGCGGCCTTGAACTTCATGACCTGGTCCATCTTGATGTTGAGCGGCATCTTGCCACCGACGATGGCCGGGAAGTTGTCGTAGTCCGCCACCAGGTCCGGGCACTTGCGGGTCTTGCCCGAGGGCAGCGTCTTGCAGGTGAGTTCCTTCGGATCGCAGTACTGGCCGTCCGGGCAGGCGGCGGCGCAGTTGCCGCAGTGCTTGGTGCCGTCGTCGCCGTCGTTGTCGTTGATGTCGTTCCAGTCGATGACCTTGTCCTTGAGCTCCACCGGGATGTTGGGCACCAGGCCGGTGTAGAAGTCCGCGAACAGGGGCAGGATGCTGGCGAGCAGCGCGCCCACGTCGATGTCCCCGCCTCCGCCCGAGATGATGGGCCCGAGGGTGGAGATCAGCGTGTTGAGGTCGAGCTTGCCGCCCAGGCCCCAGGCCACGCGCTTTCCGGGTACGCCGGTCGGCGAGAAGAACTGGCGGAACCAGGTCTGGTTGAGCCCCAGCACCAGCCCCGCGGGCAGCGCCTGGTCGATCTTGTTGGAGCCCAGCTCGATGTGGGTCATCACCATGTCGCCCAGGATGAGGTCGAAGTTGAGGTTGATGAGGTTGCCGGGGATGCTGGTCCCGGCCAGGCCGAGCTTCACCTCGCAGGTGTGCGGCGGCACGCACTTGATCTGGTTGTAGTCGAACTCGCCGCGGTAGCCGCCCGCCTTGTCGCTGGGGAACAGCTTGCCCATGTGGATGAGCACGTTGTTGGTGGTGACGTTCTCGGCGGTGACGTAGTTGTAGTCGTCCTTGCTCACGGTGACGGCCAGCGGGTTCGCCTGGGAGGCCTCCACCGCCACGTCGGCGATGCCCAGCGCGTCGGTGACGACCGGCGCCTCGGCGCCCACCACCACGCTGGCGCCCACAACCGGCGTGTTGAACAGCTCGTCGATCACCACCACCCGGGTGTGCCCCTGGGTGACCGCGCCGTAGTTGCTCACCAGGCCGATGCACTTGGTGGAGCACCCGGCCACGGTGGCGGTGATGGTGGCGTCGCCCGACTGGGCACCGCCGGTCACCAGGCCGTTCGCGTCCACCGAGGCGACGGAGTTGTTGTCGGAGCCCCACTGGAAGGACACGCCGGGGGCCAGCGCGCCCGATTTCAAGAAGGCCGTGGCCGAGAAGGCGGCGGTGGCGCCCTCTTGAGTGATGGCCTTCTCCGGCACCACCGCGCAGGAGCCGATCATGCCGCAATCGGCCGGGGTGACGCAGTTTCCGTTGTAGCACACCGTGCCGCCGGCGCAGTTGCCGTCGCGGGTGCAGTGCTTGTAGTCGCACACGCCGTCGGTGCACTTGAGGTTGGCCTTGAACAGCTCGTCCGGGTGCGCCGTGGCGCAGCTTCCGTCATCGGTGCAGGGATCGACGCAGGTGCTGGTGAACGGATCGCAGGCCAGGTTGCCACAGCAGCCCACCGGGTTGGCGGCGCAGGAGGAGCCCTTCTGGATGCAGGTGCACTCGCAGGCGTAGTTGGCGTTGCAGCGCATCTGGCTGGCCGCGGTGCAGCCGTCCTTGGGCGTGCAGTCGGCGGCCACGCAGCACTCGTGGCACTGCTTGTCGGAGCAGTACTTGGGCAATGCGGGATCGGTGCACTTTTCGGTGTTGTTGTTGCTGCCGCCGCAGGCGGGCACGGTGAGCGCCAGGCCCAGGCCGGCGACCGCCATGGCGAACAGAACCAGCACAAACGCTTTTCTCATCTGCTCTTCTCCTTTGTTAGGTAGATCTTGCGTACCCCAGTCGAAACTCGCGACCTCCTCCGTACCGGACTCTATTCCTACGACCAGCCCCCGCCGGATGTCAAGGCTTCGGAACCGCCCGTCCGCCAAAGCGGAATTCGCAAAACTGGCACTTCCGGTTATAATGGGTCTGTTCGTTGAACGGCGCTCTCGGGCCCAAGGAGCCTCCCATGAACGGAAGACGAATGCCATGGATCGTGGTCGCTGCCGCCCTGCTCGCCGGCGCCATGGGGTGCTCGGACAGCACCACCCCTGCCGACGGCAACAACCTGTGCTCCCGGGACGAGGAGTGTCCCATCGGCCAGTATTGCGACGACGGGCTGTGCACCCCGGCCGCCATCACCTGCCAGAACCCCGGCGACTGCCCCGAGGGGATGGTGTGCCGGCACGGCGCCTGCGTGGCGGTGGGCAACGATGGCGGTATGGACGGCGACGGCGGCGCGGACGGCACGGACGGCGGGGACCAGGGCGGCCCGGAGCCGGACATCGAGATCGTGGAGCCGGCCGGGACCGGCAACCCGCCCGTGTACCAGATCGACTTCGGCAACGTCCAGGTCGGCGTGACCGCCTCGCAACACGTGAAGGTGCGCAACCGCGGCCAGGCCGAGCTGCGCCTGCTAGAGCTCAACCTGGAGGCCGGCGGCAACACCACCGAGTTCTCCGTGGCCAGCGAGACCCTGGGCCGCCTCCCCATCGCGCTCTCGCCCGGCCAGGAGACGCTGCTCGACGTGCTGTACCGCGCCCAGGACGGCCTGAGCGATACCGGCATCCTGGACATCATCTCGAACGACCCGGATCAGCCGCTGGTGAAAATCCACCTGCTGTCGGAGTTCAAGGGCGTGGCCCAGATCTCGGTCCAGCCGGTGACGCTGGCCTTCGGCGACGTGCCGGTGGGCGCGTCCTCCGCTCCGCTGGCCTTCACCGCGGCCAACACCGGCAGCGGCAACGCGGTGCTCTCGGTGTCATCCATCGCCCTGGAGAACCCCGCCGACCAGGACTTCTCGCTGGCGGTCGAGGACTCGGGCGGCGGCGCCCTCTCGGCTCCGTTCTTCCTCAACCACAACGACTTCGTCACCGTGCGCGTCACCTATCACCCCCAGCGGGCCGAATCCGACAGCGAGGGCGTCATCGTCGCATCCAATGACGCGCTGAACCCCTCGGCGCGGGTCGCCCTCTCCGGCGCGGGCGTGGTCGCCGGCGTGGAGGTCCAGCCCAGCCCCATCGACCTGGGCCGGGTGCGGGTGGGCCGGCACGGCGAGCGGGAGGCGGTGATCCGCAACAGTGGCGGGGCCGATCTCCTGCTCTCGGGAGTGAGCCTCAGCGCGGGCGTGCCGGAGTGGTCGCTCTCGAGTCCCGACGTGGATCTCGCCACGCTCCCCGCCTCTCCCAAGCGGCTGCTGCCCGGCGAGTCCATCCGCGTCGTGGTCGGTTGCGATCCGTTGGCGCTCGGCGCCAAGACCGCCACCCTGACCATCGAGAACCAGAACGGCCAGCCCGCGCGCGACGTGAGCGCGCAGGCGCTGGCGTACGTTCCGCCGCATGTCGAGACCGTCCCCGACCCGGCCCAGTTCGACTTCGGCGCGGTGCAGCTCGACGCCGCCACCTCCCAGGCCGAGCAGCGAAGCGCGCTCCTTCGCATCCGCAACACCGGCAACGATCCGCTGCACATCACCCGGGTGGCGCGCGCCACCGGCACCACGACGGAGTTCGACTTCAGCCCCGCCTCCTTCGGCGCCGCGATCGGGCCGGGCGAGGAGGCGCAGCTTTCGGTGAGCTTCCGTCCGGCCGCGACCGGCCAAAAGAACGGCGTGATCCTGGTCGACACCGACGACCCGGACATCGAGCTCGACTCGGTCGTGGGGCGTTTCGCCGTGGTCCTCGCCGGGCGCGGCGTGGATCCGGCGCTTTTCGTCGAGCCGACCTCCATCGCCTTCGGCGACGTCACCATCGGCGGCACCGCCACGCGCACCATCACCATCCGCGACCTCTCGTCCGACCCCCTGACGGTCACCGGCATCCGCTTCGGCTCGGGAAGCTCCGGCGACTTCGCCCTGGAAAACCTCCCGGCCAACTTCCCGGTGGTGCTTTCGGGGCCGGCCGTGCCCCTCACCATCACGGTGCGCTACAGCCCGCCGGCGGCGGGCGAGGATCTCGGCTCCGTGGAGGTCCTCTCGGACGATCTCGGAATGCCCCTGGCCACGGTTTCGCTCTCGGGCCGCGGCGCCGGCTGCCCGGCCGGCTTCGGCGACTGCGACGGCAACATCCCCGGCTGCGAGACCCCGCTCAACACCAACACCAATTGCGGCGGCTGCGGCGTCCCCTGCGCCCCGGCCAACGCGACCGGCGATTGCAGCACCGGCACCTGCCAGGTGGCCTCTTGCATCGGCCTGTGGGGCAACTGCAACGGCCAACCCGGTGATGGCTGCGAGACCCCGACCAACACCAACCAGAACTGCGGAGGCTGTAGCATCGCCTGCGCCCCGGCCAACGCGACCGGCGATTGCAGCACCGGCACCTGCCAGGTGGCTTCTTGCATCGGTCTGTGGGGCAACTGCAACGGCCAGCCCGGCGACGGCTGCGAGACCCCGACCAACACGACCACCAACTGCGGCGGCTGCGGCATCCCCTGCACCCCGGCGAACGCCACCGGCACCTGCTCCACGGGCACCTGCCAGGTGGCATCCTGCAACTACCAGTACTGCAACGCCAACGGCTCCGTCGGCGACGGTTGCGAGTTCAACCTCGACACCAACCCCTCGTGCGGGAGCTACACCGACATCGGCGCGGTCCAGGGCGACCAGGGCTCGGACATCCTGCACAACTACGGCACGGGAGAGAAGTGGCTGCGGCTGTGGGTGGCCGAAGCCAACAGCGACTTGAGCTGCGTGTACTTGAGTGCGGTGCTGCGGCTGTACCCGCCTTCCAACACCGACTACGATCTCTACGTCTATTGCGACAACTGCACCACCCAGGCCGGCTCGTCCAGCAACGGCGGCTCCACCATGGATGAAGTCCAGATCTCCTGGGACGAGGACTACACCATCAACTGGCCCACATGCGTGCCCTCCGGCTCGGAATCCGGCCGTTATGTCTACATCAACATCCGGTATTACTCGGCCAACATCTGCGACCAGTGGCACCTGGCGGTGTACGGAAACGTCGAGGTCAGTAACCGCACCTGCTCGCGAAAGTAGTTCCTCTCACCCCGGCCGCGACTGGATGCCGTCCAGGGTGGCCACCATGTCCGGGCCGATCTCGGCGGCGTTGGCCTCGTCGGTGTCGATGTGCATCTCCAGCCGGTAGCTGTCCTTCACCCGGATGAGCACGTCCCCGAAGATCAGCGAGCGCGGGCCCTCGATGCGCACCCGCACCACGTCCCGATCTCGCAAGGAAAGCTCCTCGGCCTCGGCCGGGCTCATGTGGATGTGGCGCCGGGCGCAGATCACGCCCTGGCGCAGCGGGAGCGTGGCGGCCGGCCCCACCAGGGTGATCCCCGGCGTCCCGTCCAGATCGCCCGAGTCTCGGATGGGGGCGTCGATGCCCAACTTGAACTCCTCGGTGCGCGAGATCTCCACCTGGCTCGCCTTGCGCTCCGGGCCCAGCACCCGCACCCGCTCCACCTTGCCGCGCGGGCCGACCAGGTCCACCACCTCCTCGCAGGCGAACTCTCCCGACTGGTACAGCGGCGCCTTCTGCGTCAGGCGGTGTCCGGGGCCGAACAGCACCTCGACGTGCTCTCGGGTGAGGTGCACGTGGTGCGCCGACACCCCGATGGGGATGGGTCGCTGCCGCCCCGAGCGCAGGCGCTGGTCGATGTCCTCGCGCCCCAGCGCGCGCACCGTCTCGCGCGCCAACATGCGCGCCTCGTCGGGCCGGACCACCAGCACCCGCACGCGCGAGGCCTCGTGATCCAGCGCCGCCACCTCCTGGCCATCGGAAAGCCCGCGGGCGTTCGCGGCCGCGTCCAGCACGATCCCCAGGTGCCCCAGCCCCTGACAGATGCGGGTGCGGATGCCCGGCTCGGTCGAGCCCGCCCCGCCGGTGAAGACCAGCGCGTCGCACCCGCCCAGGGTCGCCACCATGGCCCCCACGGCCTTCCGCACCCGGTGGCAGTACACCTGCACCGAAAGCTGCGCCCCCTCGTGGCCCCGCTCCGCCGCCTCCAGGACGTCCTGGATGTCGCCGGCCACTCCCGAAAGCCCTGCAAGCCCGCTCTGCTCGCCGACCAGGCGCGCCGCCGAGGCCGGGTCCAGGCCCTCTTCCCGCATCAGGTACAGGAGCGCGCCGGGGTCCAGGTCCCCCGAGCGCACCGCCATGGGCGGGCCCTCGAAGGGCGTGAGCCCCATGCTGGTGTCCACCGGCCGCCCGTGATCGATGGCCGCGAGCGAGGTGCCGTTGCCGAGGTGGACCGTCACCACCTTGAGCCACTCGGACGGCCGCTCGAGGTAGGCCGCCGCCTGGAAGAGCGCGAACTTGTGGGACAGCCCGAAGAACCCCAGCCGCCGCACCCCGCGCTCACGAAAGTAGCGCATGGGCAAGGCGTAGAGCTGCGCGATCTGCGGCAGGTTGGCGAAATACGCCGTGTCGAACACCGCCACGTGCGGCACGCCCGGCAAGCGCTCGCGAGCGAGGTCCAGCGCCAACAGCCGCGCCTGGTGCTCTCCGGCATCGAAGCCCGCGCGCCCGATCTCGGCCCGCACCTCGTCGTCCACCACCACCGCGCTGCCGTAGCGCGCCGAGCCGTACAACACCTGGTGACCGACCGCTGAGAGCTGTGACAGATCCACCCCGGCGCCGCCAGGCCCCGAAAGAAAGCGTAGCGCCTGCTCCAGGGCCTGACGGTGATCGCGAACGGCCAGCGGCTCCGCTCGCTCGAACCCCGGGCCGCGCAAGCGGTGGTTCCCCTGCGGCAGGCCGATCCCCCGCACCTCGCCGCTCAGGCGATGGGTGGGGTCGGCGGTGTCGATCCAGTCGTAGCGCAGGGCCAGCGAGCGCGGGTTGAAGAGAAGGAGCCGCAGGGACTTCCCGCGCGCGATGTCCTTGACCTGGTAGCGATCGGGTTCGGTCTTATGGTTCATGTCGCCTCCCGCGTCACGATATCACTGGGTCGCAGCGAGATCCGCCTCGGCGCTGATGGCGCGGAGCCGTTCGGTGAGCTCTCCGGCCAGGCGCACGATCTCCTCGCGATGGGCCGACCGCGGCACCCGCATGGGTTCTCCATACACCACGACAGCCCGCGCAAACGGCGCCGGGATGCGGAACCGATCCCAGGCCCGCCGCAAGATTCCACACCGCGAATACCCTACGCTGATGGGGACCACCGGACAATTCAGGCGCGAGGCCAGCGCCAGGATGCCCGGCTTGGCCTCCTCCGCCGGGCCACGAGGCCCATCCACCGCCAGCCCCACCGACACCCCTTCGCGCAAACACCCGGCGAGGCCGCGCAGGGCCTGGAGCCCTCCCCGCGAGCTCGAGCCGCGCACTACCGTAAGCCCGAAGCGCCGGCACACCAGCGCTTGCAACGTCCCGTCCCGGCTGAGGCTGGCCATGACTGCGAGATGCTTTTCCGGGTTGGCCCGAAACAGGCCCAGTTGCCGCCCGTGCCAGAAGGCGTACAGCAGGGGCTGTCCCCCTTCCCCACCCTCTCGCGCCCGCGCCAGACGCTCGGGGTGCAGCACGCGCAGGCGCAGCGTGGAGAGCAGCAGGCGGGCGACGGCAAAGACGAGCAGCGCGAGAAGGCGCCGCCCCCATCCGGCGCGGGCCGGGCCTGGCGGCGACGGTTCAGCCATGGCGGCGAAGGAAGGTCCGCAAGCGGTCCATGCCTTCCTGGATGTTCGGAAGCGAGTTGCAGTACGAGATGCGGAGGAAGCCCTCGCCGCCCGGCCCGAAGTCGGTCCCCGGCGTCACCGCCACCCCCGCCTCCTCGAGGAGCTGAAAGGCGAAGCGGTACACGTCGTCGGTATAGCGGCGCACGTTGACGAAGACGTAGAAGGCCCCGGTCGGCTCGACCAGCGGCGAAAGACCCATCTCGGCCAGGCGCGAGAGGATGAGCCTGCGACGCTCGTCGTAACATTGGCGCATGCGCTCGACGTCGGGCCCCGCCTGGCGCAGCGCCGCCACCGCCGCCAGTTGGGCGAAGTCGGGGGCCGAGATGAACAGGTTCTGCTGCAGCTTCTGCACCGGCCGCACCAGCGGCGGCGGCAACACCAGGTACCCCAGGCGCCAGCCCGTCATGGCGAAGAGCTTGGAGAAGCTGTTCACCACCACGGCGTCGGGGCAGACCTCGAGGATCGAGGCCGCCTCGGCGCCGTAGGTCAGGCCATGGTACACCTCGTCGGAGACGATCACCGCCCTGCCGCACACCGCCTCGGACAGCTCCTCCAGGCGTCGTTTGCCGGTGATGATGCCGGTGGGGTTCGAGGGCGAGTTGATGACGAGCGCGCGGGTGCGCGGGGAGAGCCGCGCGCGCACCGCCTGCGGGTCGAGCTGAAAACCGTCCTCCTCGCGCACCGGCAAGCGCACCGGCACGCCGCCGAAGGCCTGGATGAAGTTGGGGTAGCAGGCGTAGTGGGGATCCGACAGGATGGCCTCGTCTCCGGGATCGAGCAGGGCCCCGAAGGCCAGCAGCATTCCCCCGGAGCTGCCCACGGTGACCACCACTCGCTCCGGCGCCACGGCGACGCGGTAGCGCGTGGAAAGCCACTCGGCGATGGCCGCGCGCAGCTCGGGGTGACCGAGGGAGTGGGTGTAGTGCGTGTGCCCGTCGCGCATGGCCCGCTCGGCCGCCTCGCGCACCACCGCCGGCGTGTCGAAGTCCGGCTCGCCCACCTCCAGGTGGACGATGGAGCGTCCCTGGGCGGACAGAGCCGCCGCGCGCTCGAGCACTTCCATCACCAAGAACGGCGACATGCGCTGCGCCCGCTGGCTCACCGGAATCGACAGGTCTTGCGGTTCACTCATGGTCTCTCCCCGGATCGTCGGTCTCGTCCTCACCGGCCTCCGCCGCCAGCCGGTAGATCTCGCGACGCGGCACCGGCAGCAGTCTTGAAAGCAGGGCCGCGCATTCCGCGGAGCCCATCCGGCGCCCCGCCCGCAGGGCGGAGATCAGCTTTTCGATCTCCGGCCGGGACGGCGGCGCCGGTGGGCCTTCCAACGAGCCCTCGACGAGCAGCACCACCTCTCCCGGCGGAGGATCGGCGAAGCGCCGGCACAGCTCCGGCAGGGGGCCGCGGACCAGCTCCTCGTGCAACTTGGTGAGCTCGCGCGCCACCACCGCCCGCCGCGGGCCCAGGATCTCGGCCGCGGCGGCCAGCGTCGCCGGCAGGCGGCGCCCAGCCTCGTAGAAGACCAAGGTACCGGGCTCGGCGGCGAGCGCGCGAAGATGCGATTTCAGCTCCGATTCCTTCCGCGGCGGAAAGCCAACGAACAGGAAGCGCCGGGCCACAAGTCCCGAGGCGCACAGCGCCGCGATCGCCGCCGACGGACCCGGTAGCGGAGACACCCGGAAGCCGCGCTCGACGACCCGGGCCACCAGCGCCTCACCGGGATCGGAGATCCCCGGGGTGCCGGCGTCGGAGACGAGCACCACCTTCAAACCGCGCCCCAGCGCGTCCAGGATCTCGCCCGAGGCCTTGGCGTGATTCTGCTCGCGGTAGGAGAGGAGGCGCGCATGGATCCCGTGAGCGGCGAGAAGCTCGCGGGTGTGACGGGTGTCCTCGGCGGCCACCAGATCGGCCTGGCGCAGAGCGTCGAGCACGCGCAGGGTGATGTCGCGCAGGTTTCCGATGGGGGTCGCGGCCAGGTACAACACGCCGCCTTCGAGCTGTGCCGCATCCATGCTTCCTCCGCGGGGAGGGAGCGTAGGACAGGCGCCCGGTGAGATCAACCAGGAATACGCGGTGGCGGGCGGGCGAACCGGTTACTTCACGCAGTTCGCGAACTCTTCCGCCGTGGTTGCCTTGAGCTGGCAGTCGGTCACGCTCTTCTTCACGCCGGCGTTGACGCAGCCTTCGGCGCAGGCGGCCACGGCCTTCTCCCGCGCGGCCTTCTCTTCTTCGGCGGCCTTGGCGGCGGCGGCCTTGGCCTGCTCGGCCATCTCGGCCTTGGCCTTCTCCAGGGCGGCGAGCTGCTCGGCGAATTCCTTGGACTTAGCGTCCTTCTTGGCTCCGTACTCGGCGTTCAGCTTTGCCTTGGCGGCCTCGGCCTTCTTGTCCGGCTTGGCCTTGCCCTTCTTGGGCGGCTTGGGTTCCTTCACCGCCGCCAGCTTGTCGGCCAGCTCCTTATCGATGGCCGCCAGGGCGGCCTCCTTGTCCTTGTTGATCTGCTCGATCTTGGCGGCGAAGTCTTTTTCAGCCGCGGCGACCGGGTCGGCGGCGGCTTCCTTCTTGGGCATGTTGAGATCGACGTTCTTTTGGCAGGCCGCGGCGCAGTCATCCTTGGACGCCTTGGGCGCACAAGCGACGATCGAGGCGGCCAGTCCTGCCACACACACGAATCCAAGCAGCTTCTTCATTGTCTAAGCCTCCTGTAGTAAAGAACTTTTACTGACGGCAGGCGATATAGCACCGTCATGCCGGGATGTCAACTCGGCGAGGCGCAATCCGGTCACTTCTTGCCGGTGGCCCCCGTTTTCATCTTGCGCAAGATTTCCTGGTAGCGTGGCTCGGAGCGGAGATTGGCCAGGTCCGGGTCTTCTTCCAGCACCTGCGGTTGTACGAATCCGTTGAGCGCGGCGATGTCGAGGTAGCGGAAGGCGAGGTCTTTCTTCTTGGTCAGTGAATAGATGCAGGCCATGTTGTAGAAGGCGTCGCCGAAGTTGGGGTTCACCTCCAACGACTTCTTGTACCACGAGAGCGCCTCATCGTAGTCCTGCCGCGCGTAGTACGTCACCCCTACGCCGTTGAAGGCTTCCGGCCGTGTCGGATCCAGCTCTGTGGCTTCTAAAAACTTCTTGCGGGCCCGCTCGAAGAATCCTCCTTCCATCAACCCCTGTCCCTCCTCCATGGCGGCGCGCCAGCTCCCGCGGTTGGCCTCGTAGGCCTTCGGATCGAGGGGTTTGACCTCGGGCTCTACCTGCCGGCCCTTGTCGTCAACGAGGGACTGGGAATCGGGGTTGTCGACCTGTGGAGGTTCGTTGCCTGCGGTGGCCACCGCGACACCTCCATCCAACCCTGGGCCTGTCCCCGTGTTTCCCCCCGTGTTTCCCACTGTGTTTCCAGGGGTTGCCCCCGCGTCTACTCCACCGTCCGATGAGCCAACTGGCGGCGAGGGAGGCTTGGGCGGTTGCGGGCGCACCTTTCTAATGATGAGGCCCGAACCTTGACCCTTGCCGACGATCTTGCATTCGGTCTTCTGGAAGTGGGCGGCGCCGGAGAGGACCTTGCCCTGGCGAGCGACGAGGAGGACCAGCGGCGCCCAGCCATCTCCCTGGCAATCCTTTCCCTTCAGGCAGTACCTGATCTGTCCGCTGAGGCTGTCGTCGAGGAGAAGACCCTTGAGGACTTCTTCCCCTTTCTTGAAGGCGCATCCCTGGCAGCGCTGCATCAGGGTCCCGGAAATCTGGAGGCCCTTCTGGCTGACCTTGATGATCCCCAGCGGCGTCCACCAACGCCCCTCCAGCTTCACCTGGGCCTGAGCTGAGGGCACCAGACCTGTCCAAAAAATAAATGCGCAACCCAAAACCGGGAAGACGCCATTCCTCATGATCAACCTCTCGCTTTCTCGATGGCCTCGATGGTGGCGCGCGCCCGACCCGCCATCACCGCCTGGATGAGTTTCCGCAGTCGAGGATGTTTACGCAGCAACGCTTCTGCTGCCGAGCGCGAGAGAGAAATTAGCTCCACTGGCGTCTTGGCCACCACTGTGGCGGTGCGCGGGCGACCCGTCAGAAAACCCACCTCACCAAAGAACGCGCCCCTCGACAGCGGCGCAAGATGCAGCGAGCGACCGGAATTCTGCATCTGGACATGTACCGTGCCGCTCATGACCAGGAACAACTCGTCACCTCGATCACCTTCTTTGATGATGACCTGGTTGGGCTCGTACCGAACGAATCGGGCAGCCTCAAACAGGACGGGCCAGTCATCCTCCTCCAGCGAGCGAAATAGTTGGAAGCTCTTGAGGAAAGCACACACCGGCATGTTTCCGGCGACGGGCTCTCTGACTGGCGCTGGCACCGTCATGTCCGAGGTCCTTTCCCTTCTGCGAAGATCCCGATGCGGGCGAAGATGCTCTCCACACGGCTGAAGGTCTGCTCCAGATCGAAATGGCCTTCGATGACATCGCGGCCCAGCACCTTCGCCACCTCCTCATCCTGCCGCAAAGCCTGCGCGAACGGAATCCGCTGATCCTGTGCAGTCAGAGCGCAGCGCTGGATCAGGCGATACGCCGCCTGACGCTCCATGCCCTGCCGAACCAGTGAGAGCAACACTCCTTCCGAGAAAATCACCCCGCCTAAAAGGTCGAGGTTCTCCCGCATGCGTTGCGGATCGACCTCCAGGCCTTCCAGGATGCGCGTCAGGCGGGCCAGGGCATAGTCGGCGAGGATGGTGGCGTCCGGTGCGATGACGCGTTCGACGGAGGAATGCGAGATGTCTCGCTCGTGCCACAAGGCGACGTTCTCGAGTGCCGAGATGGCGTATCCCCGCAACAGACGGGCGATCCCGGTCAGGTTCTCGCAGCCGATGGGGTTGCGCTTGTGGGGCATGGCCGACGAACCCTTCTGGCCTGCGGCGAAGGGTTCGCGGGTCTCGGCCACCTCCGTGCGCTGGAGGTGGCGCAGGTTGACGGCGATCTTCTCGATGGTGGCGCCGAGGTTCGCCAAGGCGCAGAAGAAATGCGCATGCCGATCGCGCTGCACCACCTGGTTGGAGACCGTCTCGCATCCGAGCTCCAAAGCAGCGCAGACCTTCTGCTCGACTCGCGGGCTGAGGTGGGCGTAGGTGCCGACCGCTCCCGAGATTTTTCCCACCGCTACTTCCCGACGGGCTTGTTCGAGGCGATGGCGCTGGCGCCCGAGTTCATCCCACCAAAGTGCGAGGACGAGTCCAAACGTCACGGGTTCGGCGTGGATGCCATGCGTCCGTCCGATCATGGCGGTCCGGCGGTGTTCCAGGGCTCTCTTCTGGAGCACTCCTCTCAGCACATCCAGATCATCGAGCAGAATCCCGGCGGCGCGGTCGAGTTGTACGGCAAGTGTCGTATCGAGAACGTCCGAACTGGTCATTCCAAGATGGAGAAACCGGGCGTCCGGCCCGAGTTTCTTCTCTAAAAACGTCAAGAAAGCGATGATGTCGTGTCTAGTCTGCTCCTCGATCGTCTCGATCGCTCGTACATCTTCATCGGTGAAAGTAAAAGCAGCCTCTCGGATGCGTCGCGCGACATCAATGGGGACGGCCCCCTCCTCGCCCATGGCCTCGCAAGCTAGAATCTCAATATCGAGCCAAATTCGAAATCGTGTCGTATCCTTCCAGATTGCTGCCATTTTCGGTCGAGAATACCTAGGTATCACCCTGACCTTCCTTTCGATAATTCAGGTCCACATTCTTTTCGATCACCACCATCATGTCAACCTTCCCACACCATATTCCTGTACCTCCCTCCCTCTAGCTTGAGTAAAGGGGACAGGCCCTTTGCTTGTTGATCACAGATCAGAGGGGACAGGCCCCTTGATTGTGCTGTCCGGATTTTTGTCGCGAGTGTCGAAATCC
>CAZLNM010000105.1:0-18919 GCA_964561025.1 uncultured Myxococcales bacterium
TAGTATCGGCACCTTGGTTCTGTCAGCAAACGACTCAAGGGAGGAATTCATGGAGTCACGGCGAGACAGAGTGATGGCGCTGGTTGTGGGGATCCTGCTGGCCCTGCCGCTCTCGGCCTCGGCGCACAGTATCATCCTGGACGGATTGAGCACCGAGTGGTCCACCCGGCTGCCCAACGCCTCCAACCTGGGCATCGTGGTGCGGGACGCAAACGGCCAGGGCGAGCTCGTGTTCCAGGACTTCTCGGGCGATCAGCGCACCGATCTGGGCTCGGCGACCGCCGAGGACATCACCGTGGTGCGGGTCAGCGTGGGCTCCCTCGGGCCCGTGGCCGGCCTGGCCATCTTCATCCGCACCGCGACCCCGCCGGACGCGAACGCCCAGTTCCAGGTGGCCATCGACATGGATCGCATCGCCGGCTCGGGGAACCTCGATTTCGGAGGCTACGCCGACACCCAGGTCGCTAATGCCGCTCGCTGGGAGTATCTGGTGCAGACCCGGTTCACCTCGTGCGGCAACACCATCTGCGCCGCCACGGTGTACCTGCCCGACTGGACGGCGCTCTCCGGCGCGATCGCCGCGCGCGGCGTCGAGGGCGTGGAGATCTTCGTGCCGGCCACCATGCTGGGCATCGCCGGGCCGCCGCCGGCCGGCATGGGCCTCACCATCGCCTCTTTCCACTCGGTGGACCCGGTGGGCGACAACACCCAGGACATCGGCGGGTCGAGCGTCTCCAACGCCATCGACGTGGTCACCGACTACGGCGACCCGGCCACCGCGGGCTATCCCAACACCTGGAGCGAGGTCTCCGACGGCGTGGTCAACTACGCGCTCTCGCTCTTCACCGATGCCACCGGCGAGGCGATCTCACCGATCCTGATCGACCGCTTCGCCCCCACGCCCAGCAACACGACCTCCAGCGGCGAGTGGGTGGTCATCCGCAACCGCACCAGCCTGGACATCGACCTTTCGGCCTACAAGCTCGGCGACGAGGAGACGCCGGATGGGGGAGAAGGTATGTATTCATTTCCGGCGGGGTCGCTCGTCCCGGCCGGTGGAACGTACCTTGTTGCAGAGACGGCGACGCGGTTCCAGACAGTATTCGGTGTCCTGCCGGATGCCGAGTTCGGAAATACGGTGCCGGCCGTCCCCAAGATGGTCAAGTTCAACAACTGGGCCACGGCAAATTGGGCACTCTCGAACAGTGGCGGCGAGGTCCTGTTGCTCAACGGTTCCAACACCATCCTGGACGTGGCGGTGTACGGAAGCGGCGCCTATCCCGGGATCACCGCCTTCACGCCAGTACCCACTGGCACCCAGGTTCTGGTCCGCTGGCCGTCGGGAAGCGACACCGACAACTGCCAGGTGGACTTTGCCAACCGCGGCAACCAGTGCGTGACCGGCACCGACTGCGCCAACGCCTGCCTGGGGTGCTTCCTTTACGCCTGCCTGCCACAGCCGGCCGGCTTCTCGTGCGCTGATACGGATCTGTGCAACGGCGCCGAGAGCTGCGACGGCAACGGCGCTTGCCAGGCCGGGTCGCCGGTGGACTGCAACGACAGCAATCCCTGCACCAGCGACGTCTGCGACCCGTCCACCGGTACTTGCAGCCACCCGCCGGTGAGCTGCGACGACGCCGACCCCTGCACCGTGGACGGCTGCGACCCGTCCTCCGGCTGCACCCATGCCCCGAAGGACTGTAGCGACTCCGACCTGTGCACCATCGATAGCTGCGAGGCGGCCACCGGCACCTGCCTGCACGTGCTCAAGGATTGCAACGATGGCAGCGTGTGCACCGACGACTCCTGCAACCCGGCCACGGGCGGGTGCCAGTACGTCTTCAACACCGCGCCCTGCGATGACGCCAACGCCTGCACCCAGAACGACGCCTGCCAGAACGGCACCTGCGCCGGCCAAACCATCTCCTGCAATGACAACAACGTGTGCAGCGTGGACAGCTGCAACCCGGCGAGCGGCTGCGTCCACACCCCCGCAGCGATCGACACCGCCTGCGACCTCGACTCGAACCTGTGCACCCTGGATCACTGCAGCGGCACCGATCTGAGCTGTGTGGCCGGGGCGGCGAAAGACTGCGATGACGGCGACGTGTGCACCAACGATAGCTGTGTCCCGGCCAGCGGGGCCTGCCAGCACCTCTTCAACACCGCGAGCTGCGACGACCTCGATCCCTGCACCACGAACGACCGTTGCAACCTGGGCGTGTGCCGGGGCACGGCGGTTTCCTGCGACGACGGCAACTTCTGCACCGAGGACGTGTGCAACCCGGTGAGCGGGGAGTGCCAGCACCTCAATAACACCCTGCCGTGCAACGACGGCGACGCCTGCACCGTCTCGGACGTGTGCAGCGGCGGGTTGTGCGCGGGCCAGCCGCTCACCTGCGACGATCACAACCTTTGCACCGACGACACCTGCGATCCGGCCAGCGGCTGTCTCTACCTGGCCGACGACACCAACAGTTGCAGCGACGGCGACAACTGCACCACGGATCACTGTGAGAGCGCCGCGTGCCTGAGCATTGCCATCGTGTGCGACGACAGCAACGTGTGCACCGACGATTCCTGCAACCCGGCCACGGGGACGTGCCAGTACCTTCCCAACACCGCTTCCTGCGACGACGGCGACGTCTGCACCAGTCCCGACCGCTGCGCCGGCGGGTCGTGTCACGGCCAGCCCCTGGATCAGGATGGGGACGGCTACTTCCCGGTCGCTTGCAGCGGCACCGACTGCGATGACGGCAACGCCCTGGTGAACCCCGGGGTCTTCGAAGGGCCGCTGGGCTCGGCCGTGTGCGCCGACCACGTGGACAACAACTGCGACGGGCGCACCGATGGCGACGATCCGGGTTGTCACTCTTGCGTGCAGGACATAGACTGCAGCGACGGCAACGTGTGCAACGGCGTCGAGACCTGCGTCAACCAGGCCTGCGTGGCCGGGGCGGTTCTCGACTGCGACGACCATAACGTGTGCACCAACGACTCGTGCGATCCCGCGAACGGCTGCCGGCACGAGAACAACCAGCTCGGCTGCGATGACGGAAGCGCCTGCACCGTCGGCGACCAGTGCCAGGCTGGCGCCTGCGTCCCGGGCGCCGCCCGTGACTGCTCCGACGGCAACGTGTGCACCGATGATGGCTGCGATCCTGCCACCGGCTGCCAGCACACGCCCAACACCGTCGCCTGCGACGACGGCGAGCCGTGCACCGTGGGCGAGAGCTGCAGCCAGGGCATCTGCCAGGGCGGCCTGCCCGCCGACTGCTCCGACGGCAACGGGTGCACCGATGACACGTGCCAGAGCGGCCTCGGCTGCCGGCACACCAACAACACCGCCGCCTGCGACGACGGCAAGGCCTGTAGCACGGGCGATCAATGTGTGAACGGCGTGTGCGCGGGCACCGGCATCCTGGACTGTGACGACGGCAACGTGTGCACCGACGACGCGTGCGAAGACGCGCTGGGCTGCCAGCACGCCGCCAACACCGCCGCTTGCGACGACGGCGACCCGTGCACGACCGACGACGCCTGCGCCGCCGGCGTGTGCGGCGGGCTGCCCAAGAGCTGCGCCGATCTTGACTCGGCCTGCGCCACCGGGGTGTGCGACAACGCCAGCGGTACCTGCCTCGTGGTCCCCAAGGCCGATGGGGTGAGCTGCGACGACGGCGACGTGTGTACCATCAACGATGCCTGCAACGCCGGCGCCTGCCTCGGCGCCGCCAACCCCTGCGACGACGGCAACGCCTGCACCGACGACTCCTGTCAGGAGGGGACGGGTTGCGTTCACCAGAACCACGAGCGGCCCTGCGACGACGGCGATCCGTGCACCCTCAGCGATCGCTGCCAGGCGGGCCAGTGCCGCGGCACCGCGCGGGATTGTCAGGCCTTCGATGGGCCCTGCGCCGTGGGCACCTGTGACATCGCCACCGGCCAGTGCCGCGCCGAGAATTTCGCCGACGGCACGACCTGCGACGATCACGATCCTTGCACCCGAGGCGACACCTGCCAGAACGGCGTGTGCACCCCCGGGTCCGACACCTGTGTCGAAGGCGGCGGCTGCGGCTGCGGCTCGGCGGCGTCGCCGGGCGAACTCGCCCTCTTGCTCGGCCTGGGGGCACCGCTGCTGCGGCGCCGGCGCATGTTGAGCGCATGAAGATCCGCCGTCGACCGCCGCGGCTCGGGGCCGGGGAGCGGAAGGTATTCGAGGCGCTCGACTTCGCCACCCGCGCCCACCGCGGGCAGTACCGCAAGGGCACCCGGGTCCCCTATTTGTTGCACCCGTTGCGGGTGGCGCGGCTGCTCATCGAGGCCAAGAGCACCTGGCAGGTCGTGGCGGCCGGGTTGTTGCACGACACCACCGAGGACGCCGGGGTGCGGCTTTCCACCATCCGGCGCCGCTTCGGGCCTCGCGTGGCGGGCATGGTGGCCGAGGCCTCCGAGCCCGACAAGACCCTCTCCTGGGAAGAGCGCAAACGCCGGACCCTGGCGGCCATCGCCAGCGCGAGCCCGGGCGCCTTGCGGGTGGAGCTGGCCGACAAGCTGGACAACATCCGCTCCATCCGCGAGGACCTCCAGAAGAACGGCGACGCGCTCTGGTCACGCTTCCGGCGCGGCCGCGAGGAGCAGCGCTGGTACTACCAGGGCCTGGCCCGCGAGTTCTCGCTCCGTTCGCGCGCGGAGCCGCTGCGGACGCTGGCGCGGCTTTTCGCAAAGGAGGTCCGGGCGGTCTTCAGTGCCCGGCGGGAGCGGCCCGGACGCCGGCCGGCGCGGTGATACGGTAGCGCCCGTCTCGCCCCACGCTCACCTGCGGAGGGATCCGGAATTCTTCGAAGAGCAGGTATCCTGGCTGGAGTTCCTTCCAGAACTCGAAAAGATCCTCCCGGTTCCCGAAGCGCTCCCGGAGCCGCGCCATGCCCTCGTCGTCGAGCCGTTCGGGGAACAGGTGGACCTCGGGCCAGTGGCGGTAGCGGGCGTACGAGTCCAGCGCGATGAGGTACAGCTCCTCGATGAGGGGGTTGGTGATGGGGACGCAGCCGATGGTGCAGCACTCGCCGTGGATCAGGATGTCGCCGCCGGGATCGGCGCCGGTCGCCCGGAGGCGATCCGATGCGTTCGGGTAGCTGATGCGCAGCGACAGGTGGAACATGCTGGTGGGATGGAAGGCCGTGACGCGGTAGAAGCCCTCCGGCACTTGCAGGTCCCCGCGCCGGCGTTTCGGGCCCAGCTCGCCGGAGCGGGCGCACACCGGGTAGTCCTTCAGGTGGAGGTACGGCCGGGTTGCATGGGGTTGAACCCACAGTTCGAGGACGTCGAGATCCTTGAACAGGCGCAAGAAGACCTTCCGGGGCGGATAGGGGAGGGCCGCCTCGGCGAACATTCGCTGGATGTCGGGGTAGCGCAGGGCCCGGGCGTTCTTGACCCGGACCTCGCGCGCCTGCTCCTGCGTAGGGACGAACTCGGGCGCGGCCGCGGCCGGCGACAACGACGGAGCGAGCAGGTGGAACAGGAGGTAAAGGATGGTCTCGCTCATGAGGGTCGGGGCCCCGCCGCGCGCCCGCCTAGAGGAAATCGGCGTTGCGCGTCCGGATGACGTCCTGGGTGAACTTCTGCTCCGGAAGCCGGAACGTCCGGAAGGAGTTCTTCACCCTCTTCAGAAAATACATGAGGTGCGGATTCTTGATGTGTCCCTCGATGTCCAGGTTGTCGAAGCGGTACACCCGCACCGCGCCGGCCTTGGCCTCGGGTTCGGGTGCCGGGGCGGGCTCGCGGGCAAGCGCCAGAGGAGGCGAGAGCACCCAGGACAGGGCGAGGGCCGCGACAATGCGGCGCAACGAGTGGCGAAAGCCGCGCGTCATTTTGATCCTCCGGGTGCGTTGCCGGCGCCGGGGCAATCCTTCGGGTGTTTGAGGCGCAGATCGTCCAGGTAGCCCCGCACGCGTTGCACCAGCTCGGGCTCGGTGCGGCCGGAATCCAGGTAGCGCTGGAAGGCCTCACAGGCCCAGGCCGGCTTCTGGCGGTACTGCATGTACAGGATGCCCAGGTTGAAGAGGCTCTCGGGGTGGGTGCGGTCGAGCCCCAGGATCTGCTGGTAGCTCTTCTCGGCGTTCTCCACCTCTCCCATCTGCCGCGCGGCCACGGCCTGGCCGACCAGGGCGGGCAGGAGCCCCGGGATGCGCTCCGCCGCTTGCCGGAAGGCGGCGGCCGCCCCGGCGAAGTCGCCGCTGTCGAGGTGGACCACGGCCTCGTTCAAGACCGCCTCCTCCAGGTAGGGTTTGCGGGAGGCGGCGCGCTGGAACAGCTCCAGCGCCTCCTGGATCTTGCCGGCCTTGAGCCGCGCCAGGCCCAGGTTGTTCAGCACGCGCGGATCGTCGGGGGCCAGGGTCAGCGCGCGCTGGAACAGATCCTCGGCCATGGCGTGCCGGCCCTGCTCCGAGAAGATGGTCGCCAGGTTGTTGTAGGCCAGCACCTGGCGTGGCTCGTGGTCGAGGACGATGCGCGCCTGCTCGATGGCGCGCTCGTAGTCCCGCCGCACCCGCAGGATCACCGCCAGGTTGTTGCGGGCCTCGTGGTCGGTCGGATCCTTGGAGAGCAGCTCTTCCAGGATGCGGCGGGCCTCGTCGTGCCGGCCCAGGCGCAGGTACAGCGTGGACAGGTTCATGGAGGCCGGCCGATCGCCGGGGCGCAGGCGCAGCACGGCGCGGTACTCGGCCTCCGAGCGGGCGAAGTCGCTGCCGCGCTCGGAAAGCAGCGCCAGGTTGAAGTGCGCTTCTGCGAGCCCGGGGTCCAGTTCCACCGCGCGCTGCAGCAGTTTCACCGCCTCGAAGTAGTTGGCGCGAGAGCCGGAGAGGAACTCGAGCGAGCGGTTGAAGGTCAGCACCGCCTCTCGCCGCGCGTCCGGTGGGGGCCCGCTCGGCCGCACCTCCACCCGGGCCGGGGTGCAGGCGCCGAGGAGGAAGCAACCGGCCAGGAGCGCAAGGCGCCTCATCGCGTACCTCCCGCGGCGGGCGCCGGCGCCGGTGGCACCGGCAGCGGTTTCTGCACCAGCGGGAACACCGTCAAGGAGTCCGCCCAGCGGTACCCCGTGCGCACCTCCTCCTCGGGCGGGAAGCGCGCCGGATCGAGCTTGCGCAGCATCTGCAAGGTGCGCTGGCTCCACACGCTGAAGTAGCGGTAGCGCAGGGCGGTCTCGTGGCTGATGCCGAAGGCTCTCAGGGCCTTGTCCTCGATGGGGAAGGCCAGCGCCTGCAGCTCCTGCCGGTAGATGTCCACCTCGTCCGGCTTGAGATCCGGCGGCGTGGGCGAGCGGTAGATGGCCTCGGAAAACTGGGCGTACATGTCCCCCACGCGGAAGAGCGCCGCCGAGGCCCACTCCAAATGGCCCGCCGCCACCACCTGGGCGAACAGGCCCTCGGCCTTGGCGAGCAGCTGCGCCTTGTCCTTGAGCGCCTGGATCAGGCGCGTCTTGGGCGGCTTGAGCTCGATGCGCCGGTATTCCTCGAAGACCTGCTCGGCCTGGAGGAAACGGCAATGCGCCGCGGCCTCCAGCTCGGAACCTTCCGGCGGCTTTCGCGCCGGAAAGGCGCCGCACTTCTCGATGAGCTCCCGCGCCCGGGCCGCCTTTCCCTGTGCCAGCAACGCCCGGGCCAGCAGCAGGCTGGATTCGCGGACCCGTTTCTGCTTCTCGGCGTGTTTTTCCAGGTAGGACTGGAAGGCCCGCTCCGCCTCGGCGGGTTTATCGCCCTGCATCAGGGCGATGCCCGCCGCCAGCAAGGCCTCCGGGGCCTTCGGGTGTCGCGGCCAGGTGCGGGTGAACTCCAGCAGCATGCGGGCCGCGCCGTCAAAGGCCCCCCGGGCGTTTTCGAGCCGGGCGGCCAGGAGCAGCGCGTCCGGCGCGCGCGCGTCCTCGCGGAAGCGCTCGGCGAAGGCCGCGTAGTGGCGCGCCGACTTCTCGTAGTCGTACTGGCGTTCGAGCAACCCGGCCATGACGATGCTGGCCTCGGCGGCCTGCGCCGGGTAGCGGGCGATGACCTGCTGGAAGGCCTCCACCGCGGCGGCCTTCTCCCCGGCCTGGTCCAAGGCCGTGCCCCGGTTGAACAGCGCCTGGGGAGCCAGCGGGTCGGCCGGGAACTCCTTAACCAGGCGCAGGTACTCGTCGGCGGCCTGGGAGAAGCGCTGCTCTTTCAGGTGCTCGCCGGCGCTTCGGAAGATGGCGGCCGAGATGATGGACGGGAGCTTGCGTGCCATCTCGCCGGAAGCGAAGGTCTTCTGTTCCTGGAAGGCGCGCGCCTCCTTCTCCAGAGACTTCCAGTCGCGCAGCCGGGTGAAACTGTCCAGGGCCAGGTCGGCGGCCGCCTCGGCCAGCGGGTCCTTGGGGTGGTTCCGCACCAGGGCCAGCAGGTGCTCCGCGGCGCGGCTGAACTGGGCGCGGGCGTAGAAGATGCGGCCGCACTCGAAGCGCAGCGCCGGGAGCTTCTCGTCGCTCGACGACAGCCGGCCCAGCATCTCGACCGCGCGCACGAAGCCGGCCTCGGCCGAGGACAGCGCCTCCTCGCGGGCCGCGGGCTCGACCGGGCCAGCGCTCTTCGGCCGCAGGCGGTCGTAGGCCAGCACCGCGGCATAGGCCGCCTCGCGCCGCAGGGCGGGATCCTGGCCGTGCTCGGCGGCGTCAAGATAGTTGAGGGCGGCGGGCTCGAACCGCCCCAGCTGGAACAGCGCCTCGCCCACGAAGAAGTGCATGCGTGGCGACTCGGTGGCGGAGGGGAAGACCTTGAGGTAGTCCTGGTAGGCGGCGACGGCCACCTCGTAGGCGGCGGTGTCCTTCTTCTCCTGCGCTTGCTTGTGGCGCCGCAGGGCCACCTGGCGCAGGTTCTCCTCCGCCATGGCCACGGCCTTCTCCGCGAGCTCCGGCCGCTTGCGGTGCTCGGCCAGCCAGGAGGAGCCCGGGCCGAACCGCTCGGCCAAGCGCCGGCGCTCCTTCAGGGATTCCTCGATCCGGCCGCGGCGCTCCAGCGCCTCCACCACACGGGCCTGGTGCTCCGGCCCGTCGTCGGCCAGCGGGAAGTTGTCCACCAGGCTACGGAAGGCTTCCACCGCCTCGTCGAAACGCGCCTGGCGCAAGAAGACCTCGCCCAGCGAGCGCAGCACGCGGATCGAGTAGTCCTCGCCCCCCACCTGCCCCATGAAACGCAGGGCCTCGCGGGCGCCGCCGGACTCCGAGAAGGTCAGGGCCAGATCCTCCAGGGCCTCGTTCTCCAGGTCGCCGGCGGCCGTCTGCACCCGCCGGCCGCTCTCGCGGCGCTCGCGGGAACGGCGCAGCACCTCGCGGAAACGCAGGGCCGCCTCCTGCGCCTGCCCCTCCTTGAAGAAGCACCAGGCCGTCTTGTACGCCGCCAGATCGTACAGGGCGTTCTGGGGATCGTCCATGACCCGCTGGTAGGCCTGCCGCGCCTCGGCGTAGCGGCCCTTGGTGAAGGCGTACTCGCCGAGCGCCAGGTGGGCGTCCGCGGCGAAGGCGCTGTTCGGAAAGCGCCGGAGCAGGGTGCGGTAGATGGAGAGCGCGGTCTCCTCGTCGCCGTGCTCGTTGAGGGCGAAGCCGTACAGGTACAGCACCATGTCGGTCTGGGAGAAATCGGGGTGCTTCTCCAGGATCTGCTCGTACACCGCCAGGCTGGCCCGCAAATCGATGCGTGGCTCGCCGGGGCGTTCCCGGATGCGGCCGGCGCGGAAGGCCTCGATCGATTCCTCGTAGGCGCGCATACTGGCGAGGAGCTCGCGCTCGGACCGCTCCCACAGGAGCTCCGCCAGGCGGAACAGCGCGTCGGCGCGCTCGCGGGCGGCCGGCTGGTCTCGCAAGAAGCCGTTCAGCAGCTCGATGGCGCGCTCCCGCTCGGCGGCCACGGCGTCCTCCCGCCGCTGCATCTGCCGTTCCATCCAGGCGGGATCGCCCGGCCGGACGGGGCAGGGTTCCCCCGCCCGCGCGGGGGCGATGGCGAATGCCATCAGCAGCAGCAGTGGCGAGCTAGTGAATCTCATCCGGCCAGTCCTCGCCGTCGTAGGGCCAGTACTCCTGGGTCTCGTCGATCAAGCCGGCCTCGGCCAGCTCCCGCAGCAGCGAGAGCGGGTAGCGACCGACCGCCAGGTTCTGGATCTCCAGCTCCAGCGCCTGCTTGCGTCCGATGACGGAGTCGATGCGGCCGATCGACGACTGCCGGATCCAGGCCGAGGTGGCCTGGGTCACCTCCGCGGTGTAGTCCCGCTCGGCCGCCTGGGACAAGGCGTACGAACGTTGCCACAAGGCCATGCCATCTTGTCCCGCGGCTCGCCACGCGGCCGCCTCCGCCTCCAGGTAGCGCAGCAGCTCGGGCCGGGGCAGGTTGCCCAGCGGCAACGGGGCCGAAAGCTCGGAGGCGCGAAGCCGTTCGTCGGCGGCGCGCAGCCGTTGATCCGCCTCGTCCAGGACCGTCAGGTATTCTCGGATCGCCTGCGCGGCCGCGGGGTCCTCCGGCAAGGCGGCCAGGCGCGCACGCAGCGCGCCCAGGCGTTGCCGGAGATGCCGGGCGTGTGACGCCTCCGCCTGGAGGTTCTCGGTCAGCCGGTCGCCGGGGTGTTCCGGGACGCGCGACGGGACCGGGCTGGCCAGGCGCTCGAGTTCCCGGCCGACCCAGCGCAGCCGGCCCAGGGTGCGCTCGATGCGTTCCGGGAGCGTCAGCGCCGCGCTCACGTCCACGTCCGGTGGCACCTGCGAACGCAGCGTCTCGTTGGTGAAGATCTGCCCCGTGTTCCCCAGGGCCAGCAAGCCCTGCGACGAGCGCAGCACCTCCTCGAAGATCGGCTCCGCCTCGTCGAAGCGGCACTCGCCCAGCAGGGTGTACCCGAGCAGGATGCGCGCCATGGCGGCGCGCGGGAAACGCGGGGCGTGTTCGAACAGCGAGAGCAGCGTCCGGCGCGCCTCGGCGAAGCGGCTCAGGCGAAAGAGCGACCAGGCCGCGCGGTACAGGGCCTCGGCATGGCTCGGCGAGTCCTCGGCGATGACGCGGAACGCTTCGACCGCCCGGCGGTGCTCGCCCCGGTCGTGGCGCAGGCTGCCCAGCGCCAGCCAGGCGTGCTCGATGACCTGGACCGCGCCTGCGGATAAAAAGAACACGGTTCGCCCCGGCTGCACGGGACGCCGCACCAGCGTACACAGCAGGTCCTCGGCCGCGTCTTCCTTTCCCTCCTCCAACGCCAGGATGGCCCGCTGGTAGAGAGCGGCGGCTCCGTGCCGGCTGGCGCGGGAGACGGCGGCGAAGGAGGCGTCGGCCTCCTTGCGATGCCCGAGGAGCGAGAGCGCGCGGCCCTTGAGGTAGGCTACCTCGTCTCGCTCGTCGGTGGACAGCGATCGCCGCACGCGCATGAGCAGCGACAACGTCTGCTCGAACTGTCCCGAGCGCACGGTGAGGTCGACCAGCTTGCGCAGCGCCGGAGCGCGGAAGGTGGACGCGGGTTCTCGTTCCCACAGCTCCGTCAAGATCTCGCGGGCCCGCCCCAGGGCCCCCTCGTCGGCCAGGGCGCCGGCCGCCAGAAACCGCAGGTTGTCCGACAGCATGTCGCGAGGGAGCGAGCGCAGGCGGGGATCGAGCAGCGCGCTCAGCAGCCGGACGGCGCAGCTGCGGGCGCCTCCGTCCAGACACACCACCTCCTGCTCGCGCAGCACGCGGGAAAGCTCCTCCTCCGTCGCCGGCCCCGAACCCGCGCTGGACTGCTGCAGGAACACGTCCAGCGCGCCCTCCGGTCCTCCGGGCACCGGCAGAGGTGGCGCGAGCAGCAGGATGGCGGACAGAGCCAGCATTCCCCAGGCCTCAACGCGGCACGGTCTCGAACCGGGCCTTGAAGCTCACCTTCCAGGTGCCGTCCGGCTCGTTGCCCTTGAGATCGGCGGCGTCGGGAGGATCACCGTCTCCGTCCGCGTTGAACTCGGCGTCGGTCACGGCCTTCTCCCGCAAGTGGACCACCAGGCCCGACGCGGCATGGTAGCCAGGCGGGCCCGCCTCGGGGTCCTGCGGCCCGCGGGCCGCCAGGCGCACCTCCAGCAGGTGTCGGCCGGGGCTGAGGAATCCGTCGAAGAGTTTCAAGGATTCTACCGTGGCGGGACCGGAGAACTCCTGGCGGAAGGCCAGCTCGCCATCGAGCAGCAGCGCGACCTCTACCAGGCGGAACGGCCGATCGATCTCGGCCTGCAGCCGCACCCGCAGGCGGGAGCTGAAGATCTTTTCCTCCAGCGCGGCCAGCCGGGCCTCCGTGGCCAGCAGCACGTCGCGGACCCGGCTGTGCTCCAGCGACAGCTCGCCCAGGGCGCGCGCGTCGAGCGCCGGGGCAGGGGAGGCCGCGGGGGCGCCTTCCGCGCCGGCGGTGGAGGCAGAACCCTCCGGGGGTCCGGCACGCAGCACGCCCGCCGAGACCAGCACGGCGATGGCGAGGCAGAATCGGATCTTGCGCCGTTCCATCAGAAACCTCCCTCGAAGGCCAAGCTTCCCACGAAGATCTGGCCGCCGGCGAAACTCGTCCGGGTGGGGCCGGCCGCGCCGTTCCAGCCGGAGAAACCGTTGGGCGAGCCGATGCCTTCCCAGTCGAAATGAGTCTTCTGAAAGCAGAAGCCGACGTCCAGCGAGAAGTGCCGGAACAGGCCCAGCAGGCGCCGGTCCTCGGCCAGCCACAGGATTCGCACGCTGGACTCGGCCCACCAGGCCAGGTACGAGGCCAGGTGCCGATCGGCCGACCAGTAGGCGCCGGGCGGCCCGTCCGGGTAGTCGTTGCGGTAGAAGCTGGCCCGGGTCTGGTGCCAGGCGCCGCCGGACAGGCGCGCCACCATGCGTTCGAACAGCCGTAGCTGAAAGCCGAGCATCAGGCTCTCGTGCTCCACGCGCCAGTTGTCGCGCCCGAAGCCCGCGCCGGCCTCGAGCACCCCGCGGACGCCCACGGTCTTGCGGACCCGCAGCAGCCCCTCCAGGCGATGCCGCGCATCGGGATGGTTCTCGGGCTCGCTGCGCGGGACGCCGACGGCGGGGAGCGCCGGATCGCGCTGGCTCCACAACGTGACCTTGCGGTACGGGCTGGACAAGAACCCTTCCTCGATGGCCGCGATGAGATCCAGCCGCAGGTTGATGCCGGGAGTGAAGCCCTGCTCCAGAGAGGCGGTAAAGCGGTCCGCGCGCACTTCCTCGGAAAGCGGCAGGTCCGCCGGAAGACGCTCGGCGGGAATGACCAGCGAGCGCATGTGGCGCGCGTAGCCCACCTCCAGCACGGTGTCGCGGCCCAGGATCAAGGTCCGCGCCAGGATGGAGGGTTCGTGGGTCTGCCCGTCCCAGGCGGTGCGGAAACGGTACCCCAAGCGCAGCAGGCTGGTCCCGTCGTCCAGCACCACGGCGGCGTCCGGCCCGTGCAGAAGGCGCTCCACCGTGAGCGGGCCGAAGAAGCCGTCCAGGCGCTGCTCGGTGTGCCGATCGGACGCCAGGCCGTAGCCCGCCTCCAGGGCGATGCCGGAGATGATCTCGACGGCCGCGCGCAGGCTGGACTCGGTCGTGGTCCCGGCCACGTCGGCGCCTATTTCCGCGGCCACCACGATACGAGAAGTCACCGTGTTCGGGGCGATGATCGGATCCGGTGCGATGCGCGGCTCGCTCGGCCCGCGGAGCTGGGGCGGCGGGTCGAAACGCATGAGCGGGTCGGCCAGGGATTCGCGCGACAGGCGCGCCCCGCCGGCGCAGCCCCACAGGCAGGCGAGGAGCCCGAAGCCACACAGCGCGCGGCTCATGGAAAGAACGGGAACCACACCCCGACTCCCAGCGAGAAGGCCAGGTTGTTGGTGAGGGATTGCTCGGCCAGGACCTCCTGGACGTGGATGTGATCCCGGAGCTCGATCCGGACCGAGAGCCAGGAATTGATGAAGACCTTCACGCCCATTCCCACGCAGTAGGTGAGGCCGACGGTGGTGCGGCTGTCGGTGACGCCCAGCCCGGCGAGAAAGAAGAAATCGAAGTGGGGCACGCCCGACTGGAAGAACATGAACTTCCCGTGGAAGGGGTGCCATACCAGGTTGCCCAGGTAGATGCGGGCGTCGTGATCCGGCAAGAAGGAGTACCCGGTGTAGCTCTGCACCGGGCCGGAGAGCGCCGAGGAAAAATAGGCCCAGGCGAAGTCCGCCTCCAGGGCGAAGTCCTCGTTCAGGTGGAAGGTGTAGGCCACGGAGGCGATGGGGCCGAGCCCCATGATCTCGCTGGAGTACACGCCGCCCAGAAGATCCAACTCGTGGCGCAGGCTCTTCGGAAAATCGCGCTGCCCGATCCCCTTGCGCTCCCCGGCCTCGGTCTCCGGCGGCTCCGGGCAGGCGCCGATCGCCACGTGTGGTCGCAGCGTTGTCATGCCGAAAGCCAGAAGGAACAACAGGAGTCGGGTGCGGTGGTGGAGCATGGTCTTCTCAGAAGGACAGCATGAAGCCGCCCGAGAGCGCCAACGCGCCCCAGTGCTGGTCGGCGGTGAGGAGCACCAGGCGCCGCGCGTCCAGGCGCAGGTTGATTCCAGGCAGCGCGATCAGTATGCCTCCTCCGCCCATCAGCAGAAATTGAGTGCGGGAGGAAAATAGCCGGACGTCCTGGCCGGGGAGGCTGGTCCCGCCGCCGGCCCCGGCGGCCAGGAAGGGGACGATGAACCGCCACGGGCCCACGGCCACCACCAGCTCGACGGCGTAGGTGAGGATGTTCCCCAGCTTGCCGGGGGACTCGCTGGCGCAAAGTTCCAGCGCATAGTACTGGCTCGGCTGGAATCCCACCCGGAGGGTGAACATGCCGTCGCTCTGCAGAGTGCCGCCCTGGAGCGAGATGGTCAGGCGGCCATCGCCGAGAGGTGAGTTCTGCGAAAGGCGCGCAAGCAAACCTGGCTCGCTCGAACCCACCTCATCCACCACCTCGAACGGCCACACCAGCTCGCTCAGCACCCAGCCGGAGATCCCGCGGGTCAGGCGGATGCGGTACCAGGCCCCGTCCGGGCTGCGCTCGATCGCGTCGTAGACCTGGTCCCGGCCGACGCGAGCGATCTCCAGGTACGAGCCGCCCGGCCCGCTTCGCACCGGAACGCTCTGCGCCATCACTCGCAGCTTTACGCGGGTGGGGACACGGCTCATGCCTTGACCCGCGGCGGCCAGAGGCAGGACCGTAAGAAGGCACGACAGGGCCCACGCCGTTCGCTTCACGGGGATGTTCCTCCCGAGCGCAGCCAGGCCAGCACCTCGGCCTCCTCGGTCGGGGTGAGGGCCGAGAGCCCGGGGTGGGCCTTCTCGCGTCCGCTGCCCCAGCGGATGAGCGCGCTGCGTTCCGGGATTCCCAGATCGCAAAAAGACAGCACCAGAAAATAATCGCCCAAAAAAGGCTCGGGAAGCTCTCGCGGATCGGAGATGGTGCTCTGAGCAGGGAACGGAGAAGACGCCGGGCGCAGCCGGAATGTCGTGTCCCGCGCGTGGCAGTCCGCGAGCGCGCACGAAGCCACCAGGTGAGGTTGGACCGATGCGCCGAATGTCACGGGATCCGGAACGCGCATGTTCCTTCCCAGGGTTTTCTCCCCGGGTTCGATGGTACCGCAGGCCGCCGGGAACATGCCGAAAAGCCCCATGAAAACAAGCATCCTACCAAAGAGGAAGCATGCGGTTCGGTTCCCGTCTGTCATCGGGAGGCGACGATATTATGGCTCGTGCCGCGTGTCAACCAGTAGGCCGCCGTGGCTCGAGCCGGGTTCCGGTCACGCCAGTCGATTCGTAATATGTTGTATTATATGAAATTATCGTTATTTTTCTTGACTTTCTGCTTGCGATTGATGACAATGCCTTTCATGCCTCGCTCGGACGAAGTCCCGGCTTCACATCTGTAAACTAGCAGAATCAGAGGAGGAGAGATGGGACAAAACTCGAAGAAATCTTGCCGAAAGACAAATGGCCTGAAAAATTCTGGGACCAAGAAAAAAAGCCTCACGGCGTCAACCAACAAGAGAAATCCGAAGGTCGTGGACGACAGACAACTTCTCAAGGACTGGGAGCATGTGACCTGACGGTGTGTCGAGACGGGGGAGGAACGAGCCTGAACGGCTGAGGAGCGGGATCACCTTTCAGCGGGCGGGGTCTTCGGAAGAAGTTTTCTCAACTCCTCCTGCTTCTTTTCATCAATCTGCTTGGTCGCTTCTTGCAGCTTCTTCAAGTCGCTTCGAATTTGAAGATCCTGGTATATCCGCCATCCCAGCCAGATTCCGACCCCGAGGAGGACTACCAGCGCGAGCAGGAGGATGTCTCTGACGCTCAGAGAGAACCTGCGCCGCACGACTCTCGAGGAGGTGGCCATGGGCGCCGGTCCGCTGATGATGAGCACTTTCTTCTCTTTGTCATGGCTCCGGCTCCGCCGGGAGGGCGCGGTCCCCTCGAATTCGCTGATGTCGAGCGGCTGGACACCGCCGGTGGTCCCGCTGGCGAAACGTGGTCTTTCGCGGTTCTCTGTCGTTCCTGTTGGCGCCCATTCTCGAGGGGTCGGCGGTCTCGGGATCTGGCCGGAGGGCGTGCTCTTCTTCTTCTGGAAGACGGGAGGGGTGCTCTTTGGCGGCGCCGGCGAGTCTTCCAATGCCTCGAAGATGCTATCCAGCGGTTCGTTGGGCTTATCGATTTTTCTGCTCCCGGCCGCAGGCGTTCTGCGCGAGGGCATCGGCGTGGGTCTTACGAGTTTCGGGCTCGTCACGGGAGGCGCGAAAACCGGGAGAAACTCCTCGTCGGATGACTGCGGCAGATCGATGTCGATGTCGATGGCGCTTTCCTCGGCCGTTGAGCCCTTACCCGGCGTTCTGGAGTTTTTCGGATCCTTGTCGCCCTGATTCGTCCGCTCCTGGACGACCGTGGTCTCCAGATCCGATTCGAGCTCGGACTCGAGCAGTTCGTGGAGCAGGCGCGCTCTGGGCTTCGCGCGCTTCGCTCCTGCTTGCGTCGAGTCGTCTTCGTCGTTCTTTTGAGCCATGAGGAAACCTTGAAAAATGCTATTCCAATCCATCGGATACTGCAAGATTACGGAATCGTTTTTCTCTGAGCCGGCGGCCCCTTCAAGTGCTTGACTTGGATCGGGCTCGATGCTAGCTTGCGCCGCGAAAACAAGGAAACTCACCTTGCTCACATTTCAGGAATTAATCTTACGGCTTGCGGAGTTCTGGTCGAAGAAGGGCTGCCTGATACGCCAGCCGTACGACCTGGAGAAGGGCGCGGGCACGTTTCACCCGGCCACCTTTCTGCACTGCCTGGGACCGGAGCCCTGGAAGGTGGCATACGTGGAACCCTGCCGCCGGCCCACGGACGGGCGTTATGGGGAGAACCCCAACCGCTTGCAACACTACTATCAGTTCCAGGTGTTGCTGAAGCCGTCGCCGCAAGACGTCCAGGATCTGTACCTCGACAGCCTGCGGTTCATCGGGATCCCGATCGAGGACCACGACCTGCGCTTCGTGGAGGACGACTGGGAATCGCCCACCCTCGGCGCCTGGGGGCTCGGCTGGGAGGTGTGGTTGGACGGCATGGAGGTCACCCAGTTCACCTACTTCCAGCAGGCGGGCGGCATCGATCTGAAACCGATCTCGGTGGAGCTCACCTACGGGCTCGAGCGGCTGGCCATGCTCCTCCAGGACAAGCTCTCGATCTTCGATCTGAAATGGAACGACGACGTGACCTACCGCCAGGTCCACCACCAGGCGGAGGTCGAGTATTCCGAGTACAACTTCAAGGTCGCGGACACCGGGATGCTGTTCGGGCTCTTTGACACCTACGAGAAGGAGTGCCGCCGCATCCTGGCGCACGGGGCCGAATGCCATCGCTCCCAGGTCCTGCCCGCCTACGACTACTGCCTGAAGTGCTCGCACACCTTCAACCTGTTGGACGCGCGGGGCGCCATCAGCGTGACCGAGCGGCAGGCCTACATCGGACGGGTTCGCGCCCTGGCTCGCGAGTGCGCCATGGCGTATCTTTCGGAGCGCGAGCGGCTGGGATGGCCCCTGGGCAAAACCGGCGCCGCGTGAGATCCATGCAAGATATCGACGCGCTCATGGACAGCAAGATCGTCATCCTCCTGGGTGGGGGTCTCTTGGCCCTGATCGTGGCCGTCATCATGCGCAAGGGGCGCGTGGTGGAGGAGACTCCCTCCGTGTTCGAGCGGATCCTGTGGGCGGTGGGGATCCTGGCCGTGCTCTCCGGCGTGTTCGTGGCGGTGTTCCGCCCGGACGTGGTCGATCTTCCCAAGCGCGACGAGAAGCAGCTCAAGGAGTTTGATCGCGAGTCCTCGGGCTGCTCGAAACCTCAGCAAGGCCTCAAGGAATACCAGAAGCCCTGAGGGCCAACAAATGGATTTGCTTGTCGAAATTGGATGCGAAGAAATTCCGGCCCGTTTCCTGCCCCCGGCGCGGGCGGCCTTTTCGGAACTTCTGCTTCGGCGGTGCGACGAGTGCGGCCTGGGGGAGGGCATCCAGGTTCGGTCGCTCGGCACCCCGCGCCGTCTGGCCTGGATCGCCAGCGGGTTGCGCGAGGCGCAGGCAGATCGCGAGGAAGAGATCCTGGGCCCGCGGCTGGAGGCCGCCTACGATGCCGACGGACAACCCACCCGCGCCTG
This sequence comes from uncultured Myxococcales bacterium, assembly GCA_964561025.1. Lineage (GTDB taxonomy): Bacteria > Myxococcota > B64-G9 > B64-G9 > B64-G9 > JAAZNF01. Next base: position 18,663 of record CAZLNM010000105.1, read on the forward strand.
CCAGGGATTCCTGAAGAGCCGCAACGCCGCCGCCGGGGATCTCGTCAAGATCGAGACCTCCCGCGGGACCGTGGTGGGCCTCCGGCGCACCATCCGGGGACGAGCGACCGGCGAGGTGCTGGCGGAGGAGCTCCCCGCCATTCTGGGCCAGCTCAGTTTTCCAAAGAGCATGCGCTGGGGAGAGGGCACGTTTTCCTTCGTGCGGCCGGTGCACTGGCTGGTGTGCCTCCTGGAGAACGAGGTGGTCCGGTTCTCGT
>CAZLNM010000106.1:0-18804 GCA_964561025.1 uncultured Myxococcales bacterium
CTTGAGGCTGGTGGAGAACTCGATCTCGAACTCGCCGGCGTTCCACAGGAGCAGCCGGTACACGGCCTTCTCGCCGCGCAGCCGCCCCATCTCGGCGTCGATCACCTTGCCGTTGCGGAAGTACACCGCGCCGTGGCGCGGCGGGCTGTCGGCGGAGGTGACCCGGATGATGCCGGTCTTGCGCCCCAGCTCGATGGTCTGGATGATGTCCACCACGCCCATGTCGGCGATCGAGCCGCTGAAGCTCGACTTCTTGTCCCGCTTCTCCAGCCCATCCCGGTCGCGCCGCTGCAGCAGGATCTTCACCCGGGTGATGATCTCCTTGATGTAGATGGGCTTGGTGAGGTAGTCGTCCACCCCCAGCTCGAGGCCGTGCACCTTGTCCTCGATGGCCTTCTGGTTGGTGAGGAAGATGAAGGGGATGCCCTCGAAGCGCGCGTCCGCCTTGAGCTTCTTGCAGAACTCGAAGCCGTCCATCACCGGCATCTTGGTGTCGGAGATGATGAGATCGGGCGGCGAGATCTGCACTTTTTCGAGCGCGTCCAGGCCGTTCACCGCGGTGGTGACCAGGTAGCCCGCCTTGCGCAGGCTGACCTCCATCACGCGCAGCGACTTCGGATCGCCATCCACCAAGAGCAGGCTTTGGCGTGCCACAAAGACTCCCTCGCGCCTGGGGTGGGCCACCGTCTGGCCTTGAGCGGATCCATACCGCCCGTGCGCGGCGGATGTCAACCGCAGGGGCTACGGCGCGGGCGGTGGGGCGGACGGCGCGGGCGGGAGGTCGGGGTCTTCCGGCGACCAGTCGGCCAGCGCCTCGACCTCCACCCGGCAGCGGCCCTGGCACTGGAAGCGCTCGTTGGCGTTGTAGTTCCAGTCGAGCAGGGTCGAGCCGCCGCCGCCCAGGGTGGTGATGAGGAAGTCGTTGGTGAGGTGCCCGAAGGCATCGGCCCGCTCGGCCTCGGAGGCCTTGTCCCCCCGCGAGGGGTCCACCGGGATCCAGCCGTAGGGCGGGAGCCAGATCTCCACCCAGCGGTGGAACACGTCGTCGTAGGAGGCCTCGTCCTGGCGCACCACCACGGAGCCTATGTAGCGCGCCGGGATCCCCGCCGCCCGGCACATGGCCATGAAGACGAAGGTGTACTCCGAGCACGAGCCCGAGCCGCGTGCGAGCACCTGGGGAGCGGTGTCCCAGCCGCCGACGCGCTCGTAGTGCATGCGCTGGTGGATGTATCGGTAGATGCGCCGCGCCATCCAGTAGGGGTTCTTCTCCTTGCCCACGGCCTCGGCCACCGCCTTGACGATCACCGGGTTGGCGATGTCGAGCTTGCTGGAGTCGGCGAGGTAGAGCCGGCGCAGCTCGGCGGGGATGTTCCAGGCGGAGGACACCTTCTCCGGGTAGATGTGGTAACGCACGTCGCGGGTCCGCACCCGGGCCTTGATGCGTGATTCGGCGGTCTGACCCGCCGGGAGCAGCGCCACCCGGAAGCGCGCGGCCTTCTGGCCGAACTGGTCGCTCGCCATCTCCGGCCCGGCCGGAGAGAAGACCGGCGGGGCGAGGAGGGTCTGCGAGGCCGTGTCGCCGGGGAGCGAGAGCAGGCTCTCGAGATCCACCACCGCGTCGGGGCCGAAGTTGCGCACCTGGTGCGAGAACACCACCCAGCGCTCGACGGCGGCGCTCGACTCGATGATGTCGTCGTCGTCGCGCAAAAGCACGTAGATGGTGTCGGTCTGGTAGTCGACCGCAAAGAGGTTCTTTCCGTCCCAGGCCAGCCCGGTCGGGTGCGGCCCGGGCGCCGAAAGCGTAATCACCACCTCGCCGGCCTCGGGCTCGAGCGCGTACAATTTATCGGTGAGCCGGTCGGCCACCCACAGGTAGCGGCCGTCGAAGGCGAGCCCGTCCACGCTCTTTGCGGGAAACGGGATCTCGCGCAGCACCGTGCCGTCCTCGGGATCGGCCCGCTGCAACACCGAGCGCGCATCGTCGCTCACCCACAGGGCCTTGCCGTCGAAGGCCAGCGCCCGGGGCGAGATGCCCCAGGGGGTGTTGGCGTACACCGGCACGGTCCGCACGACCCGCCCGTCGCTGGGGCGCAGCCGGTAGGCCGCCGAGTCGCGCACATCCACGCACCACAGCCCCTCGCCGTCGAAGGCCAGCCCGGCCGGCCGGTACCCCGGCGTCGGCAGGGTCTTCTGGACCACGCCGGAGCCGGGATCGATGGCGATGAGTCGATCCAGCCGGTGGTCGGCGAGCCACAAGAGCTTGCCGTCGAAGGCCATGCCGGTCGCGTTCTTCGAGGGCGCGGCCAGGGTGCGGACCACCTGGCCCGGGCGGGCGCGCGAAAGCGACGGCAGGCAGGAGAGAAGAACGCAGGCGCTGACGAGCAAGCGGGTCATGTCAAGCCCCCTTTGTCTGGCTGGCCTTGAGAGACTCGAACTGTTCGCGGATGCATCGGTCGATCTCGGCCATGAGCCGGTCGCGCTCCTCGTTGGAGGTGCCCTGCGGCAGGACGGGCGGGCCGTAGCGGACGTGGATGGTGCCGGCGCGGATGGCCAGGCTCTTCTTGGGAAGGATGTCGCGCGAGCCGTAGATGGCCACCGGCACCACCGGCACGCCGGATTTGAGCGCCAGCATGAAGGGACCCTTCTTGAAGGCCTGGATGTTGCCGTCCGGCGAGCGGGTACCTTCCGGGAAGGTCACGATGGAGATGCCGCGGCGGATCTTGTCGGCGGCCCGGTCCAGCGAGCGGATGGCCTTCTCGCGGTGCCCGCGGTCGATGGGGATGTAGCCGGCGTACCACAGGTACCAGCCGAAGAAGGGGATGTAGAACAGCTCCTTCTTGGCCACGAAGCGCAGGTTGACCGGGTTGCTGCCGAAGATGGCCAGGATGTCGATGTGGCTCTGGTGGTTGCTCATCATGATGCAGGGCCCCCGGGGCAGGTTCTCCTGGCCGCTCGAGCGCAGCCGGATGCGGCAGAAGGCGAAGAACCCGCGGACCCAGAACACGCGCACCAGAAAGTTCGACAGCCAGCCCCGGGACGGGACCAGCAGCGCCAGGCTCACGATGACGTAGCACACGAGCGTCCATACGATGCCGAAGACGAAGTTGATGACCGAACGGACCGGGCGCCAGAGGGCGGCGGCGCGAGAGGAACCCATGGCGTGCGACTCCTGCGACGTGGCCCGGGCGGTATGCTAGCACCGCGCGCCTGGCGAGAAAACGGTTTTTTCGAAGAAGCGCGGCAGCGGGCCTGCCGCGGCGCAGACCCGAGCGCGTTCAGGCGAACAGGTTGTCGAGGACCAGCATGAGGCAGAAGCCGGCGATGAGGCCCCAGGTGGCCTCGCGCTCGTAGCCGCGCCGGTGGGTCTCGGGGATGATCTCGTCGGAGATGACGTACAGCATGGCCCCGGCGGCGAAGGACAGGGCGTACGGCAAGAGCGGCGCCAGCCACACCACCAGCGCCGCGCCCAGCAGGCCCATGGGCGCCTCCACCAGGCCGGTGAGGGTGGCGTAGTAGAGCGCCCGCGGCTTCGAGTACCCCTCGCGCAAGAGCGGCAGCGCCACCGCCAGGCCCTCGGGCATGTTCTGCAATCCGATGGCCAGGGCCAGGATGAGCCCGGCGTGGAGGTCGCCGGCGCCGAAGCCCACCCCCACCGACAGCCCCTCGGGCAGGTTGTGGATGGCGATGGCGATGGCGAAGAGCCAGGTCTTGCGAAGCGAGCTCTTGGGGCCTTCGGTGTTGCCGCCGGGTTCGAGGTGGGTGTGCGGCAGCAGGTGGTCGGCGGCCTCCAGGAGCAGCCCGCCCAGGACCAGGCCCAGGATGGTGCGCCACACCCCGCCCGCGGCGATGGCCGGGATGATGAGCGAGAACACCGTGGCGGCCAGCATCACCCCGGCGGCGAAGCCGAGCAGGGTGTCCATGACCCGCTCGGAAAAGCGCCGCAAAAAGAAGATTGGCAGCGCCCCCACTCCCGTGGCCAGGCCCGCGGCCAGCGAGGCCAGGAAGCCGAGCAGCACCGGGTTATCCAGCCAGGCGGGCATGAGTCGCTGGTTACCAGACCGGCCGGTCCCGATCAAGCGGCCGAGCGCCCGGCCAGCTCGCCGCTCCGGCGGGATTTGATTTCAAGCGGCGGACCGCATAGCATCCCTGCGCCTTTTTTCACAGGAGCGCCCCATGGACGCCTTTTTCAACAGCCGCACCGTGGCCGTGGTGGGGGTGTCGGACTCGCCCGACAACCTGGCCCGCAGCATCGTGCAGAACCTGCACGAGTTCTCCTTCGACGGCATCATCTACCAGGTGGGCCCGCGCGGCGGCAACGCCTTCGGCCGGCGCATCCACCGCTCGGTCTCCGACATCCCCGACGCCGTGGATCTGGCCGTGGTGCTGGTGCCGGCGCGCTTCGTGCCGGGGGTGCTGGAGGAGTGCGGCCAGAAGGGCATCCGCCGCGTCATCATCGAGTCGGCCGGCTTCGGCGAGTACGGCCCCGAGGGCGTGGCCCTGCAGAAACAGGTGCAGGACATCGCCCGGCGCCACGGCATCCGCTTCATCGGCCCCAACGGCATCGGGGTGGCCAACTTCAAGAACGGCCTGGTGGTGCCCTTCGCCCGGCTCAAGGACGTGTTCCGCCGCGGGCGCGTGTCCATCCTGTCCCAGTCGGGCGGGGTGGGCCTGAGCTACCTCAACGTGCTGGCCTCCGAGAACCTCGGGGTGTCCAAGTTCGTGAGCATCGGGAACAAGCTCGACATCAACGAGTGCGACCTGCTCGAGTACCTGAACGGCGACCCCGACACCGACATCATCGTCATGTACCTGGAGGGCATCTCCGACGGGCGGCGCCTGATGGACATCGCCCGCAGGACCAGCAAGCCCATCCTGCTGCACAAGTCGAACATCGGCTCCCTGGCGCGCGAGATCGCCCAGTCGCACACCGCCTCGCTCTCCGGCGACGACGCGGTGGTGACCGCCGCCCTGGCCCAGGTGGGCATCGCCCGCTTCGACGACGCCGACACCCTGGTGAACTACCTCAAGATCCTCCCCCTGCCCCGGCTGCGCGGCAACCGCCTGGCCGTCATCTCGCGCTCGGGCGGCCACGCCGTCATGGCGGCCGACGCCTGCGAGAAGAGCGGCTTCGAGCTGGCGTCCTTCCCCGAGGAGTTTCTGCGCTCCATCGAGAAGCACTTTCGCGCCAGCGTCATCCGGCTGACCAACCCGCTGGACCTCGGGGATCTCTTCGACTTCGACATGTACGTGCGCATCATCGAGCAGACGCTCCGGCTTCCCCAGGTGGACGGGGTGGTGTTTTTGCACACCTACATCGCCGGTATGGAAGGCGAGCGCTCGCAGGCGTTGTTCCGCCGCATCGAGGAGCTGACCTTCGAGGTGGGAAAGCCGGTGGCCATCTGCGTGGCCACCGACCACGAGGAGCTCAACGTGCTGCGCAAGACCCTGCCCCACCCGGTGTTCACTGCGGTCGAGGACGTCATCCACGCGCTCTCGCTGGTGCGGGACTTCCAGCACGACGCCCGGCCGGAGCCGCGCCTTCCGGATTGGCCGATCGATCGAGGCGCCGTGCGCGCCATCCTCGATCGCGCCCTTTCCGAAAACCGCTCGCTGCTGCTCCCCGAGGCGCTGAACGTCCTGCGCGCGGCGCGGATTCCGGTGGCGGATTTCATCGAGGCAAGGAGCCGCGGCGAGCTCGAGCAGGCGCTCGCCAGGATCGGCGGCCCGGCGGCGGTGAAGCTTTCGAGCGCAAAGCTCTCCCACAAGAGCGACCTCGGCGGCGTGCAGCTCAACGTACGCGCGGCGGACGCTCCGGCGACGTGGGAGGCCATGGCCGGCGTCGCCCGCCGGGCGGGGGACGAGAACTTCTCGCTCGTCGTCCAGCCGATGATCGCCTCCGCGCGCGAGGTCATCCTGGGCATAAAGTGCGATCCCAACTTCGGGCCGGTCGTCCTGGTGGGGCTGGGCGGGGTGTTCGTCGAGGTGTTCCGCGACGCGGCCATGCGGGTGGTCCCCTGCGAGGAGCAGGAGATCGACGCCATGATCCGGTCCCTCAAGAGCTACCCGCTATTGAAAGGCGTGCGCGGCCAGGCGCCGCGGGACGTGAATGCCATCAAACAGGCGCTGGTGGCCTTGGGGCACCTTGCGCTTGCTTTCCCAGAAATTTCGGAGCTGGACGTGAATCCTTTGATGGTTTTTGCCGAGGGAAAAGGCGCGACGGCCGTCGATTGCCGGGTGGTGCTCAAGAAATAGCCTGCCGTCACCCGGAGTGTTGCATCATGTTGCAACATCCCGATTGCATCGTTTCTCGCAATTGTAAAACAGCCTGAAGCACCTTGCTCGATTCTTCTAATTGTTTGATATTTTTATTTTATTTATGTTGGTGCGGCATTCTTGGGATTGGCACAAATGTTGCGATGTGAGATTTCAGGAAAGCCAATAAGGAGGCCAATATGTCAATCACTCATGTAACCGACGCGAATTTCGAGACGGAAGTCGTCCAGTCCAAGGTGCCGGTGCTCGTCGACTTCTGGGCGCCCTGGTGCGGCCCCTGCCGGATGCTGGCTCCCATCGTCGAGGAGATCGGCCGTGACTACCAGGGCCGGGTCAAGGTGGTGAAGCTCGACACCCAGGAGAACCCGCAGGTGCCCACCGCGCTCGGCATCCGCAGCATCCCCACCCTGGTGCTCTTCGACGGGCGCGAGGTGGCCGACGCCATGGTGGGCCTGCGCCCCAAGCCCGACATCGCCAAGATGCTGGACCGCTTCCTCGAGAAGTGGGCCAAGAAGCACCCGGCCCCGCCGGCCAACTGAGGCGAGGAGGGCGGTCATGCCGCTCTACGAGTATCGCTGCCCAAAGTGCGGCGAACGCTTCGAGCTGCTGCGCTCTTCGAGCGAGCGCGACGACGAGGCCCAGTGTCCGCGCTGCGGCAAAAAGGCGAGGATGTTCCGGCTGCCGGCGAACGTGCGGGCGCTGTTCGGCGGCGGCGGCAAGGCGGCCGGCTGTTCGAGCGGCCCGTTGGGCGGTGGTTGAGGTTGAGCCGGCTCCCCGGTCGGGGAGCGTCAGGACCTGCCCAGGATCTTCGCCTTCTCGGCGGCAAACTCGTCCGGGGTGAGCACGCCGCTGTCGCGCAGTTTCTGGAGCCGTTCCAGCGAGGACAGCTTGTCGTCCGTCGCAGCCGCGCCCGCGGGCGCCTGCGGCGCGCGGGCGGGGAGCTCAGCGATCTTCTGCGACACGATGTCGGCGACGGCCAGCGCGGCCCGGCGCCGAAGGTGCGTGATCTGCCGCACCCCGCTGGCGGTGGTGATGGCCAGCTCGCCGCGCAGCGCCCCGGCCTTCTGCTGGATGGTCTGGATCTCGCGCAGGGGAAGCTCCAGCAGCTTGAGGCTGTAGAACAGGCCCTTGTCGAGCAGCAGCAGGCGCTGGTCGGTGGCGGCGATCAGCCACTTCACCCCCTCGTGCTTGCCGCGGGCCAGGGCCAGCAGCCGCTCCCCCGCGCGCAGCACCTTGGGCAGGTGGCGCAGCTCGGCGCCGGCGAACAGGGTGTGGCGGTAGCGGAGGCCGGCCAGCTGGGATGACAGCTCCTGTTTCGTGATGGGCATGGGCGCCCCCCGTCAGGGCTGGTACACCACGCCGACGTTGAGAAACACCGTGGTGAGCTCGAAGCGCCGCGTGGTCTCCCGCGTCTCCCAGGTGAGCCCGTCGGGGCCGGGGATGGGCTGGCCCTGCGCGTCGCGCGCCAGCACCGTCTGCGCGCGGCCCGCCCGGCCCAGCAAGAAGCCCAGCTCGGCGAACAGGCCGCTGCCGCGCCCGCCCGGCACCCAGGCGGCGCCGATGGCGGCGGAGGCGCTCCAGCCGTGGGCCAGGCCCCCGAAGAGATCGGGGTCGCAGGCGAAGGCGTAGCCGCCGGAGAGCAGCCCGTAGATGCGCACCGGCTCGAAGGCGATGTTCACCTGCGCGTCCACGTCGGCGTTCAGCCAGGCGGCGTCGAAGCCCGCCCCGCCGGGCATGACGTAGTGCAGCGCCGGCCGGATGCCGATCCACAGGCGTTGCCACACCGGAAAGTTGAAGGCGTGGTTGAAGCCGAACACCCCGTCGGCCCCGCCCATGCCCAGCCCCCCGGCGGCGGCGCCCATCTGGTACACGATCCAGGCGCGGTCGTTCTTGGCCTGGACCAGCGGGGCGGGCGCCGTCTCCACGGGTTGCTCCGGAGCCACCGGCGCGGGGGCCTCGACCGAGGCAGGCTCCTCTGCCGCCGGCGCGGGGGCGGGCTCGTCCTGGGCGGCGGCCCCGGCCGCGGCGAGGAGGCCGAGCGCCAGGACGAGGGCAAGGCACTGCTTTCGCTGCTGCCGCACCGACGCCGCGGCTCGCAAGCTCGCCTCTGGCCGCGCTCGCTCCGCGGGCGGCGCCGCCAGGCGCTGATTCGCATTTTCATCTCGCCATCGAGGACGGCTCCCGCGGCCGGTCGCGCTGGAGGTGTCTAGGCACACGAAGCAAGGGCTCTTATAAGATTCGGTCGTCTTCATGACGCGCCTCCGCGTTAGAACCGGGTGGGCAAGAAGCCCTTGATGGTCAGCCAGTGGTCGTCGGTGAAGTAGATCGAGTTGCGGCCGCCGATGGAGCGCTCGTACTGGTAGGTGATCTGCAGCGGGATGTAGAAGGGCAAGAGGTTCACCCCGGCCGCCAGCTTCATGAGCTCCATGTGGCCGGCCAGGGCCATCTCCAGCGAGCGCACCATGGTCTCGAAGCGCCGGTCGGCGTGGAACTCCGGCTCCTGGTTGTAGCCGTAGCCGATGCTGGCCGAGAAGGCGAAGAACAGCACCGAGACGCTGAGGCTGCCCATCACCTGCACGCTCGAGCCGGGGATGACCTTGTAGGTCTTTCCGGTGAGATCCGACATGTCGGGGAAGTACTGCCGCTCGGGGTCCAGGAGGTCCAGCAGGCGCTCGCCGTCCGGGGTGGGCTTGGGGAAGTCGGGGTAACGGCGCTTGCCCGCGAAGCGGTAGGTGTAAGTGAACTCGCCGGTGACCACCACGTCCACCCAGTGCTTGTACTTGAACAGGCGCAGGTCGTAGTCCTGGGTGAAACTCACCCCGAACGAGCCCACGCCCCGGTCGAGCTCGGGGCCCGTGCCCAGGGTGAGCGAGCTGTTGGGATCGGCCAGGTTGCCGGTGGGCAAGAACACCCGGGGGGTGAAGGCCCCCGACCAGCGGCTCGAGCGGTAGAAGTTCCAGGAGAAGCCCAGGTTCATGTCCGCTAACACCGCCCCGCCCGAGTGGTAGGCCTTGCCCGGACCCAGCTCCGGCGGGTAGTCGCCGCCCGAGATGAGCGCCGGCCGGCCCAGGCGCGGCAGGTAGTTGAGCAGCCACTCTGAGGCCTCGTTGAGGTAGCGGTCGGTGGTGCGGCCGCTGGAATCGAACCACTCGCTCTGGATGTGCGGGTAGTCCGCCGGCAAGAAGCCGTTGATCACCATCTGGGCGTCGGGCGACAGGTGGCGCAGCTTGGGGCGCATCTGCACGTCCATGTAGATGAGCGGCACCTCGATGTAGAAGTTGAGCATGTCGGTGATGCCGTAGGAGAACTGCAAGGTGATGCCGCCGCCGCGGCCCGAGGCGCCCAGGTCGAGGGCCAGCATGGTGCTGCCGTCCGGGCCGTTGAAGTTGATGGGCAGCACGATGGGCTGCTTCTCCCGGTGGTTGCCGTAGCGCCCGGCCGCCACCCGGTCGTTCCAGTCCACCTTGAAGCTGAAGATGCCTTCGGGGAGCTGCGCCGAGGCGCCGTACAGGTCGAGATCGATGACCTGCTCGATCTTCTCGTCCCAGAAGCGCGTGTAGCTGTCCCAGAAGCCGGCCGGGGCGGTCCCGGGCAGAAGCAGGATCGCGAGCGCGGTGCTCCATGTCAGTGTTCTCACTCGTTACCTCCCTGGGTAGGCGGATCTCGGTTTGCGTCTGGCGCGCGCCTTGCGCGGACTTTTCCTCTGGCGCGGCCGATGGTGCCCGCGGCTCTCGCGGGACGGGGGCCCGCCGGCTTCAAGCGCTCCTCCAGTTCTCGCACGCAATCTTGCAACACCGACAGCGCCGACGGCCCGGGGCTCATGGCGCACTCGTAGGCGTAGGCCGGGTCGGAGAACTTCTGCGGCGGCATCAGGTACCCCAGCTCGTCGTTGGCGAGGCCCAACAAAAAACGGGGCCGGCCCAAGACCCCGGCGAGCAGCGCCTGCGCCGCCTCGGGTTCGGGCTCGCCGGGGAGAGACAAGATGCTCGCCGGCCCGATGCGGACCAGCGTCGCCTCCGACTCGACGCTGTCGCCGATGTCGCGCGCCTCCACGATGCCCAGCCGGTGCAGCATGACGAACAGGCGGTTCTCGCGCGCGGGAAAGTGAATTTTCTTGCACGCGATGCGGATGCGCGGCCGGGCGGCGGGCCGGGCGCGCGAGAGTCGTTCCTTGGCCAGGGCCGCCAGGGCCTCGCCCAGGCCGTCCAGGAAGCGCTCGCGCTCGGCCTCGGACTCGCTGCGGTCGAGGGCGGTGGTCACCATGGCCCCGAGCGCGCCGTTGGCGTACAGCGCCACCCCGCCCAGCTCCTGCTCGATGGCCCGGCAACAGGCCCCGCAGAAGTCCGCGGAGATCACCCGGCCTTCGCGCCACAGGGTCTCGGGGTGGCAGGCGTGCTGGACCAGGGTGGCGATCACCGCGCCGTCCGCGGCGCGGGCTTGCAGGAAGCGCGCCGTCCGGTCCTGGCTCGCGCCGTGCTCGTTCTTCACCCAGCGCCCCTCCCGGTCGAACTCCGCCTGGGCGAAGCTCAGCCGCGCCGGGACCGCCGCCTCCACCGCCCGCTCGGCCGCGCGAGCGGCCTTGCGCTCGACGAGGCCGAGGTAGGCGTCGTCGAGGCCCGACTTCACCGGCAGAAAGCCGAACAGGGACTTGCCCCACAACCCCAGCGTGTCCGGGCCCTGGTGGTTGTGGGTGCAGTGGACGATGACGTTCTCCCGGTGGGTGCCAAAGATACGGGCCCGGATGCGCTCCACCCGCGCGCGCGAGAGCCCGATGAGGTCCAGGCAGATGAGCAAGAGCGGCGTCTCTCCATCGTGGAGGTACAGCGCGCGGGCCGAGATGGGATCGCGCACCCCCAGCGCCTTGCGGTCGGCGGCGAACCCGGCCAGGTAGACGCCCTCCGGCCGCAACGGGGTGATGTCCTCGACGGCCGCCCCGGCGACGAGCACCTTCTCTCGGACGGCGGGGCGCGGAAGCAGGCCGGGCTTCTCCGGCGCCGGCAGCGGGCGCCGCGGGCGCTCCAGGGGCAATACGCGGTTGAGCAGCCCCAGCGCGCCGAGCAGCGGATCCCACAGGCCGCTCTGCCAGAGCTTCGCCAAAATCTGATCGCTCGTGGGCGACAAGGCGCGGCTACCTCCAGCGGCGCAGCTCGGCCGTCACCGCTTGCAGCCGGTCGTAGCCGATGAGGTGGATGCCCTTGCCCTCGACCAGCTCGCGGGTCTCGGCGTTGGTGAAGAACTCCAGGTCGAAGCCGCGCCGCTGCCACATGCCGCCCACGCCGCGCAGCTCCTCGGTGGGCTCGGCGGGGTGGATGGCCAGCTCCCACAGGCCGGGGCTGAGCATGTTGAAGAACTCGAGGTAGTGATCGCGGCGCTTCTCCAGCGGGACATCATGGGTGTCCCAGTACAGATAATCGACCACGCAGAAGCCCTCGGCCTGCAGCTCCCGGAGCCTCGGCGGGTAGCCGTCGCGCAGGGTGAGCTGGTACTCCTCGGCGAGCCGTTTGGCCGCCGCGAACAGCTCGTCCTTGAAGTGGAACACCCCCATGTGGGAGTCGATGTGGGTGGGGTGCAGGCCGAAGGAGAGCACCCGCTCGATCTGGGCGCGCCACTCGAGCTCGGCCTCGCGCGGGTCGGCGTGGGCGCAGAACTCCTCGGCCGAGGGCCAGAAGCAGCCGTGCGGGTCGAGCAGGCTCGGCACCTGCTCGCGCGGCGCCACCGGCCCCCAGCGGTAGGTGCGCCACTCGCTGGTGCCGGTGAGGTGCACGCCCACCTTGAGGGCGGGATTGCGCCGGGCGCGGTCGGCGAAGTCGCGCGCCCACGGGCAGGGCGCCATCAGGGTGGTGGAGGTCACCAGGCCCGCGGTCATGGCGCGCTCGATGCCGGCGTTCACCGAGTGGCACATGCCGGCGTCGTCGGCGTTGATGATGAGCAGCACGTCCTTGCGAGAAAACCCCAGGCGTTCGGCGACGGTGACCTCGGGGGCCGCGTCGGCTTCGTTCATGGCTCCTCCCTCCTCAACCAGTCCAGGGAATGCTCGACGGCGATCTCGTCGGCGAGCGTGACCGCCAGCTCCGCGTCGGCCACCAAAGGGTGCGTCGAGAGCGCCAGGATGGCGTGCCGGCGGCTGCGCGTCACCGCGGCTTCGATCGTCAGCTCCTCGTAGGCCTTCACGTGCTGTAGCAGACCGCGGATCTCGGGCGGCAGCGGCTCGACCGGCAGCGCGCGCGCGCCGGATCGGCCCACCGCGCAGCCGATCTCCACCACCGAGCGAGGATCCAGGCCGGGCACGGCGCCGCCCGCGGCCACGTTGACCACCTGGCGCTCGGCCCGGTCGCCGTGGATGGCGCAGATGAGATGCAGCGCCGCGGTGCTGTAGTGCGCGCCGCCGCGGCGGGCCAGGGCGGCCGGCGGCGTGTCTTGCCGTACGTCGGCGTAGTGCGCGAGCAGCTCGCCTTCGATCTCCATGACCTCCTGGGCGCGGTCGCGCGGCGCGGCGCGGAGCCCCTCCAGCGCCCGGCGCGTGGCGTAGTAATAGTGGAGGTAGGAGTTGGGGATCATGCCGAGCGCGCGCAAAAACTCCGGGGGAAAGTCCAGCTCCTCGGGTAGGTTGGCCGGCCGGCCCGCCCCCAGCAGGTGCTCGATCATGCCCGGCAAGACATCCTGGCCGTCCACCAGCACCCGGCGCACCCAGCCCAGGTGGTTGAGCCCGACGTAGTCGAGCTGCACGCGCGACGGCTCCACGCCCAGGCGCGCGGCGATCTCCAGCTGCATGGTGATGGGGATGTTGCACAGCCCGATGGTGCGCGGATGGCCGTACCGCAGCAGCGCCTCGGTGACCAGGCCCGAGGGGTTGGTGAAGTTGATCAGCCAGGCCTCCGGGCAGCGCGCGCGCATCTCGTCCGAGAGCGAGAGCAGCACCGGGATGGTGCGCAGCGCCTTGGCGCAGCCGCCCACCCCGGTGGTCTCCTGGCCGATCAGGCCGTGGCGCAGGCCGAGCTGGATGTCCCGGTGGCGCCCCTCCTGCCCGCCCACCCGGATCTGGGTGAGCACGAAGGCCGCCCCGTCCAGGGCCGCGGCGCGCTCGCCGGTGAGGCGCACGGCGAAGCGCGCGCCGGCGGCGCGGGCCATGCGCTGGCAAAAGCCGCCCACGATGTCGAGCCGGCGGGCGTCCACGTCCACCAGCCACAGCTCGGCGAGGCCGAGGGCCTTCTCCTCGCGGATGAAGCCCCCCAGCAGCTCCGGGGTGTAGGTGCTGCCGCCGCCGATGACCGCGATCTTCATGCCGCAACCAATATCACACTTCCACCAGGGCGCAATCCCCTTGCGCCAGGCCGCCGCAGATGGCCGCCGCCCCTCGCCCGCCGCCCCGGCGGCGCAGCTCGAGGATCAGGGTGAGCAGGATGCGCGCCCCGCTGGCCCCGATGGGGTGGCCGATGGCGATGGCCCCGCCGTTTATGTTGATCTTCTGCCGCAGCGCCTCGGTGGCCTTGGGATCGCCGCCGGAAAGGAGCTTGGACGAGACCAGCGGCATGACCGCGAAGGCCTCGTTGATCTCGATGAGCGAAAGATCCGCGAGCGACCAACCCACCCGCGCGAGGCCAGCCCGGATGGCGGCCGCCGGCACGGTGGCGATCTGGCGCGGCGGTTCGGCGGTGGAGACCACCGCCACCAGGCGCGCCAGCGGCTCGAGGCCCAGCTCCCGCGCCGCGCGCCGTGTGGCGAGCACCACCCCGGCCGCGCCGGCGTCCAGGCCGGGGGCGTTGCCGGCGGTCACGGTGGGGCTGCCGTACACCGTGGGCAGGCGGGACAGCTTCTCCACGGTGGTGTCCGGCCGGGGCAGCTCATCCTCGCGCACCTCGACGGCCTCGCCGCGCGGGCCCTCTCCCGCGACGGGCACGATCTCCTCCGCGAAGACGCCGCGGGCGCGGGCCGCCTGGTAGCGCGCCTGGCTGAGCGCCGCCCACTCGTCCTGCTCCTGCCGCGTCACGCCGTGCTCCAGCGCCACCTCGCCCGCGTCCACGCTCACCGGGCGAAACTCGCGGTAGCTCATGCCCAGCAGCGGATCCTCGATCACCGGCGAGCCCACCCGCACGCCCCAGCGCAGGTTCCGCACCAGGTGGGGGATGCGGCTCATGTTCTCGGTGCCGCCGGCGATGCACACGCCGGCCTCGCCGAGCACCAGCGAGCGCCAGCAAAAGGCGCAGGCCGTCATGGCGGAGCAGCAGGCCCGGTCGATGGTGAGGGAGCGGCGTTCGGGAGGCAGCCCCGCCTTGAGCAGCACCTGCCGGGCCACCACCGCCGCCACGCCGTCGGTCTCGTGGGGCGCGCAGCAGCCGAGGGCGAGCTCGTCGATGCGCTCCGGGGTCAGGTGGGCGCGCTCGAGCAGCGCCCGCACCACCCGTACCATGAGCTCCACCGCCGGTACGTTGCGCAGCGCCCCGCCGAACTTGCCGAACGGCGTGCGCGCCACCGCCGCCACCACCACCTCGTCGTCTCGCCTGTCACGATCCCCTGGCGTCGCCGTCATACCGCCTCCCCTGGAGCGGCCGAGCGCGCTGGCTCACCAAGATCCGCCGCACCGCAGGCCCGGGCCCGGTGAGCGGTCGCGCACAGCGATGTCAGCCGCGAACATGCGCATGTCGTCGTGCTGGATCCCGGACCGACTCACCGGCCGCGCGGCTTCTTGGGGGGCTTCGCGCCGCCGGCCCGCTCCAGCTTCTTCTCGATGAGGAGCGGCGCCTCGACATCCTCCGGCCAGTCGGTGCGCTCGATCTTGAACTTGAGATCCTTGTATTTCTTGGCCCGCAGCACCACCGCGTGCTCGCGGTGGGCCTCGACACCCTCGATGGTCTTCGGGGTGCGGCCGACCTTCTTGTTGTCGATGAAGATGTCCGCGCCCGGCGGGTCGGACTTGAGGGTGAGCTTTCCCTTGCGCGGGGAGAGCGTCTGCTCGATCAGGCCGGGCTGATCCGCCGCGAAGGTCAGCTCGCCTTCCCAGGGGAGGTGGCCCGGGGCCACCAGGCGGACCCGGTGCGTCCCGGCGCGCACACCCAGAAGCTTGGGCGGGTTGCCGTCCGGCCGGTAGGGATCGCCGTCGATGAGCACCACCGCCACCTCGGGCGTGACCTTGAGCTGGATCTCGCCGGCGTACTTCTCCACCGGGGCCGGCCCGGCGTCGGCTGCGGCGGTGGCCCCCGCGCCCGAGCTGAGGCGGGTGGCGAACCAGTAGCCGGCCAGGCCCAGCAAGACCAGCGCGCCCAACACCCAGGCCAGGTTCTTCCACAGCCGGCCGCGCCCCAGGCCGCTGGCCTCCACCGCCATCACCGTCTCGCCGGTGGAGAACCTGCCGCGCGGCGGGGCTTCCATGAGCGGGGCGGGGGCGGAGAGGGCGGGCGCGGCGGAGAGGGCCGGCTCTGCCGGGGCGGCGGGCGGGGCGGACGGCCCGGGCGGGGAGGCCCCCGGTCCGAAGTCCTGCAAGAACCCGTCGGCGGTTTCCTTCTGCGAGGGGGTGAGCTTCACCAGCTCCTCGAGGTTCTCTCCCCGGGCCATCCACTGGCTGGTGGCCTCGCCGAAGGCGAAGCGCGCGTTCTGCTGGTGGCTGCGGGCGCGCCCCGACAGCGTGTCCACCAAAAAGGCCGAGAGCGCCTCGGCGTCGGCCTGGCGGTCCCAGCGCTGGAGGAAGCCCATGAGCCGCTCGCGTAGGGCCTCGGCGCTCTGCGGGCGCTGCGCGGGATCCTCGGCCATGGCCGCGAACACGGCCTCGTCGAGCTCCACCGGGATGTCGGGGTGCACGCGGGAGGGCGGGCGCTCGCGGGCCGCGGCCAGCACCCCCTGGAGGCCGGCCTCGTCTCCGGCGGAGCGGAGCTTGAGCCCGGTGAGGATCTCGTACAGCACCACGCCCACGGAGAAGATGTCCGCGCGGTGGTCCACGGCCCGGTGGCGGAGCTGCTCGGGGGCGGCGTAGGTGGCCTGCGGGGCGAAGGCGCCGGGGGCGGTGGGGCGCACCCGGAAGGTGGCCCGCGCCAGCCCGAAGTCCACCAGTTTCACCTCGCCGGTGGAGGAGAGCACGATGTTGGGCGGGTTGACCCCGCGGTGCACGATGCCCAGCGGGTTGCCGAAGGCGTCCTTCAAGGTGTGGGCGTAGCCGAGGCCCTGGAGCACCTCGCAGGCCACGTAGATGCCCAGCGTCGGCGGGAAGCGCGCCCCCTGTTCGGCCAGGGACTGCTCGAGCGAGGCCAGGTTGGTGCCCTCGATGTACTCCATGGCGATGAAGAAGGAGTCCTGGTGGCGCCCCCACTCGTACACCCGGGCGATGTTGGGGTGGGCGAGCTGGGAGGCCAGGCGGGCCTCCTCCAGGAAGTTGGCCGAGAACTCGGGGTTCTGGCTGGCCTCGGGCAGGATGCGCTTCACCACCACCACCAGGTTGGTGCCGCCGGCGGTGCGGGTGACCGCCCGGAAGATCTCGGCGAAGGCCCCGGCGGCCAGGCGTTCGGTGAGGGTGTACTTGCCGAACGGAATGGGCTGGTTCATGGCTCACCTCGCCGCGCGCGCGGCCCTATCCCCGCTTGAACAGCCCGCCCTTCTTGCGGCTTTCTTTCTTGCGCAGGTTGAGGAGCCTGAGCTCCCGCAGCGCCTCGGTGCAGTCGGGGTTGCACTGGATGGCCTTCTCGAACTCGTGCTCGGCCATCTCCTTGTAGTTCATGGCCTTGTAGATGTAGCCCAAGAACAGGTAGGCCTTGTCCACCTTGGGGTTGAGCGAGATGGCCTGGTTGAGCTCGTCCCGCGCCCGGCGCACCACGTCCTCGTTCTTGGGATCGTTCTGGAACATGGTCCAGCCCAGGTAGGCGTGGAACTCGCCCTCCTCCGGGCACAGGCGCGCCGCCTCCTCGAAGAGCTTGAGCGCCTGGGGGTAGTCCCGCCGCCGCAGCGCGATCTCGCCTTTCTGGAACAGGCCCTCGGCGGAGAGGATCTTGGACACCTCGCTGGAGACGCCGCGCTTGGCCCCGGAGGACAGCTCCTCCAGGTACTGGGCGCGCCGATCCTCGTCGGTGAGCACCTCGTTGGCGGTGGAGAGCAGCGAGAAGATCTCGTCCGCCAGGGTGCGGATCTCGGCGGTGCTGGAGACGGCGATGCGGTCGGGGTGGTACTGCTTGGCCAGCGAGAAGTAGGCCTTCTTGATCTCGGAGGTGGAGGCGTTCTTGGAGACGCCCAGGATGTCGAAGTAGTCCTGCTTGCGCATCTCCATGATGCGGCGCACCAGCTTCTCGCGCAGGTCGCGGTCCTCGGGCGAGAGGTTGAGGCCCGCGCGCGGGCTCTCGCTGATCTCGGGGACCGGCACCCCGCCGCACTCGGCCAGGCGGCCCTTGACCTTCTCGCGGATGGGCGGCGGTTGGCCGGCGCGGGGCGGGGGCGGCGGGGGCACGGCCTCCCCGGCGGGGCGCGGCGGAACCTCCGGGCGCTCCCGCTTCTGGGTGGGCTCGGGCTCCTCGACCTCCGGCTCGGGTTCCTCCACGGCGGGCGGGGCCGCCTCGAACACGATCATGCCGGCGCAGCGCAGCGCGTACAGGATCTGGTAGGCCCGCTCCTTGTCCAGGCCCAGGTCCAGGATCTCCCGCACCGTGTGCTTGCCCTTGAGCCGCGACACGAAGGCCTCCCCGTCGGCGTCGAGCTCCATGTCCTGAAAGCGGAACAGCGGATCGGGGTGCGGCACCACGTAGGCGTCGCTGCAACCGGCGAGCAGTTGCTGCAGCCGCTGGAGCGGGATCTTCTCCCGGATGCCGGCGTAGATCAGCGCCGCGGTGCTGGAGTCCAGCGTCACCGTGGTGGGGGGCAGGCTGCTCTTGGGGTTGTAGCGGTACTCGCCCTCCTCCCAGGCGAAGAGGTCGAGCAGCTTGGTGTGCAGCTGCAGCTCGAGGGCGAACTGCAGGTTGTGCGGGGAGATGCAGCCCATCTCGATGAGCACCGTGCCCTGCTGGCGGTTGCTCTGCTTCATGCGCCGGATGCTCTCCTCGCACTCCTCCTCGGTGATCATCTTCTCCCGCACCATCACCTTGCCCAGGCACTCGTTGAGCAGGTTGCTCTTCACGAACACCGGGTAGCCGCCCTTGAAGTACACGATCTTCTTGACCTTGCCCCGCTGCAGAAGCAGCGCCCCGTCGGCCTTGTCGCGGTACAGGCGGGCCAGGAGCTCCGGGAAGGAGGTCTCGGCGAGGCTGCCGTTGATCTCGGCGGCGGCCGACACCTCGGAGGCGCGCTGCTCCACCTCGGCGGTCTCCTGGTGGCTCTCCGGGCTGGCGTAGGGCTCGGGCGGCTTCTGGTCGATGGCCTGCTTCTCGGCCTCGGCGGCCACCGGCGAGGGGTAGGCGGCCCCGAAGGCCTGCTTGAGGCAGTCGAACACCTGGGGCAGGCGCAGCGGCTTGTCCAGGTACTCCACCACCCCGTACTTGCGCATGGCCTCCTGGCGGTGGTTCACGGCGCGGTAGATGCCGGAGATCATCAGGATGGGGACGTTCTGGCCGCGGGGCAGCTTGC
>CAZLNM010000107.1:0-18671 GCA_964561025.1 uncultured Myxococcales bacterium
GAGGTCACCTCCACCGACACGGGCGTGGCGGCGGGCAACGAAAGGTCGAGCGGCGCAATTTGGCCGGCGCTGATCTCGACCGGCGAGCTCTCGGTCGGGGCGTGGCCGTGCGCCTTGGCGATGACGGTGTAGCTCCCCGGCGGCAGTTCGGCTGCGAACGTCCCGTCGGCGCTGGCGCGGACGACCGAGAAGGGCTTGCCGTCAGAGAGGACGTGCAGGCGGATCCCCTCGGACAGCGCGGCCGCGTCGGCCTGGACGGAGCCGGAGAGCGTCCCGAAAGGTTCGGCCGGATCGCGCAGGATGGCCTGCACCCGATCCACCCCGCCCTCGGCGACCGCCAGGTGTCGGGTCAGGGCGAGCGTGCCGCCTCCCGGCACGTCCTGGACCGGGTAAGTTCCGAAGGCGATGTTGGAGTAGGTGAAGATCATGTCCAGCGGGCCCTCGCCGAGAAGGCCGTAGGACAGCCGTTCGCCCATGCCCGTCCACAGCGGGAACTCGCCGTACTGCTGCTCCTTGTCGAAGCCCGCGCCCGGAAAGAACGACTCCAGCCCGTCGCCCATGATGAGGGCCGCCTCCATCATGTCGATGCGCCGCGGCTGGTTGGTGCGGTTTTGCAGCTCGATGTCGATCTGCAGCGCGCGATCCGCTGGCCCCAGCGAGTAGGTGATGCGCATCTCGCACTCGATGGTGTCCATGGAGAAGATGTCGCCGAGGAACGAGGCCAGCCAGGCGAACAGGGCGTCCCGGCCGGAAAAGCGCACCGCGGCGCGGCCGTCGGAACCGTCGGAGAGGATCTCGGCCGACAGCGGCTCGAACAGGCGCTGGTTGAAGCCGAAGAAGAGATCGCCGAGCTGGCTCGCCCCCGCTTCCCCCGGGGCGCGGGTGACGTCGGCGTCCACCACCCGCCCGCCGTAGCGGCCGTAACCGTCGACGAGCCCGGCATCCGCGATCACGAAGGAGACGTGGCGGTTCCAGATCTTGTAGTCGCCGATCCGCCCCCGCGTCATGCGACCCGAGAGCAGTTCATCGCCGGAGACGATGCGGGTTGCGAACACCTCCCGCTCGGGACTATTGCCACCGCCGCACCCGGCCGCGGCGAGCCAGATGGTAAGCCATAGAGCCCTCGTCCGGAATCTGCGTCGGGACATGGAAACCTCCACGATAAGAACGTAGCTTACCAAAAAAGAGGGCCGCCGTCCCCGTCGATCGTGCCCCGGGTTGACAGGCTCACCTGCCCGTGGGTATTCCTGGCGGTGGGAGCGGGCATGGGCACGCCTTACAAAAGCGTTCGGGAAAAGGCCATCGAGTCCCGGCCGCGCCTGTTCCGGCGCTCGCGCCGGACGGCGACCTACCTGTTCATCGTGGGCGCGGTGGACCTGGTCACCATGCTGGCGCTCTTCTTCCTCGCCGCGCCCACCGTGATCGAGACCGTCGACGGGCGGGAGGTGGCGCTCCCCAACCCGGATCGCTGGAAGCTGCTATTGGCCGCGGGGATCGGGGCGGCCACCATCGGCGCGGGTTTCCTCGCCCTGCGCCGGCGCGACTTCGCGATCCGGGTAGATGACGTCGGCATCGAGGACCTGCAGGCCGGCCGCGGGCCGATCCCCTGGGGCGCGGTGCGCGACGTGGAGACGAAGACCAGCGACGAGTACGAATTTCTCGTCCTCCACACCGAGCTGCCGCAGGGCGAGGTCCGCATCGACATCGGGGAGCTGCGGGAGGGCGATCGCGCCGAGATCTTCGAATTCGTCCTGGTGCGCTGGAGCCGCGCCACGGGACGCGGAAGGTGACATGATGAGGGTGGTGTTCGCGCCGCCGGAGCGCATGAACCTGCTGGGTCATATCCTGCGCTCGCTCCTGGAACGCGCGCTTTCGGAGCCACGGCTGGCGCGACGGATGCGCAAGGTGGAGCGGCCGATCGAGATCCGCGCCTCGGCGATGCGGCTCTTGTTGCACGTCTCTGGCGAGGAAGTGATCCTGCGGGTGCCGGAGGCCGGCCAGCCCGAGGCGCGCCCGGTGGCCCGGGTGTGGGGCGATCTGGAGGCGCTCCTCGCCCTGACCCTGGGGCGGGGGCTGGTCCGTAACTTCTTGCGCGGGCGGTTGCGCGTGGGCGGCCGGGTGTGGCGGTTGCTCCCGCTGCTCTCCTTGCTGCGGGCGCGGGAGGCCGGATGAACCGGGACGAACTCCAAAAAAAGCTCGTGACCGCTCTCGGGACGGAGGCGGTGATCGCGGATCCGGCGAAGCTGGTTCTCTACGCCGGCGACATGACCGAGAACGATCCCGTGGAGCCGGCCGTGGCGGTGTGCCCGGAGAGCCCCGAGGAGGTGCAGGCGGTGGTTCGCCTGTGCGCGGCGGAGCGCGTGCCGATCACCCCGGTGGTGGCCAACACCAACCTGGGCGGGCTGGCCATCCCGGCGCGCGGCGGGCTGGTGATGGACCTGCGGCGCATGGACCGCGTGCTGGAGGTGGACCGGGAGGACCTGTTCGCGGTGATCGAGCCGGGGGTGACCTGGCAGAAGCTCCACGATCACCTGGCGCAGGAGGCGCCAAAGCTGCGTTTCGCCTACCCGCTGTCGCCGCCGGAGAGCGGCATCGTGCCGAACTGCCTGCTCGACGGCCTGGCGAACCTCTCGCTGCGTGCCGGCTCGGCCTCGTACTGGATCAACGCGCTGGAGGCGGTGCTCCCCGACGGGCGCCTGCTACGGACCGGCCACTGGGCCTACGGGGGAAAGCCCTGCGCCCGGGCGCCCTTCCCGCAGCTCGAGGGGTTGTTCGTGAACTTCGCCGGCACCACCGGCATCGTCACCCGCCTGGCGGTCCAGCTGTGGCCGAACGCGGGGCAGCGGCGCCGCTTCTTCCTCATGGCCTACGACGCGGCCGAGGCCTTCGCGGTGCTCCAGCGCCTGGCGCGCGAGGATCTGGCCGACGATGTGGGGGCGCTCAGTTGGGCCTCGGGAAAGATGCTCTTCGGCGACCACCGGCCGCTGTGGCGCGACCCGGCGGAGCCGCTGCTCTTTTTGTACCTCGACGTCTCGGGCCACCACCGCGAGCTGTTCGAGGCCCGGGTGAAGGTGATCGAGCGCCTGGTGCGCGAGTGGCGGCAGGCGGGCACACGGCTGGACGGCCCGCTGGACATCGCCGATCTGATCCGCCTCGAGCCGCGCTTCGGCAAGTTCGCGGACTTTCCCACCCGGCTCGATTTTCTGCTGGACGGGCATGGCGGTGGCCTGAGCTGGGTGGGCACCTACGGGCCGACCAGCCGCTTCGCCGAAGGATACCAGCGCGGCAGCGCGATCCTCTCCAACCACGGGTTCTCGCCGGTGGTGGTGTGCCGGCCCATGCTGGGCGGGCACTTCGGCGTGCTGCGCTGGATATCCGTCTTCGATCGCTCCGATCCGGGCGAGGTGGCGCGGGTGAAGGCCGCCAACCGGGAGCTGGCCGAGATGGCCATCTCCCTCGGGTTCTTTCCGTACAAGACGCCGCAGTGGGTGTGGGAGGCGCACGGCGCGCGCCTGGACCCCGTTTATCGCGACGTGGTGGATGCGGTGCGCCGGCTGCTCGACCCGGCCGGCATCATGAACCCCGGCCGGCTGCGCTTTTCGCCGCTCAGTCCTCCATGAAGAACCCGACGGTGTCCGTGCAGTAGTCGATCACCCGGTACTCGAGCCCGCACACCGGCTGGCCGTTGCAGCCGCGGATGCAGCGCTCGTGGAAGCACACCCCCGAGCCGATGTTGTAGCAATCGTAGTCGGACAAGCAGGTGGTGGTGCCGTTGGGGCACTTGCCGGGGCACTGGCTGTCGTTGGTGCACACCTGGTTGCCGAACTCGCAGCGCCCGGTGCAGTCCTCGTTGCGGTAGCACTCCTTGCCGTCGTTGCACAGGCCGGGGATGCAGAATTGGCTCTGGCACTCGAAGTCGGCCGTGCAGGCCTCGCCGAAGTTGCGCGGGGACTGGCACACGTACTTCTGCAGGTTGTCCAGCCCACAATAGAGGCCCTCCAGGCACTCGATCGGGTCGCGGCACTCCTGGTTGACGCCCTTCTTGGCCTTGCAGCGGCCGTCCTCGTAAGAGCAGTACAGCCCGGTGGCGCACACCCCGGAGGGGCACAGCTCGTTGAACTGGGGGTAGGCCCGGCACTTGCGGTCGGCGGCGCAGTAGAGTTCGGGGCGGCACTCGAGGTCGTACACGCAGTCCTGGCCGGCGTTCTGCAACCCCGACCACCACACCTCGCGGCAATACTGTTGCCAGGGGACCTGGAAGTCGACCTGGAAGCAGCTCCCCGGTGACACCAGCAGCGCCTCCAGGCAGAGCTGGGTTTCGCCCTCCCGGATGACCGCCGTGCCCTTGTCCACCGCGTAGAGCAGCGGCGCCAACTCATCCTGGCAGATGAGTTCCATGTCGCGCAAGCACTTGTCGTGGGTGACGGTGATGGTGAGCCCCAGGATGTCCTCGATCTGCTTGCCGGTGCAGCACTCGAACATGTTGTAGCACAGGACGTCCGCCACCTGCTCGCACAGGTTCTCCTGGGTGACGTTGGGGGTGGGGCGGCCCCGGCCTCCGCCCGAACAGCCCGCCGTTCCCACCAGGGAAGCGATCGCCAAACCCGCCGCCGCAAGCCTTGCCATGTTCATGGGTCGCTCCTTTGGATTGCCATGGGCTATAGAAATCAAAAAACCGATCAACTGGCAACAGCAGACGGAATTTTTCTTTCGCTATTCAGGCGCAAACTGAGTTTTCCCTTGCTCGGCGGGGTGGTATGCGGCAAGTGTAGGGGGCGCTTTCTGGAGGAGCCCATGAACAAGGTCGTGCCCGTCATTGCCAGTATCATCTTTTGTTCCGGCATGTTGCATGCCGGCGAGCTCGACGTGCGGGGCTGGCTGGACCGGCCGGGGACGCGGCTTCTGGCGGTGGAGTTCTACGCCACCTGGTGCGAACCCTGCATGAAGGCCGTCCCCCGCTGGAAGGCCCTGCACGAGAAGTACCGCGCGCAGGGGTTGCGCCTTCTGGTGGTGAGTACGCTCGACCCGGAAGGCCAGTGCGTCAACCCGGGCTGGATGCCCGACGAGACGGTGTGCGACGCGGAGGGGAAGATCGCCGAGGCCTTTGGCCTGGGCGGGAAGCTCCCGGCGGCCTTCGTGTGGAGCTGGCAGGGAAACCTGCTGGTCAGCCACGGCCACGTGGACGAGGCCGAGCGGGCCATCGAGTCCTACCTGCAAAAGAGCCCTCGGCTCGTCCTGGACTCTTCCAGCGGCGCAGCGGGGTTGCGCGACCTGGTGCGCGAACAGCTCCTCTCTCGCGGAAAGCTCGTGCTGCTCGCCGGCGAGGCCGAGTCGGCCGAGCTGGAGAAGGTGAAGAAGCGCTCCTTCGAGGCGCGCTTCGACGACCGGCTCCAGTGCGAGCTGGGCCAGGAGCTGTCGGCGAACTCCCTGCTCAAGGTCTCGCTCTCCAAGGAAAAACCGGCGCGCCTTGCGCTCATGTTGTTCTCCGCCGAGAGCGGGTGCCTGCTGGCGGCGGGGAGCGCGCCCTACCTCGCCGAGTCCGCCCGCGCCGCGGTGGCCGAGGCGGCGGACAAGCTGCTCTCCCGGCTGAAGAACGAGCCCCAGCTCCCCGGCGCGCGGCCGGACGCGGTGGCGAAGAAGAAGCAGGTGGACCGGAAGAAGGCCGAGCTGTGGCTCGAGTACGCCCGTTCGCTTTCGGTCTTGGAAGAAGAGCAGAAATCACGGGCCCTGGACCAGGCGCTCGCGCTCGATCCCGAGCTGGCCGCGGCGCACGCCGAGCGGGCCGACATGCTGTGGTCCCGCCACATGGGGACGCCGGGAGAGTGCAACGAGGGGCCGGAGAAGAATGAGGCCTGCCTGGCCCGTCTGCGCGAGCAGAAGAAGGCGCTGGACGAGGCCCTGGCCGCGCTCGATCGGGCGGTGGCGCTCGCCGAGGGCGAGGCCGAGTTCTACGCCATGCGGGTGAACGTCCGTGGGGCCCTCATCGAGGTCGAGGAGCTCACCGCCGGGGTCGAGCTGGGGGCTTCGGACGAGCTCGGGGCGCGCCAGCGGGCCATCCGAGAGGGGCACAACCAGCACATCCGAAAGGACATCGACCGCGCCATCGCGCTCGGCTCCATCGCCCGCGCCCATCTCTACAACCTCCGGAGCGTGCTGAATGCCCAGGCCGGCCGCAAGGAGCAGGCCATCGCAGACGCCACCCGGGCCATCGAGGCCAAGGAGGAGGAACTGTCCCGCCCGGCGCGCTACTACTACGGACAGGCGGAGCTGCACACCTACTACCACAACCGCGCCTTCCGCTACCGCGAGGCGGGCCAGGAGGAGCTGGCCCAAAAAGACGTCGAGAAGGCCCGCGCGCTCGAGGAAAAGGCGCGGCGCGAGGAGCGCGAGCGGATGGAGCGCGAGGCGCGCGAGTTCGCCGAGCTACAGAAGAAGTCGCACTTCTTCAAGCTCGCTACTGGAGTGGAGCGGGAGTGGCGCGAGCGGGCGCTGGGGATGAAGGTGGAGGATTTCATGCGCCTGCCGCCGGCGGCCCAGCAGAAGAAGTCCGAAGCCATCGCGAAACGTCTGCGCGAACTCGCCCGGCGCGGCAAGGCGACGGCCGAGCAGTACATGGTGCTGGGCGATTTCGGCGCGGGCGGCGCCAGCGAGGCGGAACGGGACCAGTACTTCGCCAAGGGGCTCCGGTTGCTCAAGGCCCAGGCGAAGGGGATGGAGCAGGCCCTGCTCTTTTGCCAGCAGGCTGTGTTCGGCGCGCAGCGCTTCTTCATGCGCGAGCGCTACGACCAGGCGCTCGCGCTCCTGGACCAGGTCCGCGAGGTGGGCCGTCCGTACATCGAGCCTCACCTGGCGGCTGCCGATGCCGAAATCGTAAAGATGGTGCAAAAGCTCTCGGGCCGCGGCGGGGACGGAGGGGAGGAGGACGAACTCGCCTTCTTGCGGCGGGTGGCCGCGCTGGACCGGCCCCAGGCCGAACGCCTGATGTGGCTGATGCTGGAGGCCAACCTCGGCGAGCTGCGCGGGCAGGTTTTCGAGAAGCTCGAGCTGCTCGGCAAGGCCCGCGAGGAGTATCAACGGTTGTGCGACAAGCTCTCTCTCCCCACGGCCTGCCGCAACCTGGAGCGGCTCCGTTGATGGAGGCCTGCCGCGCGCTCTGCTATTTTTTCGACGCGCTCTTTACGGCGCGCTCCGTCGATTTGACGATCTCCGCGGCGGGGAGGATGGAGCCCGTGGAGAGCTCCGGCAGGCGCAGGAAGAACCCCATCATCTCCATGGGGGAGGGCCGCTTGCCCTCGCCCTCCGCCTCCGGGAGTTGCAGCACGCACACCCCGAGCGGCTGCCCGGCGGCGCTGAAGACGGGCAGGCCCAGCACGCTGCCCAGGTCGCCGCTTGGAAAGTAGAGCGCGCGCGGCCGGCTCGTCACGCCCGCCACCCGGCCCTCGCCCACCATCAGCGCGGAGTCGAAGGCCCGGCTCTTGCGCCACAGGGAGAGCAAGCGCTGGCCCAGCTTGGGCTCGGCCGCCTTGGAGAGATCCACGAAGGCGAAGCGCCGGTTCTGCGGGTTGTCGATCTGGATCCAGGCCAGGTCCATCTCGGTGTCGCGGGCCAGGAGCGTCCCCGGCAGGCCCTCCGAGCCCTTGCCCACGAACACCTTGATCTCGGTCGGGGTGATCACCGGCTTCTCCGCGTCGCCGATGGGCAGGAACATGCTCTGCAGGGCGATGATCAGGCCCCCCAGCACGGCGTTCGAGCACAGCACCAGGCCGTTCGGGCCGATCACCACGCCGCTTATCTGGCTCTCGCTCTCCTGGGCCTTGTCGCCGCCGAAGCCCTTGACCTCCAGCACATAGCGAATGGTCACGATGGCGTCGCCGTACTTGGACACCAGGTCCTGGTACTCCTCGGCGTGGGCCTGGGGGATGGGCGCGGGGCACACCAGCAGGAAAAGCCACAGGATCGTCGGCAGCCGGTTCATGGGTTTTTCGGTCCTTTCTCGGGCAGAGGCGCGCCGCAGTTCTCTCCCAGGCTGCGCTCGCGCTCGGCGAACAGGACGCGGGTCCTGACCCCGCGCATGACGATGACGCGGAAGCGCTCCGGGCAGAGCTTCACGTAATCCTCCAGGGCCTGGCGAAAGTCACGGATCGTTCGGATGGGCCGGTCGCCCAGGTACTGGATCAGGTCGCCCCGCTCCAGCCCGGCCAGACCCGCCAGGCCGCCGCGCTCGATCTCCTCCACCAACACTCCGCGGACCTCGGCAGGCCAGCGGTTCTCGGCGCGGTCGAAGAAGGTCACCGCGCGCACGGTGATCTCCCACAGCGGATCACGGTGGCGGCGCGCCTCGGCCGGCGTGACCCGCGTCGGCTCGAGCTGGATGGGGACGTCCAGCAGCTCGAGGTTTTTTCCGCGGACGAGGTGGACCTTCACGGTGTCGCCGATGGCGTGCCGGCGCACCCGGCGGGCCAGCATCCCCGCGTCGGCGCCCGTCTGGGGGATGACCGGCTCGTCGTCGAGAGCGATGATGAGATCGCCCACCTGGAGCCCGGCCTCGGCCGCCCGGGTTCCGGGAAATACCCGGATGATGCGGAAACCTCGCAACACGCGCTCCGGCGGATAGAGCCTTTCGGCCAGGTCCGCCAGCACCGGCTGGGTCTCGATGCCGATCCAGGCCTTCTGCACCTCGCGGGGCGCCGGGCGCAGCACCTCCGGACGAGGCCGCAGCAAGGTGAGCAGCTCCTTGGAACCGCGCCGGAAGGCGAGCACCACCGGCTCGGGTTTCTGCGCCTCCTGGGTGAGACGCTGGTAGCGCTCCAGCAGCGCGCCTAGGTCGGCAACGGGGGTGTTGTCCACGGCCACGATCACGTCCTCGGGACGCAGCGATGGCTCGGCCAGCTCCGCCGGCCCACCGGGGCGCAGCGCGGTGACGAGCACGCCCTCGCGGCTGACCAGGCGCAGCTCGCGGGCCAGCTTGCGGGTGATGTCGGTGACGCTCAGGCCCCAGGTGCGCAGACATTCTTCCTTCTTGCGGTCCTGTTCCAGCCGCTCGGTGACCAGTTTGACGTCTCGCTGCGCGCCATCGCGCAGCACGACCGCCTCCAGGGTCGAACCCACGGAGAGCTCGGAGATGCGCTTGGCCAGGGCGGGCACCTCCTCGGGGAAGCGCACCGTGATCTCCTGGCCGTCGAGGCGTACCAGCACGTCCCCGGCCCGCAGCCCGGCGCGGTCCGCCGGCCCTCCCTGAAAGACCGAGTCCACCAGCACCCCGCGGGTCTGCCCGCTGCCGGTGATGGGCACGAAGGACACGCCGATCCACGAGCGCGACACCTCGCCCTTCTGGATCAGGGCCTCGACCACCCCGCGGGCCAGGTTGCTGGGGATGGCGAACCCCATGCCGAAGCCGCCCAGCTCGTTGATGCCCACGATCTCGCCGCGCAGGTTGACCAGCGGGCCGCCGCTGGAGCCGGGCATGATCATGGCGTCGTGCTGGATCCAGCGCGTGAACACCCCTGTCTGCTGGCCGGGCTCGAGCTCCATCTCGTCGGGGGAGCCGAGGCCCATGTCGTCGAAGAACACCCGCTCGGGGTTCGACACGATGCCCAGGGTCACCGAGCGCGACAGGGCAAAGGGGCTGCCCATGGCCATCACCAGCTCGCCGACCTGGAGCCGGCTCGAGTCGCCGAGGGCGGCCACCGGTAGCGCCTGGCCGGGCGGGAGCTTGGTAAGCTCCAGCTTGAGCACCGCAAGATCGGTGAGCGGATCCTCGCCGACCAGGCGGGCCGGCAGCTCGGTGCGGTCGGCCAGGATGCAGCGGAACAGGCGGCCGTTGTTGGTGACGTGCTGGTTGGTGACGACGTAACCCTCGGGGGAGATGATGGTGCCGCTGCCGACGGCCTTCTCCTTGG
Organism: uncultured Myxococcales bacterium; assembly: GCA_964561025.1. Taxonomy (GTDB): domain Bacteria; phylum Myxococcota; class B64-G9; order B64-G9; family B64-G9; genus JAAZNF01. The sequence continues at coordinate 9,900 of CAZLNM010000107.1, forward strand.
TCTCGCGCCCGCCGAAGTAGCGCAGGAACACCACCTGGATGTGGACCAGCGCCGGGTAGACCCGGTCCCGCGCGTGCTCGATGACCGAGCGGATGTCCTCGGGGGCCTGCGCCTCCGGCGCGGCGCTCCGGAAGGCGCCGGCGCAGCCCGGAAGCAGCAGCGCGACAGCCAAGGCCCAGCAGACCCGTCTGGCGCGGCTGGTGATTCCGGCCCGGACGCGCGACCGTCCGCGCTGGCTCTCTCGGCCCCGCGGCCGGCCGCGTCCAGGGACTCCCACGCACAATGCGCGTGTTTTGCGCTCCAGGAGTTCATGATGGTGAAGGAGTGGATACGGTGTGGTTGGCATGGGGCGGTTGTACCAGAGCCATGCGCACCACACAAGGCGCGATGGTCTCGAACATTTGCCAAAGATTTCTCTTGTGATCGGTGCCAGCCTTTGTCTAGATCGTGGGTCGGGCGAGGGTGAATCCTCATTACATGGAGGAGAAGAGCATGAAGCGGTCATGGATGGTGGTGCTGGCGTTCGCGATGATGTTGGGGTTGGCTGCCTGTCAGGGTGGCGCCGACGTGGCAGAGAGCTCCTCCGGCCTGCAGGCCGCGAGCGCGGCCAAGGCGGTGCCGGAGAAGTCGGTCGCCCTCGAGCACCGGCCGCCCATCCAGTACCCGGACGATCCCAACTGGATTCCCTACGAGCCGGGGGTGGTGGTGGTCAAGTTCCGCGCCGGGGTGGACCGGCTCTCGGCCGCTTCCATCGCGAAAAGCCTCGGGCTCTCGGTGGTCGAGTACCGCAAGCCCCTGGACCTGTACCGCATGGGGCTGTCCGGCAAGGAGACCCCCGAGGAGGCCGCCCGGCGCATCGCCCGCGACCCGCGCGTGGCCTACGCCGAGCCCAACTGGAAGATCCGCTTGCTCAATACTCCCAACGATCCCCGCTACAGCGAGTGCTGGGGCATGAACAACACCGGCCAGACCGGCGGGGTGGCGGACGCCGACATCGACGCCCCCGAGGCCTGGGACATCTCCATCGGCTCCTACGACGTGGTAGTGGCGGTGCTGGACACCGGCGTGGACTACACTCACCCGGACCTGGCCGCCAACATGTGGACCAACGCAGACGAGATCCCGGGCAACGGCATCGACGACGACAACAACGGCTACATCGATGACGTGCGCGGCTGGGACTTCGAGAACCAGAACAACAACCCCATGGACGACTACGGTCACGGCACGCACTGCTCGGGCATCATCGGCGCGGTCGGCAACAACAACCTGGGCGTGGTGGGCGTCAACTGGCGCGTCACCATCATGCCGCTGCGCATCATCGGCAACCAGGAGCTCGAGGACTACTGCGTGGACGCCGCCGAGGCCATCCACTACGCGGTGGACAACGGCGCCCGCATCATGAGCTGCTCCTGGTGGACGGTGCAGCACTACAGCCAGACGCTGGAGAACGCGGTGGCCTACGCGAACAGCATGGGCGTCATCCTGGTGGCGGCCGCCGGCAACGGTTATCCCGACGGCATCGGCAAGGACACCGACGACCCCTCCACCATGCACTGGCCCAGCTCCTGGCCCTACGACAACATCATCGCGGTGGCGGCCACCACCCATACCGACCAGAAGGCCAGCTTCTCGAACTACGGCCTGGTGACGGTGGACGTGGGCGCTCCGGGCGAGGACATCCTTTCCACCATCTGGCCCGGCGGGGGCTACGACCTGATGTCCGGCACCTCCATGGCTTGCCCGCACGTGGCGGGCCTGTGCGCGCTCATCCTCTCCATCCGGCCCGACCTCGACATGATGCAAGTGAAGAACACCCTGATCGGCACCATCGACCCGGTGGCGGACCTCCAGGGGCGTTGCGTCAGCGGTGGGCGGGTAAACGCGTTCCGCGCCCTGCAAGCCGTGTCCGGCGTGCCCTTACCTCCGGTGGCGCTGGCCGGCGGCAACCAGACCGTGCCTACCGGCGCCCACGTGACGCTGGACGGCTCGCGCTCTTTCGACCCCAACGGCGATCCCATCTTCCACGCCTGGCAGTTCTACCGCCCGGCCAACAGCTCGGCCGTGCTGTCCTCCACCACCGCCCCGGCGCCGACCTTCGACGCCGACGTGTGCGGCGAGTATCAGGGCATCCTCACCGTGACCGACTCCACCGGCCTCATCTCCAACCCCGACCGGGCGCGCGTGACCGCGGTCAACCAGACCCCGCTCAACCCGGTGGTGGAGAGCCCCCACCCGTATCCCGACAACTACGACAACACCTGGACCATCACCCAGCCGGGCGCGGTGGTGATCGGGGTGCACTTTTCGGCCTTCGACACCGAGCGCGGGTACGACTACGTGCACGTGCTCGACGCCAACGACGTCGAGGTGGCGAGCTACTCCGGCGCGCTGGGGGCCTTCAGCACCCCGGTGGTCACCGGCAACACCATCAAGCTGCGGCTCACCAGCGACGGCTCGGTGACCGGCAACGGCTTCGTGGCCGACGCCATCACCTGGTGCGACGCCGGGCGCTGCCCGCCGGGGCTGGGCGACTGCGACGACGATCCCGCCACCGGCCCGGACGGCTGCGAGACCAACACCGCGAGCAGCGTGCAGAACTGCGGCTGGTGCGGCCACCCCTGCGCCGCCCCGCACGCCATCAACCAATGCGTGGCCAGCATGTGCCAGGTGGCCGGCTGCGAGAGCGGCTGGTTCGACTGCAACAACGACTTCGCCGACGGCTGCGAGAGCAACCCGCTCATCGATCCGCAGAACTGCGGGTTGACCGGCTGCGGCAACCCCACCTGCGGGCCGGTGCCCCACGGCAGCGGCGGCTGCGCCGGCGGCCAGTGCACCGTTGGCACCTGCGAGGAGGGTTGGGACAACTGCGACGGCAACGTCGGAAGCGGTTGCGAGCGGGACGTCACCTCGGACGTGGGGAACTGCGGCGCCTGCGGCAACGTGTGCAACCTGCCGCACGCCGTCGGCCACTCCTGCATCGACAGCATTTGCTACCCCTCCACCTGCGCCGACACCGCGGAGAACGTCCAGTCGCCGCACCCCTATCCCCACAACTACAACAACACCTGGACCATCAGCCGGCCCGGCGCCAGCGTGATGTCGGTGCATTTCTCGCTGCTCTACGTCGAGCGCAACTGGGACTATGTGCGCTTGCTGGATTCCAACGACAACGTGGTGGCCACCTACAGCGGCCAGTACGATCCGTTCTGGTCGCCCAACATCCCCGGCTCGGTGGTGAAGGTGAACCTCACCAGCGACGGCTCGGTCGCCAACGATGGCTTCACCATCGACATGGTGCGCGCGTGTCTCGGCGCCTGCGAGGCCGGCTACGGCGACTGCGACGGTCTACCGGCGAACGGCTGCGAGTCCTCGGTGCAGAGCGACGTCAACAACTGCGGCGGCTGCGGGGTGGTGTGCGGCTACCCACACATGGACAGTCAGTGCACCGGTGGCACCTGCCAGCCCGGCACCAACTGCCTTCCCAACTGGGGCAACTGCGACGGCGTGGCGACGAACGGCTGCGAGACCGACCTCACCTCGAGCGCTCAGCACTGCAACGCCTGCGGCAACGCCTGCACCTACGATCACGCCTCGGGCGTGTGCAACCAGGGCGTGTGCGAGCTTGGCAACTGCGCGGTGGGCTGGGCCGACTGCAACGGCGTGGCTGGCGACGGCTGCGAGATCCAGACCAGCGCCGATCCGCAGAACTGCGGCCAGTGCGGCACTGTGTGCACCCTCGACCACGCCAGCGCCGGCTGTACGTCGGGCCAGTGCCGGGTGGCGAGCTGCGAGGTGGGCTGGGGCGACTGCGACCATGTGGCCACCAACGGCTGCGAGCAGCCGGTGGTGGACGATCCGGCGAACTGCGGCGCTTGCGGCCGCACCTGCAACAGCCTGCCCCACGCCACTGGGCACTGCGAGGGCGTGGACTGCGCCATCGACTCCTGCACGGCGGGCTACGGCAACTGCGACGGGGCCGGCTTCAACGGCTGCGAGTCGCTGGTGGGCTCGGATCCCAACAACTGCGGCCAGTGCGGCAACGCCTGTGTCTTCGCCAACGCCTCGGCGCTGTGTGTGGGCGGGCAGTGCCAACTCGATCGCTGCAACGGCGGCTTCAACAACTGCAACAACGACCCGGCCGATGGTTGCGAGAGCAACTACCGCACCGATCCCGAGAACTGCGGGAGCTGCGGCAAACGCTGCGAGGCGGCGCACGCCACCCCCAGCTGCGTTGGTGGCTACTGCGGCATCGCTGCCTGCGACGAGGGCTGGACCGACTGCAATCTTGCGCTCGCCGACGGCTGCGAGGTGCACACCGGCGAGGACGCGCAGAACTGCGGCGCCTGCGGGGTCATCTGCAGGCTCTCGCACGCTACCGCCGCCTGTCACCTGGGCCAGTGCGTGGTGGGGAGCTGCGACGCCGGCTACGCCGACTGCAACGGCGATGCGGCCGACGGGTGCGAGGTCGATACCCGCAGCGACGCCCAGAACTGCGGCGCCTGCGGCACCTCCTGCGCCCTCGCGCACGCGGTGGCGGCCTGCGACGCCTCCGCCTGCGTCATCACCCGCTGCGAGGCCGACTTCGGCAACTGCGACGGGCAGACCGCCAACGGTTGCGAGGCAGACCTCACCAGCGACGAGGCCAACTGTGGCCGCTGCGGCATCGCGTGTGGCAACGGGCAGGAGTGCCGCGCCAAGAACTGCGTCTGCCCCGACGACGACGGCGACGGCTACGCCCGGCCGCCCTGCGGCAACGACTGCGACGACACCCGCCAGGGCGTGCACCCGAACACCGCCGAGATCTGCGGCGATCAGCTCGACAACAACTGCGACGGGCTGACCGACAGCGAGGACCAGGTCGCCTGCCCCAAGGAAGAGACCAGCGGCGGCGGCTGCGGTTGCGGCACCGGCGCCTCCGGCGGCCCAGGCCTGCTCATGCTGCTCGGCCTCTCCCTGCTCGGCATGAAACGCCGCAAATAGCCCCGCCCTCGCTTCTTCGGTAACCTCCCCAACCTGCCCCAACAACCGCTGCTATAAAGAGTATGCCTGCATGCTCTTGCTCCTTCATTCCCCCTCTTCCGTTACGGATGTTTCTTGAACACATTTCCAGGCGTAGCCTCCGCCCGACCTTTGCCGTCAAGGGTTTTCAATCGCTTCGCGACTCGCTGCGCTCGCCCTTGACGGCGGTCGGGCTTCGGCTGAAATCGCGAATATGAGCAGCATGCAAGCATGCTTCTCCTTTTTCAGAAAGACCAAATTCAAATGTTCGGACGCCTGGTCGCGGCGCCCCTGCAGCCAGCGCGACCAGGCGAATGTGCGATAACTGGTGATTGAGAGACAGACATTGTGGCGAGGGGGTCAGGAAGTGAGGTGCGCTGGAGAGCGGGCGTGAACCCCTTGCATTTTGCCCAGGGTGCCGCGGCTCATTGCTTCCAGATCAGCCGCTCGGCGTTCTTCACGTAGAGTTTCTCCAGCACCTCCTCGGGGAGGTGGATGCCGTCGATGCGCCAGGCGCCCTGGATGGGGGTGGGCGTGGCGAGCGCCTTGCGGTCGGTCTCGAAGTACTCCCGCTGCGCCCGGTAGAAGACGTCCGCGTCCTCGTCGGTGTCCGGCCAGATGGAGAGCGAGCCGAGCTGTAGCTCGCCCGGCCCGATCACGATGTCGGAGCCGAACAGGATGCGGTCCTGGTGGCGCAGGAAGAACTCGCGCACCGCCTCCGCCGGGTGGCGGCCGAACTCGGGCACGCGCGCCGAGGTGTCGGTGTAGAGGTTGGGGTAGGCCCGCAGCATGCGGTCGACGTGCTCGAGGTTCTCGGCGTCGCAGCCGAGGTGGATGAGCAGGAAGGTGGTCTTGGGGTGCGCGGCGATGACCCGCTCGGCGGCGGCGAGCAGCGTGTCGAAGGAGGGGAAGTCCTTGCCGTAGAACCCCCAGCCCGGCGCGAACAACAGCTCGAGGTAGCGCTCGTTGTCGGGGGTGGGGGCCTGGAAGAACGCCCGCGGATCGGCCACGTGCCAGGCCACGATGGCGCCGAGCTCGCCGGCCTTCTGCCACAGCGGCTCCAGCGCGAGATCGTCCGGGGCGAGCAGCCTGCCGTCGGCCCGGCGCAGGTAGAGCCCCAGCGCCTTGAAGATCTTGATGCCGCGCGCCCCGGCGCGCACGGCGGCCTCCAGGTTCTTCGCCAGGCCCTCGCCGAAGTCGGGCCGGTCCACCCCGCTCCAGTCGGGGTTGCAAAAGAAGGCCAGGCGGTCGCCGAGCTTGCGTTTCAGTTCCAGCGTGGCGCGAAAGCGGGACGAGCCGAAGTGGCCGGCGCTCTTTACGCAGAAGCGGCCGATGCCGTTGCGCCCGAAGATGCGCAGGGCCCGCTCGACCGACTCCGGGTCCGGCGACAGGTGGACGTGCGAGTCGATGATGAGGCGCGGGGGCAGGTCCGGGCTCGAGCGAGAGCAACAAGACAGCAGCAGCGCTCCCGCCCCGACGAGCCATGGTAAGCGCATCGCTAGCTCCACACGCCGGGGATCTTCTCGCCGCACTTCGGGCACTTCCCCTCCCGCAGGCGGTTCTCCAGCACGGTGAAGCCCACCCGCCGGATGAGCGTCTCGCGGCAGCCGTGGCAGCGGGTGTTCTCGCCCTCGTGCCCGGGCAGGTTGCCCACGTAGGCGTAGCGCAGTCCGGCCTTGCGGGCGATGTCGTACTGGCGCTCCAGCGTCGCCGGTGGCGTGGCCGGCAGGTTCTTGAGCTTGTAGGTGGGGTGGAAGCGGGTGAAGTGCACCGGCACGTCGGGCCCGAGCCGATCCAGGATCCAGCCGCACAGGCGCATCGCCTGCTCGGCGTCGTCGTTCAGGGTGGGGACGGTGAGGTGGACCAGCTCGAGCCACACCCCGGCCTTGCGGACACGCTCCATGGTGCGCAGCACCGGCTCCAGCGTGCCGCGGCACTGGCGCTGGTAGAACTTGTCGTCGAAGGCCTTGAAGTCGATCTTGACCGCGCCGAGCACCTGGAGCAGCTCGTCCATGGGCTCGGGTTCGATCCAGCCGTTGCTGATCATCACGCCGGGGAGGCCGGCCGCCTTGGAGGCGCGCGCGCTGGCCAGCACATACTCGAAGAACACCACCGGCTCGGAGTAGGTGAACGAAAGCGAGCGCGAGCCCTGGCGTTTCGCGAGCTTGACCAGGTCCTCGGGGGAGATGAAGCCATAGCGGGCCGGGATCTGCTCCGGGCGGAACTGAGAGATCTCCCAGTTCTGGCAAAAGAGGCACTCGAAGTTGCAGCCGGCGGTGGCCAGCGACAGGGTGAGCGAGCCGGGCTGGTAGTGGAACAGCGGCTTCTTCTCGATGGGATCGTTGGCGATGGTCACCGGGCGGCCGAACACGGTGGTGTAGTAGGTGCCGCGCTCGTTCAGGCGCACGCCGCACCAGCCGTTCTCCTGGTCCGACACCTGGCAGCGGCGCGGGCACAGGCGGCACTCCACCCTGGACTCCGGAAGTTTCTGGTAGTGAGCCGCCTCGCGCCAGAACTGGCGCTCCCCGTCCAGCGCCAGGGTCCGACCGCCCCGCGGCGGGTCCTTTTTCACGCCTTCGGCGTCGGTGGCGGGCCAGGGGCCGGTGCCCAGCGCGGCGCCCAGGGCAAAAAACTCGCGCCGCTTCATGACAGCACCTCGCGCAACACCTGGATACGGCTCAGCTCGTCGGTGCCCAGGCCGCGCGAGGCGGCGGTGCGAAGCCAGCGCGGGGCGCGGTTCTCGCGCTCGAGCGGAGGAAGCCCGGTCTGCTTGCGGCGCTCTTCGATGACGTCCCAGGCCACCCGGTCGAGCGCGATGACGTCCCGGCTCGCCAGCAGGCCGTTCATGGCCCAGGCGTGCGCGGGCGAAAAGCCGGGGCCGCCGTGACACTGGGCGGTGAGCCCGTCCAGGATGGAGAGGCAGAGCTTCTTCTGCACCACCGGCATGGCCAGCAGGTCGGCGAGGTACGGGTCGCAGCCGTTGTCGTGGTACTTGTTGGGGTTGTGGATGAGGCCGTAGAGGTTCTTCGTCCCCGCGCCCAGACCGGCCAGGCTGTGATCCTTGAGCACGCCCAGGTTGATCATGGCGCCGATGCGCCTGGTGAGGATGCGGGAGAGGCAGGAGCCGAGCTGGCCGGAGATCTCGGGCTCCTCCTCGTAGCCGGCGCCGGCGCTGTCGTTGCCCAGGTAGCGGACGCCGTCGTGTTCGCCGGGGGTGAAGCCGCCGCGGCGCAGATCGCGCTCGCCGCGCTCGAACACGATCACCCGCTCGCGCGGGATGCCGGCGTCCGAAAGGATTTTGATCAGGGCCTCGACCAGCGGTAGAGCAGGGGAGAGCGGCCGGCCGGCCAGGCAGTTGAGCTTGATGCCCACCACCTCGTCCGCCGGAAGCACGCCCGCCAGGTTCGTGCTCCCCAGGGCCTTTTCGAGGGTGGCCCGGAGCAATCGCTCCACGCGCTTTGCGTCGATCTCCTCGCCCCGGCGTACGCCGGGATCGGTGATCAGGGCCACGCGGCTGCGGCCGTCCCCGGCGGGCTTCTGGGCCGCGGAGCGGGCGCAGGCCACGCCGGCGCTGGAGAGTCCGGCGGCCGCCGAGGCCAGGCCGAGCGTGCGCAAGAACTTCCTGCGGTTCATCGGCACCTTCCCGAGACCACCCGCGCCCATGCTAGCGCGCCTGCTGGCCCAGGACAAGCCATTCTCGGGCTGACCGTTTCTCACACAAACTGCATCTTCGGCGCGGCTGCTTTACGGCGGGTCCTCCTAACTGCTCGC
>CAZLNM010000108.1:0-18109 GCA_964561025.1 uncultured Myxococcales bacterium
GAGGTCTTGATGGTAGCCTCTACTTGACAGGGCCGGTCGCTTTATCGATGGCACCTCGTTGTCCTCGTTGTCTTTGTAGGGCGGCAAAGAAAAAAGACCAGTTTTTCAGGATGTTATCGGAACGAGAAGATCAGGCGGGATTCTTCGCTGTCTTCTTTCTGCGCAAGTACTCTCGCAGGTGCCGCACCGGCCAGCCGCGGAAGAACACCTGCCGGCCGGCCCAGGCGAGCAGCGCAAACCACATGCCCATGAAGATGGGGTAGTCCCGTAGCGGCACCAGGGTGGGCACGGCGAAGACAGCAAAAGCGATGGCGACGAGCACCAAAAGACGCCGGGTCTCCCAGAATTTCCAATCTCCCCGTGCGGTCCGGTGGAGGTGCCGGGCCCACAGCCAGAACATGGCCAGGGCCCCCAGCGCGGTGAGCCACCACAGGAACGTTCCGATCCACGGTGGGCCCTGGTACACCCGCACCCGGCCCTCGGCGCCCGGCAGCACGATGAGGCGCGTCAAGCGGATGAGCTGACCCGAGCGTGGAAGGGAAAAGCGCGCCGGCAGGGTGCCGACGCTGGAGGCCGGGAGCAAGCCCAACCCGCCTTCGGCCTGCGCTTGCTGGATGCGCTCGTCGAACTTCTTCTCGAGCGCCATCTGCCTCGCGCCCATCTCCTTGTTCTTTCTTTCTTCCTCCGGATATCCCGCCGGGGCCGCGGCCAGCGCCGCCGGGGGCTCTGCGCGAGCGACGAAGGCGGGCTCCTTGTACGCGGCCATGCCGCCGAGGACGAACGAGGGGAAGTAGCCGAACTCGGGCGGGGACTCCTCCTCGAAGTCGCCAAAGACCCCGAGGCGGAAGCGCCGCTCGGGTAAAAACAGCGACACCTCCATCCGGCTCGCCGGCAGGTCCGCCTCGGGCAGCCGCACGTCGATGCGGCCAAGCCCCGAGATGGCCTCGCCTGGAGAGTAGAGGATCACCTCCACGTCGTACGGGGCCAGCTCGCTCCCCGAGCGCGTCGAACGCTCCAGCGGCACCAGCACCTCGGCGGGCCGGCCTTCGCGGGCCGCCTCCAGCGAGGGTTTCACCGGGTGGTTGTTGACCCGGGTGCTCCAAACCTGGGACTTCTCGGGCAGGCGCAGGCGCAAGAACTGGCGGTTATTGTTGCGCACCAGGTACACCGCCTGGGATACGCTGTGGCCCTCCGGGGTGAGTTGGAGGACCAGGTTGGCCTGATCGATGGCCGCGTCCAGCACCGGCATGGGGCTGTGGCGCTCGACGTGCAGCAGGACGGCCAGATCGGCCTTGCGGTAGCCGAAGGCCAGCATGATGGAGCCGCGGGCCTCGTTGGCGAGGGCCTGGGGGAGCTCCGAGAAGTCGCGCCCCACCACGCCCCGGGCCGCCTTGACCGTGATCTCGGCGCCGGAGGTCACCTGCACGCCGATGTGGCCCTTCTGCTGCTCCACGCCCTGAGCGCGCGGCAGCGGCAGGTCGAGATCGAAGCTGGCATCCTCCAGGGTGCGGTCGGCCACCAGGCGCAGGTTGTACGTCCCCTTGACCTCGAAGTTCACAGGCACGCGCAGCAGGCCCCCGTCGTCAGGCTCCGGCGCGCCCACCACGCCGGTGCCGGAGAGCTCCGCCAGGGCGTAGCCTTTGGGGAGCTGAATCGAAAACGCGGTGACCGGCGCGTCGCGCACCTCGAACTCCACCTGGTTGATGCTGCGGATGCTGGCCTCCTCGACCGAGACCAGGGTGTTGAGGGTGGCGAACACCTTGGGCGGTCCCTTCGGCCGGACCTGGACCTCCTCCTGTTTCTCCGCCGGCAGCGTGTATTGCAGGTGGAGCTCGGTCCCGGGGCCCAGGGTTCCCTGGTAACGGGCGCGCCCACCCGCGGCCGTCCGCTCGATGGAGGCATTGGTCACCTCTACGTCGGAGTAGCGCGCCGGAAGCTCCAGGGTGATGCGGGCCGAGGCCGCCGGCGGGAGCGGCAGGCGGGCTTCGTTCACGCCCGGCTCGGCCGGCGCGCGGACCTCCTGCACGAGCCGCAGCTTGTGCCGTCCCGGGCCGCGCAGGACGAGCGCCTGGGCCGCGCTTCCTTCCGGGGTCTCCACCGCGTGCGCCAGCGGCGCCGGGGCTCCATCCAGGGTGGCCTCGGCCAGGCTGGCGGCTTCCGGAAAGAGCGGCACCACCACCCAGCCGGCCTTGAACACCGAAAGGTCGAACTCGCCGACAAGGCGCAGGGTCTTGCCGTCGACCACGGCCTGGTAGCGCGCCTGGGACAGGGCGTAGGGAACCGGGGCGGCCTCGTCCACCCGGGGCGCTCTCGCCCGCAGGGCTTCTTCGAGGATCTGCTTGAGGTTGTCCCAGGTGACGGTGAGCGCGGCGCCGGGGAGATCGGGCAGGTCCGGGATGGCGACGGTCGCCGGCGTCTCGTCCGGATCGGCGCCGCCCTTGCCGCCGGCCCGGGCGGCCGGAGTCGCGGCCAGGAGGCCGCACAGGAGCAGGAAAGCCGCCGCTTTCATCGGGCGGCCTCCGGGTTGCGCCGGGCCGCCATCCAGGCCACCAGACGGTTGAGGACGAGCACCGCCCCGGCGATGGCGAAGGCCAGCGGCGGGTTGGGCACCCACATGTCGAAGAGAAGGTGCAAGAGGACCAGCCCGGCGAACGAGAGTATGAGCAACGTCCAGCGCAGCCGGTTCATGCCGAAGCGGCCGGTGCGGGCCAGCGTGTACACCGCGAGCAGCAGCACGAAGGCCAGGACCAGGATACAGGCCTGGGCGGCGCGGTGCGCAAGATCGAGGAGGGTGGCGGAGAAATACCACAGCCGGAACTCCCCGCCCTGGCCGGCCGCGACCACCAGGCGGTTCGCCGGCACCTCGATCCCCGAGAAGTCCACGTTGACCTCGATGGGCAGAAGCCCGCGCGAGAACCCCTGCTGCTCCGCCGCCTGCAGGCGCAGGTCGTCGATGGCGATGGCGTTTTCCGTGGCCGCGCGCTTGAGCGGCATGACCTTCTGCTGCGCCGGGGCGTACTGGTCCTTCCCGTCCGGGCCCGCCAGGGCGTTCGTCGAGCCGAACGCGAGCGCGTTGTCGCTGGCGAGGAGGTCCGGCCGTCCGCCGCGCGGCACCACGAAGTCGCCGCAGAAGTGCGTGTAGCGGAAGCCCTCGGGCAGGTGCAGGCGCCAGTCCATGCGGTTTGCGTTGACGTTCTGGGTGGGGGCCGAGAGCATGAGGCGTCCCAGGGGCCCGGACACGGGTTTGCCCGCGACCTGGTACAGGATCTCGACCGGGAAGGCGGGCTGCACTCCCGGGCCGGCGCGGTTCATCTCCAGGGGGATGAGCACGCTACCGTCGGACTCGTCGCGGGCGGGCTTCACCGGCCGGCCGCTCACTCGGGCGCTCCACAGGGCGGCCCCCGCGGGCAGCGTAAGCCGCAAGAACTGCATGCTGGAGTTGGTCACGTGATAGACGGCGCGGGTGACCTGCGCCCCCTCGCGGGTGATGAGCGTGTCCAGGCGGGCCAACGGGATAGAGGCGGCCAGCACCGGGCTCGGCGGGTGGGTAGTGACGCGCAAGGGAAGCACGAACTCACGGCGCACCGAGGAGAAGGCGAACAAGATGGGCTGCGCCGACACCGCGGCGATCTCGGCCGGAAGCTCCTCCACGTCGATGGGCCGCATGTCCTTGAGGTTGGCCTCGTCGACCGCCACCTCCATCTGGCTGGGGGCGGCCACGCCGATCTGGGTGATCTGACGCACGGCGGAACTGACCGCGAGCACCGGCAGCGTCTCGCTGCCGGCGGCCTCGCGCCGCGAACGTTCGTAGCTGACGGAGAGCTGGTAGCTGCCCTTGACGTCGAAGTTGAGCCCCACGTCCACCCGGCGCTTGGCCCCTGCCTCCTCGGTGGTGAAGGGCTGAGTTCCGGTGCCGGTGACCGCGGTGATGGTGACGTCCGCGGGAAGCTCGAAGGACAGGTTGCGCACCGTGCCGCGCCGGATGCGGTAGCTCAAGGTGGAGATGAACTTGAGTGAATCCTCGCCCACCGTGACCAGGGTGGAGACGGTGACCTCCTCGGTGGCGCGCTGGCCCTTCTCCTCGATGATCTTCTCGCCCCAGGAGAGGGTGGCGGTCTGGCCGGCGGGCAGCACGGCGTAGGCCTGGCTGCCGCGCGCCTCCTCGCGGGTCTCGACGTGCCCGCGCGGCTGGAGGCTGAACTGGAGGTTCTTCTGTGGCACGAAGAACTCGAGGGTGGCCACCGGCGCCTCCGGCACCGGGAAGGTGATGGCCGATGGCCCCTCGGAGTTGTCCACCTGGGCGTAGAAGGTGAGCGTGACGCCGTAGGCGCGCGGGCCGGCCGGGAGGATGAGGCACTGCATGGCCTTCTCGGAGGTGATGGCCGCGGGTTTGCCCTCCACGGTGGCCTGGGCCAGCGGCAGATCGGGCGGGGCCACCGGGACCAGCACGGAACCTTTCTGCTTCAGCACGTGGATGGTGAGCCGGGCCTCCAGGCGGGCGCTGCCACCCGAGAGCACCCCGGACAGGCGCACCTCGGACAGGGCGTACTCGGGGAGGTTCTCGTCGACCGGGGGCGGGGTGGCGCGTTCCAGCAGGCGCTCGATGAGGCCCTTGAAGTCGCCCCACGGCAGAACCAGGCGGCTCTCGCCCAGGTCGGGGAGTTTCACCGGGGCGAGGTCATCGGCGGGGAGGATTTTTGAAAAGGAGAGAAGCAAGGCGACCGTTACGATGATTCGCGGCATGGACCCTCCCTTGGGGGAATGGAGGTGCTCATTTGGATTAGCGGGATCGTAAACCACAGAGTGCGATCCGTGTCAACCGGCATGGGGGCCTGTCCCCGGGTGTGTTCTTGCGTAACTTATCGTAATAAATATACATTTTACAGGGGGGGTTGGGGGCACTGAGAACAGACAGGGCCAATCAATTGAAAATATTGCTAAAAACTGCGTCTGTCGGCGGGAAACCGGTGTGGGTGGCACCCAGGTAACCCCGGTAAACCTGGACGGATGGCCTCCGGAGAAGTTTCCGGAGGTCGATCGGATCAATGAAAAAATTTATATGGAATAGATAGTTAGCGTTTACGGAGGCGGCGGATGATCTTGTTTTTTACCGAACCGTCGTCGAGGTCCTCGCCGCGGGCGCGGGCGAGCACCCGATCCTCGATCTGCATGATGCGGCGGCGACACTCCGCCGACAGGGAGGCCGCCGGCTGGCCCACCGGCTCGTCCAGGTCCTCGCTCCAGCCGTGCTTCATTCGCAGCAGCTGGGCTTCGGCCGTGGAGAGCCCTTCCAGCAGGCGGCTGCGGGTTGCCGATCGTGTCCTCGCGCGGATGCCCATGAATCCCTCCTGCGAACCGGGAGAACGCCGCAAACCCGCATGGATACTGGGCGCGAGCGGTTTCTCCACCGGCCCGACAGGCTCACGATAACTTCGCTTGGCTACCCCGTCAAGTTTTTGGCCGGTCCGGGGAAGCGGCTCTCTCGAGGCGGTAGATGTGGAGCGGATCTTTCCTTTTTCCGAGGAGGATCACCCGCTCGGGATCGCGCCCGGGCACTTCGAAGAGGTACGTAACGAGCAGGGAACCGGGCCGCATTTCCTCGGCGCATTTGTCGTACAGACGGGGCAGCAGGTGAGGCATGAGGAAGGCGTACACCAGGTCCGCCTCTTCGAAGTCCTGGCGGAACAGGTCGGCCCAGCGGATGCGGACGCGATCCCGCACCGGGGAGAGCCGCGTCCTGGCCCAGGCCCACAGCCAGACGCCGCCGTTGAGTTCCAGCCCCAGACCCCGCACGCCCTCACGCCGGCACAGGCTGCGCAGCAACCGTCCGTCTGCGCAGCCCGCGTCCACCACCCGCGATCCCGGCGCCAGAGCGAGCACCGTGGCGATGGCGTCGAGGTGCTGCGTGGGCGTGCGCACCACCGGGACGCGGCTCTGCGCCAGGGCGAACACCGAGGAGAGGGCCAGGATCATCAGAAAGACGAACACCAGGATGACGGCCCACAATGACTTTGTCCTCCGCCGCCCGCTAGAATCGATCGAACAGGTCGCTGCCTTCGTTGGCCCGGTTCATGCGCTTCTCGGCGGCTTGCTCCAGGGCGGTGGCGGTTTCGGGGTGCATCGAGAGGAGCCGCCGCACGCGTCCGACCTCGAGCCAGGCCACCTTGGCCCCACCCGGTCCTCCGGTGGCCGCGGGGGTCCCCTCGGAAAGCCCCAGCGCGTCCAGGCCGAAGACGTCTCCCTTGGTCAGAAAGGCCACGTCCACCATGCCATCCTTGAGGGTCAGCCGGACGCCGCCTTCCAGGACCAGGGCCGGGCGCGGGGCCGAGACGCCTTCCTGGAGCAGCACCTCGTCCTCCGCGACCGCGGAGACCTCGGCGCCGTGGGCCAGGTCGTCCCGCTCCTCGGCGCTGGTTTCCCGTATGAGCGCGCTGTGCAGGATCAGCTCGTCGTGGCGGATGAACTCGCCGAGCGAGACGTGCTTGAGCCCCAGCCGCAGCACGTGGACGGGGTGGGGGGGCGGCTCGGTCATGGATCGATGGTAGTGGCCCGCCCCTCGCCTGTCAAAGGGGGCAAGAGGGTCACAGGAGCTGCCGGTGACCCACGGTCTCGCCGACGGCCCGCGCCGCCTGCCGCGCGGCCAGCGCGGCGCCGCCGACCCCCATCCCCGGAAGCACCTCCGGGCCGCTGAAAAAGACATTTCTGTACATGGTCCGCACCGGGAGCACCGCGCCCCCCGGGAAGATCTCGTGCTCGGTCTCGATCACCGAGTCGATCTCCCAGGGGGAGGCCGGATCCTCGGCCGGCGCCAGCGAGGTCCAGTAGGGGCTGGAGCGGGCCAGCTGGTGCTCCGAGAGGAAGGGGATGAGCCAGGCCGCGGCTTCGAGCATCTGCTTCTGCACCGTTCCCAGGTACTCGTTCCCGCGCGCCCGCTCCAGGGTGGGCACCAGCCGGGACAGGTTGACGCGAACCCGGTTGGCCTTGGCGTCGAACATGGAGAGCTGCACCCGCAGCAGCCCCTCCCGCCCCTCCGGGCTATTGGGGGGAGCGACCAGGGCCAGGCTTCCCAGGCCCAGCGGCAGGGCATGTTGGGGGACTACCAGATCGATCCCGAAGATGCTCTGCGCGGGCCGCACGCTCTCGGCCAGCGAGGCGAAGCGCCGGTGGCGGCGGTGGAGCGGGAGGAGCTTGGTGCAGGCGCCGATGGGCAGGTTGAACAGCACGGCGCCCACCGGGTACTGGCCGCTGTCCGAGAGCAGATGGATCTCGCACACCCGCCGCCCATCGAAGCGGATGCGCTCGACCACGGCCTTCTCGCGGCAGTCGACGCCGAGTTTCTCGAGCGCGGTGAGAAGGTGCGTACGCAGCCGCTCGACCAAGCGCAGGCCGCCGAGCTGCGCCGCGGCGAGGTGGGCCTCCAGGCCCGGGGTGCGCGCGGCCGGCGGCAGCCGGCTCAAGAAGTCGTTGCCCCACAGCAGCATGCGCAGCGCGAAGGGGAACTCCTCCGCCGGGGGCAGCGCCGCCGGGTGGTTTTTCTGCCGGCGCCGCAGCAGCAGGCGGGACCAGAAACTCGCCGGCGGCAGCTCCTCCTGCTCGCCGAGGGTGGCGCGAAAATCGCGGTCCAGCGCGAGCAGCCGTTGCAGGGCGCCGCGCAGGCGCTCCCCGTCGCTCGCGAAGGCGCGCCGAAGCTCCGCCTCCCGGGCCTCTTCCTCGGCCGCGAGATCCAGGCGCTCTGCGGGCGTGATCAGTTGCAGCGCGGGGCGGGCCGGCTCTCCCAGCGGGCGCACCGCGTCCTCGAGGTTGAGCTCGGAAAGCAGCTCGTCCAGCCAGGGGGAGTGACCGCGGGGCGGCAGCCAGACCACCGACGCCGGCACCTCGCGTTCCTCCAGGCGGTAGAAGTCCCGGCCTCCGCCCTGGCCGATCACCAGCACCCGGCAACCTTTGCGGGCCAGCCTTCCTGCCGCCAGCAGCCCCGCCGGGTCCACGCCGATGACCGCCACGTCGAAGAACTTGGTTCCTGCCATGCCAGGCGCCTCGGGCCAGGGACGGGGCCGCTAGGCCGGGTCGAGCAGAAAGTCCTGTCCGGGAGAAGGCCGCTCCACCACCTCGCCCACGGGGAAGCTCTCGATGGAGAGGCCGGCGAGCAGCTCCTGGGCACGGGGGACGTCGGCGGCAGGCAGCACCGCGATCATCCCCAGGCCCAGGTTGAAGGTGCGCCACATCTCGTCGTCGGGGACCTGGCCTCGCTGCTGCAGCCAGGAGAACACCGGCGGAACCGGCCAGCTCCCGCGGCGCAGGCGCGGCGCCAGGTCGGCCGGGAAGGCCCGGGGCAGGTTCCCCGGGATGCCGCTGCCGGTGATGTGGGCCAGCCCGTGGACGTCGCAGCGTTCGAGCAGCGCCAGCACCGCCTTGACGTAGATGCGGGTGGGGCGCAGCAGCTCCTCGCCCAGCGAGAACTTCCACCCCGGCGGGATCGTCTCCAGCGGGGGCTGTCCGGGAGCGAGCGCGATGCGCCGCACCAGCGAGAAGCCGTTCGAGTGCAGCCCACTGGAGGCGAGGCCGAGCAGCGCATCACCCTTTCTCACCCGCGCGGGCTGGATGAGCCGGTCGCGCTCCACCACCCCCACCGCGAACCCGGCCAGGTCGTACTCGCCCTCCTTGTAGAAGCCGGGCATCTCGGCGGTCTCGCCGCCGAGCAAGGCGCAGCCGGCCTGGCGGCAGCCCTCGGCGATGCCCGAGAGCACCGCCTTGCTGCGCGCCAGGTCGAGCCGCCCGGTGGCCAGGTAGTCGAGGAAGAACAGCGGCTCGGCCCCGGTGACCACCACGTCGTTCACGCTCATGGCCACCAGATCGATGCCCACCGTGTCGTGGCGGTCCAGCAGGAAGGCGAGCTTCAGCTTGGTGCCCACCCCGTCGGTGCCCGAGACCAGCAGCGGGTCGCGGTAGCGGCTGCGGTCCAGGGCGAAGAGCCCCGAGAAGCCGCCCAGCGATCCCACCACTCCCGGACGGAAGGTGCTCTCGGCCAGCGGGGTGATGCTCTCCACGAAGCGGTCGCCGGCGTCGACGTCCACGCCGGCATCCTTGTAGGTCGGCGACATGCGCGGCACGCTATCCCAGCCATTCGCGCAAGTCAACGGAGGACCTGGCAGCGAAAGAACGCGGCGAGGGGGCGAGCCACCTCGGACCTCCAAAAAAGACACGACCGGGTGATTCTCCCCGCCGGACTAATTGTCCACGCCTGAAACAGCGCATTGATCTGCGCGACAACGGACACGTGTCAGGGCACCGACCGACTCGCCATCGACAAGGAAGTCCACCAGATAGTAGCGGAACACCGGGGCCTCGAGTCCAGTCGCCTCTTCCCCGCTAGCCCGCAGACAAGGGGCATCGTCGGCGAGGAAAATGGCCAGGTGCCTAGTCCAGAAATCCATGAGGTCACGGGTCTGGCGCGTGACCTCCCTGACCGCCACAACCTCAACTCGTGGGTTGTTCTGATAGGGCTTGGCCAAAGCCCTTCTGAGCTCGGGAGCGGACCCCAGGCAATCTGGATTGGCGTCAAGAAAGAACGGATAGCTCGAGACGGCGACCATCCCCTCGATGTCGTGTGCAGATTCGGCCCTCCAGAATGCCTCGACCGCGTCCCTGGCGCGGACATCCAGATCCACTGGCGCCGAGGGGACCACATGGCTGAGACAGGAAGTGATTCCAAGTACCAGCAGTGCCATTGCATATCTGATTTGGTTCAAAGAGAACATCTTGTTTCTTGTTCACTGAATGGTTCTTGCCCAACGCTTGAATTGGAGATGGCCTTTCCAGGTTTGTTCCTTGCGATGGAAATTTTGGGTCGGGTCTTGACACTTGATATACGGGACAGCAGGTCAAGATTCTAAAAAAAACCTCCACTCCAGGGTGCCAGTCCGGGGCCAATCCAGGGCCCTACTCCGGGGTGCCATACTCCGGGGTGCCAGGCTCCCCGGATTTCCCGCACAGGGCACCTGCTCAACATCCCTTCAGATTTGTGGTACACAGAAAAACGGTTTCTGCGAAAGGATCAATCCATGCGGACAATCGCACCCAGCCTGTTTTGTCTTCTGCTCGCCGTGGTCGAGATGGGGTTCAGCGCTGGTTGCAACGGGTGTCGCAAGGCAGGCGGTGATGGGAGCCAGGCGGGTGCTTCCTGCCCGCCCTGCGCCGCAGAGGACCCCGCCCTGGAACCGGTCCTGGAATTTCGCCGGGAGATGACCGACAGCAAGCTCCACCCCGTCCGTGGCCCCTCGCTGACCATCGACGCTGCGGCCTTCTCAAGAGAGATCGCCCTCTTTCTCGAAAAACACGGAGTTCTGGTTCTGCGGCAGCTCAATCACTCCATCGACGGGTTGCAGGTCGGGAAAATACCAGCAGAGCCATCGTACAAGCGGCTGGTCGCGTTCGAGGACATGCGGGCGTTCCAGGGGCTCACGCTGATCAACTTGTCGCGGCCGGATATCAAGGTCTTCTTCCGCATGGTCCAGAGCTCGCTTTTGCCCTTGTTGATGCGGAACGAACTCGCGCTCTCCCCGGAGGAGGCGGGGATGTGGATGAGCTTCCTGGCCTTCGCCGAGCCTGGCTGGCGGGTCTGCGCCAGGGAGGGCGACAGCACCTTGGCGATCTGCGCCGACTATGGTTTTGACGTTTTTGTCTTGCGCCTCTCCTTCGAAAAACCCTTCACGCTGTCGCTCTATGGCCGGACGACGATCGAAATCAAAGAAGGGATGTGGGTGCCGCGGTCGTTCGCCTGGTGGAGGTGGATGCCATTCGGATAGGCCCAAGTTGCGAAACCCAGGGGCCTGTCCCCAGGATCTCCTGCAACCCGGGACGGCCCGAAAAAACTTCCAAAAAACCTGCTGATGAGGAAAAGCCCGGAGAAAGGCCCGGAGTCCTCGGGGCCTGTGCCCGAAAAAAAATCCCCGTTATTATCAGCGTTTTTTTATAGAGATTTCTTTGTGTGAGTTTTCCTTGTCAGCGATGCTCCGCTGGTTTTTCTTGTTGGCGAGCTTTTCCTGGGATTTCCTTTGTGGCAGGTTTTTCGAGAAGTCATCCGTCCGGTATTCGGCGATGCGACGAACAAGGAGAATGTCATCATGAAACTGGAGCGTTCGATGCCCGCCACGATCGGGTATCTGGCGGGGGCGCTGGTGCTCGGGGCGGCGGCCTTCTTCCTCATCCGCATGGCGATCGAGAACGACGGCTGGAAGAACCTCGTGGGCTGGCCCGCCGGCATCTTGTGCGGCCTGATCAGCCTCGGCTGCCTGCTCAACATCTTCATGGGCAGCGCGCGTACGGCATGTCCGGTGTGCGACAAGCCGATCGCGCTCCACGATCGCTCCGGCGAAGAGGAGCCGTTCGTTCCCTGCCAGCATTGCGGCCAGATGATCGGAATCGAAAAGGGCGAGGCGCGGATGATCCCGGAGGGGTTCGTGGCCGAGGTCGCCGGGTTCCGGGCGCCGCTGCCCGAGACGTTCTCCTGGCCCGCCGGCTGCGTGGTGTGTGGCCAGGCGGCCACCCGTCAGCTCCCCGCCAAGGTCCACGTCGGAAAGACGGGCCAGAACGTGGCCGCCTCGGTGGCAGGGTTGGCGCTGACCGGATTGGTCGGCGTGGGGTTCATCCGCACGGGTGGGGGGAAGACCATCTCCGTCGAGGTTCCGCACTGCGACCGCCACGAGGGAGGCGTGGCCCTCGCGGTGGGCCCGGACAAGAAGCCGCAGGTGCTCTTCCGATCGCTGCCGGTCATGCGAGCCTTCTGCAAACTCAACGGCGTCGAGCCCGTGCGGCATGAGCTATGACGGAGCCGCGGCCCCCTGGTCAGAGGTTTTCAGGGCACAAGGTCCATCCGGTTGTAGTTGACTCGCGCGGGTCGAGCGGCTACCTTCCGCCCGACGGGAGGTGGCCGTGGCCAAGCCCTCGATCGACGAACTGATTGCCGATCTTAAGCGCAGATGCGATTCGGTCGTTCCGCCGCCGGACTCGGCGCAATACCAGAAGCAGCACGACAAGGGCAAGCTCCACGCCCGCGAGCGGCTTTCGCTGCTGCTCGATCCGGGGAGTTTCTTCGAGATCGACCGCTTCGTCGAACACCGCTGCACAAACTTCGACATGCCCAAGACCCGCGCCCCGGGCGAGGGCGTGGTCAGCGGCGGCGGCACCATCGAGGGCCGGCCGGTGTTCGTGTACTCGCAGGACTTCGGGGTGCTGGGCGGCTCGCTGGGCGAGGCCCACGCGGCCAAGATCACCAAGGTCATGGACCTGGCGCTCAAGGCCGGCGCCCCGCTCATCGGCATCAACGACTCCGGCGGCGCCCGCATCCAGGAGGGGGTGGACAGCCTGCACGGCTACGGCTCCATCTTCGTGCGCAACGTGCGCTCCTCCGGCGTCATCCCCCAGCTCTCGCTCATCCTGGGCCCGTGCGCCGGCGGCGCGGTGTACAGCCCGGCGCTCACCGACTTCGTGTTCATGGTCCAGGGCGTCTCGCACATGTTCATCACCGGCCCGCAGGTGATCAAGGCGGTCTCGGGCGAGGTGGTGTCGGAGGAGGAGCTGGGCGGGGCCGCCACCCACGCCCGCCTGAGCGGGGTGTGCCAGCTGGCCTTCCCCGACGAGAAGAGCTGCCTTGCCGGCGTGCGCACGCTGCTCTCGTACCTGCCCCAGAACAACCTGGAGGACCCGCCGGCGCGCGAGTGCGGCGATCCCCTCGAGCGGCGCGATCCCGAGTTGCGCTCCCTGGTGCCGGTGGACGGGCGCCAGAGCTACGACGTGCGCGAGGTGATCCGGCGGGTGATGGACCGGGATTCGTTCTTCGAGATCCACGCCGAGTTCGCGCCCAACCTGGTGATCGGGTACGCGCGCCTGGCCGGCCTCTCGGTGGGGGTGGTGGCCAACCAGCCGGCCTTCCTGGCCGGCAGCCTGGACATCAACGCCTCGGACAAGGCCTCGCGCTTCGTGCGCACCTGCGACGCCTTCAACGTGCCGCTGGTCACCTTCGTGGACACCCCGGGGTACCTCCCGGGCAAGAACCAGGAGTTCGGCGGCATCATCCGCCACGGGGCCAAGCTCCTCTACGCCTACAGCGAGGCCACCGTGCCCAAGCTCACCGTGACCCTGCGCAAGGCCTACGGCGGGGCCTACATCGCCATGTGCAACCGCGACCTGGGGGCGGACCTCCAGATCGCCTGGCCCCAGGCCGAGATCGCGGTGATGGGCGCCGCCGGGGCGGCCAACATCATCCACCGCAAGGAGATCGAGGCGGCGGCCGACAAGGAGCAGAAGCGCCGCGAGAAGATCGAGGAGTACGAGCGGCTCTTCTCCAACCCGTACGAGGCGGCCAAGCACGGCATGGTGGACGCGGTGGTGGAGCCGGAGGAGACCCGCCCGGCGCTGGCGCGGGCCCTGCTGTCCTTGCGCGGCAAGCGCGAGAGCCTGCCCGGCCGCAAGCACGGCAACATCCCCCTGTGAGCCGGGAGGCGACCGTGGACCCCGTCCTCATCGATGCGGCCTGGCTCTCCGTGCTGAATATGGCCGTGGTGATGTCGGTCTTCGTGGTGCTGTACCTGATGATCCTGCTGGTGCGGCGCCTGGTGAGCTGGTTCGAGCCGGCGCCGGCCGAGCCTGCGGCCGTCCCGTCGCATCCGGCGGCGCCCGCGGCGGAGGCGGGGCCGGCAGACGAGGAGATCGCCGCCATCGGCGCGGCCGTGGCCGCCTGCCTGGGCCACGAGCGGTTCCGCATCCTTTCGGTGAGCGAGGTGCTTCCCTGGTCCCGGGCGGGCCGGGCCGAGATCATGGCCGGCCGCCAGGCGGCGCAACGCGCGGCGCGCCGGTAGGGCGCGCGGGAGAGTGTCATGGCGAGGATCTTCGACATCAAGGTGAACGGTAAGAGTTACCGAGTGGAGGTGGAGGAGCTCTCCGCGTCCGCGCCCGCGGCGCCCCGTGTGAGCGCGCCCCCGGCCGCGGCCCCGCTCCCCGCGTCGCCCGCCCCGACCCCAGCCAGCGCGCCGCCGGCCGCCGCCGCCGGGCCGGGGGCGGTGACGGCCCCCATGGCCAGCACCGTCTCCCGCGTGCTGGCGCAGCCCGGCCAGAGCGTCGCCGCCGGGGACAAGCTGTTCATGCTGGAGGCCATGAAGATGGAGACGCCGCTCCTCGCCCCGGCCTCGGGCAAGGTGCTCGAGGTGCTGGTGAAGGCCGGGGACCGGGTCGAGGTCGGCCAGGTCCTGGCGCGGCTGGGTTGACGGTGCATCCATGGAAAACCTGGAGCGCATCGGCCGCCTGGTTTCCGACTCGGGGTTCGCCGCCCTGAGCGCGGGCAACCTGGTCATGATCGGGGTGGCCCTGCTCCTCCTCTACCTGGCCATCGGGCGTGGCTTCGAGCCGCTGCTGCTCATCCCCATCGCCTTCGGGGCGTTACTCGTGAACCTGCCGCTGTCGGGCATCTTCGATCCCGCCGGGACGGGCTCGGAGCACGGCGGGATTTTGCGCATGGTGTACGAGGTCGGCACGGCCACCGAGATCCTGCCGGTGTTCATGTTCCTCGCGCTGGGCGCGCTCACCGACTTCGGGCCGGCGCTGGCCAACCCGATCACCTTCTTCCTCGGGGGCGCGGCGCAGCTCGGGGTGTTCGTGGCCATGCTTCTCGCGGTAGTGCTGGGCTTTCGCATCGAGGCCGCC
The DNA here is from genome assembly GCA_964561025.1 of uncultured Myxococcales bacterium. Taxonomy (GTDB): domain Bacteria; phylum Myxococcota; class B64-G9; order B64-G9; family B64-G9; genus JAAZNF01. The sequence goes on from CAZLNM010000108.1 coordinate 14,695, forward strand.
GCGGCCATCGGCATCATCGGCGGCGCGGACGGGCCCACCTCCATCTACATCGCCTCCAAGATGGCCCCGCAGAACCTGGGCGCCATCGCGGTGGCCTCCTACACCTACATGTCGCTGGTGCCGCTGATCCAGCCGCCGGTCATCCGCCTGCTCACCACCAAGAAAGAGCGCAGCGTGGAGATGCCGCAGCTGCGCAAGGTCACGCGCCTCGAACGCATCCTGTTCCCCATCATGGTGGCCCTGCTGGTCGGCCTGCTGCTGCCGGCGGCGGTGCCGCTGATCGGCATGATGATGTTCGGGAACCTGCTGCGTGAGTGCGGCGTGGTGGACCGGCTGTCCAAGACCGCGCAGAACGAGCTGTGCAACATCATCACCATCCTGCTGGGCGTGTCGGTGGGCGCCACCATGGGGGCGGACCAGTTCCTGCGCCCGGAAACCCTCAAGGTCATCGGGCTGGGCCTCATCGCCTTCATCTTCAGCACCGCCGGGGGCGTGCTGTTCGGGAAATTCCTGTACCTCGTCACCCGCGGCAAGGTGAACCCGGTGATCGGCGCCGCCGGGGTGTCGGCGGTGCCCATGTCGGCGCGCACCGCTCACCTGGAGGGGCTGCGCACGAACCCCCGCAACTTCCTGCTCATGCACGCCATGGGGCCGAACGTGGCCGGGGTGATCGGCACGGCGGTGGCCGCGGCGGTGATGATCTCGGTGCTCCAGGGCCGCTGAGGTTTGGACGTGGCGAAAAAACCAGGGAGGTCGGGGATGCCAGCGAAGAAAAATCCGCCGTCACGAGGGAAAAAGAAGGGCGTCGCGAGCGGGCCGGGACCGGCGCAGCGCGAGGAGGTCGAGGCCTTCTCCAAGGACGTGCTGCGCCACATGTTCGTCCAGCTCGGCAAGTTCCCCGAGGTGGCCACGCCGAACGACTTCTACCAGGCCCTGGCGCTCACCGTGCGCGAGCGGCTCATGCGGCGCTGGATCCGCTCGGCGCACGAGTACTTCGAGCGGCGCAGCCGCACCGTGGCCTACCTGTCGGCGGAGTTCTTGATCGGGCCGCAGCTCATGCTCAACCTGCACAACCTGGGGCTCACCGAGGTGGCGCGCCAGGCCATGGCGCTGCTGGGCCAGGACCTTTTACATCTTTCGGACGAGGAGGAGGAGCCGGGGCTGGGCAACGGCGGCCTGGGAAGGCTCGCCGCCTGCTACCTGGATTCGCTGGCGCGCTTGCAGATCCCGGCCATCGGCTACGGCATCCGCTACGAGTTCGGCATCTTCGACCAGGTCATCCGCGACGGCTGGCAGGTCGAGATCACCGACAAGTGGCTGCGGCTGGGCAGCCCGTGGGAGGTGCCCAAGCCCGAGGTCCAGTGCCCGGTGGGTTTCGGCGGCCACACCGAGCCCTTCCACGACGAGGCCGGGCGCTACCGGGTGCGCTGGCACCCGGCGCGGGTGGTGGTGGGCACTCCCTGCGACTACCCGGTGCTGGGGTACGGGGTCCAGAACGCCAACGTGCTGCGCCTGTGGAAGGCCGAGGCCTGCGAGAGCTTCGACTTCTCGGCCTTCAACCAGGGCGACTACTACGGCGCCGTCTCCGAGAAGATGGCCTCGGAGACCATCAGCAAGGTGCTCTACCCCAACGACAGCAACCCGGCGGGGCGGCGGCTGCGCCTCGAGCAGCAGGCCTTCTTCGTCTCCTGCTCGTTGCAGGACATGATCCGCATCTACCTGCAGCGCGATCGCAACCTGGAGAACTTCCACCGCAAGTACGCCATCCAGCTCAACGACACCCACCCGGCGGTGGCGGTGGCCGAGCTCATGCGCCTGCTGGTCGACGAGCACGGGCTCTCCTGGGAGGCGGCCTGGAACACCACCTCGCGCAGCATCGGCTACACCAACCACACCCTGATGCCCGAGGCGCTCGAGACCTGGCCGGTGGAGTTGTTCGCCGCGGTGCTGCCGCGCCATTTGGAGATCGTGTTCGAGATCAACCACCGCTTCCTCTCCGAGGTGCGCCGGCGCTTCCCCGGGGACGAGGAGCGGGCGGCGCGCCTGTCGCTCATCCAGGAAGGCCCCGAGCGCCGGGTGCGCATGGCGAACCTGGCCGTGGTGGGCAGCCGGGCGGTGAACGGCGTCTCGGCGCTGCACTCGGAGCTGCTGAAGCAGACGGTGCTGCGGGACTTCGCCGAGCTCTCGCCGGAGAAGTTTCGCAACGTGACCAACGGGGTGAGCCCGCGCCGGTTCATGGCGGTGGCCAACCCGGCCCTGGCCAAGCTCCTCGACGAGGTGGTCGGCGCGGGTTGGGAGGGCGACCTGGAACGGCTTTCGAAACTCGAGGCGCTCGCCGGCGACGGCGCCTTCCAGGAGCGCTTCCGGGCGGTGAAGCGGGAGAACAAGCTCGCTCTTTCGCAGCGCCTCGAGCAGGTGAGCGGGGTGGCGGTGGATCCGGACTCGCTGTTCGACGTCCAGGTGAAGCGCATCCACGAGTACAAGCGCCAGCACCTCAACCTGCTGCACGTCATCGCGCTGTACCGGCGCCTCAAGGCAGGCAATGTGAAGCGGCCGGTGCCGCGCACGGTGATCTTCGGGGGCAAGGCGGCGCCCGGCTACGCCATGGCCAAGCGCATCATCAAGCTGGTCCACTCGGTGGCCGAGGTGGTGAACGCCGACCGGGAGACCGCGCCGTACCTGCGCGTGGCCTTCTTCCCCGACTTCAACGTAAAAAACGCCCAGGGCATCTACCCGGCGGCCGAGCTGTCGGAGCAGATCTCCACCGCCGGCCTGGAGGCCTCGGGCACCGGCAACATGAAGTTCGCCCTCAACGGGGCGCTCACCATCGGCACCCTGGACGGGGCCAACGTGGAGATCCGCCAGCGGGTGGGCGAGGACAACTTCTTCTTGTTCGGGCTCACCGCCCCCGAGGTGGCCCGGCGGAAGGCCTCGGGCTACCGCCCGCGCCAGGTGGTGGAGGAGAACCCGGAGCTGGCCGGGGTGCTGGAGGCGCTGGGCTCGGGCGCCTTCTCGCGCGGCGACCGGCTGCTGTTCGCGCCGCTCTTGGACACGCTGCTCTTCTCCGATCCCTTCCTGGTGCTGGCCGACTTTGCCGCCTACCTCGCCTGCCAGGAGCGGGTGGCCGAGGCCTACCGCGACACCGAGTCATGGACCCGCCGCGCCATCCTCAACGTGGCCCGCTCGGCCTTCTTCTCCGCCGACCGGGCCATCGCCGAATACGCCCGCGACATCTGGCAGGCGGCCCCGGTGCCGGTGCCCCCTGACCCCGGCGCCTGAAGCGGTGGCGGCGCGTTCGTAAGCGACATTTCCTGCTACCGAAGGCCTCGCTGGGAAGGCCACGCTGGGTGAATCCAACGTGTCAGTCCCTGCACATCCCCGCCCGGACGGCGATCCGCACGAGGTCGGCGAGCGA
>CAZLNM010000109.1:0-17721 GCA_964561025.1 uncultured Myxococcales bacterium
AAAGATCCTCTGACTACTGCTATTTTTTGTCTTGATTTTGGGGTCCACCCCAAACAGCCTGTACATACAAGGCATTTCTATTCGTCATCCTGGCATGCCTTGACAGATCCTTCTGCGCGCTCAAACTACACTCCAGCAATTGCGTATGACAGTAAATCGAATAAATACTGCCTTGTAGCTGTTCAGCCGGACACCTTTAATTCAGTTAAGACATACGTATCCAATACCGGACTTGATTGGAGCGGGCCATATAGTGCAGGTTCATATTCAACTCATGGGCCTGCGGTCCATTATTTCCCGGACATTATCTCTGGTGACGGCAAAGGACACTTCCTTATGGTGCATGTTGGAAACAGGAAATGGGACAGGAATTATCAAATGTACTACCAAACGTCGACCAATTGCCAGAACTGGTCTACCTGGCAAACTGTTCCTCATAGTGCAGCGTATAATTATGCATCATCCGTTGACAGACCCCAGATCGCTCAGGTTAGTAATAGCACAGGATATCTCGTGGCTGGGCATTGTTACGATTCGTATGGGCATTGTTCTAGAATCCAGAGAAGCTATGCAAAACAGTGGAGGTATGATGTATCAACAAAGAGTTTCACAACGACAATACAGGAAGATATCGGATATGGCGCCAGTCAAGTAATAGCAGATCTTCCTATGGGACTATCATATTCATCAACAGTTGGTTATGGCCTTATATCGGCCCCAGAGGATGACGCTGTTGACAAGAAAATGAAAAGTGTAAAAATAAAACACAATACGAATCCACCTTTTCTATTTCCACTATCCTATTCTTCATATAATCTATATTCGTCAGAATACGGATATTCATCGGTATTTTACATGGATGATCCTACAAGTAGGTTTTGGTGGAATACATTTGTGCCAGTCGGTATTAATCAGTACAATCCATTTTCTACAAATTCGAATAGAATCCATACTAGAACATGGGATGTCCCACTAAATGGCAGTCCAATAGAATCATTTCCATTGATTGATTGGATATGGTCTGGTGTTGGAATGTGCTATGTCGCAAGGTGGCATGAAGTTGTTGCCGCTTATTCGTCCGGTGAATACGATTAGACAAAAACAAGGGAGGAATAATGAAAAAAGAAACAAGGTTGGCGGTGTGTTGTGGAATTATTGCCGTGGCGATAGGGTGCAAGGGAGTAAATGTATCGAACAAGGATGACGGCGGAAACTCGGGCATCTCCCCATCCTCGTCCTATCATGATTTCGTTGGTATGATGAGCGTGACTAATATTGTCATTTACGGTGCCGCAACGAATGAAAAAGTAATTGATGTCCACCAGGTCGCACTGCCGGCAGCAGCCGATGTGTTATGGTTATGTGATGATATTAAAATGGCAGACCTCACGAACGTAGATGTATTTGTTATGCCGACGAAATCTGGTCACATCGCAACAAACACGCGGCGTGTCGCCGCACACGCGGATAATTGCCTTGAGAAGGGTGTGGGAATTCGGCCACCCGATTTCCAGGGCGGAAAGAACGCGGTCTTCTTTGCCGAGGACATCTATCGGTTCATCGACTTCCCCTTTGTTGATGAAGTATTCACCGTGGAAGACGGAAGAATGAAAGTTCCTGCTTGGCTCGATACCTGCAAAAAGGGATATGAAATCGAGACCACGGTGTTCTTCGAAATGCTCAGAGGTAATCGCATCGACGAAGTGACCCAAAGGACCTGCCCCCGCGAGGATTCCTTGCCGGATGGCAGCGACGGAAGTTAGAGTTCAGGTGTCGGGCATTGCGCCCGGCCCTCACATCACCACGAAGAACGACTTGCAGGCCTGGTCCACCAGGTCCTGGGAGAGCGAGGGCTTGATCTGGCGGAAGCGCGCCACGTCGATGATGAGGTTGATGAGGTCGCGCGGGTGGCAGGAGCGCAGCTCCAGGTCGTACTGCTTGTAGTAGGTGTCGCGGATGTAGCTCACCATGCTGTCGTCGTAGCGGATGCCCTTGGCGGCGCACACCGCCCGGAAGATGGCCCGGTACTCCTCCTCGCTGGGGTTGCCCACCTCCACCTTGTACTTGATGCGGCGCAAGAAGGCCTCGTCCACCAGCTCCTTGGGGTCGAGGTTGGTGGCGAACACGATGAGCTGGTCGAAGGGGATCTCGAACTTCTTTCCGGTGTGCAGGGTGAGGAAGTCCACCCGCTTTTCCAGCGGCACGATCCAGCGGTTCAGCAAATCGGTGGGGTGCACCCGCTGGCGCCCGAAGTCGTCGATGAGCAGCATGCCGCCGTTGGCCTTCACCTGGAAGGGCGCCTCGTAGAAGTTGGTGCTCTCGTTGAAGATGAGATCGAGCGTCTCCAGGGTGAGCTCGCCGCCCACCGTCACCGAGGGCCGGCGCGACAGCAGCCAGCGCCGGTCGTACTCTGGGCCGGACTTCTTGACCGCGGGGGCCGGCCCGCGCACGCCCACCTTGAGCGGCGGCGGCGCGGTGGGGCGCTCCAGATCGACCGCCTTGTGGTTGAGCGGGTCGAACACCTTGATCACCTGGCCGTCCACCTCCACGGCGAAGGGCACGAACACCTCGCCGCCCAGGATGCCCGACACCACCTCGGCGATGGTGGTCTTGCCGTTGCCGGGGGGGCCGTACAAGAACAGCGAGCGGCTGCTGTTGATGGCCGGGCCCAGGCGCTCCAGGAAGCCCTCGGGCAGGATGAGCCCGCGGAAGGCCTCGCGGATGCGATCGATGCCCACGAAGGGCACGTCCTGCATCTGCAGGCGCACCAGCGAGACGTATTGCTCCAGCGGCACCGGGGCCTTGCCGGTGTAGGCGGTGCGCTTCACCGCCTCGCGCGCCACCTCGCGCCCGCGCTCGGTGAGCACGAAGTCGAACGAGGCGCGCCCGAAGCCCTTGCCTCCGCGCATGTCCACCATCTTCTCCTGGGCCATGAAGTCGATGATGGAATCCACCACCCCGGCGAAGGGCAGGCCCATCTGGTCGGCGATCTCCACCCCGGCCATGACGCCGCCGTAGTAGAGGAACTTGAGCGCCAGGTCCACCAGGAAACCCTGGGGCAGGCCGGTCTCCTCCACGTTGCGCGGCTGGGGCGGGGCCAGGTTGAGGATGTCGGGGCGTGTGAGGCCGTAGGGGTTCTGGCTCATTCGCACCTCCCGGGATCAGCCCTTGACCGAGCCGGCGGTGAGCCCGCTCACCAGGTAGCGTTGCAATGCGAAGAACAGGGCCACCACCGGCAGCGACACCAGAATGGCCCCGGCGGCGAAGTGGCCCCACTCCACGGTGGTGGTGGAGACGAAGGAGTTCAGCATCACCGGCAGGGTCTGGGCGGTCTCGTCGTTCATGAAGGTGGCCGCCAGGATGAACTCGTTCCAGGCGGTCATGAAACAGAACAGCGCGGTCACCGCGATGGCCGGCCGGGCCAGCGGCAGCATGATGGTCCAGAAGATGCGCACCCGGCTGGCGCCGTCGATGATGGCCGCCTCCTCCAGCTCCTTGGGGATGGTGTCGAAGTAGCCCTTCAGCATCCACACGCAGAAGGGGATGGCGGTGGTGGAATACACGAGGACCAGGCCCAGGATCTGGTCGAGCAGCCCCAGCCGGTCTACCAGGATATACAGCGGGATCATCATCATGGTGCCGGGGAACATCTGCACCACCAGGAACGACAGCAATCCGGCCCGCCGCCCCGGGAAGCGGAAGCGCGAGAAGGCGTAGGCCGCGGTGCAGGCCAGGAAGATGCCGAGCAGGGTGGCGGCCAGCGAGCAGACCAGCGAGTTTTTGAGCTGGTGCCCGAAGATCCACACCGTGCGCCGCTCCATGGCCCCGCTGGGGTTCTCGGAGAGCTTCAGGCGCCGGGCGTTCTCCCGCGAGGGATCTTGCAGGAAGGCGAGCAGCGTCTCCCGGCCGCGCCCGCCCGCGCGCCGCAGATCGCCGCCCAGCCCGTCCCGGCCCAGCTCGCCGACAAGGTGGCAGGCGGTACAGCCGCGCGCCTCGAGGCGCTTCTGCACGTCCTCGGGGATGACCCACTCGGGCGGCTCGGCCTCGTCGTCGGAATCGGCGGCCGCGGGCGGCGGCGGGGGAGGGGCCTTGGCCAGGAACTCGGCGAAGACCTTCGCGTCCTCGTCGCTGATCTCGGGCCCGATGCCCTCGGTCTTAGAGCGGCCGATGACGTCCGCGAAGTTGGAGAGCGAGAAGAGTTCCGGGCGCGGCAACGGCAGCAGGCTCATGTCGAAGGTCTGCTGCTTCTGGAAGGCGATCTGGATGACCTTGAGCACCGGGAACAACACCGCGGCGGTGAACAGCGCCAGGAAGACGTGGGTGGCGATGCTGCGATTTCGCGCGGCGCGGCGCAGCGCCGGGTTGACGGTCGGGCGGTCCATCACTCGAAGGCCCCCTCGGTGGCCCGGGTGACCCGGTTGGTGATCAGGGTGTACACCAGCAGGATGATGAAGATCAGGGTGGAGTAGGCCGCGGCGTAGCCGTAGCGGTCGCCGCGCTCGAAGGCCCAGCGGAAGGCCTCGATCACCAGGATGTCGGTCGAGCCGTTGGGCGCGCCCCGGCTCACCAGGTAGATGACGTTGAACATGTTGAAGGTCCAGATGACGCCCAGGATGATGGCCGGGAACAGCGCGGGTTTCAGCAGCGGCAGGGTGATGTGGCGGAACTTTCTCCAGCGCGAGGCCCCGTCCACGTCGGCCGCCTCGTAGAGATCCTTGGGGATGGACTGCAGCGCCCCCAGGCTCACCACCATCATGAAGGGGAAGCCCAGCCAGCAGTTGCACACCAGGTTGGCGAAGAAGGCGCTCACCGGCGAGTTCCACCAGGAAAAGCCCTGGATCCCCAGCAGGTGGTTGATCACCCCCTCGTCGGCGTCGAACATGCCGCGCCACACGATGGCGGTGATGTAGTTGGGGATGGCCCAGGGGATGATGAGCAGCACCCGGTACAGGCCCTTGAGCTTGAGCAGTGGGTTCTTGAGGAGCAGGGCAAGCGAGAGCCCGATGACCAGGTGCAGAAAGACGTTGCTCACCGTCCACACGATGGTGACGAACAGCTTGTAGTAGAAGCTGAAGGAGTCGGTGATGGGGTACTCGCGCGAGGACAGGATGTCGGCAAAGTTCTTGAGCCCGGCGTAGTAGTACTCGCCCTGCGAGTAGTGGAAGAACGACAGCCCCAGGCCCACCGCGAAGGGCACGAACACCAGGAGCCCCATGGCCAGCATGGCCGGGGCGATGTAGGCGTAGGCCGAGCGCTGGCGCACGGCTTCCGCGAAGCCGCGTTTCACGCGCTTCCACAGCACCGCCATGACCAGGAGCAGCGTGAACAACCCGCCGCCCAGGCCCCACAGGATGGCCCGCACGAACTCGTCGCGCCCGGTGTCGCCGCCCTTCAGCGCCGCGCTCTTGCGGAACTCGGCGATCTGCGAGCCGGCCCGCTGCTGGGCCTCGGCCAGCGCCTGCTCCGGGGTGGCCCGGCCCGCCGCCACGTTGCCCAGGGCGTGATCCAGCGGCACCCACACCATACGCATGGCCGGGTCGTTGCTCATGGGCACCGCGTACTCCAGCTCTTCGCGGAAGACCTGCATCACCGGATCGGCGCGCACCGCCGGGTCGTCGTACACCTTCACGTTGGCCACCGGCTGGAAGCCCTCGAGGCAGCGCACCCGCGCGGCGGAGTCCCGGGTGAGCGCCTCCATCACCGCGAAGGCCGCCTCGGGGTTCTTGGCCTTGGCCGAGAGCAGGAAGGCCTCCGCGCCCACGAAGGGCCGGGCGCGGATGCCGCTCTGGGCGATCTCGGGAAGCAAGGCGGCCCCGTAGTCGACGCTGGGGTCGATCTCGCCGCGGAACCACGGCCCGTTGATGACCATGGCGGCGCGCCCGGTGTTGAACAGCGAGGTGACCTTGATGGAGGTCACGTCCTCGGGCACGAGGCGCAGTTCGCGCACCAGCTTGTGCAGAAAGTGCAGCGACTCGGCGTTGCCGGGGTGATCCAGGGTGAGCTCGCCGCGAGAGCTGAAGAGCTGTCCCTTGAAACCGAACAGCCAGGCGGCGTGGAAGTAGGTGCTGCTGTGCTCGTACACCAGGCCGTAGACGGGATCGCCGTTCTTGTCGAGCTTTCCGCGGAACGACTCGGCTGCGGCGATCATCTCGGAGGTGGTGCGCGGCGGCTCGGACACCAGCGCCCGGTTGTAGAAGAGCGCGGTGCTCTTGAACGAGGTGGGTAGCCCGAAGAGCTGGCGCCGGTAGGTCAGCGGGTCGATGGTCTTCTTGAAGAAGCGATCGAGCAGGCCGGGCGGCAGGTAGGCGGTGAGCGGCGCGATCAGGGCGGCGTCGGCCCAGCCGCCGATGCGGTCGTGGGCCACGATGAAGACGTCCGGCCCGTGGCCGCGCGGGATGGAGTTGGTGATCTTGTCCAGGTAGGCGTCGTAGGGGACGAAGGTGGCCTTGACCCGGATGCGCGGGTTCTCGGCGGCGAAGTCGCGGATGGTCTTCTCCAGCGCGGCCCGCTCCCGCTCCCGGTAGGAGTGCCACAGCTCGACCTCGGCGACTTCCTGGCCCGCGGCGGGCAGGGCCAGCAGAGACAGCAGCAGGATGGACGCCAGGGTGCGCATGATCTCAGAAGATGACCTCGCCGCTCTGGCCGTCGAACAGGTGCGCCGCCATGAGGTCCAGCTCGAGCTCGACCTTGGCGCCGACCGGGGCCGCAAAGCCCGCCTCCTCGCGCACGCATAGCATCTGCCCGGCGAAGGACAGGTACACGTAGGTCTCGGTGCCCATGGGCTCGCGCACCTCGATCTGGGCGGGCAGAAGGTCGCTGGCCCCGGCGGCCTTCTCGCTCGCCACCCGCATGTGGGTGGGGCGGATGCCCAGCTCCACCTTGCCGGCGCGGCCCTGCACCGCGGCCCGGTGGACCTCGGGGAGGCGCAGGCGGAAGCCCTGGCCGGAGAGCGACGGGCCCTCGCCGAGCTCGCAGGGGATGAAGTTCATGGCCGGGCTGCCGATGAAGCCGGCCACGAAGCGATTGCGCGGGTGGGTGAACACCTCGAGCGGCGTGCCCACCTGCTGCACCACGCCGCGGTCCATGACCACGATGCGCTCGGCCAACGTCATGGCCTCCACCTGGTCGTGGGTGACGTAGACGATGGTGGTGCCCAGGCGCTTGTGGAGTTTCGCGATCTCGGCCCGCATCTGCACCCTGAGCTTCGCGTCCAGGTTGGAGAGCGGCTCGTCGAACAAGAACACCTTGGGCTTGCGCACGATGGCCCGCCCCATGGCCACCCGCTGGCGCTGGCCGCCCGAGAGCTCCTTGGGCTTGCGATCGAGGAGCTCGGAAAGGCCCAGGATGTCGGCGGCCTCGGCCACGCGGGACTCGATCTCGGATTTCGGCATGCCGCGCATGCGCAGGCCGAAGGAGATGTTGTCGCGCACCGACATGTGGGGGTACAGGGCGTAGCTCTGGAACACCATGGCGATGTCGCGGTCCTTGGGGTGGACCTCGTTCATGCGCTTGCCGCCGATGGAGAGCTCGCCCTCGCTGATCTCCTCCAGCCCGGCGATCATGCGCAGGGTGGTGGTCTTGCCGCAGCCCGAGGGGCCGACCAGCACCACGAACTCGCCGTCCGCGATGCGGAGATCCACGTTGCGCACCACCAGCTGCTCGCCGAACCGCTTGCCGACTCCGGAAAGCACCACCTCGGCCATGGTCGCCTCACCTCGCCTCGAGGAACACAAGCTCGATCTCCGCCGTGCGGCCCGTCTCGGGGTCGTAGCGGCGCAGCCAGCGCTCCTGGAACCCCGGGCCCGCCAGCACATCGATCACCTGCGGGTGGTGCCCGCACGGGGCGCAACCCGAGAAGTGGCAGCCCATCCCCTGCGGATCGTCCAGCCGGCACTCCCCCGGCGCGGCCTCCACCGGCATGGCCAGGCCGTCGGGGGCGAAGCGGTCGCGCAGCCGATCCAGCGCCTCGAAGGAGCGGAAGAAGCGCGTGCCGCTCACCAGCACGGCCATCCCGCGGATGTCCCCCTCGCCCAAGAAGCGCGCCGGCACCCGGGCCCGCAAGCGCTTCCCCGAGAGCTCCACCCGCTGGGGCACGAACACATCGGTGGCGTCCGGGACGGTCTTCTCCAGCGTCTCCTTCAGCAGGCGCGGCAGCGGCGAGAGCACCACCGCCCGGCTCCACTCGTGACCGGCGGCGAAGGCGACGTTGCGCCCGGGCAGCGCCTCGCGGTGGCTCCCCGTCTCGTCCGCGAAGGCCAGGTAGAGGTCCACCGTCTGCGGCCACAGAGAGACCCGCTCGTCGCGGGTGAGGAACACCTGGGCGGTCTCGATGCGCGAGGCGAACTCCACCTCGAACACCCAGTCGCTCTTCTCGCGCCGGATGTTGACGCGGGCCAGATCGAAGCTCCCGGCCGGGAAGGCGGGGTGCGAGGGGTAGCGGTAGCCGCCCGGGCCGTGGTCGTCGCCGGATACGTCGGGGATGGTCACCCCGCCACCGGTGGCGCAGCCGAGCAGCGAGGCCAGCAGCAGGCCGAAGAGGAGCCCGCCGCAACGGCGTTCCTGTCGTACGCGGCGCGACATGCGGCGCAGGGTAGCACCCGGCGCCGGGGTTTGCAAATGCCGGATTTGACAAGGCGCTCCGGGATTTGCCATGCTCCGTCCCCGGAACCCGAACCCGGAGGAGCCCATGAAGGATTCGAGCGTGTACAAGGTCATCGAGGTCATCGGCACCAGCCCCAAGTCCTGGGAGGATGCGGCCAAGAACGCGGTGGAGATGGCGGCCAAGAGCCTCGAGGATCTGCGGGTGGCCGAGGTCATGAAGCTCGACATGCGCATCGACGACAACAAGGTGGTGGCCTACCGCGCCCGGGTGCAGGTGTCGTTCAAGTACCGCGACGAGTGACGGTCGTTCCACGGGGGCCCGGCGCGCGCTAGGCGCCGGGGACCTGGAGAAGAGCATGCGACGCATCCTGATCACCGGCGCGGCCGGGCAGATCGGCTCCGAGCTCACCCCGGCGCTGCGCGCCGCCTTCGGCGCCGACAACGTGCTGGCCACCGATCTGCGGCCCGACCTCGATAAAACCTGCGGCGGCGGCCCCACGGCCGTGCTCGACTGCGGCGACGGCCAGGCGCTGGCCGCGCTCGTCGAGCACCACCGCGCCGACACCATCTACCACCTGGCCGCGTTGCTCTCGGCGGTGGCCGAGCGGCGCCCGCAGGACGCCTGGCGCGTGAACATGGGCTGCCTGGTCACCGTGCTGGAGGTGGCCCGCGAGAAGGGCTGCGCGGTGTTCCACCCCAGCTCGATCGGCGCCTTCGGCCCGACCACCCCGCGCGATCGCACCCCGCAGGACACCATCCAGCGCCCCACCTCCATGTACGGGGTGACCAAGGTGGCGGGCGAGCTCTTGTGCGACTACTACCACTTGCGGTACGGGGTAGACGTGCGCGGGGTGCGCTTCCCGGGCATCATCTCCAACGTCGCGCCGCCGGGCGGCGGCACCACCGACTACGCGGTGGACATCTACTACCAGGCGGTGGCCCACGGCCGCTACACCTGCTACCTCAAGCCGGGGACGTTCCTGGACATGATGTACATGCCCGACGCTCTGCGCGCCGCCATCGAGGTGATGGAGGCCGATCCCCGGCGCTTGCGGCACCGCAACGCCTTCAACGTGGCCGCCATGAGCTTCGCCCCCGAGGACATCGCCGCCGCCATCCGCAAGCGGCTGCCCGGCTTCACCATGGACCACGCCGTCGATCCGGTGCGCCAGGCCATCGCCGACTCCTGGCCGCGCAGCATGGATGACAGCGCCGCTCGCGAGGAGTGGGGCTGGAAGCCGAGGTTCGATCTGGAGGCCATGACCGACGACATGCTGCGGGTGCTCACCGAGCGCAAGCGCCGGGGCGAGCTTCGCGCCGGCTGAGGCAAAGACGCCGTGCTCGAGCCCATCGTCCAGGACTACATCCGGCTGGTGGTGGAGCTTTCCCGGAGCGCCTTCCTGGCCCGGCACCAGGCACCGCTCATGGTCGCGGTGCGCTCGCTCCCCGGTCAGTCGTTCCAGCAGGCGCGCACCCGCATGATGGACCAGCAGGAGCAGCGCCACCTGCTCAAGCAGAAGTTCCGCTTCGACCCGCGCGCCGCCGTCATCGAGGTGCAGCGCCAGCGCGGCGGCCCGGGCGACGTCACCCTGGGCCGGTCCGAGGAGAACGACATCGTGCTCGACGAGGAGGAGATCTCGGCGCAGCACGCGGTGTTCCGCTTCGAGGGCAAGACCAACCGCTACTCGCTCGAGGACTTCGAGTCCACCAACGGCACCTTCATCAACCAGACCCAGCTCATCGCCGGGCGGGCGGTCGAGCTGAAGAACCGGGACCTGGTCCAGTTCGGCCCGCTGCCTTTCTTGTTCTTCTACCCGGAAGGATTCTACGACGCGGTGACCGCGGGCCTGCCGGACTAGCCCCTACTGCCACTTGGCCGGGCCGAGCAGGGCCTCCTGGTCGGCCTCGACCTGGACCATGGTCTTCTCGGCATCACCGCTCACCGTGTCCTGGAACTCCACGGTGTGGGCGCCGGCCCGGAGCGGGTGCTTGCGAAAGGCGCCCAGGCCCAGGGTCTTGCCGTCGACGATGACCCGGACCGTGGGCCGCACCGAGATGGACAGAAAGCCGTCCTCGCCGGGACGGAAGGTGGACGAGAGCGGCACGGGCTTTCCCGGCGCCGGCGGGGGTTCGTCTCCGCCGGGCTGGCGGCCGGTCAGCCAGAACACCACCAGGAAGGTCGCGAGCAGCACGATCACGAACACCAGGATCAGCGTCTTCCAGTCGGCGCCGCGGGATTTGAGCGGCGGCGCGCCGTGGGGCGCGGTGCGCTCGGTGCTGTCCGCGCCGGGCAGGGCCTTCCCCTGGATCTGCGTGCTCTCTCCCTGGCGCGCGGCCAGGATCTGCTGGTACCGCTCGTGGGCCAGGGGCGGGACGGGCGACGGCGCCGGCCGGGTGCGGGTGGGCCCCGCCTGGATCATCTCGAAGCCGGTGCCCATGATGAGCTCGCGGTCGGCCTCGGCCGCCTGCTGGATGGCCCGCTCGCGGGCCTCGAGGTCGTCGCCGAAGAGCTCGCGCATGGTGCGCGCCACCATGGCGGTCTGCTCCATGGGGCTGCCCTTCAGCAGCGGGTGGAGGTAGCGCTCCATGTCCAGGCAGGTTTTGAAGCGCCGGTTGGGGTTCTTGCGCAGCGCCTTGCGCAGGGCGCGCCACAGGCGGCGCGGCACGTCCTTGCGCAGCACCCGGATGGGCGGGATCTCGGCCGCGTCCACCGCCTCCATGGTGGCGTAATCGTCCTCGCGCAAAAAGAGCCGGGTGTGGGTGAGCGTCTCGTACAGCACGGTGGCCAGCGAGAACTGGTCCGAGCGGTGGTCGAGATCCTTGCCGCGCACCTGCTCCGGCGACATGTAGGCGTACTTGCCCTTCAGCACCCCGGCCTGGGTCTGGGAGAGCCGCGAGGCCGCCTTGGCGATGCCGAAGTCCACCACCTTGGTGACGCCGTCGAAGGAGACCAGGATGTTCTGCGGGCTGATGTCGCGGTGGATGACGTGCAGCGGCCGGTCCTCGAACTCCGCCACCTGGTGGGCGTAGTACAGCCCGGCCAGGGTGTCGCAGGCGATCTTGACCAGGAAGGCGATGGGGATCTCGCGGCCCAGCGCGCGCAGGCGCTCGGCGATCTGCAGCAGGTCGCGGCCGAAGATGTACTCCATGGCCAGGTAGGCGGTGCCGCGCTGCTCGCCCACGTCGTACAGGTGCACGATGTTGGGGTGCTTCAGGCAGGCGGCGATCCGGGCCTCGTCCATGAACATGTCGCGGACTTCCTGATCGGTGTCCAGGTCCTCGCGCACGCATTTCACGATGACCGCGCGCTCGAAGCCGCGCAGGCCGCCCTGGGAGGCCAGGTAGATCTCCGACATGCCGCCCACGGCGATGCGCTTGATGAGCTCGTACTTTCCCAGGCGAATCAGCTTGGCCATGCCGGGCTCGCTCCCGGGTTGAGGTCCGCAGAACGCCTATCACACCTTTCGTCTAGAAGAAAGACCGTCAGGCCCGGACCAGGGTGGCGGCCCAGGTGTAGCCGCCGCCGCCGGTGTAGAACAGCACCAGGTCGCCCGGCGCGATGTGCCCGCCGGCCAGGGCGCGCTCGAGGTTGTAGAAGATGTCGCCCGTCCCCAGGTGGCCGGTCTCGGCCACGTAGTCCACGGTGGAGGGGCGGTCGGCGAGACCCAGTGCCTGGAGCAGATACTGGTTGTGCCGGCGCGAGGCGTTGATGGTGACCACGAAGCGGATCTCTTCCCGCCGCACGCCCGCTCGCTGGCAGGCCAGGTCCACCATCTCGGCGGCGCCGCGGTTGACCTCGGCGGCGAAGGCCAGCACCTCCTCGCGGGTCGAGTAGCGCGGGCGGTAGAACTGGAACAGGTGGCCGCCGCGGGCGATGAGCTCGGGGGTCAGCGGGACGGCGGCGCCGAGGTCGGGGATGCAGAAGCTCTCGTGGTGCTCGCCCCAGGTGCGGCAGGCGGAGGCGAGCAGGCGCAGCCGGGGATGATGGCTGCGCAGCACCGCCGCGGAGGCCCCGTCGCCGAAGATGAACGAGTCGCCGATGATGCGGTGGCGCAGGCAGTGATCCCAGCGCTCGGCGGCGCAGATCAGGGTGGTGCCGACCGCCAGATCGTCGCGCATCAGGGCGCGGGCGGTGAGCATGGCCACGTTCTGGCCGTTGCAGCCCTGGTAGAGGTCGAGCACGAAGCTCTTCTTGCAGCCGAGGTCGTCCTGGACCTTGGCCGCGGCCTGCCAGCGGGTGTGGTCCTTCACCGAGCCGCAGTACAGGATGCAGTCCACTTCTTCGGGGGCGATCGCGGCGCTCGCCAGGGCGCGCCGGCAGGCGGTCACCGCCATGTCGCTGGGCTGCTCGCCCGGGGCGCACACGTGCAGCACGCGGGCGCCGATGGCGTCGAACTTCTTCTGCGTAATCCCCGTGGGCGCGACCTCCTCCCATGCGTCGACGGTCTTTTCCGGGAGGTAACTGCCGACCCCGGCGATTCCGACCTCGATGTCGCTCACGCGCGCTCCTTTCCCTCCCGTGGCGGCGATGGCGATGATCGTAAAATGCGCGCAAGAACGCAAGCGCCTACGAATCGCGTACGAAACGCGCCGCGAACATCCCGTCACACGGCCCCTGCCAGGGCCAGATCCACAGGTTCCCGTCGGTCGGCTCCGCGCCGAGCGGGTGCGGGCCGGGCAGCAGGGAAAACTCCTTGTGCTCCGCAAGAAACGCGGACACCACCTTGACGGTCTCCGCCTCACAGAGCGTGCACACGGCGTACACCAGCTTTCCGCCCTTGCGGACCTTGCCGCACACCCGGTCGAGCAGCTTCTTTTGCACGAGCGATTTTCGGTAGGGTTCGTCGCTTTCGGTCCTCCAGCGCGCGTCCGGGTTGCGGTTCCAGGTGCCGAGGCCGGAGCAGGGGGCGTCGACCAGGATGCCGTCGAACTGCCTGTCTTGGGGCGAGTCGCACAGCGCGTCGATGACCCCGGTGGCGACCGCGCCCAGGCGGGCCTCCTCGACGCGCCGGCGCAGGTTCTGGAGCACGCCTTCGCGCCGGTCGGTGGCCAGCACGCGCAGGCGGGCCTGGGTGAGCTGTAGCAAGGACAGCGTCTTGCCGCCGGCGCCGGCGCAGGCATCCCACCAGGATTCGTCCGGGCGCGGCTCGCAGAAGCGGGCGATCGCCTGCGAGGCCAGATCCTGCACCCAGAAGAAGGTCCCGAGCTTCGCCCGGGCCAGCTCGAGGTCGGGGGAGCCCGAGAAGCCGAGGGCGGACTCGATGGCCGGATGCCGGGTGGCGGCGCTCTTCTTCGAGCCGATGAGCTGGATCAGCGCCTGGTGGTGGCTCGACGGCAGCGAGAGCCAGGTCGGGGGGCGGTTCTGGAAGGCCTCGATGATTTTTTCGGTGAAGCGCTCCTCGGGCTCGCCGCCCGGGCGGTGGATGCACTCCAGCGCCCAGGCGGGCACCAGCGAGCGCAGCTCGGGGGCGAAGCCGGGCAGGTACGGAGGCACCCGCTCGCCCAGGGCCTGGCGCAGCGCAACCCCCTTCTCGTGCACCGTCCGTCCGGCCTGGGGGGCGAGGCAGTCCGGCCGAAGGCCGCCGCGCGCAAGGAGCCGCTCTGCCACCGGGGACGCCTCGCGGGCATCCAGCAGGTAGGCCAGGGCGCAGCGAGCGTCGAGGCTGATGAATTGCAACCGCTCCAGCCAGCCGCGCCAGCGAAAGTGCGAAAAGACCGTCTCCGAGATGAAGCGCCGGTCCCTCCCGCCCAGGCGGCGATCCCGGCGCAGGCTGCGCGACAGGGCCACGTCGGCGGGCTCGCCCCGGAGGACCGAGGCCTCCACCGAGGTCACGAGTTCCACGGCGCGCCGGGCTCTGGCTTCGACGATGTCTTCTGAATTCATGGGCTGGCTCGGTTTTCGGCCCGGCCATCATGGCTCATTTCAGGCAAGCCTGGCAAGAAGCAAAAAGACCAATGGGAAAAAGCCCTTGGAGGGGCAGCGTTCCAAAAAGGAAGGGCGGCGAGCGGGTGCTCGTTTTGAAACAACCGCAACACCTTTCCAAAATCGAATACCCCCGGCTCGGGCCCACCCGGTTCGACTGGCTTCGCAAGTGCTGGATCTTGCCAACTTGTGTGGACCGAACGCGTGGCCCGGCCTTTGCAACGGAGTTCGAGGCGGAGGTGCCCAATGACAACGAAAAGGATGGCTTTCGGCTTTCTCGTCGCATGCTTGATGTTGAGCCTGATCGCTTCTGGCTGCTTTGTCCGCTCCTCTCGCCATTGTAGTCACAGCCGTCGGTACAGCCCCCTGGAGTCAGCCCTCTTTTTAACCGCCGGCATCGTGAGCGCCGCCGTGGCGGTCGCCGACCAAGAGCGTCGTCCCCACGATCACCACGAGGGTTGCGGCTGCCCGCGTCGGTTCCACAACGGCCGCTGGGTGTATTACTTCAACGGCCACTGGGAGTATTACGACCATCGCCTCCGCCGCTGGTATTTCCTGGAACAATAGCCTCCCCGCTTCTGCGGTCCGTTCCGCGAACTTTACGGGCTAGAATGGTCCGGGGTGATCGTTGGGCCACGGGACGGAATCTGTTTTTTCTTGCCAAGCTATCTACCATTGAGTAGATATCGGTCCGACCGCGGACAAGGTCTTGGCCGCTTGACCGCCCTCGGGGGCAGGCGGGACGGCCCGCGTTACGGCAGCACCACCGACAGCGAGTACGGCGCCGAGGCGCCGCGGTAGCCGTACACCCGCACGATCACCGTGCCGGCCGCGCTGAGGTCGGCCTGGACGGTCTCGCTGTCGCCGGAGCCGGTGGAGCGGGAGAGCGAGGTGCCGCTGGCGCTCAAGAGCTCGAGGTCGAGATCGCCGGTCGCGTGACTGAACTGGATGGTGGCCCGCACCGTGCCGGCCCGCGCCGAGAGCTTGAAGTAGTCCTCGTCGCCCGGGCACAGCATGAGGTTGCTCTGGGTCCCGGCGCCGAGGGCCGCCGCCGCGTCCAGGGTGTTGTTGCGCTCGAAGGCGTCGTCGGTGCATCCCGAAGACCCGAGGAGAACGCTGGCGATGTCGCAGAAGTCCGTCCAGGCGTGGGCCGCCTCGGTGTCCTTCGCCACGCTGCGCTGGCTGCACGGCTCATCCTCGCTCCAGGCCTTCCAGTCGGCGGCGCGCCCGGTCTGGGCGGCGAAGTCGGCGAAGGCCTGGTAGCCGTTGTCGTTCATGAAGACCACCGGGCGCACACAGCTCGGGCTGGCCTTGACGATGGAGCGGTTGTAGTCGAGTACGATCTGCCCCATGGCGGCGGTGGTGGTGTTCCAGCAGCAGGTCTTGCTCTTCGGGTAATCCAGCTCGGCGAAGACGTAGTCCTCCAGCGAGCGGTAGCGCCGGTCGGTCTCCTCGCGGGAGATGTAGAAGCTCTCCTGGTTGAGCGCGTAGAGCTCGGCGAAGGCCTTCTCGCGGTTGGTGCGCGCGGAGCAGGAGGCGGGGTGCTCGCGCAGGTAGGCGCGCGCGCTCTCGATGGCCTGGAGCAGGGCCTCGCGCTTCAGCGCCGGATCGGGCTCCTCGAGCAGGGTGCGAAAGGTCTCCGGGCGAGCCCCCAGCGCGGCGTAGTTGGTGCTGGAGATCCAGTTTGCGCGGTCGGCGTCGGGGACGGTGTTGACATAGGAGCCGCTCCTGGCGACGGCGACGCGCCAGCGCTTGAGGCCGCCGCCGAGCTGGGAGTAGGGCACGCCGTCCGAGGACAGCTCGCTGCCGCCGCACTCCTGCGAGGTGAAGTAGCGCTTCGAGTCCACCGGGCCCTCCCACTTGGGCTGGCGGCGGGGCATCGAGCCCGAGGCCAGCTCGGCCACCAGGGTGCCCTGGGTGGTGCCGGGCTCGACGGTTTTCACGTTGAGGGTGTGGCCGATGCCGCGGCGCTGCCAGCGCTCCAAGAGCACGTCTCCGGGCTGGATGGCCTCTGGCTTCAGGTTGAAGGTGTTGGAGGAGTCGGCCAGGTGGATGCTGCCGAAGTTCGAGAGGAACAGGATGAGGAAGTGACCCACCCGCTTGTTGAGGAACATCTCGTCGAAGTAGGTGCCGGCGTGGGCGTCGGCTCCCAGGAAGGGCTGGTAGTCGTCCTGGTTGCCGTAGAGCTTCTTTGCGCGCAGCTTCTCGTCCCGGGGCCAGTTGGCGGTGGTGTAGGAACCCTTGGAGTAGTCCTTGTACCAGCTCTTGAAGAGCGGCGAGTTCTGGTAGCGGCCGCTTGCGGTGCGCCAGCCGAAGTGCCCGAAGAACACACGCTGCTTGCTCCCGTCCACCGCCTCGATGAAGAACGGCAGCCCGTACCAGGAGGCGAAGGTGGCGCGCAAGAAGTACGCCACCTCGGCGCATTCCAGCGCGGGGGCGGGCAGGGTCTTGCCCTGGGGGTTGGTGATGGAGAAGGTGGTGTAGCCATTCTCACCCTGGATGCGGGGGAGCGACTCCAACCACAGGGCGTACTTCTGGTTCCAGTCCAGCCCCGAGTTGGCGCCCCAGGCAAGACCCGCCTTTCGGGCCTCGGTGGTGTCACGGTCCGCCCACTGGTTGCGCACCTCCCATACCGCTGTCTCGGCACTGTCCGCGGTGAGCGGGACGGCCGGCGAGCCCAGGCCGTCCTCCTTGCCCTCGCCGGTGACGAGGTCGAACTCGCCGTAATAGTCCGTCTCCTCGATGCCCTCGCCGCAGCTCGCGAGCAGCAGCGCCGCAAGGCACATGAAAAAAACCTTTCGAACCATCATCATCGAGCGCTCCTCCTGTGAGATCGATTCGTGACGCAGTGTATCATAAGGAGCCCAGCCAGCGAAGGATTTTATCGGTGGATTGCTGGGTTCCACCCACCCCGGTTTTCCCCCCTTATTGGGTTCCACCCGCCCCGGTTTGTCCCTGGTTTGTGCAAAGAATTGAGCGCAAGAAAAGAGCGCTTTTCTGGTGATTGTTTTCGAGTTGCCGCCCGAAAATAAACTCACCAATCCGGTATGCGCGGATATTGTTGTTCTTGTTGGCGACCGTTTACGTGCCGGCTCTTATCTCTAGCTGGTTTTTTTTACTTTTACTCGGGAGCGGCTGTTGTATTTACCCGGTCCTGATGACCACCCCGTCCTCTGTGTAGGGCAGCCCCGGTGGAA
>CAZLNM010000110.1:0-8467 GCA_964561025.1 uncultured Myxococcales bacterium
TGGACGACATCCCCGAGCAGGCCTTCTACATGACCGGCACCATCGACCAGGTGAAGGAGCGCGCCCGCAAGCTGGTCGCGTGAGGGAGCCGCCATGGCCGCCACCTTCGACCTGCGCCTGCTGACTCCGGTGGAGGAGCTCCTCCACCAGGAAGCCGAGTCGGTGATCCTTCCCGGCGAGGCGGGGGAGTTCGAGGTGCGCGCCGGCCACACCCGCTTCGTGTCCAAGCTGATTCCGGGGTGCCTGCGGGTGACCTCTGCCGGAACCACGGAGAGTTTCGCCATCTCGGGCGGGTTCGCCGAGGTATCCGAACAGGGCCTGTCGGTGCTGGCGGACGCCGCCGAGCCGGCCGGGAAGATCAAGGTCGAGCGGGCCGAAAACGCCCGCGAGCGGGCCCGAAAAGCCCTGGCCGAGATGAAGCGCGCCGACACCCCCGAGGCCGAGCAGCAACGCCGGCGCCTGGCCCGCGCGGAGAACCGCCTGCGGGTGGCCGCCAAGGCCCAGCCCCCCAAGGACGGGTAGCCCGGCCCTCTGAGCCTAGTAGCTTGATTTATTAGTCTTTTCCTGGGGAAACCTGTGGTGTCCTTCCAGGAAATTGGGGCGAAAACCGGGGTGCCTGGCACCGGTCACCGGCCGGTCACCCCGGTCACCGGCACCGGTCACCGATCACCTGCTAGCCGGTGATCAGCGCGAGCCGCGGGCCGGTCGTGATGGTGAGTTTGTTCTTGCCGCGGTAGAGCTCGCCGTCGAGGACGTACTCGACCGGTGTCTCAAGCTCCAGCTCCAGCCGCGAGGCGATGTTGGAGTAGGCGTCCGGGTGGACGGGGATCCGCCCGCGTTTGTACGCGGTCATCAGGCGCACGAACACCCCGGGCTTGATGCGCATGGCGCCCACGTGGAAGGTGCGCTCCGTCTCCGCGGCCCGCGGGTAGGGCGTGAACCCCAGCCCCAGCTTCTCCATGCCCGAGGCGGAGATGCCGTTCTGGTCGGTCCAGGGGAGCTCTACCCCATCGACCCGGATGCGCCCGGGCTCCAGGCGGAAGATGTGCCGGATGCGCTTGCCGCCGATCAACCATGAGCCGATCCACCCGGCCAGCAGGGCGGCCACCTTGGCCGGGGAGTCGCGCTGCGTGGCCACCAGATCGGCATAGAAGCGGAACATGAACCCGGTGGCCAGGCTGAAACCGTGGTGGCGCCGTTCTCCGTCGTCCACGTCGAGCAGCTGGCGGTGGGTGATCTGGAAGGGCTCGCCCGCGTGGTACTTGCGCACGATGTTGGCGAGCAATTTATCGGGGGAGCCCCGCACCCCGATGGAGGCCGCGTGGGCGTTGTGGGTGCCGCCGCACAGCAGGGCCACACGGGGCAGCGGCCGCCCCCCCCACACTTGCACCGCCCGGGAGAGCACGTAGTGGTTGGACCCGTCGCCGCCGCTGATGCCCAGGATGTCGATCTGACGCTCGCAGAAGGCCCGCATCACCTCCTCGATCTCGTCCACGTGGGCGGTCTCGCGCACGGAGCGGGGATCCCCCAGCACGAAGGCCAGCTTCTCGCCGATGGTGCCGCGAAAGGCGCGGTGCTTGCCCGCGTTCTTGTTGAGGATGATGCCCAACCCGCCCATGACGCCGCCTCCTCCATCCCGCCGGGCGCAGAGGCTACAGCCGCTCACGGGCGCTGTCAACGCGCCATGAGGGACACAGCGCGACAGCGCTCCCGGGTTTGACGAACGCGCCTCGGGGGTGGTATGCGCTGGACCGTCGAGGCCCGCATGACCCAAGAGGACGGCATGAAGGCAAGCAAGCTCCCCACCAGCTTCTCCCTGGACCAACTGGCCGGCGATCTGGCCATCCAGGAAGAGACGGACTTCAGGCGCCAGTGGCCCCACCCGGTGCTCCTCGTCGACTCCATTCCTCCCATCGACACCGAGGACATCATCATCAACACCGAGATCACGGACCTCAAGGACCACGAGCGGTCGGCGGCACGGCCGGATCGCCGCCAGGTCATCCCGCTGGTCAAGTCGGGCAACAATCAGTACACGGCCCGCATCACGGTCGGCCGGGCCCGCAACAACGACATCGTGATCCGGGCCAGCAAGATCTCCAAGCTGCACGCCATGTTCGTGCCGGACGAGGCCGGCCGCTACTCCTTGATGGACATGGGCTCCATGAACGGCACCGAGGTCAACGGCCGCCGCCTCCAGCCGAAGGAGAGCGTGCTGCTGAAGAGTGGCGACCGCCTGGCGTTCTGGCGCTGCACCTTCGAGTACATGGAGCTGGACGACTTCATCGCCCTGCTGCGCCGGCATGCCCAGAAATGAGACGACCCGCGGCCGGACGGCGCCGGGTCGCCGGGAGAAGAAAACCATGAGCGGACAGCGGATCCTGTCGGCCGAATCGGTATGCCCGGGGAACCCCCACAAGGTGGCGGACGCACTGGCGGACGCGGTGCTGGACACCATCCTGGCACGCGATCGCTTCGCCCGCGTAAACTGCAAGGTGCTGGTGTCCACCGGCCTGGTGATGCTGGCCGGCGAAGTCACCTGCGACACCTGGGTGGACGCCGGCGCGGTGGTGCGCAAGAAGCTGCGCGAGATCGGCTACGACGAGCCCGGCACCGGCTTCGACGCCTCGAGCTGCGCCATCATGAACATCCTGGAGGAGCAGTCCGAGGAGCTGGGCCTGGCGGTGGACCGGCGCGGCGCCGGCGACCAGGGCACGGTGGTGGGCTACGCCAGCGACGAGGGCGAGGCGCTGCCCCAGAAGACCGGGCTCCTTCCGGCGGGGGTGTACCTGGCCCACGCCCTGGCCCGCGACCTGTGCCAGGCGCGGGTCGATGGGCGGGCCCCGGACCTGCGGCCCGACGGCAAGGTGCTGCTCTCGGTGCGCTACGCCGGCGAGCGGCCGGTGCACCTCGACACGGTGGTGGTGTTCGCGCAGCACCGCGATGCGGCGGCCCTGGCCCGGCTCCAGCAGGAGCTGCGCCGGCAGGTGATCGAGCCGGTGCTGGCGCCGAGCGGGTTGCTGGACGGCGACAGCCAGGTGCTGGTCAACCCGGCCGGGCCCTTCACCCGCGGCGGTCCGCCGGTGGACGCGGGGTTCACCGGCATGCTCACCGCGGTGGACGCCTACGGGCCGGCGGCCCGCCACGCCTCGGGGTGCTTCTCGGGCAAGGACCCCACCAAGCCCGACCGCAGCGGCGCGTACCTGGCGCGCCACCTGGCCAAGAACCTGGTGGCCGCCGGGCTGGCCAGGCGCTGCGAGGTGAGCCTCAGCTACGTCACCGGCCAGGAGCAGCCCATTCTGTTGCAGGTGGACGAGTTTGGGACCGGCAAGCTCCCGCCGGATCGGCTGGAGGCGCTGCTGCGCGACCACTGCGACCTGGGCATCCCGGCCATCATCGAGAGCTTCGACCTGCGCCGGCCCATGTACGCGCCGCTCTCGTGCTTTGGACAGTTCGGGCGCCCGGAGGCCGAGGCGCCCTGGGAGCGGCTGTCCCTGGTCGAGGCGCTGGCCCGGGCGGCGCGCTAGCCTGCGGAGGGTGTCATGAGCGAAAAGCGGGAACTCAAGTTCTCCACCATCGCGGTGCACGGGCGCAAGCACCTGGACAAGCACGAGCTGGGCCGGCCCATCCGCTCCGTCTCCACCCCTATCTTCATGAGCTCGACCTTCGCCTTCGAGAACGCCGACCACGGGGCGCGGCTCTTCGCCGGAGAGGAAGAGGGGTACATCTACACCCGCATCAGCAACCCCACCACCCAGGCCCTGGAGAAGGAGATGGCCTACCTGGAGGGCGCCGAGGCCGGCCTGGCCTTCGCCTCGGGCATGGCCGCCGAGGCCCACACCTTCCTGGGCGTGTGCGGCGCCGGCGACAAGATCGTCTCCGGCGACACCATCTACGG
The DNA here is from genome assembly GCA_964561025.1 of uncultured Myxococcales bacterium. Lineage (GTDB taxonomy): Bacteria > Myxococcota > B64-G9 > B64-G9 > B64-G9 > JAAZNF01. Next base: position 3,899 of record CAZLNM010000110.1, read on the forward strand.
CGGCACCCACGCCCTGGTGACCACCGTCCTGCCGCGCTTCGGCATCCGCACCCAGGAGGTGAACTTCTGCGACCTGGCCCAGGTGGAGGCGGCCGTCGACGAGCGCACCCGGGTCCTGTTCTTCGAGACCCCGGCCAACCCCACCCTGGGCGTGGTGGACATCGCCGCCGTCGCCGAGATCGCGCACCGCAAGAACGCCATGGCCATCGTGGACAACACCTTCGCCACGCCCTACCTGCAGAACCCCATCGCCCTGGGCGCCGACGCGGTGATCCACAGCGCCACCAAGTATATCGGCGGCCACGGCGACTGCGTGGCCGGGCTGCTCGTGGGCAAGAAAGACTTCGTGGACCGGGTGGCGCACGAGTCGCTGCACGAGATCGGCGGCATCATCAGTCCCTTCAACGCCTGGTTGCTCCTGCGCGGGCTCAAGACCCTGCCGGTGCGGATGGACCGCCACTCGCAGAGCGCCCTGGAGGTGGCCAAATACCTGTCCTTCCACCCCAAGGTCACCTGGGTGAGCTACCCCGGCCTCAAGACCCACCCGCAGCACGAGCTGGCGCGCCGCCAGATGCGGGCCTTCTCGGGCGTCATCGCCTTCGAGGTGCGGGGCGGGCGCGAGGCCGGCCGGCGTCTGCTCGACGCCTGCGAGCTGTGCACCGTGGCGGTGTCGCTGGGCGACGTGGACACGCTGATCCAGCACCCCGCCTCCATGACCCATCACACCTACTCCAAAGAGGCGCTGGCGGCGGCCGGCATCAGCGAGGGGCTGATCCGCCTCTCGGTGGGGCTCGAGGACGTGGACGACATCATCGCCGATCTCAAGCAGGCCCTGGCCCGGCTGTAAGATCTTCGTCCCGCCAATGGACGCGCGCCGCGTTTTCAACTTCCCGCGAAATCAAGGGGAATGCTCCATGTCCGGCGACCGGCCAGGACGCGGGCGAACACCCCTAGCGCCTGGCCGCGCTGCCGCCACAGCAAGCGCAGCCGGGCGCGGAAGTGCCGCCGGAGGCCGGGGAAGGACATGAGCGAGCCCTCCCAGCCCCGCCTGTTGCAGATCGCGGTCGCGGCGCCGCTTTATACGCTCTACACCTACCACGCGCCCGAGAAGGACCTCGACCTCGGCCCCGGACACCTGGTCGAGGTCCCGTTCGGGCGCGGGCGGCGGCGCGGGGTGGTAGTGGAAGAGACGGCCACAGCGCCGCCGGGCATGGAGATCAAGGCCGTCCTGCGCCGGGTCGAGCCGGAGCCGGTGCTGTCGCCGGCGTTGCTGCGTCTGTTGCGCTTCGCCTGGGAGTACACCCTGTCGCCGCCGGGAGAGATGGTGTTCGCCGCGCTGCCGCCGGCCTTCCACCGGACCGGACGCCACTCGCCGGAGAAGCGCGTTCGCCTGGTCGGGGCGACAAGCGCGGGGTGCGCCGTGGACGCGGAGACGCTACCCGAGCGCCAGCGCGAGATCCTGCTCGGCCTGCGCCGCGGCGGCGAGATGCCGCTGGCCCGCTTGTGCCGCAACAAACCCTCGGCGCGCGCGGCGGTGCTGGCGCTGAAGAAGAAGGGACTGGTGGACTTCCGCGAGCTGGTGGAGGAGCGGCGTCCCCGCGCCGCCGACCTTCCGGTTTCGCAGCCGCCGGCCCCGACGCCGGAGCAACAGACGGCCCTGGCCGCGCTGAGCGCGGCGCTGCAAGGCGAAAGCAGCGAGAGCTTCCTCCTCTTTGGCGTGACCGGCAGCGGAAAGACCGAGGTGTACCTTAGGGCCATCGGAGAGACGCTCTCGCGGGGGCGCGGCGCCTTGCTGCTGGTCCCGGAGATCGCGCTCACCCCCCAGCTCATCGCCCGCGTGACCGCCCGCTTCGGGGAGCAGGTGGCGGTGCTGCACTCGGGGCTGACCGAAGGCGAGCGCCTGGACGAGTGGCGGCGGCTGCAAAACGGCCGGGCGCGGGTGGCGGTGGGGGCCCGCTCGGCGATCTTCGCGCCGGTTCTGGACCTCGGGCTCATCGTGGTGGACGAGGAGCACGATCCCTCCTACAAGCAGTCGGAGCGGCTCCCCTACCACGCCCGGGACCTGGCCCTGGTGCGCGGCCGCGAGGAGAAGGCGGTGGTGGTGCTGGGTTCGGCCACGCCCTCGGCGGAGAGCCTGCACCGGGTGGGCGCCGGGCGCATGCGGCAGCTCTTCCTCTCCAAGCGCATCCAGCAGCGGGCGCTGCCCACCCTCGAGGTGATCGACCTCAAGCACGAGCTGCTCGACCCGCTGGAACGCCCCCACGTGCTGGGCCCCCGGCTCGCCCAGGCGCTGGCGGAAACCCTGGACCGCGGCGAGCAGGCCATCTTGTTTCTCAACCGGCGGGGGTATTCCTCGGTGGCGCTGTGCCGCGACTGCGGCCAGGGCGTGCGCTGCCAGAACTGCAGCATCGCGCTCACCCACCACCTGAGCGAGGCCCGCCTGCGCTGCCACTACTGCGGCCTGGCCATGCCGCTGCCTCGTGTCTGTCCCGCCTGCGGCGGCGGTCGCATCGCCTTGTTCGGCCTGGGCACCGAGAAGTGCGAGGAGGAGGTGCGCCGGCGCTTCCCCGGCGCGCGCATCGCCCGCCTGGACAGCGACACCGCCGCGGGCCGCGGCGTGCTGCTCGGCACGCTGGAGCGTTTCGCCGGCGGGGACCTGGACGTGCTCATCGGGACCCAGATGGTCACCAAGGGCCACGACATCCCGAACGTGACCCTGGTGGGCGTGCTGCTGGCCGACCTCGGGCTGCAGGTCCCGGATTTCCGCGCCGCGGAGCGGACCTTCCAGCTGCTGGTGCAGGTGGCCGGGCGGGCCGGGCGCGGCGCGCGGCCGGGGACGGTGATCGTCCAGACCTTCCTGCCGCTGCACCCGGCCATCCAGGCGGCCCGAGAAGACGAGGTGCTGGCCTTCATGCAGCGGGAGATCGAACGCCGGCAGCAGCTCGGGTACCCCCCCGCGCGCCGGCTGCTGCTGGTGCGCGCCCAGCACGAGCGGCAAGAGGTGGCCGCCGAGGCGGCGCGGCGAGCGGCCGCGGCTTTCCGCCGGCTCGACCCGGAGCAGCTCTCCGTGCTGGGGCCCTCGCCGTCACCGCTCGAGCGCCTGCGGGGCGTGTACCGCTTCCAGCTCCTGGTCAAGAGCCGCTCGATCGCCCGCCTGCTGCAGACCGCGCGCCAGGTCCGCGAACAGGTCCAGACGCAGGCGCGCCTAAATTTTGATGTAGATCCATTCGACATGTTATGATTCGCCATCCCATGGCCCGGATCCTGATCTTCGAAGCCCAGAGCGACCTGGCCGCACAGCTCGGCGAGGCCATCCAGCGCGCCGGCATGCCGGTGGAACGCACCGCCTCCGGCAGCCCCGAGGTCATCGCCTCCATCGGGCACAAGCCGCCTGCGCTCATCGTCCTCGACCTGCGCATCGACGGCGGCCGGGGCGTCGAGCTGTGCCACACCATCCGCGAATCGCCCGGGGGCGACCTGGTGCCGATCCTGCTGCTGGGGACGGGCGCCGAGGGCGTGGCCAACTTCGGCGACGCGCTGGCCGAGGGGGGCGACTACTACTTCTCCCTGCCGCTGGATCTGGAAAAGTTGGTGTCCAAGATCCTGACCTACGTGGGCGTGCAGCGCGACGAGGCGACCCAGATCGGCTCGCCGCCGCCCGAGGCCACTCATCCGCCCGCCTCCGACGAGCTGACCCGGCGAGTGGATCTGATCATGGGCCTTCAGACCGCGGCCCACGGCGCGGCGAAGCTGGCCCCGCCCCGCGAGGACCGTCCGGAGGACACGGAGCGCCTGTCGGCGCTCGAACGCCAGCTCTTCGACGATGGCGTGACCGAGCCGGCGGGGACGGCGCCGGCGCTCGACATCGCCGAGCGGCCCACGCTGCAAATGCCGGCGATCGATCTCTCTTCTCTCCCGCCACCGAAGGACGGGGGCGCCATCCTCAAGCCGCCCAAGTCGTCCCCTCCCCCGGAGCCGCCTCTCGATGTGCCGCCCGTAGAACCCGACAAGCCCCAAGACACCCTCCAGGCCATCGACGACCGTCTGGAGAAGATCCTCGAGGACGAGGAAGAAGAAGACGCGGAAGCGCCCGACATCGCCATGAAGCTTCTGCGTGAGGTCGAGGAGCGCAACCGGGCCTACGCGCGAGGAAAGGCTCTGACCGAGGCGGGTCTCGTACCTCCAGAAGACGACGATGCCGATTCGCCGGCGAACGGAGAAGTGTCGCCGCAAGAGGAACAAGAGAAAGCTCCTTCAATAGACGGCACGGTCGAGACACCAAAAGACCAGGTGGAAGACGCCCTGGAGGAAGAAGACCGCAAGATCAGGGAGTTTGAAGAGAAGCTCCTCCGAGAGGCGGAAGAAAGAGAGCGGCGCGAGGCCGAGGAGAAGGCGAAGCGCGAGGCCGAGGAGAAGGCGAAGCGCGAGGCCGAGGAGAAGGCCAGGCGCGAGGCCGAGGAGAAGGCAAGGCGCGAGGCCGAGGAGAAGGCCAGGCGCGAGGCCGAGGAGAAGGCGCGGCGCGAGGCCGAGGAGAAGGCGAAGCGCGAGGCCGAGGAGAAGGCGAAGCGC
>CAZLNM010000110.1:8567-16903 GCA_964561025.1 uncultured Myxococcales bacterium
AGGCGAAGCGCGAGGCCGAGGAGAAGGCGAAGCGCGAGGCCGAGGAGAAGGCCAGACGCGAGGCCGAGGAGAAGGCCAGACGCGAGGCCGAGGAGAAGGCCAGGCGTGAGGCCGAGGAGAAGGCCAGGCGCGAGGCCGAGGAGAAGGCCAGGCGTGAGGCCGAGGAGAAGGCCAGGCGTGAGGCCGAGGAGAAGGCAAAGCGCGAGGCCGAGGAGAAGGCCAGACGCGAGGCCGAGGAGAAAGCGAAGCGCGAGGCCGAGGAGAAAGCGAAGCGCGAGGCCGAGGAGAAGGCGAAGCGCGAGGCCGAGGAGAAGGCACGCGCGGAGGCCAAGAAGAAGGCGATCGAAGAGTTCAAGGAGAGAGTCCGCAGGGAGGCAGAGGAAAAGGCGTATCGCAAGATTCAAAAGCAAGGGGAGAAGCCCCCGGTCAAGGACAAGGAAGCTGCCCCGCAACCGCCCAGGCAACCTTCGCCTCCGGCCCCGGCCAGCGACGCGGTCGCGCCGAAGCCCGAACCGGCGCCCGGAGACGAGGGTGACGAGCTTTCGGTCAATGAGTTCTGGGACAGCGAAGCCCCGGACGCGGGAGAGGAACGCCACCTGGCCGACCTGGCCTCCGCGTGGATGGCAGAGGGTGCTTCCGGCGGCTCCGAGACGGGGGCCGTGGAGCCTTCGACCACGGTGAGCTCGGACCGCCTGGTCAAGCTGCTCGAGGAGGAAGCCCGCCTGGCGCGCGAGAAGGCCGCCGTGGAGCCGGAGGTGGAGGACGAGGGCGTCATCACCGTGCCGGATCTCCCGCCGTATCCGGGCTCGAAGGAGCGCAAGGTGGTGGTTCCGCTCCATGGCGCCGGCCGGCGGGAAGCGGCGGAAGTCGAGGCGACCCCGACCATCCGCACGGAGCGGACCGAGCCGCCGCCCATCGAGCCCGACCACGAACAACCACTGCAAGTCGCCCCGCGGGCCCGAGGCGCCGCCTGGGTGTCATTCCTGCGCGAGGGAGGCCCCGAGACCGACGAGGCGTTCCGGCCCCGGCCTCCGCCGGTGTACCGGCCGCTCGAGCCCCTGGAATGCGATCTGTCCGCAGAGAGCGTGCCGGCCCTGTTCTGGCGCGCGCACGTGCAGCAGGTGACCGGCCGGTTGCTCTTCGTCTCGGGCCAGGAGGAGAAGGAGGTCTTCTTCGAGGAGGGAGTGCCGATCGCCGCGCGCTCCAACCTGGCGGCGGATCGGCTGGAGGACATGCTGCTGCGCTTCGGCCTGCTCGATCGCGCCACGCACGCGCAGGCCCGGGTCAAGGGGATCGAGCATCCCCGGGCGCTGGCCGCGCACCTCGTCGAGCGCGGCCTGTTGCGCGCCGAGGAGTTCTTCCCCGTGGTGCGGCGCCACCTGGAGGAGGTGCTGCTCTCGCTGTTCGAGTGGCCCGAAGGCGCGGCGCGATTCGACGACCAGGTCGTGCCGGATCCGGAGAAGGTCCGGCTCTCCCGGCCCATGGCCGCCCTGATCATGGAAGGCATCCGGCGCAAGTACCTGCTGCCGCGCCTGGTGCAGGCCGTGGGCGGCCCTTCCAGCCTGCTGGCCCCGATCCCGCCCGAGCACCGGGGCCCGGGCTCGCCCGATCCGGCGTCGCTCATGCTCAGCGCCGGCGAGCGCGAGGTGCTGCGCCGGGTGGACGGGCTGCGGCCCATCGAGGAGATCGTGTTCTTGTCGGGGCGCGAGGCGCTCGAGGTGTACCGGGTGCTCTTCGCCGGCGTGGTGACGGGCCTGCTGGTCGTGACCGCCCCCGGATTGCGCGATGGAGCGCAAACCGATCCGCGGGCCGAGCAACGCGATCTGGAGATCGGCCGCCGCCGGGTGGAGGCCAAGTTCGAGGAGCTCGACCGGGTGAGCTACTTCGAGGTGCTGGGGGTCTCCTCCCGGGCCACGCCCTACGAGATCGAGGAGGCCTTCCGCAGGCTCCAGCGGGAGTTCCACCCCATGCGTTTCACCCACCCCGCCTACCAGGCGCTCCAGGGAAAGCTCGACGCCATCCGGCGCGCGGTGGAGGAAGCCTTCGAGGTGCTATCCGACGAGGTGCTGCGCGAGGAGTACCGCAAGTCCTCTCAGTGAATTGTGATCCACGTACACGTACGCAACGGCGCGCCTCCGGCCACCTGTTCGCGGCGCGCAAGGTTAGTATTTTCGCCGCAAAAGGCAATCAAGGAGCGGCCTGTTTAACGCCGACCACCCCCGGCGCTGCTCGGGAGGACCCTGCGCGGCGGCGGGGGGCCCCCGGTCGGCTACGCGGCCGCCACGATGCATCCAAGGTGGCGACATCGATGAGCAGCCGCGCCTCCGGATACCCGTACGCGGCGTGCCAGGCATGAGGGCTCAATATTTGCGGTTGGCGTAGAAATTTTTTACGATCCAGGCAACGCCCGCCAATCACGGAGGAACGCGCATGAGCGAGAACCCGAAGAACGGCGTCATCCTCACCACCGGCGGGACCGACGGGGCCTGCGCCGCGGCGGTCCTCTTGGCCAGACACCCCGCCTGGCACGTGTTCGTGACCAGCCAGAACGCCGTGGGTCAGGCGCTGCTCTCGACGCTGTCGCTCTCGCCGCGCCCCACCGAGGCGCACGTGTGCGGAGTGGGCATCGCCGATCCGGCCGAGGTGTGGGAGGCGCTGAGCCGGTTGCGCGAGGCCGGGGTGCGGGTGAGCTGGTACTGCGGCCGCGAGTACCTGGATCAATACCAGCCCATGCTGGCCCAGATCTGCAACCCGGAGATCGAGCACCTGGGGAGCAACACCGCCCTCATGCTCCAGCGCTTCCCGCTGCCCGACGCCGAGCGCGGCGCGCTGCTCGCCGAGCTCTCGCGCGAGTACGTCGAACGCAAGCTCGATACGCGGCGGAGCAGTCTTTTGCGCCTGGTTCCCCAGGAGCACCGCTTCTTTCACGACCTGCTCCAGGCGGCCTCGACGCGCTTCTTCCAGTCCGGCGACGAGGAGCCGTTCTTGCGCGCGCTCCAGAAGGTCGCCGGCCTCATCCCCGTCGGCGACGCCGACCGCCGCGAGGTGGAGGTGTTTCGCCGGCTCGGCTCGGCCCGGGCCCTGCCGCTCGGCACCAGCCCGGCCATGAAGGCCCTGCGCGCCCAGATCCGCCGCCTCTCACCGCTCGACGAGCCGATCCTCATCCTGGGCCCGACCGGCGCCGGCAAGGAGCTGGTGGCCCGCGCCCTCCACGAAGGCTCGAGGCGCAAGGAGAACCCCTTCTTGCCGGTGAACTGCGCCGTGCTCGGCACCAACGCCGACCTGGCGCACGACCGGCTGTTCGGCCACCAGCCGGGCGCCTTCACCGGGGCGGTGCGCGCCGGCCGGGGGATGTTCGAATCCGCCAGCGGCGGCACGTTGTTCCTCGACGAGGTGGCCGAGCTGCCGCCCCCCATCCAGACGCAGCTTCTGCGGGTGATCGAGGAGAAGCGCATCGTGCCGCTCGGCACCGTCGAGGCCCGCCCGGTGGACGTGCGCGTGATCGCCGCCACCCACCGCGACCTGCCGCGCGAGGTGGCCGCGGGGCGCTTCCGCGCGGACCTGTGGTACCGCCTCTCGGTGCTGCCGCTGGAGGTGCCGCCGTTCTCGGCGCGCCTGGAGGACGCCAAGGCCATCGCCGACGCGGTGCAGAAGGAGCTGGGCCAGGCCGGATACCGCCTGCGGCTCGCCGAGGCCGACTGGAAGGCGGTGCGCGCCTACGACTGGCCCGGCAACGTGCGTCAGTTCATCAACGTGCTGAAGCGCGCCGCCTACGCCGGCAGCGGGCTGCGCGAGGCCCTGGAGGTGGAGCGGCGGCTCTCGGCGCGCGCCCCGGCGGACGGGGACGAGCGTGAGAGGATCCTGCGGCGGTTCTGGCCCGAGCGGCCCGAGGACGTCCGCCCGGAAGAAGAGATCCGCGCCGCCTACATGCGCCGGGCGCTGTCGGTCTTCGGCGGCAACCGCGCCCGCGCCGCGCTGGCCCTGGGCGTCTCCGAGAACACCCTGCGCAAGTGGGTGGATGGCGGAACCGACGGGTAGTTCCTACGCCCGGAAGCCGATGGGCTCGCCGGCGCCTTCGCGCGCGCGCGCTTCACGCCGGGCGGCCTCTTCCAGATCTTGCATGCGCACCTTGCTGCGCCGCCCGCGGGCCAGCGCCATGCGCGCGGCGTTGAGCAGGGCGTTCTTGATCTGGCCGCCGGTGAGCGGCAGGCGCGCCAGCGAGTCGAGGTCCGCGTCGCTCTCCAGCGGCAAGCGCGGCGGAACGATGCGCCTCCAGATGGCCCGGCGCGCCTCTTCGTCCGGCGGCGCGAACTCCACCTTGAGCGAGAGGCGCCGGTCCAGGGCGGGATCGAGGGAGAGCTTCCGGTTGGTGGCCAGGATGCACACTCCCTCGAACCTCTCCAGTTCCTGCAACAGCACGTTGACGTCGCGGGCCTCCCAGTTGCGATCGGCCCGGTCGCGGTCGACGAACATGGCGTCGGCCTCGTCGAAAAACAGCACCGCCTCGTCCCTCCGGGCCTGGGCGAACAGACGCGCGATGTTCTTCTCGGTCTGGCCCACGAAACAGTTTTGGAGCTGGGCGTAGTCGGCGACCAGGATCCGTTTGCGGAGCGCCCGCGCCAGGCCCTCGGCCGCGGCGGTCTTGCCCACGCCGGGGGGCCCGTAAAAGAGCAGGGTCACCGCCCGGCCGTAGGGGATGGCCGCGGCCAATCCCCAGTCCTTGAGCATGACCTTGGCGTGGCGGGCCTGGGCGCAGGCCAGGCGCAGCGCTTCCTGCACCTCCGGGGGCAGGACGAGCTGCTCCAGGCGGACCAGCGGCCAGCGCGCCTCGCCGGCCGCCGCGGGCCTTCGCCCGCGCCGCTTCCGTTCCAAATTCAGGATCTCACGGCCCTTCGGACTCAGCTCGTACTCGATCTTCTCGATGACGCGCGGATCGTCGCCGAGCAGCTCCGTCTGACCGTCGCAGGGCTGGATGAGGCCGCGGCGCATCAGGGAAGCGCGCGGCCGCAGGAGCTCCAGGGAGGCGCGCGCGGGGAGTCCGGCCGGGGTCACCGCCCGGGCGATGCCGAGCCCCAGGAAGACCTCATCGCTTCCGTCCAGGTGGCCCAGGGCCTTGCCGGCGAGCAGCAGCAACACGAGCTCCTCGCGCTCGTCGCGCTTCTTCACCGGGCCGAGGCCGGCGAGCAACTTCGAGATGCACCACCCCGGGTGCTCATCCACGGTGGCGCGCACGGCCTCGAACATGCGCTCGACGCGCCGCGCCGAGGCGCTGTCTCGCGGGTGGCGCGGCAGAAAAGAATGGTGCTCCTGGTGCTCCCTGACCTCCGCCTTCGCGGCCAGCGCCCGCGAGAAGTACCCCAGCCGTTCCAGAAACTCCTCCTCGCTGTGGACCGCCCAGCCCGAGGGAGAGCGCGGATCCTTGAGCAGGCAGCGGGTGAGATCGGCGTCGACGGTGATGCGCCGGTCGCTGGGGACATCCGACTCATCGTCGAAGACGAGCAGGCCCGATTCGCTCAACCGGCCCTCGTCGCTCAGGGCGCGCAGGCCCTCCAGCATCCGCTCGCGCGGGAGATCGACGGCTTCCAGCAGGTCCGCCGCGGTGCGCAGCCGCAGATCCAAAAGCGACAGGCGGGCCAGCACGGCCGCCAGCAACAGCTCGCGCTCGAGGCGGGTGAGGCTCGCCTCGCGCAGGCGGCGCACGGGGCCGATGGCATCCGGCGTCCGCTCGAAGGCTTCGTGAAAGCGCTCCGTCCACTCGGCGGCGTTTTCGGCGGGGTGGCGAACGCCCAGCGCCTCGAGCCGCGCCCGGCCTTCTTTTTCGCCGAAGGCCCGGAACTCCGCGGCGTCGCGGCGCGCGCGTAGCAGCTCGAGGCCCCAGGCCAGGAATTCGTCCGCGCTGGCGAACGCCTTCGCCTGCCGGGGCGCGGCGGTCGCCCGGGGCGCCCATTCATGCGCTGTGATTGACGGGGTGGGAAACCGCATGCCGCCTCCTGCTGGCGAAGAAGAAGCAACTTTGGTGCCACGGTCTGGATACGCCGGGCGCAAAAAATTTCCACTTTGGCTCCGGCGGCTTGAGAGAAAAACAATCTGAGGCCGATGAACGCAGCGCCGAAGCCCGAGAACAGATACGATCATTTTTTGAGCCGAATCTCTCAATTTGTGACGAACTCGCTCGAGGCTCCTGCGGGCGCCCGGGACACGGCGCGCGCGCTCCACGCCGATTTCGCCGCTGTCTGGAGGAGTTGGGCCGCAGGGGCCTGGATGACCGCGTTGGCACGCCGCTTGCTCTTTTCTCAACAACCGCCGCGCTGGCCCGCCGGCGCCGCCGCGCGGGACGAGAGGAGGACGACATGCATTTCGTGTGCGTGCCGAAGATGCGCATCGGCTACCAGCAGATCGCGGCAGAGGACTTCCGCCCGGTGGACTTTTTGCGCGACGACGGCAGCCTCAGCGAGTGCGAAGGCGGGCTGGTCCTCATCTACATGTGCTTCGACGTCGTTCCCCGGCCCTTTCACAAGCTCGAATGCGAGTGGAGCGGCGAGCGGGTGTTGCGCCGGGCGCGCGCCATCTTCCGCGGTTATCCCGGTCTGGAGAGAGACTTCGTGGCGGTGCTGCTCGAGCCCTTCGACGAGTCCGCGCTCTCTTTCGCCGAGCGCGAGGAGATCGAGCGCCTGACGCTCACCACCGTAAAAGAGTGCCTGGTCACCCGGCGCCACCCCGCGCTGTGAAAGCGTCCGACAGGCCCTCGCGCCAGAACCCGTCGAGGCAGTTTGCGATTATCATGATAAACGCAAACAGCGTTTGCATCACCCCGCGGCCGCCCCCTCCACCGCCGGCCCGCCTGCCCCAAATACGCCGCTCGCTCTTTTCCGGTTGACGCGGTGCTTTTGGTGCATACACCCAAGACATGGGCGGCCGCGCCGGCGCAAGCGAACGTCAGATACCGCCGCGCCGGGCGTCAAACAAGGAGAGGAAACCAGCATGATTGAAACTGTTCGTCAGGGCTTCCAGGTCGGCCCGCAGCTTCTCGTCCCGGGCGCGGAACTCGGTGCGCAGGTAGGAGCGGTACTCCTCGATCACTTCGTCAACGACGCGGATGGGATGCAGAGTCATTGGGCTCTCTCGAACCTATTTATTGGCCAGCTTCCTCAAGATCGTTCTGTACCTGTTAACGAACTCATCTATGGGATTGTCGTTGGAGTAGAATGAATCGCTATCGACACCATCTTCCTCGGTCAAGCGACAGATTTTCCTAACTGTTTTGATTGCTGAAACTGCCACGAATTTTCCTTCACCAGGGTAGCCAATCGCTGAGACTTTCTTGTATTCAGTAACGGGCGTGCTATCGAACAAACTCTTCCTCCGCTGAGTGACCCTGACAATATCAATGGCGTTCCCGTTGGGGTTTTTCAAATCATATCCATGAGCCCTTAGGATTGCCCTGAGCTGGCGGTACGTGATCTGCTTCTCTCCTCGCTTCACTCTCTTTGCCCTTTTTCTTAACCAGTCGGTGATGCACTCAACTTCTTCATCGGGCTTGCACCTGATTCTATTGCTCTTGTCGTTTTCCTTTTCACAAAGGTTGTGGTTGGCGACATCAATCACCAATTTGTAAAGGTCCTTTTCTTTGGTCCCAACCAACGCTAGCTTGTTATTGTCCAGGTGGACGAGCATGGAGACCAGCGCTGTCCTCTTGTTGCCATTGTGAAAAGCATGGTTGCAGCACACTCCGTACATGAGCGTGGCTGCTGAGGATACGGCGTCATTGTATTTCAAAACACCGCCCAGAGAGGTCAATTGCCGCCCGACCGCTGACTCTAGTAGTGCCTTGCTCTTGACCCCCGGTGGGCTTATTGGATCGCCTGACGCCTCAAAGTCGCGGACTAGTGTGTTGTGTATTAACAGCACATCCTCTGTGCTAAGGATCTTGAAATCCATTAATGACCCCGTATGGCTAGCGATCAATTAAAATGTATCTGCTAGTCTCCTGCTTACTCTCCTCCACCCGCGCCACTCCCGCCTCCACCACCTGCCCGAGCAACGCCTCCACTTTCTTCACCGACAACCCCAGGTGCGCCTGGGCTTCGGCCACGGTGAGCGATCCCTTCTCCCTGAGGAGCCTCACCAATTGCTCGTAGGGCTCGGGCAAAGCGCCCGCCCTCTTGGCGGCCAGGTACTGCTCCCGTTTTTCGGCGACGACTGGATGGCCGTTGGGTCTGGGGTAAACTGCAAGTTCCTTGGGAGGGTTCACTTGTCTGGGAAGGGCAATCTTTCCGTTGCCAGAGATATTGTCAAGAGTTGTGTTTGAAAGCATGAGCGCATCCTTGACGTCCTGG
>CAZLNM010000111.1:0-16888 GCA_964561025.1 uncultured Myxococcales bacterium
CTTGATGGTAGCCTCTACTTGACAGGGCCGGTCGCTTTATCGATGGCACCATTCTCTGGCTAAAAATGAAGGCTTTCCGGTCTCAGGGCGCTCTGATGCACCAGAGCGTACCATCGGCGGTTGTATGGTCTCCCGGGATCCAGCCGGTGGGGCAGGTACCTTCCTTTGTGCAACGTTCGTAGAAACAGGTACCGTTGGGGCCACAGATCCCCTTGCCGCCCAGACAATCGTTGTCGGTGGCACAGTCTTGATTGCAATGGTAGTCGACGCAGGTCTCTCCGGCAGGACAGCTATTTTCCACCCAGGGGCTGCACTCGTCTTCGCAATACCCCGCGGAAGAGCAATATTGGTAGATGACACAGTCGGAATCATCAATGCACTGGACGCACTCCTCCGCCCTCCCGCACACACCAGCCCGCCAGCCGTCCATCCAGTAGCAACCTTCATAGTGGCACGCGAGGGTTCCAGGAGTCGCTCTCCAGCCCCAACGGGAACAGAAACCAAATTGGTTGCATCGAACCGGGTAGCAGAATCCGGGAGACCCCTCGCATCGACCTGACTCGCCGCATTCGTCGTCCGTGACACACGGAGAGACGCATCGGTGCTCGCGGCAAAACGACAGCAAACCACAGTCCGCGTCTTGAAAACATTCCTGTGCCACGCAAGACCCGGTGAGGCTGCAGATCTGTCCCTGCTGGCAATCCAAATCTACATTGCATTCCACACACCGACCGGAGAGGCCGCACAGGCCGGTCTTTCCCCATTGATCATGACAAGGATCATATACGCAGAGCAGTGTCCCAGGGTAGCTCGACCAATCCGCCGGGCATTTTCTCTCTTCCTTGCTGCAACGATACCTGAGGCATCTGTTGTTCACACACTCATTGCTCCAGGGGCAATCAATCTGTGCTGCACAACTGATTACGCACTTGATACCGATGCAAAGTGCCGAGTATCCACAATCAGAGTCATTATGGCATTGAAGGTCTGAATCATATGCACACATGCCTTCGGGACTGCACGACATTGATGGATCACAATCATCATTTGTATAGCAGTTGATACACTTCCCATTCATCCCGCAGGCACCGTTGAGATAGCCCAAGACCTCGCAGTCCTCGACTTCGCACCGATTCGATCCGCCCTTGGGCTTCCATCCCTCGGGACAGTACCCGTCGGCCTGGCACTCTTCGCCGATGCATCCGTGGTTCTTGCATAACAACCCGGCTGGGCAGTCTCCCGCCCAAGAGCAGTTCATCAAACACCTGCCATCGATGCATTCATAATACGGGTCGCAGCTTGCTTCGCTACAGTCAATCTTGTTGACACAGCGACCGTCCTCCGCACACAGCATGCCCGAGCCGCACTCCTCATCTCGCATGCACTCGACGCACTGACCGCGAAGCCCGCAAGCGCCCGGGCGCTGTCCAGGGGGGCACTGGAACGATGGATTGCACCCGATAGTACCTGCGGCTACCTCCCAGCCATCAGGACATCTTCCGGCCGAGTCGCAAGCAGCTAGTGCGCAGATGCCTTCCACACATCTCTCCCCTGGCGGGCACTGCCAGTCTGCACCACAGGAAAGCTCGCACCGGCTCGATGCCCCACATTTCTGCCCAGGCTTGCAGGCGCCGTCATCCTGGCAGGGTATCTCCGCATAACAACTCCCATCGGAGGCACACCGCTTCCCTGGCGGACAATCGGCGTCGGCGGTACACTCCACACAGATGCCTTTGAGACCGCAGGTTCCCTGGCGCTTTCCGGAGGGGCACGGAGTGTCGCTGCAACCGAGGACCAGGACAACAAACGAAAGCCATGCGGGCCAGCGACACAGAATGTTCGGCTGGAACATACGAAACCTCCATCGTCGATTCTAGGGCTTCTGGCACCTGTGCTGCAAACGACCTCGGACGGGTGGTGGAGAAGGGGCTTGGGTCCTGCACACGAACCACCTCGGGCCACAAGCGGTTGCTCCTGCCAAATCGTCAGTACCGGCCCCACAGCCAGGAAGATAGCGGAACGTACGTCGTCTCCGTGCTCGAGATAACGGTCTTGTCGGTGGACGCGCCATCGCCTTTTTGAATCCGGACACCTGTGTACGAGTCGAGGAACGTGTCGGCGGACTTCGTGATCTGCGTATCCGAATTATCTCCGTCGTTGTATTTCTGAACGACGGAGACGTAGATGGCGCTCGTGGAGTAATCCCTCCACGACAGGTAAAGGTAGGTCGTCGCCGACGGGAAGGCCGCCGTGACTGCTTTGAGGCCGATCTCTAGAGAGGTTTTATAGGACGGATAAGTGCTCGGCACCCACACAACGAACCCCGTGTGCCGCAGGTTGTCGTCGGTTCCTACCTGATCGACGCGGATACGATGGTCATAATTGGGCAAGGTCGAAGCCGAGGCAATATAGAGATAGTTATTCGCTCCAGTTCCGTTGATCGCTGATCCCATGTCGACGCCCATGCCTGGATACGCTGTGTAGCCAAGGCTCTTTTTAAAATTTGCTGATCCGAAGTCGTACCAAGTCGTGTTCGTGCAACCCGACGCGCTCGAGCACTTCGAAAGATATACGTCATTGTTCGCGCCGTAGGAGTACACGATGTATAGGTAGTTGTTGAAAACCGCTGCATCGAAGGATCCAACCGTTGTGATACCCTTGGAACTTAGATCGTAGGTGCCATATACCGTGCCGTCGTACCGATAGTACCTGAACTTGATTGCAGCGGAGCTGCGGTCGCGCCAGAAAATATGCAGTCTATCGTTATAGACGGTGACAGCGGGGGCGGAGTCGGTGTTGGCTGAAATTGTGTCCGTAACCCAATTCGATCCGTTGTGGCGGAGAACCTTGATGTCAAAGGTGGTGCGGTCCTTCCAGACAAGGAAGGTCTTGATAGAAGAGACAGTATAAGCGCCGAAGTAGTATTGGTAAGTGGCCTTGTCGCTTTTCGAGGTTGTCAAACGTTCCCCGTCGGCGATGAATCCAGCAACACCCAACGCCTTGAGAGTTTGGGAATATACCCCATGGGTGTTCCCAGCAGAAGTTATGAGATCCAGCCAGTCCTCGAGGTCCGTAGATGTCATTAGATTCGTGGTCGCCTCGTAGACTACGTCGATGGTCTCAGCATTTCCAATGCCAGTGAAAGTCACACCGACATTCTCATTGGTTCCATCGTTAGAAAACGTCAAAGGGCCTTCTGAGAGAACCCGGAGGAAGCGACTCCAGATGAACGCATTAAGGTATGTGCCTTGTGCGCCTCCTTCCCCACAATACCAATCAAGTCTGGACCGAAGTGAATAAGGAAGCGAGGTACATCCAGGCGATAATCCGTTTATTTCATCACCCCAAGGGTTTTCGTTGATGGTGTGCTGCGAGCAGGAACCCGTCCATCGCACACTGCTATCTCCAACTTTTTTCACAGCCAACAGTATTCCATAGAGTTCAGGTACATTTTCATTCAGGCAATCAAATAATAGGCTACCACCAGCCTCAGTATTGACAATACAGTGACCATATTCATGGCCAAGAATATCATAGCTATTTCTGTTATTCATATTTATATCAGTTTCTGGCGCAAGATGAGACCATGACACCCACCGGACGGTTCCATTGCCATCAGTATTCGCAAGATAGGGACATCCCTCACGATAATGACAAGGGGGACTATCGCACGAACAAAACGATACCAGATAGATATTGTAGTCAGCATTGTTGTTATCCCACGAATTTCTTCCCAAGTCGTAGTAATGGAAGGTGATAAGGTCATTCATTTTGGTTAGGAGGTCCGAGAATCGCCTGAGATAAGAATAAGCGGTCTGCACCCAGTGATCTCGGTCGTATATGTAGAGAAATGCAGCGTTCTGATTGTACTCATCCTTGTAGCAGTAGTAAGGAAATGTCGGATCACTGGTCCAGCATTTCCATCCGGTATAAGCCGAATTACACTCCGAATCCGTCGAACATTGGTTCTCGCACTTGTAAGGGCTGTACGTGTCAAAGGAACAGCCTGTAGGATAAATGCAGAGGTAGTATGGAGCGCCTCCGCAACCAGTTGAGGTGAAAGCCTCGTATGCTACACCTGTATAGATTTTTGGCTTCGCCGCGTATTCCACTGTCCTCGCCACCACGCGAAGGACCTCTCCATCCAGCACCCCGATGGTGACGTCCATGAGGAACTCTGGTTTTGTTTGAATGGTCAACTGAATTGCAGGTATCCCTTCCCTGCTTTTACCGCCGAAATCAACATATACGAGCGCTTGCTCCTCTGTAATAACGGGATTGGCGACGCCCAGCCGCTCTGCAGCAATCCCCGCCAGCCACTGGCGATCGGCCGCCTCTGCTAAACTTTGCGCCGTCTGGCCTGCCGGAACCCTGACCTCCAGACCCGCGACATATCGCGAGTAGACCCGGGTCACGTTGGCGCCGCAGTGGTTATGGCAACGTCCGCGCCCGGAACGGGCAGACCACTCTCATACTGCCGGAACCGATGGACGGTGTTACCGTGCTTGATCGGCAGAGATCGAACGAGTCGAAGGTCAGCGGTCGGCAAGTTGATCCCGAATGCATCTTTGTGTCTCTCAAGAAAACAGCGGAGTCCGGCCTCAAGATTGGAAGTGCTGCATCCCATTCTGGCTAAAGATACCTTGAATCCAGGTCCCCACAAGAGCTTTACGTTGTCGGAGTAGTTCCACTTGACCTTCACATCCATGACGGTCGGATCTGTCATGAAGGGCCGCAAGGCTTCTTTCAGACCCTCCCCCCGTTGTGTGCGTTCCATGACTCGCTGAATCTCGACATCGCTCGGTTGGTATGGCTCTGGTGCCGGATCAAGAGATGCCTGTTTTTTCGCCAGGACTAGCGTCGGAGGGTCACTTGAACCTTTCCCGCAGTTTGTCACCACGGCGGTCGAGACGAACAGTGTCAACAGAACTAGCCACGAATTTATAGTTACCATTTTTCCTCCTTTTTTTCCGTGGGAAAATCATGTTTATTCATTCAGTATTGCGAGCGCTGATATCTCCAGCCAGCCACCCACCGGAGCCCGCTTCGCTCTTGCCGACATGAGACCCTCCTCTTGGTCGCAGCCTTCGCTCGGCTTTTGCCATCAAGGGCCTTCGCGGCAAGACCGCTCCGGTCCCTTCGGGATTCGCTTCGCTCACCCTTGACGACAGCCGAGCTTCGGCTTGATTTGCAGCTATGAGGAGCATGCCTGCATGCTCCTCCGGTTCCGGGGAGATCTTTTCGATTGGTTGGTGCTTCTGGTGGTGATTCCACCGCAAACCTTCAGCCCGGCCAGATGTCTCTGGCCGGGCGAGCGAGCACCTAGTCGGGTTCGCCGCCAGCAGCCGCGCACCAGGCCCACAAGTGTCGCCTGCCTGCCTGCCTGCCTGCCTGCCTGCGCAACAAGTGTGCCGACACGCGCTCATGAGCTTCCCGCCGTCTTGGTCCAACAACCTTTGCACGCTCACCAAATCAAATCACTTTTCTTCTTGTCAAGCCCCTTTTTTGTCAGTCTTACGATGGATTTTTTCGAAAGTAATATTGATCAATTGATTTGATATGTTATGAAAATGGCCAGTCTTACAATGACAAGCCGTCTCTTGCTCGATTTTTTTGATTTCCAGTTGCGCCTTCCTCGCGAGCCCGCCCTCGACGATGATCCGAAGCAAGCGCTCGACCAGAGCCCGTGACTCGACCGCGCGGGTGTCCGCGATCCGCCGGAGCCTCTCGGTGAGCCTCCGTATCTCCCGGCGCACATGATACGCGGCGTTGATCTCGGCCCGGCGGGCGCGCGAGATGGAGTCACCGGGCGCGCTCCTCCTGCGGCTCCGAATGCCGTTCCGGCTCATGCATGAGCCCCCTTTCCACAATCAAAAATCAAGCGCTCAGCCGCTTGATTTTTGGAGCGAGTCGCGGACAGGCGCCGCGACGAAGCGAGCTGAAAAACGCAATGCGTTTTTCATCTTCTACCTAATAGAGGGAACGAACCCCCCATTTGGGGCCAAAAATCTTTGCGGCGCAGTAAAAATCTCAGAAAAACAATCTCCTAGCTGCCCGGGCAGATGTCTCTGGCCGGGCGCGGTTCAACCTGCCCGTCAAGTCTTCCTCCACGTTGCATCGGTACGGCGAGACGTTCGGGCTGTCCGATACGGGGGCGCGGGCGTTCGGCGGCAGGCGGTTTGACTCTTGCGCTTTGCGGGTGGTATCTCAAACCGACTTACGCAAAGGAGCGGACATGCGGCGTCTTGGCCTTGTGTTGTTTCTCGTTCCCCTGTGCCTCGCCGCCTCGTGCGGCACCTGCCAGAAGGGCCCCACCAGCATCGACGAGCTCATCCCGGCGAACGCCCGCGGGGCGCTGGTGCTGCCCCGGCCCGCCGAGCTGTGCGCGGACCTCAAGTCGCTCATCGACAAGTTCTCCGCCGGGCCGGTGGGCATCTTCCTAACGCAGGCGCTGATCCAGCTTCGGGGCCGCGTGGGCTTCGATCCCCTCGATCCCGAGGAGTGGAAGCGCCTGGGTCTCGACGGCGCCCGCCCGCTGGGCCTGGTGATCACCGAGTCCTCCCAGGCGGTGTTATTGCTCCCGCTCGCCGACGCCGATGTCTTCGAAAAGTCTTTGCGCGAGCGCGCCCGCCAGTGGCTGGGGGCGGACGCCGAGCAGTCCTCCTCGAGCGGGGGGGTGAGCGTGCGCGAGATCGGAAACCGCGCCGGCGAGCGGTTCGTCCCCGGCCTGCGCTGGGCCCGGGCAGGCAAGTTCGCCCTGCTCGCCTCCGGGCGCGTGCCGCCCGAGGCGCTGGCGCGCTGCGCCGCCCTGCCCAGGCCGGAGAGCCTCGCCCAGGCGGCCTGGTTCGGCGCCCTGCGCGGCGAGATCGAGCCCGAGACCGACCTGTGGCTGGCCCTGGGCGAGACGGGCTTGGACACGCTCGCCCGGAACGAGCCGAAGCTCCCCAAGGTGCGCGACGGCGTGCTCGTGGCCTTTCGCATGGAAGCGCGCGGGCTGGGCGGCAAGCTCTTCGTGGGGCTCGAGGAGCCGCTCGCGAAGCGGCTTTCGCTCCTTTCCGACGGCGTGGCCGACGCCAAGCTCGAGCGCCTGCTCCCCCCAAACACCCTGATCGCCCTGAAGGCCGGCCTCAACGCCCGGCGGCTCCTGGAGTGGGCGCTGGAGATGGATCCGCAAGCGCGCGCCGAATACCAGCGCGGCCGCGAGGCCCTGACGCAGTCGCTGACCATCGACCCGGAGGCGCTGCTCGACAACCTTTCGGGGAGCGGCGTGCTCGGGGTGTTCGTGCGCGATCCCAAGGTGCTGGCCGAGGCGGTGCGGCGCGGGCCGGCCCCGGCGGCGGCCAGCGCCATCGGGGTGATCGGCTTGCTTTCGCTGAAGAAGGGCAGCCTGCTTGCGGACGCGCTGGACCGCCTCGTCTCGTCGCAGCCGCCCGAGCGCGCCGTGCTGCGCCAGCTCAAGGCGGGCGATCTGTACGGGGTGGCGGCGCGCGGCCCCGACGGGCTGGAGGCGCGCCTGGCGGTGGACCAGCAGCTGGCGGGCTTCTGCCTGGGCGAGGGCTGCGAGGACGAACTCGGAAGACAGATGAAATCGAGCGCGCCCGCGGCCGCCCCGGCCGGCCGGGGGGCGGAGTCGTGCGGGAGCGGCCAGGCGCTCTCGCTGCGCATCAGCTTCGCCGCCCTGCGCGACGCGCTCTCGCGCCTGGACGCCAGCGACCTCGGCGGCGACGCGCTCACCCGCATGACGCTGGGCATGGTGCAGGGGGCTCTTTCGAACTTCGCCGAGGCCACGGCCTGCCTGCGCTTCCTGCCGCGCGGGGTGCTCCTCGTCGGCTGGCTGGATCTCCAATGATCCGTCTGCGAAACCTCTCCCGCGTGTACGGCCAGGGCCCCTCGGCCACCGCGGCCCTGCGTGACATCTGCCTGGAGATCCCCGCGGGGGCCTTCGCCACCGTGGTGGGCACCTCGGGCTCGGGGAAGACCACCATGCTCAACATCCTGGGCGGGCTCGACAGCGGCTACCAGGGCGAGGCGCAGGTGGACGGGCGGGAGCTGCGCGCGCTCACGGACCGCCAGCGCAGCGCCTACCGCAACGCCACGGTGGGGTTCGTGTTCCAGCACTTTGCCCTGCTCGATCATCTCACCGCGCTGCAGAACGTGACCCTGCCCGCCTTCTTCGCCGACTCGCGCGAGCCGGCGCCGGAGCGGCGGGCGGCCGAGGTGCTGGCCCGGGTGGGGCTGGGCGAGCGGCTGCACAGTTTCCCGGGGCAGCTCTCCGGCGGGCAGAAGCAGCGGGTGGCCATCGCCCGCGCGCTCTACCGCCGGCCGCGGCTGATCCTCGCCGACGAGCCTACCGGCAACCTGGACACCGCCACCGGCGCGCAGATCATCTCGCTGTTCGAAGAGCTCAACCGCGAGGACAAGATCACCGTGGTGGTGGTGACCCACGAGGACTTCTTGTTCAAGAACGTGACGCACAAGGTGCGCCTGGAGGACGGGCGGCAGGTGGAGGGGGCGCCATGCTGACTTCGCACCTTCTGCGCGTGGCGGGCCAGAACCTGCGGCGCAACCGCAAGAACCTGGCCTTCGCCTCGGTGGGCATCGTGGTGGGCATCTCGAGCTTCGTGTTCTTCATCGCTCTCGGCGCGGGCGTGCAGCGGGTGGTGAGCACGCAGATCTTCCCCATGGAGGCGAACCGCCTGCAGGTGGTGCCGCGCTCGATCGAGTTCGGCGGAGCCACAGGCGGGCGCCCCATCGACGAGCAGGCGCTGGCCGACTTCGCCGCCATCCCCGGGGTGGCCGCGGTGTACCCGCGCATGCGGCTTGCGTTCCTGGCCAGCACCGCCGTGGACGGTCGCGACCTCTCGCCGGCCGCGGTCGATCTCTTGCGGCGCGTGCCCGGCGTCACCGCGCGCATGCTGGAGGCGGTGCGCGATGTGCGGGTGTGGCTGGAGATCATGGGCGACGGCATCGACCCGCGCCTTGCGGCCGCGGACGCGGTGGCCGGGGAGTTCGCCGACCCGCCGGAGGGCGAGCCCATCCCGGTGCTGCTGTCGCGCCGCATGATCGAGATCTACAACGGCTCCTTCGCCGAGGCCCGCGGCCTGCCCAAGGTGAGCGAGATGCTGCTACCCTTCCTGCCGCCGCTGCCGCTCACCCTCAACCACTCCTTCATCTCACGCGAGGTGCGCGGCGCGCCCGCCCCCGCTCGCATGAAGGTGGTGGGCCTGTCGCGCCACGCCCTGATGGGCGGCATCACCATGCCGCTCGAGACCGCGCGCCGGCTGAACCGCCGCTTCGCCGGCGAGGCGGCGGCCCACACCTACTCCTCGGCGGTGCTGGAGGTGACCTCCTCGGACTGGCTGGGGCCGGTGCAGGAGCGGCTGCGCGGGCTCGGGTTCGATCTCGACATGTCCGAGAAGCGCATGGCCGAGAGCGTGGGCATGTTCATCACCCTGGTCACGCTGGGCTTCACGCTCATCAGCCTCATCATCGTGGGCATCGCCGCGGTGAGCATCGCCCACACCTTCTTCATGATCCTCTACGAGCGAAAGCGCGAGATCGGCCTGCTGCGCGCGCTGGGGGCGAGCAAAGGCGACGTGCGCAACCTGATCCTGGCCGAGGCCTCGGCCATCGGCCTCACTGCCGGCACGGCGGGCCTGCTGCTCGGCGCGCTGGCCTGCCTGCTCTCGGACGCGCTGCTTGCGCGCTTTCTGCCCGACTTCCCCTTCAAGCCGGAGAGCTTCTTCGCCTTCCCGGCGTGGATCTTCCCCGGAGCGCTCGCCTTTGCCCTGATCTTCTGCTGGCTGGGGGCGCTGCTGCCGGCCCGGCGCGCCGCCGCGCTCGACCCGGCGGCCACCCTGACCGGACGGTAGCCTTCGCGCGAACGCGCTGGCTTCATGGGCCCCGCGTTCGCGCGACAGGAGCCCTTTGCCCTCAGGTCATAACGAAAGGAAATGTCCAGCCGTCCAAAGACTGTCGCGACTGCGTGTCGTGCAAGAACCTAGAAATTCTCCGCGGCCTTCTTCCAGTCCACGATCTTCCAGAAGGCCTCCAGGTACTTGGCGCGGGCGTTGCGGTAGTCGATGTAGTAGGCGTGCTCCCACACGTCGCAGGTGAGGATGGGCGTCTCGCCATCGGTGAGCGGGCAGCCGGCGTTGGAAGTGCTGCGAAGCTGAAGCCGGCCGTCCTTATCCTTCACCAGCCAGGCCCAGCCCGAGCCGAAGGTGTTCATGGCGGTCTCGCTGAACTTCTTCTGGAACTCCTCGAAGGAACCGAATTCCTTCTGGATGGCCGCGCCCAGTTTTCCCGCGGGCGCGCCGCCGCCCTTGGGCGAGAGGCGCAAGAAGTAGAAGGTGTGGTTGTACACCTGGGCGGCGTTGTTGAAGATCGGTCCGGCCGGGGCCTTGCGCACGATCTCCTCGAGCGACAAGTCGGCGAAGGGCGTTCCCGGGATGAGTTTGTTGAGGTTGGCGACGTAGGTGGCGTGGTGCTTGCCGTGGTGGTACTCCAGCGTCTCCGCGCCGAGGTGCGGGGACAGCGCGTCCTTGGGGTAGGGCAGCTCGGGCAGCTTGTGTTCCATGGGGGCCTCCGGCGCAAAAGCGCGCCGTGACGTTTCTAAACTGGCACCTTAGATTTGTCAAACCGGCACGCCCGCGCGCGATCGCGCGGATTCATCGGTTTCTTGTCGGCCTTGTGGCCCCTCATAGCACGTCGCCCGGCGGCAGATCCGGGGCGGCGCCGCCCCCGTCCGGGGCCTTGGGCTCGGCCGCGGCCTCGTCGGGCAGGGACGAGAGCTCGTCGGTGTGCAACAGGCACTCGCGCAGAAACGACAGCAGCGCCTCGCGCACCGCCGGGGCCAGGTTCTCGAAGGCCACCCCCACGCCGCCCACCCGGCCCGGTTGCGCCGGGTCGGGCTCCACCACCCGCACCACCCGGCCGGAGAGCTTCAGCCACTGCAAGGTGACCGGGTGCACCAGGCTCACCTCCACCGGCTGGCCGACCGGCGGCGGCTCGGCGGTCTGGATGAACACCCCGCCGCTGGAGAGGTCGCGCGAGAAGGTGGTGGTGAACGAGCTCTGGGCCTGGAAGCGCAGCTTCACCTGGCACTCCAGGCGCGCGTGGCGGCGCCGCTCGGGGCCGCCGGCGTCCTGCTCCCCGGCGATGCGCCCCTGCAGGTAGCGCTGCAACGCCTCGCGCCCCTCGCCGGAGAGGTCCACGAAGCGCACCCCGAACCCCGCCGGGCCGGCGGCGCTGGCGGAGATGTGGCGCACCACCTCGGCCACGGCCCGCACCGCCGGCTGAGAGCCCGGCACGTGCAGCACCAGGCGGATCCTCTCGCCCAGCGGCGGCGGATCGTCGGACTCCACCCGTAGCCCGCCCAGGCTGAGGTCCTGGGTGGACAGCTCGAAGAAGCCGCGCGCCAGCACGAACTGCACCTGCAGCCGGGCGTCGATGCGGGCGAAGCGCCGCCGCTCCAGCAGGCGCTGGCGCAGGTTGTCGTCCACCAGGCCGTAGATGAGGCGCTTCTGCTCCCAGGTGAGGTCCGCGAAGCGGATGCCCATGCCGCGGCGGGCCGGGTCGTCCCCGCTGTTCACCCACACCACCTCGCCGCGCACGGAAAACGAGAAACCGCGCTGGGCCAGGCCGATCTCCAGGTCCAGGCGCGTGCCCACCGGCAGCGGATCCACCGTGGCCACGAACAGGCCGCCCTCGCCCAGCACCGGGATGTAGCGATCGCGCAGCTCGTTGTGGGTCCAGTAGCGCACCGACAACGACACCGGCACGCGCAGGAACTCGCGGGTGTCGGTCTCGCTCCCCTGAGGCGCCGCGAACAGCGCCTGCTCGATCTCGCGTCGCAGCGACTTCCAGCGGGTCTTCTCCTCGCCGGACAGGGACGTCGGATCCTGGCGCTTGCGCTGGTTCAGCGCCTCGAAGGCCTCCAGCAGGCTGCCGTAGCTGTCCATCTCGCCTCCCCCGCGGCTCACTCCCGCGCCGCGCCGTTGTCACCGCCGCCGCGCCCCAGCCGGACCAACGCATCCTCGACGCTCAAGACCCGCCCGAAACCGTAGGCGATGTTGCGGCAGGTGGCCAGGTGGAGCTCGGCGTCGGGCGCGGCGGTGCCGTCACCCAGGAAGAACACGTTGAAGTCGTTCACGAAGGCGTCCCGGGCGGTGGTCTCGCAGCACAGGTTGGTGAGCACCCCGCCGATGACCAGGTCGCGCACCCCGAGGTTGCGCAGCACCCACAGAAGCTCGGTCCCGGCGAAGGCGCTGTAGCGGGACTTGCTGATCAGGCGCTCGCCGTTCACGGGCACGAAGGGCTCGCACAGCGCCGAGTCGGGATCGCGCTCCAGGATCAGGCTGTTCCACCAGCGCGAGAGCGCCCCGCCGTCTTCCTCGGCCCGGCGGTGGACGTGGCGGGTGAACAGCACCGGCAGGCGGCGCTCGCGCCAGCGCTCGAGCAGCGCGGCCAGGCGCGGCAGCATGGGCCGCGCGAGCGGCAAAAAGTTGCGCCCCTGTTCGTGTACGAAGGTGCGCTGCATGTCGATCACCAGGAGGGCGCTGCGCTCCGGCGTAAAGACGCACTCCGGCCGGTCGAAGGGCCGCACCACCTCGCGCCAGTCGGGCTCGTCGCCCGAGGCCGGGGCCGTCACCGGCGTCATGCCGCGCCGGGAGATGCGCGACAGCGCGGGCGGAACGCTCCGCTCGCGGGAGGCGGGATCGGGCGGCGGGTTGGCGGGCTCGATGCCGTGCTCCTTGAGCCACCCCTGGATGTAGGCGAACACCTCGGCGTCCTTGAAGGCGAACCAGCGCTGGCGCAGCTCGGGGAACTCGATCAGCGCGTCCTTGAAACGGCGGAAGGCGCCTTTGCCCACCAGGGTGGCGGCTAGCTTCTCGCGGGCCAGGGGTTCCTCGACCTCGTCGAGGAAACGCTGCATGGTGCGGTAGCCCTCGCGGGAGGAGCGAGGCTGCACCGGGAGGTAGCGGCCGGCCGCGTCCGGGTCCGCCGGGAGATCGACCGACTGGGTGATGACCCGCCCGGTGTCCAGGTCGAGCCGGGCGATGAAATCCGGCAGCTGGTTCTCCACCGCCAGGGCCAGCTCCTCCCAGTCCACCGCGATGCGCAGCCGGGGTGTCGCGCCTTCGGGAACGTCAGAGGGATCTTCCATCTCGGCCTCCATCACGCTCATCGCATCCCATGCGGGGGCTCGTTCGGGTGCGCATCATAACTACACCGCACTGGCCCGGCAACAGGTTTCTGCGATTGCTGCGGTGACTGGGGGACCGCCTGGCGCCTTGCGAAGACAGGTCGCAATTCGCGACTGACCGCGCTTGCTCTTGCGGCATCGCGGTCAGTCGCGCGAGCGGAAGCGCAGCGGAAACGACACCGGGAAATCCATCGGGAACGCGACGGGCATGTTCCGGTTGGCGTCCCAGGACGCGCTGGAAAACTTGCCTGGAGGTGCGCCGGCGCGTATGGTAGGCCTGGCGAGCGGGGGAGGGAGCTTCTGGATCATGTCGGTCTTTACGTTCTGGATGCCCACCCGAGTGGTGTTCGGGGAGGGGTGTCTCGCCCAGCTCGACGACCTCGTCGCTCCCCTGCCGCGCCGGTGTCTGATCGTCGCCGGCCGCCGGGCCGCCCGTCTCAACGGTTGGCTCACCCAGCTCGGCGAGCGTCTCAAACAGGCCCGGATCGAGTACGCCATCTTCGACGCCGTGGAGCCCAACCCCACCCCCCACACCATCGCCGACGGGGCGGCGCTGGCGCGCCGGGAGAAGGCCCGCTGGATCCTGGCCATCGGCGGCGGCAGCGCCATCGACGCCGGCAAGGCCATCGCCCTGTGCGCGGTGAACCAGGGCGCGGTGCTGGACTACGCCCGTGGCATGAAGCCCGAGCGTCCGGCGCTCCCGCTCATCGCCGTCCCCACCACCGCCGGCACCGGCTCCGAGGTCACCCCCTACGCCATCCTGAGCGACGTCGCCGCCTGCGACAAGGTGGGGCTCTCGCACCCCGACCTGTTCCCCCGGGCCGCCTTGCTTGACCCGAAGTTTTTGGCGGGCTCTCCCGAGAACCTGACGGTGGACACCGGCCTGGACGCCTTGTGCCACGCCCTGGAGGCATACCTCTCGCGGCAGCGCTCGCCATTTTCCGACATGCTCGCGGAGCGGGCGGCGCGCGCCATCGTCGAGCACCTGCCGCGCGCGCGAAAGGCGCCGCAGGACCTCGAGGCGCGCGGCGCGCTGCTGCTTGCCTCCTGCCAGGCCGGCATGGCCATCGCCAACACCGCCACCCTGCTGCCGCACGCGCTGGGCTACCCGGTCACGGTGCGCTACGACGTTCCGCACGGCCGGGCCACGGCCATCCTGCTGCCGGCCTTCCTGGAGCGCGAGGCGGCGCACGAACCCGAGCGGGTGCGGGCCATCGGCCGCATCCTGGGGAACGAGGCCGACCCGCCCGCCGCCCTGCGCGCCTTCATGGAATCCTTCGGCGTGGCGCCGCGCCTTATGCCCTACGGCGTGCAGGACAAGGAGATCGGCGCCTTCGCCCGGCAGGCCCTGGGCAAGCGCCACGTGAAACTCAGCCCCGGCGAGTGGGACGAGGCCGCGCTGGAAGACCTCTACCGGCGCAGCCTGTAGCCGCTACCAGTCGAGCGGCCGCACCGCGGTATCGAGGTTGGCGGGCAGCGGCGGCGGCGGCAGCCCCATGAGGTAACGGTAGCGCAGGAAGGCCTCCCACACCGTCTTCACGTAGGAGCGCGTCTCGGCGTAGGGGATGTCCTCCACGAACAGCTCCAGCCGCCCCGCCCGGTGGGAGCGCACCCAGCCCAGGACGGGCGCCTCCCCCGCGTTGTAGGCCGCGGCCACCAGCGGCCACTGTCCCCGGAACGCCTCGTCCAGCGCCGCAAGCAGCCGGGCGGCGAGCCGGATGTTGGTGGGCGGGTGGTAGAGGTCGATCTCGTCCGGATCCATCCCCAGGTGGGCCGCCACCCGGCGCCCGGTGCCCGGGGTGAGCTGCATCAGCCCGCGCGCGTCGGCCCAGGAGAGCGCCGTGGCGTCGAAGCCCGACTCCGAGCGCATGATGGCGTACAGGAAGGCCGCCAGATCGGGCCGGCCCTCCGCCTCCTTACCGACCAGCCCGGCGAACGGCTGCGGGTAGGCCAGGCGCCACAGCGGGGCGCGCTCGCCCTGCGGCAGGCCGCGCATGAGGCCGGTGTGCTTTGCGGCGAGCTTCCAGGCCCAATGATCGTCCCCGGCGGCCCGGTAGGCCTCCCCCAACGCCAGCACGCCGGGAAGGCCCGGGTGGCGTTTGAGGATCTCCGGCCGCGCGCGGTCGAGCCGCGCGGCGGCCAGCGCCGAGAAGCCCGCGCGCGAAAGCTCTGCGGCCTCGACGAGCGGCGACTCTTGCAATGGCCGTGGCGGCGGCGGCGCCGGGCCGGGCCCGGCCGGAAGCGACAGCCCGAGCCGCGCCATCGCCAGGTGCCCGTACCAGCTGAGCGGGTTGTCCTCGGCCAGGCGGGCCAGCACCTGCCGTCCCCGCTCGGCCTCGCCGGCCCCCTCCAGGCTCGCGCCCAGCCAGTAGCGCTCCCGGTCGGCGGACGCTCCCGGGAAACCCGCCAGCGCGCGCTGGAGCGCCGAAGTGGCGTCCGGATACTTTTCTTCGCGGATGTGACACAGCGCCGCGTTCCAGGCGGCGTCCCGGGCGTAGGGGCTCTTGGGATACTCCCGCATCACCTGCTCGAACAGGGGCTGGGCCGCCGCGCAGCGGCCGCGGTCGGCCTCGAGCCAGCCGGCGAAGAACAGCGCGTTGGCGGCGCGTTTGCCCTGCGGGAAGCGGCGCGAAAGCTCCATGTGGCACAGGATGGATTCGCCGGTGCGCTGCAGCCGGGTGAGGCAACGGCAGTAGTAGAAGCCGGCCTCCTCGAGGTCCGCCGGCGCCGGCGCGTGGTCGCGCGCCCCGAGGAAGAAGCGCGCTGATTCGACCTTGCGTCCCGGCATGTCGAACAGGATGCGGCCCGCAAGGTAAGCGAGCTCGTAGGCCTCGCGCGCGGAGCGCGGCTCGGGCGCGCTGTCCAGGAACAAGAGCGCCCGCTCCCAGTCGCGCTTGCGGTAGGCGGCCCGGGCCAGCTCGAGCGCGTCGCGCATGGCGAGGCGCGGCGGCAAAAACCCCTCCGGCCGTGTATGCCAAAGCGGATGATCGGCGTATTGTTTGCCGAGCTCCAGCCAGCGCAGGCCCGCCGCCTCGCGCCCGGCGCGCGCCTCCTCGTCCAGCAGGAAGCGCACACCCGGCGCGCGGTCGGCGAGCCCCGACGGGGGTGCGGCCAGGGCCTCGCGGTACTCCTGGGCGGCCCGGCGCGCCTCGCCCAGGCGGGCGCTGCAATCCGCCACGCGCAAGCCCGCCAACGCGCGCACCTCGGGATCCGCGGCGACGCGAGCCAGGCGCGCAAACAGCTGGCGGGCTGCCGCCGTGTCGCCGGCGTAGAAGCGGCACTGGGCCAGCAACAGATCCCGCGCCTCCGAAAGATGCGGCGCTGCGGGCCGGGCCGCGGAGGCGATGGCCACGCACTCGGCGAACCGCCCCTCCCGCAACGCCTCGCCGGCCCGGGCCAGGGCCTCGATGGGGCCCGGCGTCTCGGCCTTCTCGGCCAGAGCGGCGAGCGCGCCCGGCGGAAAGCAGAGGAGAGCGGCCAGCGCGAGGCAAGACGGGCGGGCGCGGTTCATGGCGCCGCATGCTAGACAAGCCGCCGCCGCCCCGCAAGAGAATCCGCCCGCGCCAGAGCTGACCGAAGCTCGTAAATACTGCATCTCGATAGATCCAGTGTGGAACTTGGCGTGGCGCGGCGCGCCAGGCGAGTCCTCTATGTAGCGGAGCCGGCTCTGCGGCGAGCAAC
>CAZLNM010000112.1:0-16551 GCA_964561025.1 uncultured Myxococcales bacterium
GCCGGCGTGGAGTCGGGGCGTAACAGCCGGGGTCACCGCATGGCGCCCGGGGGCGAGATCCCGCTCGACCATCCGCGCCAGTACCTCGAGCGCCTGCGCGAGCGCTTCGTCCTGGTCGATCCGGTAGAGAGGCGAGAGTTGATCGCGCGCGAGGCCGCCCGGTTGGCGCAGAGCATCGGCGGAAGGTTGGTCGAGGACGAGGGCCTGCTCGACGAGGTCACCGACCTGGTCGAGTTCCCGGTGCCGGTGCTCGGCCGCTTCGAGCCGGCGTTCCTTTCGGTGCCGCGCCCGGTGCTGGTGGCCGCCATGCGAAATCACCAGCGCTACTTCGCCGTGGAGGATGCGGCGGGACGGCTACAGAACGCCTTCGTGGCCGTGAGCAACACGCCGGTCCGCGAGCCGGGGGTGGTGCGGCACGGCAACGAGCGCGTGCTGGGAGCGCGCCTCAGCGACGCGCGTTTCTTCTTCGAGCACGACCTGGAGGTGCCGCTCGCGGAGCGGGTGCCGCGCCTGCAAGACATGCTGTTCCAGGCGGACCTGGGCTCGTACTACGAGAAGTCGGTGCGGGTCGCCAACCTGGCCGTGTGGCTGTCCTGGAAGATGGGCCTGGGCGCGTGGGAGCGCATGAACCGCGTGATCGAGATCCTGACCTACGCGCAGGAAAACCTACACACGGACGCGGAGCGTTTCTCCTGGCGGGTGGCGCGCGCGGCCATCTTGTGCAAGGCCGACCTGCTCAGCGAGATGGTCGGCGAGTTCCCGGAGTTGCAGGGCGAGATGGGCGCGGAGTACGCGCGCAGGAGCGGCGAACAACCCCAGGTGGCGCAGGCCATCGAGGAGCACTACCGCCCCCGCACCTCGGGCGGGCGCCTGCCCGAGTCGCCCGAGGGCGCCGTGCTGGCCCTCGCGGACAAACTGGACACCCTGGCCGGTTGCTTCGGCGTCGGTCTGAAACCCAGCGGCACCGCCGATCCCTACGCCTTGCGCCGGGCCTGCCTCGGCGTCCTGGCCATCCTGGTCGAACGCTCCTCGCATCTTTCGCTGCGGGAGGTGCTGCACCACGCCATCCGGGGCGTCGCCGACCGCATCCAGAGTTACCAGCAGAAGAAGGCCGAGGAGAAGGCCCGGCGCGCCGCGCAAAAAAAGAAAGACAAGGCAGCGCCCGAGAAGCCCGCGGACTTCTCCGAGGACAAGCAGGTGGAGGAGCTGCTGGAGTTCTTCGGCGGCAGGCTGCGCCAGCGCTTGCTGGAAGAGGCGCCGGCGGACCGGGTCGAGGCGGTGCTGGCGGCCGGCTTCGACGATCCGGTGGCGGCGCTGGCCCGTTTGCGCGGCCTGTGCGCCATCGCGGCGGACCCGTCGTTCGGGGATCTGGTGGTGGCGTTCCGCCGGGTGAGCCGCATCCTGGAAGGGTCCGCGCAGGATAATTTCGATCCGTCCCGGCTTTCGCACCCCGAGGAGCGGCAGCTCTACCAGGTGGTGAGCGAGATCGAGCCGGTGTTCGAGGAGCATCTTTCGGCCCACCGGTATTCCGAGGCGCTGGCGCTCCTGGCGGGGCGCCTGCGCGCGCCGGTGGACGCATTTTTCGAGAAGATCCTGGTCAACGACCCCGCGGACGCGAGCGGCAGCGCAAACCGCAAGGCGCTGCTTCGCCGCATCAACGGGATGTTCTCGCGGGTGGCGGACTTCACCCGTCTCCAGGTTCGAGAGGGATAGCCAACGCGCTCGCGCCGCGTCTCGGGCGCGACGAAAACGGAGGATCGGCATGGCGACGAAGATGGTGTACTTTTTCGGTGACGGGAAAGCCGAGGGCGACGGCAGCATGAAGAACCTGCTCGGGGGCAAGGGCGCCGGGCTGGCGGAGATGAGCCGGCTGGGCATCCCCGTCCCCGCGGGGTTCACCATCACCACCGAGGTGTGCACTTCCTTCTACCAGAACCGCAAGACGTACCCGGCCGGGCTGAAAAGAGCGGTCGAGGATTGCCTGCGCCGGGTGGAGAAGGTCATGGGAGCGCGTTTCGGCTCCCGCGACAACCCCCTGCTGGTGTCGGTGAGATCGGGCGCGCGGGTGAGCATGCCGGGCATGATGGACACCGTGCTCAACCTGGGGCTCAACGACCAGACCGTGGAGGGGCTGGCCGCCGCCACCGGCAACCCGCGCTTCGCCTGGGACTCCTACCGGCGCTTCGTGCAGATGTACGGCGACGTGGTGTTGGGCCTTAAGCCCGAGGGCAAGGACGACATCGACCCGTTCGAGGAGATCCTGGAGCAGAAGAAACACGCGGTCGGCGCCAAGTTCGACACCGACCTCGAGGTCGGGGCCCTGAAGGATCTGGTGGCGCTCTTCAAGCAGGCCATCCTGCGGCGCACCGGCAAGAAGTTCCCCGAGGATCCGGAGGAGCAGCTGTGGGGCGCCATCGGGGCGGTGTTCGGCTCGTGGAACAACGACCGGGCCAAGGCCTACCGCCAGCTCAACGGCATCCCCGAGGGCTGGGGCACGGCGGTCAACGTCCAGGCCATGGTGTTCGGCAACCTGGGAGAGGACAGCGGCACCGGGGTGATGTTCAGCCGCGACGCGGCCACCGGAGAGCGGCGCCTGTACGGCGAGTTCTTGATGAACGCCCAGGGCGAGGACGTGGTGGCCGGCATCCGCACCCCGCGGCGTATCGAGGAGATGGCCCAGATCGATGCGCGGCTCTACCAGCAGGTGAAGGACGTGGCCGAGCGGCTGGAGCGCCACTTCCGCGACATGCAGGACATGGAGTTCACCGTCCAGCGCGGCAAGCTGTGGATGCTGCAGACCCGCAACGGCAAGCGCACCGGGTTCGCCGCGGTCCGCATCGCGGTGGAGATGGTGAAGGAAGGGCTCATCGACGAGCGCGAGGCGCTGCGCCGGGTGTCTCCGGAGGCGCTGGATCAGCTGCTGCGCCCGGTGTTCGACCGGGAGGACAAGGCGCACGCCCTCTCCCACGGCCGGTTGCTGGCCAAGGGGCTCAACGCCGGGC
Source organism: uncultured Myxococcales bacterium (assembly GCA_964561025.1). Taxonomy (GTDB): domain Bacteria; phylum Myxococcota; class B64-G9; order B64-G9; family B64-G9; genus JAAZNF01. The sequence continues at coordinate 3,003 of CAZLNM010000112.1, forward strand.
CCGGCGCTGCCTCGGGGCGGGTGGTGTTCAACGCCCAGGACGCCGAGGAGTGGGCGCGCCGGGACGAGAAGGTCATCCTGGTCCGCATCGAGACCTCGCCCGAGGACATCCGCGGCATGGACGCCGCCCAGGGCATCCTCACCGCCCGCGGCGGCATGACCTCGCACGCGGCGCTGGTCGCCCGCCAGATGGGGAAGGTGTGCGTGGCCGGCTGCGGCGAGCTGCGCATCGACTACAAGACGCGGCAGATGCGGGTGGGCACCAAGACCATCCAGGAGGGCGACTGGATCTCCATCGACGGGACCACCGGCGAGGTCATCGAGGGGCGCGTCAAGACCAAACCCTCCGAGGTGCTCCAGGTCCTCGAGGAGAAGACCCTGGCGCCCGACAAGTCGCCGATCTACCAGCAATACGCCCAGCTCATGAGCTGGTCCGATCGCCTGCGTCGCCTGGGCATCCGCACCAACGCCGATCAGCCGGACCAGGCCGCCATCGCGGTGGCCTTCGGCGCGGAGGGCATCGGCCTGTGCCGGACCGAGCACATGTTCTTCGGCGAGCAGAAGATCGGCCCCATGCGAGAGATGATCCTGGCCGATGACGTGGCCTCCCGCGAGAAGGCGCTGGCGAAACTGCTGCCCCTGCAGCGCCAGGACTTCGTGGGCATCTTCCGGGCCATGGGCGAGCGGCCGGTGACCATCCGCACCCTGGATCCCCCGCTGCACGAGTTCTTGCCGCACCAGGAGCACGAGATCGCGGCGCTGTCGCAGCAGATGAACATTCCACCGGAGAAGATCCGCGCCCGGGTGGAGGCGCTGCACGAGGCCAACCCCATGCTGGGCCACCGCGGCTGCCGGCTGGGGATCACCTTCCCCGAGATCACCGCCATGCAGGCCCGCGCCATCCTGGAGGCGGCCTGTCTGGTCAAGAAGGAGGCCCGCTTCACGCCCCACCCGGAGATCATGATCCCGCTGGTGGGGTTCCTCTCGGAGCTCCGCCACCAGACCCGCATCGTGCGAGAGGTGGCCGAGAAGGTCTTCACCGAGCAGGGCGTCCGGGTGGCCTACAGCGTGGGGACCATGATCGAGCTGCCGCGCGCGGCGCTGACCGCCGAGGAGATCGCCGAGGAGGCCGAGTTCTTCTCCTTCGGCACCAACGATCTCACCCAGACCGCGCTGGGGCTCAGCCGGGACGATGCCGGCAAGTTCCTGCGGCCGTATCGCGACCTCAACATCCTCGAGGACGATCCCTTCCAGACCCTGGACACCGTCGGCGTCGGCCGGTTGATCCAGATGGCCGTGGAGAAGGGACGGGGACGGCGCGACGGGCTCAAGGTGGGTATCTGCGGCGAACACGGCGGCGATCCCCGCTCCATCGCCTTCTGCCACAAGGGCGGCCTGAACTCCGTCTCCTGCTCGCCGTTCCGGGTTCCGATCGCCCGGCTGGCCGCCGCGCAGGCCGCCTTGAACGAACCCGCCAAGGCCGAAAGAGGCGCGGGAAGCAAGGCCAAGAAGACGGCCCGGGCCACGAAGGCAAAGAAGGCAGGCAAGAAGGCGCGCCCGGCCAAGAAGGCCCCGAGGAGCGCCGCCCGCAAACCCTCCGGCCGGCCGGCCGGGAAGAAAGCCCGGCGCCGGATGGTTTCAGCCCGCAAGGTGCGGAGGTAATCGTGAACCGATGCCGCAAGGCAGCCCTCGCCCTGGGCGCCATCGCGCTCCTTTTCGGCTGCGGGGCGCAACCCCTGGGCGAGGATATCCCGGAGAGGTCCTTCCAGTTCCCGGTGGGACTGGCCGTTCATCCCCAAGGGTTTGCGCTGGTGGCCAGCAGCAATTTCGACCTGCGTTATGCCGGGGGATCGCTGCGGGCCATCGACCTCAACCGCTTGGCGGCCCGGCTGGACGCGGGCGCCCCGGCCGGCGAGCCTTTCACCGATCTGATCGATGATGACCAGGCGGTGGGACTGCCGCCGTTCGCCGGCGAGGTCCACATCTCACCGGACGGCGCCCTGGCCACGGTCACCTTGCGACAGACCAACGAGCTGGCGCTGATCGATCTGCGCGTCCTGTCCGCGGGCGGCCAGGCCAGCCTCGAGCTGTCGTGCTGGAGCGCGACTCGCCCCGCCGGCAAGTTTCCGCTGTGCGAAGGGGGCCGCCACCTGGTGCCCCTCAGCGGGATCGATCCCTTCGCCTCGATGTTCCTCCCCGCGACGGCCGGTTTCCCGTACGAGGTGCTGGTCGGGTTTTTACGCTCGGGCGATCTGGACCGGGTGCAGATCCCGGACCGCGCCCAGGGCCAGGATCCGCCGCGGGTCGCCTACAGCCTCTCGACCTTTGCCCGCGGCGTCAACGCCTTCGCCCGTTCCCCGGTGAGTGGCCGGACCTACCTGACGGATCGCTATCGCGGCGCGAACGCCAACGCCATCTACTTCTTCGATCCATCGGCCGGTTCGAGCGCGGCGGTCGGCGTGCTGAACCTCTTCTCCCTGCTCATGGGCAGCGAGACCCGCGGCGCCGACTTCCTGGCGGACGGCACCACCCTGGGCGTCCTGGTGCGCAACCCCAACCTGATCTTGTTTTTGGACACCCGCCTGGACCTGGACGGCAACCCGGCCAACACCTACCAGGGCAGCGAGGTGCTCGGACACGGCCCCACCCGGCTGCGACGGAACGGCGACTTCTTGTACGTGACCGCCACCGAGGACGATGCCCTGTACGTGGTGCACGCCCCGAGCCGGCGCCTGTACGCGGTCCGCGAGGACGTGTGCCGCGGCCCGTTCGAGGTGGACTTCTGGAACGAGGCGGGCCGCCAATGGGCGCTGATAAGCTGCTTCGAGGAGGACGTGGTGGCCGTATTGGACGCCGATCCCGCCTCGCCCTCCTTCCTGGACACGCTGGCCCGGGTGGGACAACGCCGCCCCGAGGAGTGACCATGAGAGCTTTTTCGTGGCGGCTTGTCGTGCTGGTCGCCCTCCTGGGAGGTTGCGAGGAGCCGAGCGCCACCATGACCGGGCGCCTGGCCGGTCCCATGGGACTCGGGCTCTTCACCGGATGCGCGCAGTCCAACCCGGGCTGCGATAGGATAAGCGAGGGACGCCCCTTGTTGCTCATCTCCGACTCGCTCAGCGACGAGCTGCGCATCTTCGACATCAAGGCCCGCAACTTCTTCACTGCCTACGATCCGCTGTTTCCGCTGGCGGTGCCGGTGGGGGACCGGCCGCGCGGCATGGCGCTCGATCCGCTCCGGCGATATGCCTTCGTGGCGAACTCCTCGCTGGCCAACGCCTCGCTGGTGGACCTTTCGCCGGACCGGCTGGTGGAGATCGACACCGACGCCGATCCGGCCACCTGCGCGGCCGAACTTCCCCCGAGCGGAGACCGTTGCCGCGCCGGCGTGAGCCGGGTCCCGCTCTCCGAGGATCCGTTCGCCTTGCCGGAGGCCGTGGCCGTTCCCGCGGGAACCGGCGACCCCCTGTGGAGCCCGTCCGATCCCTTACCCGTGTTCGTGAGCCTGCCCGGGACCGGTGAGCTGGTGGTGCTCGAGTTTCGCTACCCCGAATCCCAACCCGACAACCGGCCCCGCCTGAGCCTCCAGCGGCGCATCGCCGTGGGGGGCATCCCCTCGGGGATGGCGGTCACCCCCGACGGCGCAAGGGTGTACCTGGCCGACGAGGGAGGGGACAGCGTGGCGGTGGTGGAGGTGGCGACTGGAGCGGTGACGCGGGTGCCCGTGGGCGGCCCCAGCCGGCGCCTGGCGCTGGCTCCCGATGGCTCGGTGGTGTACGTGCTGCGCCTGGATCGGGGCCGGGTCATGTTGCTCGACACGGCGAGCCTGGCCTTGCGCGCGCCAGGCGATGTCCGGCCCGAGGCGCAGGATCCCGCCTCGGGGCTCGCCGAGGGGCTCTCCATCACCGGCATGCCCCGCGAGATCACCTTCGTGCGCGGCAGCCCCATGCGGGTGCTGAGCGAGGCCGGCCAGGCCCGCGACTACACCACCGAGCTGCTGACGGCGGCCGAGTTCGAGGCCCGCAAGGCGCAGGAGCCCGAGTTCGTCGAGCACGTGGTCACCACCTTCGCCTATCTCTCCAACATGAACGGCAACGTGTACTTCCTGGACGCCGAGAACCACCGCCCCATCGACTCGCAGCCATTCATCGGGGCCATGGTCCTGGGGGCGCCGCGCCTCACCAGCGCGGGCACGGCGGTGGCCACCGAGGAGCTTCTGGCCTGCGTGCACGATGCGCACTGTCCGTACCCGCAGCTGGCCGACTACGACAAGGTCAAGGGCGAGACCGAGCAGCGCCCCATCTATTACGGCATCTGGACGAAGACCTCTGTCACGCCGACCGCGCCCTGGGTGTTCACCTGGGAAGGTTCGCTGGCGGGCAGCGAGCAGTCCACCACGGGGCGGTTCGACGGCTGGATCCTGCGCGATGACCGGCCGGGCCTGGACTTCGTGGCCTCGGGGGTCGAGGTGGGCGACCGGCTGGTGGTCACCTCCGCGCCGCTGGGCAGCGGGGCCGACGACCCGTGCCGGCCGGGGAGCGGCGCCACCGAGTCGGATAGCGTCCGCAGCGAGTTCGAGGTCGCCGGCGTGGGCGCGAACTTCCTCGAGCTCTCACCGGTCGAGGGGATGGCGCCCGCCGCTTGTTGGCCGGAGGCGCTGCGCTACAACGTGCGCGCCAACGCCGCCTGGACCGTGTACACCGAAAATCCGCCGGGCACCCCGCGCTGGATGCCCCGCATCCACCCGGTCCCGTTCACGGATCCGCCCCCGGAGCAGCCGCTGTACGACAATGGTTACATCGCGCTCACCATGTTCGACCCCGGGCCGGACGAGAACGGCGAGCCGCGGCGGATCCCGCGCGACACCACCTGGGGTTTCAACAGCGACAGCGGGTTCAGCCCGCTGGTCTTCGCGCCCTCGGTGCGCGCCGGAGCGGCCGGGCCGCTCCTCCCGGTCGACCTCTCCAGCGAGACCGGCGAGACCTCGCCCAAGGACGACCGGGTGTACATGCTGTTCACCGGCTCCAACGCCATGATGGAGTTCTTCCCGGGGCAGTTCGACGCCCTCAATTACATCCTGTACCAGTGAGTTTTCGAGGTGCGCTCATCGCCTGCCAACCTGTGGCGCCGCCGGCACCTGGTCCGGGTGCTGGTCACCTCCAACCTCAAGCGCCAGAGCCGGCATTCCGCGCTGGGATACCTGTGGTGGCTGATCGACCCGCTGCTGATGACGGGCGTGTACTACGTGGTGGTGTCGATCCTGTTCCGGCGCGGCGGCCACGACCAGCCCTACATCCTGTTCTTGATGTGCGGCCTCCTGCCCTGGAAGGCCTTCTCGGACTCGGTGGGCCAGAGCGTGGGCGCCATCAAGGGCTCGGCCGGCATCATCAAGGCCATCCCGTTCCCCAAGGCGGTGCTGCCGATCTCGTTCGTGCTCTCCAACCTGGTGTTCTTCGCCTTCGGCCTGGTGGTGCTGCTTCTGCTCTCGTTGGCCTACGGTCCCCAGTACGGGACCTGGCCGGGAGCGGCCTACCTGTGGCTGCCGCTGGTGCTGCTCGTCCAGCTCCTCTTCACCTGCGGCGTCGCCTTCTTCGTCTCGACCATGGGGGTGCTGTTCTCCGACACCGCCAACATCACCGGGCACATCCTGCGCATGTGGTACTTCCTGTCTCCGGGGCTCTACAGCCTGGACCAGATCCCGGCGGGGTTGCGGAGCTGGTTCCGGCTCAACCCGTTTTGCGGCCTGATGGAGAGCTACCGCGCCATCGTCATGAACGACAGCGCGCCGCCGATGTTCGAGCTTTGCATCGCGGCCGCGATCAGCGTCGTTGCGCTTGTGGCGGGTCACTGGTTGTTCCAGGCCCGCGAAGGCACCTTCGTGCAGAGGCTGTGAGCGATGGATGCCGCCAACCTCATCGAGGTGGAAAACCTCGACATGCGCTATCGCGTGTACCGCTCCCGGCGGCACTCGCTGCGGGAGGCCGTGTTCCGCACCCTCCTGCTGCGGGACGAACGGGTCGACGTGTGGGCGCTCCAGGATGTGAGCTTCTCCGTGCGGAGAGGCGAGGCCCTGGGCATCATCGGCAAGAACGGCTCGGGCAAGTCCACCCTGTGTCTCATCCTGTCGCGAATCCTCTCGCCCACGCGGGGGCGGGTCGACATCGCCGGCCGGGTGTCGGCGCTGCTCTCGCTCGGGGCGGGTTTCCAGACCGATCTGACCGGGCGCGAGAACATCTATCTCCAGGGCGCCTTCATGGGCCACCGCCTCCAGGACATCACCGCCCGCTTCCAGGAGATCGTCGAGTTCTCGGAGCTCGGAGAGTTCATCGACTTTCCGGTGCGCACCTATTCCAGCGGGATGCTGGCCCGTCTGGCCTTCAGCATCGCCGCCTCCATCGAGCCCGAGATCCTGGTGGTGGACGAACTCATGGGGGTCGGGGACCTGAGCTTCCAGGAGAAGAGCGCCGCGCGCATGAACGAGTTGATCCACAAGAGCCAGGGGCTGGTGGTGGTCTCGCACAACATGGACACCATCCGCACCCTGTGCTCCAAGGTGATCTGGCTGGATCGGGGCCGGCTGGTCGCCCAGGGGCGTGCCGAGGACATCATCCCCCGCTACGAGGCGAGCTGACGAATGAGCCGACATCCCCGCCAACCCGCGGGTGGGGGCCGGGTGTGTATGCTGGTGCACCACTACTTCCCGCGGGATCCGCGGGTGCGGCGGGAGGCCCTGGCCCTGGCCCGCGCGGGCCTGGAGGTGACGGTCCTGGCGCTGCGCCGGCCCGGCGAGCCGGCCCGCGAGACCTGGCAGGGCATCTCGGTGGTGCGCCTGCCGGTCCAGCGCCACCGGGGCAGCCCGCTGCCGGTGTACCTGGCCGAGTACCTGGCCTTCTCGGCGGCGGCCTCCGCGACCGTGCTGTGGTTGGCCGCTCGCCGGCCGTTCGACGTGGCTCACGTGCACACCCCGCCGGATTTCCTGCTGGGCGCGGCCTGGCCGCTGCGGCTGCAGGGGACCCGCCTGATCCTGGACAATCACGATCCCACTCCGGAGCTGTACCAGAGCCGCTTCCGCGGCGCCGGGGGACCGGCCATCCGGCGCATCATCGAGACGGTGGAAAGACGCTCCTGCCGCGCCTGCGATCGCGTGGTCACCGCCACCGAGGCCTTCCGCCAGTGCCTCACCGAGCGGGGCGTGCCCGCCGAGCGCATCCGGGTGGTGCACAACTCGCCCGATCCGGAGGTCTTCGACCGGCGCCGGGTCCAGCCGCTGCCGCGAGAGGCGCGGGAGTTCCGCATCGTGCACCACGGCACCTTGATGCACCGGTACGGCGAGGACGTTCTGCTCGATGCCTTCCGGCTGCTCCAGGAGCGGGTGCCCTCCGCCCGTCTGCACGTGTACGGCGAGGGCGATCTGCTGCCGCGCCTGCGCCGCATGGCCGCGGTCGAGCCGCTGCGCGGCCGGGTGTTTTTGCACGGCGAGGTGAGCCAGGAGGAGATCGCGGCCGCCCTGGCCGCGGCGGACGTCGCCGTCGTGCCCAACCGCGCCGGCGGCATCATGGACCTGGCCTTCCCCACCAAGCTGCTCGAGGCCATGCAGATGGGAGTGCCCGTCGTCGCCAGCGCCACCCGGCTGGTGGCCGAGACCTTCCCGAACTGCGTGGCGTTGGTGCCGCCGGGAGACGTGGCGGCGCTGGCCCACACCCTGTACGAACTGGCGCTGCGCCCGGATGCACGGCGGCGGCTCTCCGCGGAGGGGTACCGCGAGGTGCAGCGCTTTTCCTGGGAGATGGAGAGGGACAAACTGCTCGGGCTGTACCGGGAGCTGGGCTGCCGGATACCCTGAGCGGACCGCGGCCATGCCGATCCACCGCGACAGCTCCGGCGAGCGCCTGATCCTGGTCGTCCTCGACCTGCTCTCGTTTTTCCTCGCGGCCAACCTGGCCTTCGACCTGCGCTACCACTTCCTCGACTGGCACGAGCTGGGCCTGCCGGTGAAGGCCGGGCCGGCCCCGTGGGGCGCTTTGTACCAGGCCTTGCCCTATCTGCTGCTCGGCTGGTTCGTCATGTTCAGCATCTTCGGCGTCTACCGCCAGGGCCCCGACTGGCGCGAGCGGCAGATGCAGGTGTTCAAGGCCCAGGTGGCCTTCTTCCTGCTCATGTTCGCCACCACCTTCTTCTACCGCGGCTTCTCCTATTCCCGGGGCGCCGCCTTGTTCCTGGTGCCGCTGGCCATGGGATTCACCTTCGGGCTGCGCGGGCTCTTCGCGTTCGCGCGGGGGCGCCTGATGCGCTCGGAGATCTTGCGCGAGCGGGTCCTGCTCGTTGGCTGGTCGCGGGAATCTTTGGACCTCGTCCGCCGCCTGGAATCGCCGGAGCGGCCCTTTCGCCTGACGGGCGTCCTGCTCCGGGAAGGCCAACCCCCGCCGGACAATGTCCGGCAGCTGGGGCTCATCGACGATCTGGGCCGGGTGTTGACGCGGGAGCCCGTCGAGCGGGTGTTGTTCCAGGAATCCGAGCTTTCCCGCCGGGAGATGACCCAGCTCTTGGAGACCTGCGCGCGCCACCGGGTGGAATGGTCGGTCGTCCCGTACCTGGCCTCCGCCTTCTCCGATCGGTTGCGGCTGGATAGCCTGGGCGGGTTGCCGGTGCTGTCGCCGCGCGGCAGCAACATCGTGGGCCTCAACTGGCTCATCAAGCGCCTCTTCGACCTCGCGGCCGCCGCCACCTTGGTGGTCGCGCTGTCGCCGATCCTGCTGTCGTGCGCGCTCCTGGTGCGCCTGAGCTCTCCCGGGCCGGTGCTGTTCGTCCAGAAGCGGGTGGGGCGGCGCGGCCGGGAGTTCTCCTTCTACAAGTTCCGCACCATGGTGGCGCGCGCACGGGATCGGCAGCACCAGCAGGTCATGGAACAGGTGATCCGGGACGGGCAGGCGCCGGCCCAGGAAGGGGAGGCGCCGCTCTTCAAGATGATCGACGACCCGCGCATCACCCGGCTGGGCCGCTTTTTACGGCGCTATTCGCTGGACGAGCTCCCCCAGCTAGTCAACGTGCTGAAGGGAGACATGAGCCTGGTCGGCCCCCGGCCGGCGCTGCCGTACGAGGTGGCCATGTATTCCGAGCGGGCCCGGCGCCGGCTCGAGGTGTTCCCCGGGATCACCGGCTTGTGGCAGGTTTCGGGCCGCAACCGGCTGCCGTTCGACACCATGATCGATCTCGACATCCAGTACATCGAGGACTGGTCCCTGGGGCTGGACATCCGCATCCTGGCCAAGACCCTGATCGCGGTCTTCACCCAGCGGGGGTACTGAATGCGGCGTGCCTCCCAGCCCCGGGCAGGACGACTGCGGGCCGGCGAGACCCTGGATCGGGTATGCGGCGCGCTCGACATCATCCAGGCGCGGGACGGGTACCGCTTCGGGATGGAGGCGCTTTTCTTGTGCGGGTTCGTGGCCGAGCCGGCGGAGCGCGCGCTCGATCTGGGGACCGGCTGCGGGGTCATCCCCCTGGTCCTGCTGTGGTGCGGAAAGGTCCAGCGCGCCACGGGCATCGAGCTGCAAGGGGCCATGTGCGATCGCGCGCGCCGCTCGGCGCGCAAAAACGGTCTGGCCCGCCATTTCGTGGTGATCGAGGGAGACCTCCGAATGCCTCCGGCCGATCTTCCCGCGGGAGGGTTCGATCTGGTGACCGCCAACCCGCCGTTCTTCGAGGTCGGGCGGGGACGGACCTGCCCGAACCCGGAGCGGGCGCTGGCCCGCGAGGAGCGGTGCGGCACGTTGCAGGACTTCGTGAGCGCCGCCCATCGCATGCTCGTCCCCCGGGGCCGGTTGGCGCTGGTCTTTTCGCCGCGCCGCCTGGAGTCGGCGCTGCGGGCGTGCCGTTCGGAAGGTCTCGCTCCGACCCGCTTGCGGTTCGTTCATCCGCGCGCGGATCTTCCTCCCCGGCACGTCCTGTTGGAGGCCCGTCTGGCGACCCGCTCCGCGCTCGACATCGAACCGCCGCTCCTCATCCAGGACGCGGATGGGCACGCGACCGCTGAGTTCCAGGCATGGATGTACCCGGCCCGCGGGCGGCGCGCGCAGAAGCCGCCACCGTCATCTGTCAGGGGAGCCCGGGTGCCCAGTCCAGGTTGACGATGGTGATCCCGTCGCCGAATACCTTGAAGCGGATCTCGCCGAGCGGGACCAGGTGACCCTGACCGTCCTGGGCCAGGCACGAGAGCCGGTGGTCGCCGGCCGGAAGGTCGATGCCCGCGTACAGGCCGTTGTTGTTGGTGGACTTCTGCGCCTTGTCGGGGCGGGGGTTCTCGGCGTTGTTGAAGTATGCGATCTGGTCGGGCGCCTGCACGAAGCCGCAGCGCGCGCCCTTGACGGGCCGGTAGCGGCAATCGCGGATGGTGCCGGCCACCGCGCCATGGCCGGTGGGGAGCCGGGAAATCCCGAGCGTCAGCAGGATGACGTTGTAGGTGGCCTGGGAGATGGCGTAGCCGCGCCAGGGCAGAAGCTCGATCTCGGATCCGGTCCTCGGATCCTGGACCTTGGTGCGGGCGTCGAAGACGAAGTTCCCGCCGCCCTCGTCCACGGCCAGATCCGCCCACAGCACCACGTTGTACTTGTAGGTGGTGACAAAGCCCCCGTTGGGGTCGTAGCTCTTTACGATGAGCGGGGTGTTGGTGGGCACGTTGGCGATGGAGAAGGAACCGTAGCTGGAGCAGTGGTCGCGATCCTCGATCACCTCGACGTCCAGCGATGAGGCCTTGGTGGGATCCTGGGACCCGCTATACACCGCCAGGCGCGTGCCGACCGTGTTCTGGTTGATGCCAAAGGCGTCCACGCACCCCCGGTAGGTCACCATGGCCGGCGTGGCGTCGGGCAGGGGGACGGCGCAGAACCCGCCGCGGCAGCGCAGCGACTTTCCCGCGGCGTCCTGGGGACAATCGGTGTCCGAGGTGCAGGGCGCGAGGTTGTGGCAGGAGAGGTCCGCCGCCTCCGTGCACTGGTACACGTTCTCCTGCACCTCGACGCAACCCTGGGCGGCAATGTCCGGCTTCGAGACGCACACCGAGGCGTTGACGCAGATTTCGCTGCTCAGGCAATGTTGGGTCCCGCAGGTGTTGCCGTTGTCGTCTGTCGGGTGTGACCCGTCGGCGTCCAGCCCCGCGTCGCCGCCGTTCCCGCCGCCGCTGCACGCCGCCAGCCAGATCGCCGCAGTCACCGCCATGGCCCGCTTCATGGTTCTCCTCCCGGTTCACGGCCCGATGACTGGTCTACCCCGCTGCGGCCTCGCCGGTCAAGCCGCCGCAGCCGGGCCAGGCTCGCGCGGAGGATGGCCTGTCGCAGCGCCTCGTCGCCGACCTGCTCGGCCGCCTGCTGCGCCTCCCGTCTCATGGAGTCGGTGATGGGGGAAAGACGCGGGGTCTCAGCGGGGGCGGAGGGTCTGATTTCTGGGGCTGGCTCACCTACCACGAACTTCAGCTCCTCGACCCACGGGCCCGGCAACGCCTGCTGGAGGCGTTCCAGCAGCGGACCGGCGAGGTAGGACATCTCGTTGAGCCAGGCGTGATCGGCCACGGAAAGGCGCAGCGTCTTTCTCACCAGGCGGACCGGGACCACGTGGCGCGCCAGCATTTCTCCGGCCACTTGCCGCCAACAGGAGCGGATGACCTCCAAACGCTGCAACGAGTGGAAACGCAGCTTGCGCGACTGGCGCTCGATGATGCCGGAGAGTTTCACCGGGGCCTTGAGGCGTGGCCGTCGAAATCGCGTCGTCATGGGGCATCCGCCGGGCGGTCCTCGGGCAGCCACTCGGTGCGCGGCCGGCGCCGAAACACACTGAACAGGACCGGAATGAGAATCAGCGTCAACAAGGTGGAAACCGTGAGACCTCCCACCACCGCTCGTGCCAGCGGTACGTTGGATTCCGAGCCCTCGCCGATGCCGATGGCCATGGGGAGGAGCCCCAGCAGGGTGGTAAGCGTGGTCATCAGAATAGGGCGCAGCCGCACCGCGCCGGCCTCCACCACCGCTGCAAAGCGATCCAGGCCCCGGCTCATCTGCACGTTGGCGAATTCCACCAGCAAGATGCCGTTGGAGAGGACGATGCCCACCATCATGATGATGCCCATGAAGGCCATGATGGAGAGCGGCGTTTGGGTGAGGGCCAGGATGGCCACCACGCCCGAGGCGCCCAGGGGAACCGAAAACATCACAATGAAAGGGTCGAGCAGCGAACGGAACTGCGCTGCCATGGTGGCGTAGGCCAGCAACAGGGCGAGCCCCAGCGCGAGCAAGAGGGAGCGGAACGACTCCGTTTGCTGCTCGCGTTGGCCTCCCAGTCGCAGCTCGAAGCCCGCCGGCCGCGGCAGGTTGTCCAGGCCGCGCTCTATGTCGGCCGCCACGTCGCCCAGCGGCCGCCCATACACGTTGGCGGTGACGTGCGCGATGCGCTGCTGGTGCTTCCGATCCACCTGCACCGGCCCCGCACCGGGCGCGACCTCCGCCACCGTGCGCAGCTCTACCACCCGCCCGGCGCGGGTGGACAGCGGCACGGCCTCCAGATCGGAGAGGCTGGTCCGGTCCTGCTCGCGCAAACGGACCACCACGTTGTACTCCTTGCCGGTGATCGGATCGCTGAAGATCGAGGGCTGGTTGAGGTTGCCGGCCATGGAGGTGAGCACGGTCTGGGCGATGTCGCGGGTGGTGAGGCCGAGGCGGCCGGCCTTCTCCCGGTCCACCAGGATGTCGAGCTCGGGGTAGTCTTCTTCCCGGCTGGCGCGGACGTCCGCCGTCCCCGGGGTGCTCTCGACCAGGGCGATCACCCGCTGGGTCAGGAGCCGCGCCTGCGCGAAGTCCTGGCCCAGGATCTCCACGTCGATGGGCGACTCGGAGCCGAAGGAGAGCATGCGCCGCACCAGGCCCCCGGCGTCCAGCAGCAAGCGGCGGCCGGCGAAGCGATCCCCCAGGGCCCGCCGCACGCGCGCGATGGCTTCCTGGTCGCTGAAGGGGCGGCGGTCCGGGGGCACCAGCTGCACCCGCAGCATCCCCGAGTGGGGTCCGGTGTTGCCGCCGAAGATGGCGCCGCCGCCGGACTGGCGCACCCCCGAGTCGCTGACCAGGGCCACCAGGTTCTCCGGCCCCAGCGCCTTGCGCACGATGTTCTGGATCTCGAGCAGCTCGGCGCTGGTGCGCTCCACCCGCTGGCCCACCGGGCTGCGCAGCATGACGACGATCTGGCTCTCGTCAGAATCCGGGAAGAACGTGGACCCGATGCGGGACAGGCCCAAGAAAGGCAAGGCGCAGGCTACCGCGATGCACAACGTGGCCAGGGTCCGGTGCCGCAACACCCCTTGCAGCAGGGAGCGGTAGCCGCGCTCCAGGCCGTCGAAGAATCCCTTCCAGGCGGCGCGGAGCCGGGCGGCGAGGCCCTGGGAACGCGCGCTCTCTTCCGGGGCGCCGTCCATGATTCGCACCGAGAGCGCCGGGATCACCGTCATGGAAACGAAGTACGAGGCCGCCAGCGCGAACACGATGGCCAGGGTGAGCGGGATGAAGAGCAGCTTG
>CAZLNM010000113.1:0-16302 GCA_964561025.1 uncultured Myxococcales bacterium
GGAAGCTCGGCGAGCGTCGGTGCCAGGCGCAGCTCGCCCGCGCGGCCGATCTCGCTCACCGCCGGATCGCGCTCGGCCTCCTCCAGCAGCGCCCGCGCCACCTCGTCGGGGTGGGTCGCGGCGGCGAAGTCCACCGCCTTGCACAGGGTCTCGGGCCACTCGCGGGCGAGCGACTTGATGAGGCCCGCGGTGGCGCCGGCGGCGGGATCCGGGTTCTCGCCGTCGAGCCCCAGCCGGCCGCCCATGCGCGTGGCCGCGATGAAGCAGGTCTTCCGGCCCGCGCGGATGGCGTCGAAGGCCTTGGCGGCGCGGAAGGGCAGACGGGCCCGCAGGTCCAGGGCGCGCGCCCAGGGGCCCGCCTCGCCGCGTCCGGGTAGCACCGGATCGGCGAGCGTCGCCAGCCAGAAGATGCCGTCCGGCCGGTGCGCCTCGATGGCCCTGGCCAGCGCATCACCGGCGGCGGCCAGTTCGCCCGGCAGCTCCAGCGTCTCGGTCTGACCGCCGCGAGCCTGGATGGCGCGGGCCATGGCCTGCGTGTGGCGCATCTCGCCGACGAGCAGAAAACGGCCCGCAAGATTCATCCCGGTGGGCAGGCACTCGTGGGCCGAAGGTCGCGTGGTGAGCACCGGCACGCACAGGCGCGTCTCCTCCGCGCCGCTCAGAAGAAAGCGCACCGGATCCGCTCGCAGCAGCTCGGGCGCGGGGCCCGCACCGGCCTGGGTGGCGACAGCAGAAGGCTGGGGTGATGTCGCCGGCGCCGGGGTGTTGGCGGCCGCGGCTTGGGCCGACGGGGCGGGCGCGGCCGGGGTCGCCGGTGCGCCGACGCGCTGGCGGGCGAAGTCCATCACCTTGGCCAGGGTGTTGTAATCGGAAAGCTTCAAACCTTCCGGTCGCGGGATGTTGAAGGCCGCCCGGATCTCGGCGAACATCTCGGCCTGCTTTACGGTGTCGATGCCGAGATCGGCCTCGAGATCGAGCTCGGGGTCCAGCATCTCGACGGGGTAGCCGGTCTTCTTGGCGGCGATCTCGAGCACCTTGGCCCGCACCGTCTCGAAGTCCACCGCCGGGGCCGCCGGAGCCGGCGGAGCCACGCTGGGAACCTCCGGGGCCGCGGTTTGCGCCGGCGGGGCCGGCGGCTGCGCCGTGGAGACCGGTGTGGGTGTCGCGGCCGGCGCCGGGGTGGGGGAGGCCGCGGCTTGCGCCGCCGGGACCGACGGTTGCATCGGGGCTGCTGACTCGTCCGACTCGACGTAGCGTAGGGTCTTGCCCGACACCTCGAGCCGGCCCCGCGCAAACCCGCTCATCTGGGCCAGCCAGGCCTGGTGCGCCGCCGCGTCGGCGATGCGCTCGGGGAGACCCGGCTCGCGTTCCTGCACGGTCATGGCGATCTGGGACCCGAACCCCGCCGCCAGCCGCAGCGCGTAGCGCACCGGATAGGAGCCGCCGCGGGAGAGGTTGAGCTCGCCCAGCTCGGGGTCCGGCTCCCGGTGGTTGGCGATGGGCGGCACGCTCTGGCGCTCGAGCATCTTGACCGCCGCGGCGTCCTCGATGCCGACCGCCATGGGGTGTCCGGTGAAGCCCTTGGTGTTGGCGATGACGATGCGGGAGGCGGCCTCGGCGAAGTTCTCGCGCAGGGCGCGGGCCTCGGCGGAGGCGGAGCCGCCCCGGGCGGGCGTGTAGGTCTCGTGGGACACGAACACCATCTCCTCGGCCAGGCGGCGCCGGTCGAGCCGGTGCTCCTGCTCTACTTCTGCAAGCAATCGGCCCATGATTTGAGAGACGTGCTGCGGGTCAAGCCGCGAGCCGTGGAAGGCGCTGTTCGCCAGGATCGCTCCCAGGATGCGGGTCAGCGGGCGCACGCCGCGCTCCGCGGCCGCCTCGGCGGACTCGATCACCAGCCCGGCCGCGCCCATCCCCGGGATCATGCCGTTGCGGCGGCGATCGAAGGGCAGGGCCGCCTTCTCCAGCTCGGCCTCGGTGGTGACGGCGCCGGTGGCCAGCAGGCCGCCCACCAGCCAGGGGGCCAGGTTCTCGTTGGTGATGTCGTCGGCGCCGATGACGATCACCCGGCGGCAGCGCCCGGCCCGGATCCAGTCATGGGCCAGCACCACCGCGCTGGTGGTGGAGGAGCAGGCGGCGTTGATGTGCAGGTTGGGGCCGCGCGCGCCGACCAGCTCCGCGAACTGGGCGTGCGCGAAGGACAGCACCCGGAAGATGAAGCGCCGGTCCAGGCTCCACGGCTCACCGATCTCGCGCTCGAGCTCGGCCCGGCGGGCCCGCACCCAGTGCAGCGCGCCCACCTCGCGCTCCAGGGCGGCGAGCTCCTGCAGGCGGGCCTGGAGCTCGGTGTAGCGCCGGCGGCGCTCCATCTCCTGGATCAGCTCGTCGTAGCCGGGGAAGGCCGAGGCGAAGATCACCCCCGTCTCGTCGCGCAACGCCTCGGGCAGCCGGTAGCCGAGCGGCAGCTTGCGCCCGTTGGAGGCGGTGTGATGGCGCATGACCAGCGGGATGCGAGCGTCGCGCAGCGCCAGCAGCCCGGCCCCGACGGCCAGGCGGGTGGTGATGTCGAAGGCGGCCACCCGCTCCGGCTCCAGGCCGAACTCGGCGGCCAGATCGAAACGCCCGCGCCGCCCGGTGAGCCGGGCCACGCGCTCGGGTCCGTCGAGCACCTCGAAGGCCGGCCCGCCCGGGGCGTCCTTGAGCAGGCGCGTGATGCGCTGGGCGGCCAGGCGCTGGCGCGCCTCCTCGGGCACCGGATCGATGCCGGGTTCGCCCCGGAGCAGGCGCTCCACCACGTCCTCGCCGAAGAATTCGAAGCGCTCCCCGGGGAGGCCGAGGCTGGCGCCGCTCACCACCACGCTGGAGGTGGCGGGGCCCGCGGCCGGCGGGGCGGCGTTGGCGACGTCAGAGAGCGGCGCCGGGGCTGGGCTGGCGGCGGTCGGAGATGACGAAGCGGCTAGCGCCGCCGGAGCGGCGGTCGCCTGTGCCGGAGCGGTGACGGTGGGCGCGGCGGCCGGCGGCGTCGCCTGTGTTGATGGGGCCGCGACCGCCGGCGCGCCGACGCGCTGGCGGGCGAAGTCCATCACCTTGGCCAGGGTGTTGTAGTCGGAGAGTTTCAACCCCTCGGGCCGGGGGATGTTGAAGGTTGCCCGGATCTCGGCGAACATCTCGGCCTGCTTTACGGTGTCGATGCCGAGATCGGCCTCGAGATCGAGCTCGGGGTCCAGCATCTCGACGGGGTAGCCGGTCTTCTTGGCGGCGATCTCGAGCACCTTGGCCCGCACCGTCTCGAAGTCGACCGCCGGGGCCGACGGGGCGGAGGCCACTGGCCGGCTCGCCGATTGCGCGGTGGTGGCGTTTGAGGAAACCTCCAGCGCGCGGTCCTGCGAACCCCGGGCGCCGTCGGCGCCGGCCGCGGCGCAGGCGGCCAGGGCCATCCCCAGCGACGGCAAGTCGCCGAGCTTGGGGTGGTTGCAGGAGACCGCCAGCACCTCATCGCCGGGCAGGATGTCCTGCACGAAGTTGGCCAGCACCCGGCGCGGGCCGACCTCCACGAACAGGCGCGCGCCCAGGGCGTGCAGTTTCTGCACCGAGCGAACGAACTGCACCGGCGAGGCCACCTGGCGCGACAGGCGCTCGAGGTTGCGCTTCATGGCGGCCGGCTCCATCTCGTAGGGCTCGGCGTCCAGGTTGGCCACGATGGGGATGCGCGGCGGCGAGAAGGGCAGGCGCGACAGCACCCGGTGCAGCGGCTCCACCGCCGGGGCCACGATGTGGGAGTGGAAGGCGTGCGAGACGTTGAGCGGCACGGCCCGGATGCCGGCCTGTTCCAGGGCGGCCAGGGCGCGGTTCATGGGGTCGGTCGCGCCGGCGATCACCGTCTGGTTGGGGCTGTTGAAGTTGGCGGCGACCACGCCGGGGAACTCCTGCAGCCGGGGGAGCAGCGCCTCGGCCGGCCCCATCACCGCGGCCATGCGACCGGGGTCGGCGACCTGCACCCCGGACATCTCGCGGGCGCGCGCGGATACCGCCAGCAGCGAGTCGGCGAAGCCGAGCATGCCGCCCGCCACCAGGGCGGCGTACTCGCCCAGGCTGTGCCCGGCCACCATGTCCGGGCGGATGCCGAAGCTCTCGAGCAGCCGGCACAGGGCGATGTCCGCGGCCAGCATGGCCGGCTGGCACACCTTGGTCTCGCGCAGCGCGGCCTGGTTCTGCTCCGTGTCCTCGGTGAAGATATACTCCGAAAGCAACCGCGGCAGTTCGGGGCGCATCACCCGGTCGGCCTCGGCGAAGGTCTCGGCCACCACCGGGAAGCGCTCGCGCAGCTCACGCAGCATGCCGATGCTCTGCGAGCCTTGCCCCGGGAACAGGAAGGCCACCTTGCCGCTGCCACGGGCGCGGAAGATGCCCTGGCCCTGGAGCGCCTTGAGCGCCCCGGCCTGCGGATTCTTGAGGGCCGAGAGCAGCAGGCGGCCCCGGCTCTCCCGCTCCGCCGGCGTACGGTAGGAGAAGGCGGCGCGCTCGGCGCCGGCCTGCGGCCGCGCGGCGTCATCGCTCTCCGGGGGTTGCCCGAGGCGCTTCTCCACCTCGGCGACGAGGGAGGCGGCGTCGGGGGATCCGGCCAGGAAGACCTTGGGACGGGAGGCGCTGGAGTCGTTGGAGGTCATGGGCTCGCTCGATCCTTTCTCTGGCCCGCCCGAAGCTGGCGGGGTCCGCTGCGGCTCTGTCCGGTGCTCGCTGAGCACCACGTGGAAGTTGGTCCCCCCGAAGCCGAACGACGACACCCCGGCCACCCGCGCGCGGCCCGGCTCGATCTCCCAGGGGCGGGTGCGGGTGTTCACGGCCAGCGGGGCCGTGCCGAAGGGGATCTTGGGGTTCGGCCGCTCGAAGTTCAGCGAACCGGGCAACACCTTGTGGTGCAAGGCCAGGGCCGTCTTCAGCAGCGAGGCGATGCCGGCCGCCGACTTGAGGTGCCCGATCTGGGACTTGACCGAGCCCACGGCGACCGATTCGGGCCGGGCGCCGGCGGCGGCGAACAGTTCGTTGGCCACCTCGGCCTCGACCATGTCCCCCACGGTGGTGGAGGTGCCGTGCGCCTCGAGCAGCGTGACCTCGGCCGGAGAGATCCCCGCCTGGCGGTAGGCGCGCTGCATGGCCAGCCGCTGGCCGATGGGGTTGGGGGCGGTGATGCCCTTCCCCTTGCCGTCGCTGGCGGAGCCCATGCCGCGGATCACCGCGTAGATGCGATCGCCGTCCCGCTCGGCGTCGGCCAGGCGCTTGAGCAGCAGCATGCCCGCTCCTTCGCCCATCACGAATCCGTTGGCCCGCTCGTCGAAGGGGCAGCTCAGGTCGGGAGACAGGGCGCCGATCTTGCAGAACTTCACATAGGTCATGGGCGACATGCTGGAGTCGGAGCCGCCCAGCAGCGCCATGTCGAAGCGGCCCGCCTCCAGCCCATCCAGGGCCGCCTGCAGCGCCGCCATGGAGGAGGCGCAGGCGGCGTCGGTGGTGAAGTTGGCCCCGCGCAGGTCGAACACCGCCGCCACCCGTCCGGCGATGATGTTGGAGAGCTCCCCCGGCATGCTGTCTTCGGTGAGCGGCGGGAGCTGCTCGCGCATCGTGGCGGTGAGCTGATCGGCCAGGGCCCGGGCGGCCGCCGGATCCAGCCCCAGGTAGGCGGGCGTCTGCTTCAGGGCCCGGATGACCCGCGGCAGGGTGACGCGCATGTTCGTCAGGTGGTGGAGTTCGCTCCCCATGGCGTTGCCCACGATGACCGCGGTGCGTTCTCGCTCGAAGTCCTTGCGGTCGTAGCCGGCGTCGGCCAGGGCCTGGCGCGCGGCCTCGATGGCCCACTTCTGCACGTCGTCCATGGAGGCCGCCACCCGCGGCGGGATGCGGTGGCGCACGGCGTCGAAGGCGAAGTTCTCTACGAAGGCGCCGATCTTCACGTGGGTCTTGTCGGGCGCGCGCGGATCGGGGTCGTAGTAGTCCTCGATGGCCCAGCGTTTCGCCGGAACCTCGCGGATGGAGTAGCGGCCCGCCACGATGTTCTGCCAGAAGGCGGCGGCGTCGTTGGCGTCGGGCATCACCGCCCCGACACCGATGATGGCCACGGGGGTCTTGAGCTCGGGGGTGCGGGTCATGGGGGCTCTCCTAGTTCTGGTTGACAAATTGCGCCAGCGCGTCCATGTCCTCGAGCTCTCCGGCGAGCGCGTCATGGATGCGCGGCAGGTCGAGGCGTGCTTCGAAGGCGCGCAGGGCCTCGCCCGCCAGCGCCCGCCCGCCCGCCACCAGGGCAGTGCCCTCGGCGGCGATGTCCCGGGCGGCCCGGCGGGCCCACAGGCGGCTGGCGGCGGCCAGCGTCTTCGCGTCGAGCCTGGAGGTGTCGGGCTGGCCGGCGGCGGCCTTGCGCGCGAACACCGCGGCCACCTCGGCCCGGGCGCACAGCAGGCCGAGGGAGAACAGCACGTGCTGGTGGCGGGTGAGGTGCGCCAGGCGGCAGGCCTCCAGGATCTCCCGCAGCGCGCAGGCTGCCAGCGCGGCCTGGGCGGCGCCGCAACCCGGCTTCTCGGCCTCGAGCGATTTCATCTGCTGGGCCAGGTCGGCATAGAAGCCTCCCGCCGACTGGAGGTGCCGGCGCCAGCGGTCGCGGGCGATGGTGCGTTGCAGAATCTCCGAGGTGCCCTCGTAGATCAGCGTGATGCGTACGTCACGCTTGAGCTTCTCCACCTGGTAGTCGTGGATATAGCCGTAGCCGCCGTGGGCCTGGATGGCCGCTTCGGCCGCGGCGTTGGCCGCCTCGGAGGTGGTGAGCTTGGCGATGGCGCCCTCGACCTCGAGCTCGGGCTCGCCGGAGTCCAGCCGGCGGGAGAGCGCCTCGATGTAGGCGCGCGAGGCTTCCAGCGCCACGGTGTGGGGGACGATCAGCTTGTGGGTCCAGCCGGGGTGTTGGCACAGCGGGGCGCCGCCCTGGACCCGATCGCGGCCGTAGAGCGCGGCGCGGCCCACGGCGGTGGCGCCGCAGCCGAGCGAGAAGGCCGCCACCATGACCCGGGTGTAGCCAAACACCATCTGGGCCTGGCGCAGCCCCTGGCCCTCCACACCGCCGATCAGGGCCTCGGCCGGCACCCGCACGTTCTCCAGGCACAGGGCCGTGGTGTTGGAGGCGCGGATGCCGTGCTTGTGCTCGGGCGGCCCGGCGCTGAGGCCCGCGGCCCCTTTCTCGACGACGAAGAACGACGGGCCACCGGGGGCGTTGGCCAGCACCGTGTACAGGTCGGCGATGCCGCCGTTGGTGATGAACTGCTTGTTGCCGGAAAGGAGGTAGGCGACGGTGGCGCCGTTTTCCACCACCGGGGTGGCGGTGGCGCGGATGCCGGCCAGATCCGATCCCACCGCGGGTTCGGTCACCGCGTAGGCCACCACCAACCCGCGCTCGGCCACCTGCCGCATCCAGCGATCCTTCTGGGCCTCGGTGCCGCCGACCCGCAGCGGATCGGTGCCCAGGGAGACGCCGAGCAGCGAGGTGGCGATGCCCAGGTCCATGCCGGCCACGCACTCCGAGATGCGGAACACCTCGCGCGCGCCGCCGCCCAGGCCGCCGTAGGCCGCCGGGATGAACGCCAGGTGGATGCCCACCTCCGGGCTCATCATCTCGCGGATGATCTCTTCGGGGCAGCGGCCCTCGCGGTCGAGCGCGAGCAAGGTCCGCTCGTCGAGCCGGCGCTTTCCGAAGTCGCGCAGCGTCTGCAGCACCAGCTCGAGATCTTCAGGTTGCATGGATGATTCGAACATGGATCTCTCCTCCCGCCCTGAGAAGTCTGGGCGCCCGCGCTGTAAGCAATTTTCGTGCCTCGTCTTCTTGAGGATGTATCTATTTGTTTATATTGAAATAATATATCGCACGGCGAAGGTGCCAGGGACCCCGGTCTGGAAGAGAACGACCATGTTTTTTCATCAGGATTTGTCTGGAGAAGACGGCAGGGGAACGTGATTTGATAAAAAAATTGATTGCAGCGGTGCGTCAAGGAACGGTTTGGTCGACGAATTTCCTTGGTCTCGCCTTACCACCAAGGAAAGTGGAAGCGAGATACCCGCGCGGTGTGTAAGCGAGGTGGCAGGTGCGTCACCGGATCACCCTTCCACTCGGCAGGGAGATGGGTTTACCATTGGGCATGCGTCGTGCGCGCACGCCTTCAAGAACCGCGGACCGCCCGGTCGCCCTGATCGAGCGAGTGGTTCGAGGTGACGAGAGCGCCTGGCAGACGCTGGTCGAGTCCTACCTCGGGTTTCTTTACGCGCTGGCCTGGCGGTACGCCCGTGACGACGAGGACGTGGCCGAGGAGCTGGTGCTCTCGGTCCTGGAAGGGTTGCGCCGCCCGGACACAGAGGGGAGGTCGTTCTACCGCCTGCGGCGTTACCTGGAATCGCTGGAGCGCATCGGTGCCCGCTCGCGCTTCGTCACCTGGCTTGCGCTGGTGGCCAAGAACCTCTTCTGTGACTGGTTCCGGGAGCAGGGCGGACGGAGGGTCTTGCCGAAGGAGATCGAGGGGCTGGATGCTCTCGACCGGGAGATCTTCCGGGCCGTGTTCTGGGAGGGGGGGACGGAGCGCGACGCCTGGGAGCGGCTGCGCGCGCGCAGGCCGGACCTGTCCCCGGAGGAGTTCGAGCGCCACCTGCTGCACGTCTATCGCCACCTCAGCCAGCGCAACTTCTGGTGCGTGTACCAGGACCTGCTGCGGCGGGCCCCGGCGCGCGTCCTGGGAGAGAGAGGCCCAGGGGACGGAAGACCCCTGGACGTTCCCGGCGCCGAGCGTCCGGACCAGGTCCTGGAACGGAGCGAGGTGGAGGCCGGAGCGCGGCGGGTGGCAGAGGTGCTCGAGCGGGCCATCGCCGTCTTGCCGCCCGTCACCCGCCAGGTCGTCCGGCTCGCCTGGCGTCAGGGGCTCAGTGGCGAGGCCATCGCCCAGGCCTTGGGCTTTCGCAACCGGCAGCGCGTATACGACGAGCTGGCGCGAGCCCGCCGCCGGATCCGCGCTTATCTTCGGCGCGCGGGGGTGGATCTCGACGAGGCCCGGCAGGTCCAGACGATCATCGCGGATGCCTGGACGGGAATACCAGATGACGATGACCTTTCAGATCCCTTTTCGGCTTCCGTCCCGATGCCGTTGAAGTCGCGAGACCCCCAAGGAGGTGCCCGTTGAGCTGCCCCAGTGCCGAGGAACTTGCCGCTCTTTATGATGGAGTCCTGATGCGCGATACGGCCCGAGCCTTGCGCGAGCACCTTTCGACGTGCCCTCGCTGCGCCCAAGAATTCGCCTCCTTGCACCGGATGCTCAAGGTCGCCGTAAGGCCCGCCGTCCCCACCGGGCTGGCCCAGCGCGCGCGGAGCCTGGTCCGCTCTTCCCCTCCGGAAAAAGCGAGCCGGCCAGAGCAGAGGGTCCCTCCTCAGAAGACCCGCTCCGTGACCCGCCGTTAGCCCCTTCCAGATCAACGGCGAACCTCCGTCCTGATATTTTGGATGGAGGAGGACGCCGTGCAGCATTCGAGCCTCGAAACCAGATACCGTACGCGCCGGGTAAATCCCGGTTGGGGCCTCGTTCTGGCGGCCGTCGTCCTCGCCCTCCCGGCCAACTACCTGGGCAACCCGCGTCCCGAGGCCGGCGAGGGCCACAGCGTCACCCTGAACGTGCCCTTCACCGAGAGCCGCATCTCCCCGGCTCGTCTGGTGCGGCTGGACGGGGACCGGGTGACGTTCACCCGAGAGAAGATGGGAGATATCGGGGTGCTGGCGGTGCTGCCGGGGTTCGATTGCAAAAACTACGATGTGGCCTGTCGCTGGCTGGAGCAGGAGAAGTACCTCGAGGCCGCCGAGTTCTTCCGCGCTCAGATCAGCGCCGGTGCGGCGGGGGTGAAGCAGCGCTGCGGCCTGGGCGGGAGTTTGTTGCTCCAGGGAGAACTCATGGCCGCGGCCCGGGTGTACTCCTGGGCGCTCAAGGATTTTCCAGAAGATCTCGACGTCCAGGCGGGCCTCGGGGTCATCTATGCCGAGCTCAACCAGCCGCTGCAGGCGACGGTGGAGTTCGCGCCGCTGCTGAACCGGCCCGGCCACGCGGCGCTGGCGCGGGTGAACCTGGGCAACGCGTTGCGGCGGGCGGGAAGGTTCGGAGAGGCCCTGGCGCAGTACGAGCGGGCGGCGGCCACCGACGGGCGGCTGCTGGCGGCGCATTTCAACCGGGGGAGCATCCTGCTGGAGCAGGATCGCTTCGACGAGGCCGCCGAAGCCTTCCGGGAGGCCACCGGCGTGGCGGGCTCGTTCGCCGAGGTGTGGTTGTTCGAGGGCCTGGCCAGGCTGCGTGCGCGCGAGCCGGTGCTGGCGGCGGTGGCCTTCGCGCGGGCCCGCGACCTCGGCGCCCAGAGCGCGGTGGTGGATCTCGGGCTGGGCCTCTCGTTGCAGCAGGTGGGGCTCGATCGCGAGGCGGCCCGGGTGTTCAACCGCCTGCTCCAGAGCATGCCCGACAACCCCAACGTCTACCACCTGCTGGCGGTGAGCCAGGTACGCCTGGGAATGCTGGAGGACGCGGCGCGCACGCTGGAGCGCGGGTTCTCCTTCGGACCGAAGGACGCGGACGCACATTTCTTCGTGGGGCTGAAACTCCTCATGTGCCGGCAGCCGGAACCGGCCATCCGCCACCTGCTGCGCGCGGTGTCGTTGGGGCGGCGCAGCGCCGACGCCTACTTCGCGCTGGGACAGGGATACCTCCAGGCCGGCGAGGTGGAGGCCGCCGAGCGCACGCTCCGACTGGCGCTGGAAAAGAGCCCGGACGCCGCCGAGGTTCACTTCGCGCTGGGGGTGGCGCTGCACCTCTCAAAGAAACTCCCGGCGGCCGTCGCCGAGGTGCGCCGGGCGGTGGAGCTCGACCCGGCGGACGCGGACAACCGTGCCATGCTCATGGGGCTGCTGCGCGAGTCGGGCGACTTTTCCGGCTGTGCCCAGGAGGGGGCGCGCCTGGTGAGCGACTTCCCCGATCTCGTTCCGGCCCGGTTCGAAACCGCCCTGTGCCAGGCCTTGGCGGGCCAGCTGGATCGCGCGGCCGAGAGCATGGAAGACGCCATGGATCAAGACCTGGACGGCCAGGCGCTGCGGGGCATGGTGCGCAAGCTGGCCGAGATGGGAGAGGGCCCCGCGCCCGGCGTCCACTTGCTGCGCGCCCTCATTCAGGAGCGCCGCGGGAACTGGCAGGACGCGGTCCGGGACTATCAGAAACTCATGTGGTCCGTGCCCGAGGGGACCTGGAGCCACCGGGCACGCGAGCGCATCCATCAGTTGACGCCGGCGGACAGAGACTGATCCAGCCGCTTTCGCAGGCGCTGGAAGGTCGCCAGATCGGTACCCTCGAGGGAGCGGCGCGCGGTGGGGTGAAACTCGAAGGGGTTCAGCAGCCGCCCGTCGGGCGCGTGCAGCTCGTAGTGCAGGTGGGGGGCGGTGGAGTGGCCGGTGTTACCGGAGCGCGCGATCACGGTGCCGGCCTCGACGATCTTCCCCGGCCGGCTCTCGGGCAGGACCTCGTCGAGGTGGAGGAACAGCGCGCTGACGCCCGAGTCGAGGTAGCGCAGCTCCAGGCAGTTGCCGTTGCCGCGGGTGTGCCAGTTGACCCGGGTGATCGCCGCGCGGAAGGGCGCCGTGACCGGCGTGCCCACGTCGGCCTTGAAGTCCACCCCGCGATGGCGCCGACCGGAAGCGTCCATGAGCTCGGTCACCTGCTCGTACTCCTGGATCGGCCCGTTCGCGATGCGCTTTTCGACTTCCTGGCCTTGCTCGTCATAGTAGCGCCCATAGGCGGCCCGCTCGGCCTTGAAGTAGTAAGCCCGGCGCGAAAGCCCCCGCGATTCCGAGGAGAAGGTGAGCGCCAGCACGCGGAACTCGCCCGGGCCGGGGACGGGTTCATAGAGTAGCTGCAGCCGGTCGCCGGGCAAAAGATCGCGGCGCAGGTCGAGCCACCAGATCAGGATCCGGCTCACCTGCGCGGCCAGGGTGTCGGCCTCGCGGCTCCCCATCATGGTGGCCAGGCTGGCGGTGAGGGATCCGCGGATGGTGACCTCCAGGCGGATGGCCCGCTCCAAGAACTTGTCTTCGTCGGCCGCGGCGCCGGCGTCGGTGGCATCGCCAGCGGCCGTACCGTCCACGGCCCCGCCGTCGACCACCGCCGGATTCTCATCGATGGCTGAAAATGCGGGGGACACCGGCTCTTCCACGGCTGGTAGGGTTCGCCCGAAAAAGAAGCCGCCCAGGCCGCCGACCGCCAGGCCGAGCAAGAAGCCCATGGCCACGGCCAGGCGGCCGCGACGTGGCGGGTCGGAGAGATCCCGGATGGGGTTGAGGACGCCCAAGGTTACGAGCTCACGAGGCAGAGCAGACGCGATTGCGGCCTTCCTGCTTGGCGCGGTAGAGGGCGCGATCGGCCAGCCGGAACAGCTCGGCCCCGTCCAGCCCCTCGGCGGCTCCGAAGGCCACGCCCACGCTCACGGTGACCGCGCCAGCGGGCTGATCGCCCAGCGGCTTCTCGGCGATCTCCTGTCGCAACTTCTCCGCCACGCGCATGGATTCCTCTGCGGTAGCCCCGCCGGTGAGCAGCACCACGAACTCGTCGCCCCCGTAGCGGGCCACCAGATCCTCGTTGCGGACCCGGCCGCGCAGCATGCCGGCCAGATCCTTGAGAACCCGGTCGCCCGCCTCGTGGCCGGCCGAGTCGTTGACGTTCTTGAAGCGGTCGATGTCGAAGAGCAGCAGCGACAGCGGCCGTCCATTGCGCTGGGCGCGAGAGATCTCCTGCTGGAGCCGAAGCTCGTAGTGGCGCCGGTTGCACACCCCGGACAGCCCGTCCACCGCCGCCATCTCCTTGAGCCGCTGGTGGGCGCGGGCCCGGTCGATGGCGATGGCCGCCAGGTTGGCCAGGGTGGTCATGCCGTCCATGTCTTCCGGCCGGACGTCCCGCCCGTTGAAGGTGTTGTCGGCCAGGATGACGCCGATCACGGTGTCCTTCTGGACCAGCGGCAACACGGCCATCTTGCGGAACACCATGAGCGATCCGCCGCCGGGCAACGGCGGCTCGAACTGCGCCTCCACCCGGTTGAAGAAGAAGGCCTGCCGGGTGGCCGCCGCGCGCGCCACGAGCGCCTGGAGCGGCACGCCGCTGTCGCCCTCGCGGATCGGCACCGAGGCTGCCGACAGGGGCACCGAGAAGCCCGCCAGACACTGGGTAAGGGCGCGGGCGCGCGGATCCTTCGCCGAGGCCTCGTAGGCGGCGAGCAGCCTGTCCAGGTCGAGGTGCTTCTGCTCCATGCTCTCCCAGATCCGGTGAGCCTCCTCGGCGGTGGTCGGGCCGACGGCGGTGTAGGCCTTGAGCTCCTGGCCCGAGTCCTCCGACAAGAACAGGAAGGCGCGGTTGAAGCCCAACCCCTCGCCGTGGGTGATCCCCGACAGGATGATGTACAGGATCTGGTCGAGCTCCAGCGTCCCCAGCATGGCCGAGGTGACGGTGAGCTGAAAGCGGAGCTTGCGAAGTAGGTCCTGGTCTTTCGTCACGGTCATTCGCAGACCCCCTGTCGGGTGGAGTCCCGCCAGAGAATAACCGCGCCAAGGTGCCTTGTAAAGAATCTTTGGTGGTCGTGATCGGGCCCGTAAAGGACGCGATGCCTGTGCAAAGCAAAGATGTGACAAGCGGCGTTGTCGGTGCGGATTTCAATGGCGCGCCGGCGGCCAAGTGTAGCCTTTTGAAATCAAGAGACTTTTTGGGGGACAGGCCCTGCCTTGCGAGGTGACAAGTTTACTTATCGCCCCCTCCGTTCCTTCTGGGCCCACGCATTAAAGGATAACTCTTTGGAATTTTTGTTATTGTGAGGGCTTGGAGTGGCTGGTATCATTCGTGCAACAACGCCGGTCGGAGGAGACGAATGCTCCGGCGATTTCTTTTGACCCTTGCGGTGTTCGCGGTTTGCGGGTGCTCGGAGGGCTTTCAGTCGTTCGAGCCTCCCTTCCTTATGGGCGCGGGCGGGCTTGCGGGCGTGGCCGAGATCGTGCCCCCGGCGCTCGCCATGGGAGAATCTCGTTCGGCGGCGATGCCCGAGAATGCACGCTTTTCGGGTTTTCTGTTCGGGACCGGCGAACCTGCTACAGTCCAGCTCGAGCTCGGCGCGGCCGACAACAAGGCGCGCGCGGAGATCGCGCTCTACGGCCCGCGGGATGCGCGTGGCCTCTTCGGCGCGGCGCGGTTCTCCTCGGCCGGGGAGGGCAAGGCCGGGCTCTTTGGCGTGTCAGTCGAAGGCGCGGGAGAGTACCTCGTTCTTACCCGGGTCGCGGGAGGCGCCGGCGCGGCGTTCTCGCTGTCGTACGATTGCAGCGCCGGTTGTGCGCTGCCCTCCTGCCCGGTTCGGATGTGCGGAAACTACTGCCCCGCGGGGTTCGTGTTCGAGAACGGCTGCCCCACCTGCCAGTGCGCGGCGGGCTGCACAAGCGACGCGGACTGCGCGCTGGGATTCGCGTGCCGCGACGGACTGTGCCAGGCCGAGGATCCCTGTAGCTGTCCCGGGGAGCAATACGTGCCGGTGTGCGGCGCGGACGGCCGGACCTACGCCAACGCCTGCCGGCTGGCGTGCGCCGGGGTGGAGCTCCAGTACACCGGCCCCTGCCACAGCCAGTGCGCCGCCGATGCGGATTGTCCCGCGGGCATGGCCTGCCTGGCCGGGTTGTGTCGGGCGGCCTGCGCCTGCGAAGGCGAGCCCTACCAGCCAGTGTGCGGCACCGACCGGCGCACCTACGCCAACCTGTGCGAGCTGCGCTGCGCGGGCGCGGCCCTGGCCTTCGCCTGCCGCTGTGATGCCTACTTGCCGAACGAGATCTGTGGCAACGGACTCGACGACGACTGCGACGGGCTCGTCGACGAGGGGTGCGGCGCCTCCTGCGCTTCCGACGCCGACTGCGCAGCGAACGAGTTCTGCGCCGGCGGGACCTGCATCCCGGGCAGCGCCTGCGCCGCGAATTCGGATTGCCCGGCGGGGCAGGTCTGTCAGGCGGGCCTGTGCCGGTTGCCATCGGGCTGCGAGGCGGAGATCTGCGACGGGATCGACAACGACTGTGACGGCCTGGTGGACGAGGGCTGCGCCGCCTGCCGCGCGGATTCGGACTGTGCGAGCGGCCAGAGCTGCTGCGCCGGACGCTGCGTCGACATACGGACCGACCGCGCGAACTGCGGCCGCTGCGGCAACGCCTGCGGCGCTGGCGAGGCCTGCCAGGCGGGTGTGTGCCGGACGAGCTGCGAGGACCGCGACGGGGACGGCTACTGCGCGGACAGCGACTGCAACGACGCCGACGCCGCGATCCACCCCGGCGCGCCGGAGAGCTGCGGCGACCGGCTCGACAACGATTGCGACGGCTTCGTCGACGAGGGGTGCGGGGTGTGTGTCTCCGACGCCGACTGCGCCGCAGGGCAGAGCTGCTGCAACGGCGTGTGCCGTGAACTCGCGAGCGATCCCGAGAACTGCGGCGGCTGCGGCATGAGCTGTGCAGCCGGCCAGGGCTGCGGCGGGGGATGGTGCACGGCGCGCTGCTCCAGCGACAACGACTGCGAAGCGGGGCAGGCCTGCGTGAACGGCCTGTGCCGCATCTACTGCCGCCTGGACACCGACTGCCTGTCGGGCCAGGTGTGCGAAAACAACCTCTGCGTTCGCCAGCCATGATGCGAGCCTCTGTCCTGGTCGTCAGCGCGCTGTGTTGGGGATCGGCGACCGCCGGTTGCAGCGGTGGTCTCTCCTCGCTGGAGTCGCTGCGCCGCGAGGAGGTGCGGATGAGCCTCTCGCCCGACTTCGGCCAGCGCGGGAGAAGCGTCGTCGTGACGGCCGATCTCGGTCCCGAGATCCAGTCCGCCCTCAAGGCCGGACAAGCCTACGTGAGCCAGGTCAGTTTCGGGGACGGGTGCCGGCTGCCGGACCGCTGGAGCCTGGACGCGGAGGGCAGGCTCGAGGTGGTGTTCTTCATCGACGCGCTGGCCCGGGAGGGCGAGCGCGAGGCCCTCATCCGCGTCACGGGGGAAGAGAAGACCTGGGAGGCCAAGGCCGCCTTCTTCGTGGTGGGAGGCGCCGGCGGGTGACGAAGACGCTCCTTCGAGCGCAATCACTTTTTCCTGCTCATATCCGCTGGTCATGTCAGGATTTTCTGCGGGGGTTCGACCAAGTTGGTATGTTCTTCCTTATGGCTCTTCGCGGATCACAGTGGGTCATTTGAGGCACCTCGGCCCAGCGGAGGCA
>CAZLNM010000114.1:0-15873 GCA_964561025.1 uncultured Myxococcales bacterium
TCGTCAATGCGGCGACATCGATGAGCAGCCGCGCCTCCGGCCACCCGTTCGCGGCGCGCAAGGTGTGCGGCATGACCGTATCGTCTGACATCGCTGTCACGGTCCGCAAGATAGTCACCAGGAGCAGCCCGGAAAGATGGCTCCAAGCACGTTGTTTTTCAAATAGTTGGCGGGGCATGAGCCGAACCTGGGCGTGGCATGGAGCTTGCTAAAATTATCTTCGGTTATTCAGTGACCAGGGCATCGGGCCCGATCGGCAAGCCAGCTCTTTGAATCCAGGATGGCGTCCGGTACGGCAGGTCTGGTGTCCTCAGCGGCCTTCGCGGCCGCTGGGCCGCAACGGGAGCAAGGCTCCCGATCACATATAGAGCCCCGTGTGGGGCGCGACCAACCTCCTTTTTCTCGCTCCTGTAGTAGGCCGAGGCTCCGTTCGCAAGGACGGAGCCTTGGCGTTTAATCGGGGGAATTCCCGCCTCTCGTTCTCCGCGGGCGCAAGGAGGCAGCGCCCCGCCCGTGTTCTCGGTTTTGATGTGACAGGTCCTCATGATTGTGGTACCTTGCATCCGCTTGCGGGCCGGGAGGGGTCTTGTTCGAGCCGATCGTCGACAAACTGAAGTCCACCCTGGAGCGCATGTCCGACCCCAAGGTGCTGGAGAAGATCCAGCGCCTGCCCACCCGCGTCAACGAGTTCGGCGTCGATCCCTTCGGCTTCAACCCCGACTTCGTCAAGTACACCGTGCCCTTCGTGTGCGCGCTCTACCGGCACTACTTCCGGGTGCGGGCGGTGGGCATCCAGAACATCCCCGAGGGCCGGGTGCTGCTCATCTCCAACCACTCGGGGCAGCTCCCCTTCGACGGCATGATGATCATCGCCGCCAGCATCCTGGAGCGCGAGCCGCCGCGCATGGTGCGCAGCATGGTCGAGTCCTGGGTGCCCTCGCTGCCCGTGGTGTCGTGGTTCTTCCCGCGCAACGGCCAGATCGTGGGCACCCGGGAGAACTGCCGCCTGCTGCTGGAGCGCGAGGAGGCCATCCTGGCCTTCCCCGAGGGCGTGCGCGGCATCAACAAGCTCTACTCGCAGCGCTACCAGCTCCAGGAGTTCGGCCTGGGGTTCATGCGCCTGGCGCTGGAGGCCCGCGCGCCGATCGTGCCGGTAGCGGTGGTCGGGGCCGAGGAGCAGACCATCGCGGTGGCCAACTTCCGCGCCGGGGCGCGCCTGCTCGGCTTTCCCAACCTGCCCATCCCGCTGAGCATGCCCCTGCTGGGGCCGCTCTCCATGCTGCCCGCCCCCAGCAAGTACACCATCTATTTCGGCAAGCCCATGACGTTCGAGGGCGATCCGGACGACGAGGACGCCGTGGTCGAGGAGAAGGTGAAACAGGTCAAGGGTACCATCCAGCGCATGCTGCGCGACGGGCTGAAGGCGCGAAAACATGTCTTCTGGTGACACCCATCCCCGCCCCGCCCGGACCGCCGCGCGCCGCCGCGAGCGGCCGGCCGATACACGCCCGCTGGTGATCACCGGCATCAGCGGCAACCTGGGCCGGCTGCTGGCCCGCCGCCTGCACACCCGCTTTCCCATCGTCGGCATCGACCAGCGGCCCTTCGAGGGACGGCCCAAGGACATCCTGCACTACGCCATCGACGCGCGCCGCCGCAAGGCCGAGGACATCTTCCGCCACCACCAGGTGCGCGCGCTCATCCACCTGGGCCTGCTGCACCGCCCCACCCGCTCGGGCAACCTGCACCGCGACTTCAACGTGGAGGGCACGGTCAAGCTCCTCGAATACTGCGCCAAGTACCGGGTGCCCAAGGTGGTGCTGCTGTCCTCGGCCTACGCCTACGGCGCCCGGCCGGACAACAGCAACTTCCTCACCGAGGAGGCCCCCCTGCGCGGCGGCGAGGAATACCCCGAGGAGCGCGCGCTGATCGAGTGGGACATCTACGCCCAGAACTTTTTGTGGCGACACCCGGAGATCGAGTGCGTCATCCTGCGCCCGGTGCACGTCATCGGCCCGCACGTGCGCAACGCGCCCTCCAACTACCTGCGTCTGGCCAACCCGCCGGTGCTGCTCGGCTTCGATCCCATGGTGCAGCTGCTCCACCAGGACGACCTCATCCAGGCGGTGCTGCTCTCCCTGGAGCCGGGCCGGCGCGGGGTGTTCAACGTGGTCGGCCCGGGCGAGGCGCCCCTGTCGCGCATCCTGGCCGAGCTGGGCCGCCGGCCGGTGCCCATCCCCCACTTCCTGGCCCGGCCGCTGCTGGCGCGCCTGTGGCGGCTGGGCGTGGTCAACTTCCCACCGGGGGAACTCCCGCACCTGCGCTACCAGTGCATGGTGGACGGGCGGCGCGCCCGCGAGGTGTTGGGCTTCCGCCCCCAGCACACGCTGCGCGAGACCATCCGCTCCTTGCTCGAGCCGCCTTCCTGAGCCGCCCTGTCAGGCGACCTTGGCGGGTTTGCCGAAGAGCCGGAACCACCACCCGCCCACCCCGGGCAGCGAACGCAGCCGGTGCACCAGGCGGCGCCGCTCCGCGTCCGGAAGCTTTGCCGCCCGCCGCGCCAGGCACCACAACAGGAAGCGGCGCAGCGCGATGCGGTAGCCGGCCAGCAGGACCTCGACGCGCCGTTCCAGGCGCTCGATCTGCTCCTCCAGCCAGTCCCCCTGGCGCGCAAGACGCGTCAGCTCCTGGTCGAGCCGCTTGAGCGCAGAGAGCTCGGCGTCGTCTTGCCACACCGCGGTTTCGAAGCGCACCCAGGTGCCCACCGGGTGGAGCAGCGAGCGGGCGCGGTTCCACACCGCCTTCCCCAGCGACACCTGATAGCCGCGCTCGAAGACCGGGCGCGCCTGCTCGCAGGCGCCGGCCAGGCGGGTGTGGATGAGCTGGAGGGTGCGCAGGGCCTCGGCCCAGGCCGAGGCCACCTCGGCGAGGTCGCGGGCGATGCGCTCGGCCTGCGGCCCCTGGCCATCGGCCGGGAGCAGCCCCTCGGCGCCGCCGGCGGCCGAACTCAACACGGCGCGCCCGCCCGCGAAGACCGCCCCCGCCATGGCTGCCCCGGAACGCTCCAAGAGCTCCGCGATCTTCAAGGCCTGCGCGCGCGGCGAGGTGGCCTTGAGCAGAGCCGAGAAGTGCGGGCCGAGCCGGCGCAAAAACCCATCCAACTCCTCCTTGCCGCGCTCCGGGAACGGCTTTTGCACCGCCTCGCGAAAGTCCACCAGGTACTGGCGCGCCGCGCCGAGCAGCAGGTTGGCCCGCCGCAGGTCCGGGAGGATCCGCTCCTGGACCTCTCCGTCCAGCCAGCGCTCCAGGTGCCGTCTCCGCGCGAGCAGCTTCGGGTACGGGTTGCGCGCGCGGCACTTCGGGCAGCGGCGCGCGGACAGCGGGTGCTCGACGCCGCAGGCGCACCGCGCGGTGAGCTCTTCCCCCGCGGCGAGGCCCGGCTCCAGCGCGAGATGTAGCGGCGGCTCCATGGACCTCCCCGCCTCGCGGCGGGCTCCAGGATATGGGACGATCCCGATCCCGATCAAGCTCGGGTCTTTGGCCGTGGATTCGCACCCGGACTCGAACCCGACCGTCCAATCTCCGTTGTGAAAGGCTCTTCGAGCCAGTACTATCCATGACATGAGGCCACGCCAGAAATCTCTCTTTCCTTTCTTGGTTCTTTCGTCGCTGGTTGCCGCTTGCACAGGGAGCGGCAGCCCGTGCCGGCCCCAAGGAGAACGGCTGGCCTCCGTGAGCTACCCGGTGCGGGATCTTGCCGCCGCGGACGGCTTCTTGTACTGGCTGAACCCCGAGCCCGTGACCGAGAACAGCGTGCGCGGCGTGTTGATGCGTTTGCCGGCGGCAGGCGGGACGCCCCAGCGGCTGGCGGCCTCTGATGCGGCCGAGGCCTCGCTGAGAAACAACGTGATCGTCGCGGGCGGCATGGCCTACTGGCTGGATCCCTGCCTCGTCCCGGCGCCGACCTGCACCCGCATCCTGACGGTACCGCTCTCGGGAGGTGCGCCCCGGGTGCTGGCCGAAGGGCGCATCTTCGCCTTCGCGGTACACGGAGAAGACCTGTTTTACACCCTCTCGGACGAGTGGGGGCTCCAACAAGGCGCGCCCGACGGTGAGGTGCGGCGCATGCCGGCCGCCGGTGGCGAATCCAGCCTGGTGCTCTCGGATCTCACCCACCTGCGCGAGGTGCTAGCGGATGGACAGCGGCTGTATCTCTCGGTCGCCACCCCGGCGCCGGAGGACAGGGACCGGCGAGCCTACGTCTTGGCCGTATCCCGCGCCGATGCCTCCGTCTCGACCCTGGTGGACGAGAGCGGGACCGGCGGGGCGCGCCCAGGGGCCTTCGCGCTCTCTGAAGGATACCTGTACTTCTCCTACTTCGGTCGGGTGCACCGCGTACCGACGGTCGGAGGGGCGGTCGAGGATCTGGGCGATCCCGGCGGGCGGTCGCTCGATGACCTCGCGGTCGGGCAAGGGAACGTGCTCGTCGCCGACTGGGGAGCGTGGGACGGCACTACGGACGACGATCCCGGCGTGTACCGCTGCGGCGCCATCCGCATGCTGCCGGAAGGTAAAAGCGCCTGGATGGTGTTGGCGGATGGCCAGGAATCCCCGTCCGCCGTCGCCACCCTGCCCGGGTGGGCATACTGGACGACCGAGGGATACGCCGACCGGCATGACGGGGGGATCTACCGCCTCGCGTTGCCCGAGTAGGTTTCGAGGAGGGGCTTTTGCCCGCGGGCCCCGGCGCGTGCGCCCTTTTCGTGACAATCCGGCAACAATCGTGTAACAACTCCATGACCAATCCGCGCGGAGGTCGTGCATGGGCTTGTTCTGGAAGCAGGAGAAGGAGGTCCGCCGGCTGCTCGAGGCCTACATCGCGGCCGTGGACGCCTCCATGGGCGAGTTCGAGAAGGCCATCCTGTGTTTTCTGGAAAAAGGCGGCTGCGAGGAGTTCCGCGCGCTGGACAAGACCACTCACAAGAACGAGTCCCGCGCCGACGACCTGCGCTGGGAGATCGAGCAGATGCTCTACCGCCGGGCCCTGCTCCCCGAGTCGCGCGACGACCTGCTCTCCCTGCTGGAGAACTACGATCATTTGCCCAACCTGGCCGAGAACATCACCTTCATGCTCGACACCCAGCGTATCGAGATCCCGGCCGCGTGCCGCGAGCGGTTCGGGAAACTCCTGGAGGCGAACATCCAGGCCTACCGCCACGTGCGCCGGGCGGTGGAGCTCCTGCTCACCGATCCAAACCGGGTGGAGGAGGAGGTGCAGCCGGTGGACCAGTTCGAGAGCGCCTCGGACGGGCTGGAGCGCGAGCTCATCATCGAGATCTTCCGCTCGGACCTGCCGCGGGCCGACTGCATCCAGCTGCGCGACGTGATCCAGCGCATGGGCGACATCTCGGACACGGCCGAGAAGCTGGCCCGCCGGCTCGACATCCTGTCCCTCAAGAAGCGCATCTAGCGGGGAGCGCGGGCATGTGGCAGCTCGCCTCGGGCGTATTCTTCGGCTGGTCGCTCGGCACCAACGACGCGGCCAACGTCTTCGGCACCGCGGTGGCCTCGCGCATGGTCCGCTTCTGGACCGCGGCGGTGATCTGCTCGCTGGGCCTCATGCTGGGCGCCTGGTGGGAGGGCGCCGCCGGCATGGAGACCTACGCCGCGCTCTCCTCGGGCCAGGGCTCGCTTCACACCGCCTTTCTGGTGTGCCTCGTCGCCGCCATCACGGTGACCGGCATGACCTGGCTGCGGCTCCCGGTGTCGGCCACCCAGGCGGTGGTGGGCGCCCTCCTGGGCGTGGGCGCCTGGACCGGGAACATCCAGTTCTCGGTGCTGGGCAAGGTGGCCGCCTGCTGGGTGGGCACGCCGCTCGGCGCCATGCTCATCGCGGTGGCCGTCTTCTTTGTGCTGGGCCAGGTCCTCAACCGGCTCCACCTGAACATGTTCCAGTACGACTTCGGCATGCGCGCGCTGCTGCTCTTGGCGGGCGGGTACGGCTCGTACGCCCTCGGGGCCAACAACGTGGCCAACGCCACCGGGCCGTTCGTGGGGCCGGGCATGCTCGACGTCCAGACGGCCTGCCTGCTGGGCGGCGCCAGCATCGCGCTGGGCGTGCTCACCTTCTCGCGCGGGGTGATGATGACCGTCGGCGGGGGCCTGGTGAAGCTCGACGCCTTCTCGGCGCTGGTGGTGGTGGTGGCGGAGGGGATCACCGTGCACATCTACGCCATGCTGGGCGTTCCGGTGTCCACCAGCCAGGCGGTGGTGGGGGCGGTGCTGGGCATCGGCCTGGTCAAGGGCATCCGCACCGTCAACCGCAAGACGCTGCGCTCCATCCTGCTGGCCTGGGTCTCTACCCCCACCGTGGCCTTCCTCATGGCCTGGATCGCCATCCTGATCCTGCGCCAGGGCGGGTGGATGTAGCCGGCGCTTTTCCCCGTCATTTCGGCTCATTGCCTTGACTTCCGCCGGGGGGTCGAGTAATCCAAGAGGGCCGCGAACCAAGGAACAACGGATGGTATGCCCACACTGCGCCTTCCCCAATTTGCCCGGGGCCGCGACCTGCGCCAAGTGCCGGCGACCCCTGGCCGCGAATGCCGGCGCGGCGAAACCTGATTGGATGAAGGCCCCGGCGGCCTCGCCTCCTCCCCCGCCGCCGGCCACGCCCGGCGAGACGGATCCGCTGGGGCCCGCGCTGGAGAAGGAGAAGGCCGGCGATCTGCGCTCCGCCTTCCTGCTGGGGCAGGATCTGCTCATCGAGCACCACGGCGATCTCGAGCCCGAGGTGCTCGCCCGCGCATACGTTTTCATGGCCCGGGTGAGCCTGGGTCTCGGAAAGAACGAGCGAGCCGACAAGTACCTCCAGCGGGCTCGCGCCCTGCGGCCGCAGGACCCCGAGATCGCGCGCCTCGCCGCCAAGATCGGCCCGCCGGCCCCCGCTGTGAAGACGGCGCCGGTGCCCCAACCCGCCGCCGCGCCGCCATCCCCGGCCCGCCCGGCTCCCGTGCCCAAACCTGACGCACCCAAGACAGCCGCCAGCGTGAAGGCTGCACCCGCCGTTCCTGTGGCGGCCCCGAAGGAGACGCCCGCGGCACCCGCGTCGCCGGAACCCGAGCCGCCACCGAAGCCATCCGTGGCCTCGACGATCCCCAAGAAGAGTCCGGGCGCGCCCCCGCCGCTGCCGCTCTCGGCGGCGGTCGCCTCCGCGGCCGACAGCTCCAAGGAAACCTCCGCGCAGCCGCGCTCCGAGCCGGCGCCCGTTCCCCCCGCGCCACCACCAGCGACCGTCGCCACCCCCGAACCCCTGCCCCCAGCGGCCCCGGTCGAGCCGAAACCGGCGGCGCGCCCACCCGTCGGGGTCGGTCTCCCGCCCCCCCTCGAGATCGCCCCCGCGCCACCCGCGCCCGAGCCTCCGAAAACGCCCGAGGCCGACGCCACGCCGGCCCCGCCAGAACCCGAGGCGCGCGCGCATGCGGCTGCAGCGCCGCTGGTCGAGCGCCCGGTCCGGCCGGAGGTGTCCCTCGACGGCCGGGCCTGTTTCGCGGCCGGGTTCTGGATGCGCGCGCTGGCGCTGTTTCTCGACGAGATCCTGATCGGCGCCATCCTGACCGTGGTGCTGATATTGAGCTCGCTGGTCCTGGGCCTGGGCGCCGGCGGCATCGTGAAGACCCTGCCCGAGCAGCCCGGCACCCTGGCGGCCCTGGCGGTGCTGTTCGTGCTGTCCTCGCTGGCGTACCTGACCCTGTTCGCCGCCATCGGGGGGCAGACCCTGGGCAAGATGATCCTGGGCCTGCGGGTGGTGACCCGGGCGGGCCACTCGCTCGGAGCGGCCCGGGCGCTGCTGCGTCTCGCCGGAATGTTCCTGGCCGGCGTTCCCGGCCTGGCCGGGTTCCTGTGGGCGGCCTTCGATCGCGAGCGCCGCGGTTGGCACGACTACCTGAGCGGAACGCTGGTG
The DNA here is from genome assembly GCA_964561025.1 of uncultured Myxococcales bacterium. Taxonomy (GTDB): domain Bacteria; phylum Myxococcota; class B64-G9; order B64-G9; family B64-G9; genus JAAZNF01. Next base: position 7,961 of record CAZLNM010000114.1, read on the forward strand.
GTCAGGCTGCGCCCGCCGCGGGGGGCCGCATGAGCCTTCCCCTGGCCCGCCTGCTGGTGGAGCGGGGCAAGGTGGCCCCCGCCGCCATGGACGATGCCCTGCAACGCCAGGCCCTCTTCGGCGGCTCGCTCGACACCAACCTTCTGGAAATGGGCCTGTGCACCGAGGATGTGCTGGCCCAGGCGCTGGGTGAAGTCCACCGGCTGCCCGTGGCGAACCTCGAGGATCTCGCGACGCGCGACGCGCGGGTGGGGCGCCTGATCCCGCCTCGCCTGGCGCAGAAGTACGGCATCGTGCCGCTGGCCCTCTCCGGGCGCAGCCTCACCGTGCTGACCGCCGCCCGCCTCCACCCCTTGGTGCAGGACGAGATCAGTTTCATGCTCAGCCTGTCGCTGCGCTGCCAGATCGTGTGCGAGGCGCGCCTGCACTGGTTGATGCACGAGTGGCTGGGGGTCGAGCTGGAGCCGCGGTTCCAGGTCCTGGCCGAGCGGTGGATGGGGCCGCAGGCGCCGCCCCCCCCCGCCGGACCGAGCCCCGAGGCCCTGGCCGCCCGCAAGGCGCTGGGAAGACAACCGGCAGAAGCGCAGGCCGACGAGGCACGCGTGCGCGACGCGTTGGGGCGCATCGAAGAGGCCGAGCGGCGCGAGGAGCGGGAGCGAGAGCAAGCCCGCCGCGGTCGGCTGGACCTTCCGGGCGCGCTGCGCCAGGCGCTCGAGGCGCGCAGCCGCGAGGACCTGGTGAACGTGCTGCTGCGCTTTTCGCGCCAGTACTTCGAGTTCGTGGGCCTGTTCGTCATCAACAACCAGACCATCCTCGGCTGGGACGCGGTCGGGGCCGAAGGCGCGCGCGAGCGGATCCGGCGTATCCGGCTGCCCCTGTCCGTCCCCTCGGTGCTCCAGACCGTGGCCCGCACCGGCGCCCGTTTCCTGGGCCCGGTGCCCCCCTCGGGCATCAACGACGAGCTGCTCGCCAGCCTGGGACGCGCGCGGCCGCGCAACGCCTTGATCCTGCCGCTCGCCGTCCGCGAACGCCTGGTAGGCCTGTTGTACGCCGACGCGGGAGAGCGCGCCGTCCGCGGCGCCAAGCTCACCGACCTGTGGGTGTTCACCGGCCGCCTGCCGGAGGCCTTCGAGCTTCTGATCCTGCGCCAGAAGAGCGCCGAGGGGGCCGAGCCTCCCCCGCCGTCGGCCCCGGCACCGATGACGGAGCCCGCCGCGGCGCCGCCCCCGGTTGCCCCAGCGCCGTCCGAGGTGTCCGACGGCGAGGTCCCCTCCAGTTGGATCGCCCTGTCGGAGGCCCAGCCGCCGACGTTCGGTCCTCCCGAACTGCTCCCGCCGCCGGAGGCCGAGGCCAACCCGCCCCCGCCAGAGGAGGAGCCTGTCTTCCCGCGCGTGGAGGCCGAACCATCCATCCCCGAGGGCGTGCTGCCCGCGCTGCCCGAGTCGCCCGCGCCACCACCTTCGCCGCCCCCGGCCCCCACCCCCGCGGAAGCGCCCGTGGCACCCGCCCAACCGCCGGCCCCCACTCCCGCGCCGGAGACGGCGTTGGAAAAAGAGGTCGTGCCGGCGGAGGAGCCCGCGCCGGCCGTGGAAGCCGCGAGCCTGGACATGCCCCGCTCTACGGACCGGATCATCGAGTCCCCGGTGCGCATCGACGAGCTTCCCGCCGAGCTGGAGCGTCCGGTGAACGTGCTGGACGGCGAGACCGAGGTGGTGGTGCTGGATTCGGCGAAGGCGCTGGCGCCGGCCCTCCCCGTGCTCCCCTCCCCGGCGCCGCCGCCGGAGCGCGCGGAGATCCCGGTGCCGCCGGCCGTGCCCTCCCCGGCGGCCGCCGTGACCGAACCCGATCCCGACATGCTGGTGGAGCGGTGGCTGGCCGCCACCGGCACCGAGCGGCGGGAGATCGAGGGGCGCCTGCGCGCCCTGGGCGAGGCGGCCCTGCCGGCCCTGGTGCGGCGTTTCCCCGGCCCGCTCTCCTTCGACGTGCGCGGCTGCCACGACAGCATCCCCCCGCTGGCGGAGCACGGGGAGCTTCTCCGGCTGCTGCTCGAGTTCGGCCCGCCGGCGGCCCAGGCGGTGGGGCAGCGGCTGGAGGATGCCGATCCGCGGGTGCGCTTCTACGCGGTGAAGGTGATCGAGGAGTTGCCCGCCGGCCCGCTGGTGCCCCGCCTGTCGCGCCGTCTCTACGATCGCGAGCCGTTTGTGCGCCTGGCGGCCATCGACGCGCTCCAGGCCTGCCGCAAGACCCCACAGTTCGCCCAGCTGCTCGCCGATCTCCGCGCTCGCCTGCAGGAGGCCGACACCGACCGGCGGGCGGTGGCCGCGGCCTTGCTGGGGAACTTCCGGGACCGGCTGGCGCTGCCCGGTCTCATCTCGCTGCTGGACCATCCGTCCCGCATCGTGGCGCGCGCGGCGATGGAGTCGCTGGCCTTCATCACCAAGCAAGACCTGGGGACCAGCAAGCGCAAGTGGCTCAAGTGGTGGAAGGCCCACAAGGACGACAACCGCGTGCTGTGGCTCATCGAAGGATTGCGCTCCAAGAACCGCGACATCCGGTTCTCCTCCGCGCGCGAGTTCAGCCAGCTCACCCAGGAGTACTTCGGATACTTCTTCGATTCCGATCCGGCGGAGCGCGACAAGGCGGTGCGCCGGATCGAGGCCTGGTGGCAGGAGAAGGGTCGTTTTCTGCGGTTCGACTGAGCGGACCGCGCAAAGGAGATGCCATGAAGCCAAGGGTGACGCGGTGGGTTTTGGCGGCGGTCCTGGGGCTCTGCCTCCCGGCGCGCGCGGCGGTAGAGGAGCCGGCCGTGGCCCGGCAGATCCCGGCGGAGGCGGTGTTCGCGGTGTTCGCCGCGCAGCCCGACCAGATCATCCAGGGCGCCGACGCGCTTCTGAGCCGTTTCAAGTTCCTCAACCCCGAGCTGGATCTGGCCGCTCAGGGCGAGAAGATCCGCGAACAGGTCGGCGAGAACCTGCTCACCCGCGCGGGGCTTCAGGCCTTCGGGGTGGACGTGGACGGCGTCCTGGCGGTGTACGCCACCGGCGTGCAGAACGACCAGCAGGCGATCACCGTCATCCCCCTCAAGGATCCGAAGCTCTTCCGCGAGAAGCTCTCCGGCCTCATGGAGAAGTTCTCCGGCGGGGCGCCGCTGCCCAAGCCGCGCCGCGTGGGCACCAGCGAGATCATCGACGCGGGCGAGAACCTGATCGCGTTCGGCGGCCCCTTCTGCCTGGTGGTGGAGAAGGGCGAGCGCAAGGGGGCCGCGGCCGACGCGCCCATCAAGGCCTTCTTCGGCAAAGGGCGCAAGCTCGCCGGGGAGGCCCACTTCAAGGACGCGCGCTCCGCCCTGCCGGACGGGAGCCGGCTGTGGACCGTGTGGAACGTAAAGCGCCTGGCCACGGAGCTGGACGCCTCGCTGAAGCAGATGAGCGCCAACATCGCCCGCATGAAGGGGATCACCCCGGCCCAGCGCAAGGAGATGCAGGCCGAGATCGACAACATGCGGCGCGAGCAGGCCCAGATCCTGACGGCGGTGAAGTTCATCGGCGGCATGGCCTTCGCGCTGGCGGTGGACGCGAACCGCGTCGAGCTCACGGGATACTTCTCGGCCGCGCCGGCGGGCCTGCCGGTGATGAAGGCCATCTTCCCCTCCGTGCCGGTGCCGGCCTTCGACGAGGCGCTGCAAAAGAAGGCGGTGCTGGGCGGCTGGTTCTCCTTCGACCTTTCGAGCTTCGTGCGCCAGATGGGGAACGTGCCGGCCGAGGGCGGCCGCACCCTCCAGCAGCAGCTCGACGAGGCCAACCGCAACCTGAAGAGCACGCTCAAGCTGGACCTGTTCAAGGACATCCTGGGCACCTTCCAGGGCCCCTGGGCCTTCTACCTGCTGCCCCCGGCCGCCGTGACGCCCGAGAAGGGCGAGGAGGCCGGCCAGGTGGCGGCCCGGATGCTGCGCCTGGTGGGGGCGGTGCGGGTGTCGAACGGCGCCCGCTTCGCCCTGCTGCTGCCGCTCCTGGCCCAGGGCGCGGGCGGCGCCCAGGCGCCTACCCCCGGCACCATCGGCAAGGCCAGCGTGCTTTCCTTCCCCGGAGGAGGGACCACCTTCACGCTGGGTGTGATGGACGATCTGCTTTTTGTCGCCATGGGCCAGGGCGTGGCCGAGACGTTCGTGAACGCCCTCGGCGAGCCCCACTTCGGCGCGGCCGGCGCCAACATCGCCGGGGCGCGGCTCGACATCGCCAGCCTGGGCGAGGCGGCCACCAGCCTGCTGAACGGGCCGTTGGGCGAACAAGCCGGTGAGCTCAAGGCCGCCTGGCCACTGGTCCAGGCCGTGCTGGGTCAGATGACCGCCGTCCAGTCTTCGGCGAAGATGCTCCCGAACGGGATGCAGTTCTCCACCGCGCTTGATCTGCGCAGGTGACGGAGGCGGAGGCGGGGTGGCCTTCTCGGAACGCACCACGGCCCGGTTGCAGGCGCTGCTCTTCGGCTTCGGGCCAGCCTCCGCGCTGGTGTTGCTGGTGGGAGGCATGCTCCAGTCCGCGGCCTACGCCCCGGCGGCCACCCTCAGCCTGATGGGCATCGGCCTGGGCCTGCCGCTGGGCCTGGGCGCGGGCTGGCTGGTGACGCACTTCGAACTCTCGCTGGCGGAGCGCCGGCTCCCGACATTGCTCTTCTTGTTCTTCCTGCCGCTCGCCGTGCTGCCGGTCCAGCCGGGGGTGCTCTCGCTGCCCGGCACCTGGCAAGGCTTCCCGGCCATCGCCCTCAAGGTGCTGGCCGGACTTCCACTGGGAGCGGTCCTGGGCGCGGCGGTCGAGATCGACTCCTGGACGGTGCGCTCCAACCGCTGGACGCTGGCCGGCGCCGGCCTGGGAGCGCTGCTGGCGGCTGGCGCGGTGGCGGTGTTCTCGGTGTTGCGCGGCGCCTGCCTGGTGAACCTCTTCGCCGCGCCCATCATCTGGCCGCTGCTCCCCGCCGCCGGGCGCCGCAGCCTCCCCGCCCGCATGCTGCTCACCTTGGCGGTGCTGTTATCGTGCCTGGTGATCCTGTACGGCTGAGCCGCGCCTGGCGGGCCCCGGCGCGAGCGGCAGGGAGCCACCTCCCCGGCATATGAAATCCCCTTGATTTTCTCCTGACGCCTCACTATCAATGGACTCGGCGCCGCGGCGCCGGATCTCGGGGGGCGGAGCCATGTCCGTGTCCGAGATCGTCCGAAAACTCGCCGCCCTCAACCAGGCCGCCCGGGCCATGAACTCCATCCTCGATCCGGACCGCCTGCTCGACACCATCCTCTCGTTGCTGCAGGAAGTCTTCGAGCTGGACAACTGCGCGGTGCTGCTGTTCGACCCGCGCGAACAGGCGCTGCGCATCCGGGCAGCCCGCGGCTACCGCCCGGACGTGGTGAACAACTTCCGCGCCGTGCGGGGACAGGGCATCACCGGCCGCGTGTTCGAGAGCGGCCAGGCGCTGCGGGTGGACGACGTGGCCCAGCACCCCGAGTACGTGGAAGGGGTGGCCGGGGCACACTCGGAGATGGCCGCGCCGCTGTGCGTCGATGACCAGGTCATCGGCGTGCTGGACGCGGAGAGCCGCAAGCCGGGGGCCTTTCAGGAGTCGGACCTGGATCTGCTCATGGTGTTCGCCAGCCAGGCGGCCACCGCCATCCGCAACGCGGGCTTGGTGCGCCAGCTCGAGCAGCACACCCGCCGGCTGGAGAAGACCGTCAACGAGCTGGCCCTGCTGAACCGGCTGGGCCGGCAGATGAACTCCACCCTGTCGCTCGACCTGCTCCTCCAGGAGGTGTTGCACCTGGCGCAGAAGGCGCTCTCCTTCGACGCCTGCGCGGTGCTGTTGCGCGAGAGCGCGGAGGGGGACGAGCACCTGGTGGTGCGCGCCGCGCTGGGCTACCGGGAGGAGGTGCGTCCGGGCCTGGCCATCCCGCCCGGCGAGGGGATCACCGGGCGGGTGCTGAAAAGCGGCGTGCCGCTGCTGGTGCCCGACGTGCGCATCAACGGCCGCTACATCCCGGGCATGGCCGGGGGGCGCTGCGAGATGGCGGCGCCGCTCATCGTGCGCGATCGGGTGATCGGGGTGCTGGACGCAGAGTCGTCCACCCCCAACGCCTTCGACGAGGAGGCCCTGCGCCTGTTCGCCACCTTCGCCTCCTGGGCGGCGCTGGCCATCCACAACGCCGAGATTCACTCCGGGCTGGAGCGGCAGAAGGCCGAGCTGGATCGCAACCTGGTGGACATGGAGCGCATGAACCGCGAGCTGCGCGACACCGCCGTCCGCATCGAGAGCACCAACCGCGAGCTCGAAGGCCGGGTGCGGGACCTGGAGACGCTGCACAGCGCCTCGCGGGCCATCACCGCCAGCCTCAACCTGGACGACACCCTGGCCACCATCATCCGCATGACCCGCGACATCGTGCAGTCCTCCAGCTGCGTCATCCGCCTGCTGGACGAGGATCAGGGCGAGGTGCGCTCCCTGGCCACCGAGCCCGTGCCGGGCGAGCCGCGCGCGGCGCCGAGCCCGGCCGCGCTCAAGTCGTTTTTGGGCCTGCCCTTGAAGATCGGCAACCGCATCATCGGCTACTTCGAGCTGGGCTCGATCGAGGAGTCGGCCTTCGGCGAGGAGCACCGGCGGGTGCTACAGGTGCTGGCCTCCCAGGCGGCCATCGCCATCGAGAACGCCCGCCTGTTCGAGACCACCCAGCAGACCTATTTCGAGACCATCCGCTCCCTGGCCCAGGCGCTCGAGGCCCGCGACGCCTACACCAAGGGGCACTCGGAGCGGGTGACCCTGTACGCCTTGCGCTGCGCCGAGCGGATGGGGCTACCGGAGCCCACCCGCCGTTTGCTCCAGTACGCCGGCCTGCTGCACGACATCGGCAAGATCGGCATCTCCGACTCCATCCTCCACAAGCGCATGAAACTGACCGAACAGGACTGGCAGGCCATCCGCAACCACCCCCTGTTCGGGGACGCCATCCTGGAGCCGATCCGCTTCCTCAACGAGGCCCAGAAGATCGTGCTGTGCCACCACGAGCGCTTCGACGGCTCGGGCTACCCCGGCCACATGGCGGGCGAGGACATTCCGCTGGAGGCCCGCCTCATCGCGGTGGCGGATGCCTTCGACGCCATGACCTCCGATCGGCCCTACCGCGCCGCCATGCCGCTCTCGGCGGCCATGGACGAGATCCGGGCGGGCGCCGGCCGGCAGTTCGATCCCAACGTGGTGGAGGCCTTCCTCTCCGTGATCGAGCCGGTCTACCACGAGACGCACCCCGCCGGCGCATGAACGAAATGGGCCCACCAGGATTCGAACCTGGGACCGACCGGTTATGAGCCGGCAGCTCTCGCCGCTGAGCTATGGGCCCGCTGCCTACTCCCCCTCCATGAAGGCTCGCAGGCGCTTGCTGCGCGAGGGGTGGCGGAGCTTGCGCAGGGCCTTGGCCTCGATCTGGCGGATACGCTCGCGGGTGACCTCGAAGTCCTGGCCCACCTCTTCCAGGGTGTGATCGGACTTCTCGCCGATACCGAAGCGCATGCGCAGCACCTTCTCCTCGCGCGGGGACAACGTGGCCAGCACCCGGCGGGTCTGCTCGGAGAGGTTCTGGTTGATCACGGCCTCGGAGGGCGAGGTGACCGCCTTGTCCTCGATGAAGTCGCCCAGGTGGGAGTCCTCTTCCTCGCCGATGGGCGTCTCCAGCGAGATCGGCTCCTTGGCGATCTTGAGCACCTTGCGCACCTTCTCCACCGGCAGCTCCATCTTCTCGGCGATCTCCTCCGGGGTGGGCTCGCGGCCGACCTCCTGGACCAGGTAGCGCGAGGTGCGGATGAGCTTGTTGATGGTCTCGATCATGTGCACCGGGATGCGGATGGTGCGCGCCTGATCGGCGATGGCCCGGGTGATGGCCT
>CAZLNM010000115.1:0-15548 GCA_964561025.1 uncultured Myxococcales bacterium
AGGAGTACTGGAGCATCGAGGAGTCGCTCCACCCGGCGGACCGCCCGGACGGCGTCTTTTCCGCCAAGCTCGGGCGCATCGGCGAGCGCAAGGCCGAGAACATCTCGGCCGAGGAGGCGCGGCGCATCCGCGAACAGCTGCTTGCGCTCCCCCACCGGGTGGAGAGCACCGAGCGCCAGGAGCGGCAGCGGCGGCCGTACCCGCCCTTCACCACCAGCAAGCTACAGCAGGCCGCGGCCGGGGCGCTGCGTTTCTCGGCGCGGCGCACCATGCAGGTGGCGCAACGCTTGTACGAGGGTGTGGACGTGGGCGAGGAGGGGCCGGTGGGGCTCATCACCTACATGCGCACGGATTCGACGCGCGTGGCGCACGAGGCCCAGGAGGCCGCCCGGGAGTACATCCGGGCCACCTTCGGCGCCGAGCACGTCCCGGAGAAACCCCCGGTCTACCGCTCGCGCGCCTCGGCCCAGGACGCCCACGAGGCCATCCGGCCCACCGACGTGCGGCGCACCCCGGAGAAACTCAAGGGCGTGCTGTCCTCGGAGCAGTGGAAGCTCTACGACCTCATCTGGCGCCAGTTCGTGTCCAGCCAGATGAGCCCGGCGCGCTACGATCGCACCGTGGTGCTGGTGCGCGCGGGGGAGTACGAGCTGCGCGCGGCGGGCTCGGTGTGCGTGTTCCCGGGGTGGCTGGCGCTCTCGCGGGCGGCGGCCGAGGACGAGGAGGAGGAGGGGGTGCAACTCCCGCCCCTGGCCCCCGGCGAGGCGCTCGCGGTGCAGGCGGTGGAGGCGGAGCAGCACTTCACCCAGCCGCCGCCCCGCTTCAACGCGGGCACCCTGGGCAAGGAGCTCGAGGAGCGCGGCATCGGCCGCCCCTCCACCTACGCCACCATCATGGACACCATCCAGAGCAAGGGCTACGTGGAGAAAGAGGAAGGCCGCCTGCGGCCGACCACCCTGGGCCGGCTGGTCACCGAGCTTCTGCTGGAGAGCTTCCCCCAGGTGATGAGCGTGGACTTCACCGCCGCCATGGAGCAGAAGCTGGACGAGGTGGAGGAGGGGCGGGCGGACTGGGTGCAGCTGGTGCGGGAGTTCTACCAGCCCTTCGCCCTGGATCTGGAGAAGGCCCGCACCCACATGCGCGATCTCAAACGCGAGGAGATCTCCACCGAGCACAAGTGCGAGCGCTGCGGGGCCCCGATGGTGATCAAGTGGGGCCGCCACGGGCATTTCTTGGCCTGCTCGGCCTACCCCGAGTGCAAGAACACCAAAGAGATCCAGAGCATGAACGGGAACCAGGTGGAGCTGGCCCCGCAGGAGACCACCAACGAGACCTGCGACAAGTGCGGCAAGCCCATGATCGTCAAACGGGGCCGCTTCGGGCGCTTTCTGGCCTGCAGCGGCTACCCCGAGTGCAAGAACGCCCGCCCCATGTCCACCGGCGTCACCTGCCCGCAGTGCGGCCAGCATCCGCTGGTGGAGCGGCGCAGCAAGCGCGGCAAGGTGTTCTTCTCTTGCCGCGGGTACCCCAAGTGCAAGTACTCCACCTTCGACCCGCCGCTGGCCGAGAGCTGCCCCAAGTGCGGCTTCGGCATCCTGGTGAAGAAGTCCCGGCGGCGCGAGGGCGCCATCATCGCCTGTCCCCGCGAGGGCTGCGACTACCGGCGCTCCGCCGAGCCGGAGGCGGTCTAGCCTCCGCTCCGGGGGCGATCCTGCATGGGCGAGCCGCAACCCATCACCGTGGTCGGCGCGGGCCTGGCCGGCTGCGAGGCCGCCCTGCAGCTCGCCCGGCGCGGCCTGGCGGTGGAGCTTCTGGAGATGAAGCCAGCGCGCTATTCACCGGCGCACCACCTGCCGGGCCCGGCCGAGCTGGTGTGCTCCAACTCGCTCAAGTCGGACGACCCGGACACGGCGCACGGCCTGCTCAAGCAGGAGCTGCGCGGCCTCGGCTCGGGCTTGCTGGAGGCGGCCCAGCGCGCCCGGGTGCCCGCCGGCACCGCCCTGGCGGTCGATCGCGAGAGGTTGTGCGGCGAGATGCAAGAACTCCTGGCGCGCCAGCCCGGCATCCGCTTCCGGCCGGGGGCGTGCGTCGAGACGCTCCCCGAGGGGATGGTGATCCTGGCCACCGGCCCGCTCACCGAGGGCGGCCCGGCCGAGTTCCTGCGCCAGGCGAGCGGCGACGATCTTATGCACTTCTTCGATGCGCTGGCCCCCATCGTGTCCGGCGACAGCCTCGATCGGGAGGTGATCTTCGCCGGCTCGCGCTGGGGCCGCGGGGCCGACGAGGAGTACCTCAACTGCCCGCTGGAGGAGGCGGACTACCGGCGCTTCGTGGAGGCGCTGCTGGCCGAGGAGCCGGCGCGGCGGCACGGCTTCGAGGAGACGCGCTTCTTCGAGGGATGCCTGCCCATCGAGGAGATGGCGCGGCGGGGGCCCGACACCCTGGCCTTCGGTCCCATGCGCCCGGTCGGCCTGCGCCGCGCGGGCCGGCGCCCCTTCGCGGTGGTGCAGCTTAGGGCGGAGAACGCCGCCCGCACCGCCTTCAACCTGGTGGGGTTCCAGACCCGGCTCTCTCCCGCCGGGCAGCGCCGCGTCTTTCGGCTCATCCCGGGCCTTTCGCGCGCCGAGTTCTTGCGCTACGGCGCCATGCACCGCAACCTGTACCTGGACGCGCCGCGGCTGCTCGACGACGGGCTTCGCCTGCGCGCCTGCCCGCGGGTGCGCCCGGCGGGCCAGATCACCGGCGTGGAGGGGTACGTGGAGAGCGCCGCGGTAGGGCTGCTTACGGGGCGGATGCTGGCCGACGAGCTGCAAGGCCGGGCGCCGCGGCCACCCCCGCCCGAGACGGCGCTGGGCGCGCTGTATGGTCATCTGCGCGGCCGCCTGGGCGCCCCGACCTTCGAGCCCATGAACATCCATTTCGGTCTCCTGCCGCCGGCGCCGCAGGCGCGGCGCGAGGCGCGCCGTGCCGAGATGCTGCGCCGCGCCCGGGAGGCCCTGAGCCGCTGGCTGGCCGAGGCCGGCGCCGAAGGAGATCGCCATGTCTGAGCTCCTGCCGGTGGAGGTGACGCCGCGCGCCGCCACGCGCCTGCGCGCGGGGCATCCCTGGGTGTTCGCCGCGGACGTGCACGAGGCGAAGGAGGCCCAGCCCGGCCAGGTGGTACGCCTGGTGGTCCGCCACCGCGGCGGGGGGCACAACCTGCTCGGCCGGGCCTTCTATAGCCCCAAGTCTCTGATCCGGCTGCGGCTCATCGACCGCGAGGGCGGGCCGCCCGACCGAGACTTCTGGCGCGCCCGGCTGCGGCAGGCGCTGGCCTTGCGCGAGGCGCTGCGCACCCCGGACACTGCGCTGCGCCTGGTGTACTCGGAGGCCGACGCCCTGCCCGGCCTGGTGGTGGATCGCTACGCCGACGTGCTCACGGTGCAGTTTTTGTGCGCCGGCACCGAGGCGTTGCGGGAGATGTTTCTGGATCTTTTGGAGGAGCTGCTGCACCCGCGGGCCATCGTCGAGCGGGACGACACCCACGCCCGGGAGCTGGAGGGGCTGCCCGAGAGGAGCGGCCTTATACGCGGCGCCCTCGATGGGCCGGTGGACGTCCTCGAGGGAGGGCTGCGCCTGCGGGTCGATCCCCGGGCCGGGCAGAAGACCGGGCACTACCTGGATCAACGCGAGAACCGCCAGGCGGCGGCGGCCTACGCCCGCGGGCGCTGCCTGGACGCCTTCTGCTACCAAGGGGGCTTCGGCCTGCACCTGGCCCGGGGCGGGGCCGAGGAAGTGTGGCTGCTGGACCAGTCCGAGGAGGCGCTGCGCGCGGCGCGGGAGCACGCGGCCCTGAACGGGCTTTCGGTGGAGACGCGCGCCGGCAACGCCTTCGACGTGCTGCGGGAGCTGCACCGGGCGGCCGAGAAATTTTCGGTGGTGGTGCTCGACCCGCCGGCCTTCGCCAAGAACCGCGCCGCCCTGGCGGGCGCCGTGCGCGGCTACAAGGAGCTCAACCTGCGCGCCATGCACCTGCTCGAGGAAGGCGGCACGCTGATCACCTCGAGCTGCTCTTACCACATGCTGCCCGAGCGGTTCGAGGAGGTGGTGCAGCAGGCCGCGCGCGACGCCGGGCGGCGCCTGCAGCTTTTGGAGCGGCGCTCGGCCTCGCGCGATCACCCGGAGCGGCCGGGTTTCCCCGAGGCGCGTTACCTCAAGTGCCTCATCCTGCGGGTCCTGTGATCCTGCGCGCCCAAAAACTCTCGGCGCTGTATCTGGTCCACGGGTTCTCCACGCGCGCGGGAGGGGTGTCCGCGGGCGCGTTCGCCTCCCTCAACGTCTCCTATGACGTGGGCGACGAGCCGGCGCGGGTCGAGGAAAATCGCCGGCGCCTGGCCCGGGCGGCCGCGTTCGACCTGGCCCGCCTGATCGAGATGCGCCAGCTGCACTCCGACCGGGTGATCGTTCTTGCGGCGGCGGGCGCGGAAGCAATCTCCGGGCTTCGGGGTGACGCCCTGGTCGCGTGGGATGCCGGGTGGGTGCTGGGGGTGCGCACCGCCGACTGCCTGGCGGTGCTGCTGGCGGATTCGAAACGGCGCGCGGTCGCCGCGGTGCACGCTGGCTGGCGGGGCACCTTGGCGGGGGTCGTCTCCCGCGCGGTCGAGGCGCTCGAACGCTGCGGCTGCGCGCGCCGGGATCTGGTGGCGGCCCTGGGGCCCTGCATCCGGGCCTGCTGTTTCGAGGTCGGCCCGGACGTGGCGGGGCGGTTCGAGGGCGAGTTCGGCCCGGGGGTGGTGCGGCACGACGAGCGCGGCCGGCGCCTGGTGGACCTGGCCGAGGCCAACCGGCGGCGCCTGGTGGCCGCCGGGCTTCGGGAAGAATCCATCGAGGACCTCGGCCTGTGCACCGCCTGCCGGCCCGAGCTCTTCTTCTCCCACCGGCGCGACCGGGGCCGCAGCGGACGCCAGCTGGCCTTCATCTCTTTGGCTCCGGCGGCCAACCCGCCCGAGGTCTCTTCCCGGATTTGAACTTGGCAGGCCCGTTGTGGTAGATACCGGAGCCCGCGGGGAAGCCCCGGCCGGGAAGAGAACGCATCCCTTCTTGGTTGGAAACGGTCGAACCCCGTGAACCGGAAGGAGCGAGCCATGACGAAATTGGGATGGACGTATTTGGCGGTGGCGCTCGTGATCTCGGCCTGCAAGGGCGGCGCGGAGACGGGCAAGGCCCCGGCCTCGGGCGAGGTCGTGGCCAGGGTGGGCGGCAGCGTCATCACCCTGGAGGACTTCGAGGCGGCGCTCAACGAGCAGAACGCGCTGATCCGCTCCCGCTACACCTCGGTCGATCAGAAGAAGAAACTCCTGGACACGCTGGTCGAGCGCGAGGTGATGGTGCAGGAGGCGAAGCGCCTGGGCCTGGACAAGGATCCCGAGATGCGCCGCGGTTTCGACAAGATCCTGGCCCGCTTCGTCATCAACCGCGAGTTCAACGAGAAGAAGGTCAAGGAGATCACCGTCTCCGACGCCGACATCGAGGCCTACTACCAGCAGAACATCGATCGCTACCACGCCCCGGAGAAGGTCATGATCCATGACATGCTGTTCCCTGCGCCGGCCGCCGCCGCCGAGCGCAAGAAGGTCCGGGCCCAGGCCGAGGAGGCGCACAAGAAGCTCAAGGCCACCCCGCAGGATCGCAAGCTGTTCTTCGACCTGATGCGCCAGACCGGCGGCGAGGAGGCCACCCGCACCCTGGCCTCGGCGACCTTCCAGACCCGGGCCGAGATGGAGAAGGAGCGCGGGGCGGCCGTGGCCGAGGCGGCCTTCGCCCTGCAACAGGCCAACGACTTCAGCCCCATCATCGAGGACGAGAAGGGCTTCCATATCCTGCGTCTGGCCGGGCGCCAGGCGGCGTTGGACCTGCCGCTGGAGAAGGTCAAGGGCCAGATCCGCACCACCCTGTTCGCCAAGGCGCGCGGGGACGCCTACCAGGCGTTCGTGGACGGCATCAAGAGCAAGGCCGGGGTGCAGGTGTTCGACGAGGTGCTGCAGAAGGCCAAGGTGGATCTCTCGAACACCGGGCCCTCGCCGGCCCCGGGCAACCTCAACCTGCCGCCGCTGCAGCCGCCGGTGCCCATCAAACCCATCGACCCGGCGGCGCCCGCCGCGCCGCCCGCCGCGCCGCCCAAGCCCTGATGCCGTGCGCCGCCTGAGCCAAATCCTGCCGGCGTTGTGGATCGCTGCGGCCTGCTCCAACGGGCCGCCGGCCGCGGATCCGCGGGAGCCGCCGTGGGTGGCCCGCGTCAACGGCGAGGCCATCACGCAGCAGGAGTACGAGCTCTTCCTCCACCAGCAGGATCTGGAGGAGAGCCTGGCCCTGGCCGCGGACAGCGAGGACAGCCGCAAGCTGAAGCGGGATCTCCTCGAGCGCCTGATCGACACCCGGCTGCTGGTGCAGGAGGCGCGCCGCCATTTCTTCACCGTGGAGGCGAAGGAGATCGATCGCGAGGTCGAGCGCGTGCTGGGCCAGTACCCGCCCGAGCAGGTCGAGGAGCTGCTGCGCAAGCAGCGGCTGGACCGGGACGGGTTCCGCCGCCAGACCGAGCAACTCTTGCTGATCCGCCGCCTGCTCGAGCAAGAGGTGATCGACCGGCAGGCGGTGAGCCGTGAGGACGTGGAGAAGTTCTACCAGACCCGGCTCCAGGAGTTCGTGCGCCCGGAGGAGGTGCGCGTGCGGCAGATCGTCACCCGCACCGAGGCCGAGGCCACCGCTCTGCGCCAGAAGATCCTGAACGGGGCCTCGTTCGAGGACCTGGCCCGCCAGTACTCCCTGGGCCCGGAGGGGAAGCGCGGCGGGGACCTGGGGTTCTTCCCGCGCGGGCGGATGCCCCCGACCATCGAGCAGGCCGCCTTCGAGATGTGGGGCGGCCGGGTGAGCGCGGTGGTGGCCTCTCCGTACGGATTCCACCTGTTCCAGCTCGTCGAGCGCCGTCCGGCGCGGACCCTGTCGCTGGACGAGGCCCGCACCGAGATCCAGCGCCGCCTGCTCGAGGAACGGGCCAAGGAGGCCGAGACCTTGTACCTGCGAACCCTGCGGGAGCGGTCCAACATCGAGCGCGATCTCAACCTGCTGGATCGCATCCACTGAAAGCAAGGGGTGTGCTCATGCGCCGTGCACTGGTTCCGTGGGGGTTGGTGCTGATGGGGATCGCGGTGGGTGGCGCCACCGCGGCGCCACGGGTGTTGGACCGCATCGCCGCCGTGGTGAACGGCGAGCCGGTGCTGCTGTCGGAGGTGGACCGGGTGGCCCAGCCGGCCCTGGACAGGCTGCCACCGGGCGTGCCTCCGGGCGAGCGCGAGATCCGGGAGCGGGAGATCCGCCAGCGCGCCCTCGACTCTTTGATCGACGAGCTCCTCTTCAATCAGCTGGCGCGCGAGCACAAGATCAGCGTCGCGGACGAGGAGCTGGATCGCGAGATCCAGCGGGTGCTGGAGCTCAACCACATCAACCAGCAGCAACTGGTCGAGATGCTGCGCCTGCACGAACACAAGAGCCTGGAGCAGTTCCGCGAGGAGCGCCGCCGGGACATGGTGCAGCAGAAACTCCTCGACAGCCAGCTCATCAAGAACCCGGAGATGAAGGGCCGACTACAGGTGGGCGAGCGCGACGTGGAGGAGGCCTACCGCGCCCAGTACGCGTCCGCGACGGCCGCCGAGGCGGTTCGGGTGAGCCACATCCTGCTGATGCTGCCGTCGGATGCGCCGCCGGAGCGCGAGGCCGAGGTTCGCGGCCAGGCCGAGCGGCTCGCCTCCGAGATCCGCCAGGGCCTGGACTTCGCCGAGGCGGCCCGGGCGCACTCCCAGGATCCCAGCGCGGCCCTGGGCGGCGACCTGGGGTTCATCCGGCGCGGGGAGGTGGAACCGGCCTTCGAGAAGGCGGCGTTTGCGCTGCGGCCGGGCGAGGTGAGCGGCCCGGTGCGGACGCCCTTCGGCATCCACCTGATCCGGGTGACGGAGCGCAAGGTGGAGGGGGCGCGGCCGTTCGAAGAGGTGCAGAACGAGATCCGCAACCGGCTGGCCCGTGAGAAATTCATGAAGGTCATGCAGGACTGGCTGGCCGAGCTGCGCCAGCGCGCCACCATCGACAACAAGCTGTGATACCGCTCGGCCTCACCATGGGAGATCCCGCCGGGGTGGGGCCGGAGGTCCTGCTGCGCGCCCTGGCCAGCGAGACGCGGCCGGTGCGGGTGTATGGCGATCCGGCCTGGTTAGGCGCCGAGGCGCGGGCCCTGGGGCTGCCCATGGCGTTCCCGGTCGAGGCCGCCGCCCGGGTCCCGGCCGATCTCGCGCGGGGGCGCGGGAGCGACGCGGGCGCCCGGGCCCAGGTGGACTGCCTGCGCGCGGCCGCCGCCGAGCTGGCCGCCGGGCGGATCGCGGGCCTGGTGACCGGCCCCATCCACAAGCGCGCGCTGGCGGAGTGCGGCGAGGTCGGCCCCGGCCAGACCGAGTGGCTGGCGTGGCGCCTGGGAGCGAGGCGCCCGGTGATGATGCTGTGCGGGCCCCGCTTGCGGGTGATGCTGGCCACCACTCACCTGCCGCTGCGCCAGGTGCCGGGGGCGCTGCGCGCGGACGGGCTGTGCGACACGGTGCGGGTCGGCGCGGCGGAGCTGCGGCGCTACTTTCTGGAGCACGCGCCGCGCCTGGCCCTGGCGGCGCTGAACCCCCACGGCGAGGAGGACGGCCGGCCGGGTCGCGAGGAGCAGGAGATCCTGGCACCGGCGGTGGAGGCGTTGCGCCAGGAGGGGCTGGACATTCACGGGCCGCTGCCGGCCGACAGTCTGTTCGCCCTGGCCGCGGCCGGGCGTTTCGACGCGGTGGTGGCCCTGTACCACGACCAGGGGCTCGCGCCCCTCAAGGCGCTGGGCTTCTTCGACGCGGTCAACGTGACGCTGGGCCTGGGGTACGTGCGCACCTCGCCGGATCACGGGGTGGCCTACGACCTGGCGGGACGGGGCCAGGCCGATCCGCGCAGTATGCGGGCGGCCATCGACACGGCCTTCGCCATGATCGCGCGGCGCGAGCGGGAGGCGGCGCCATGACCGCCGGCGCACCCGCCAGCATCCGCATCCGGGGCGCCCGGGTCCACAACCTCAAGAACATCACCCTGGAGATCCCCCGCGAGCGCCTGGTGGCCATCACCGGCCCCTCGGGCTCGGGCAAGTCCTCGCTGGCCTTCGACACCCTCTACGCCGAGGGCCAGCGGCGCTACGTGGAGTCGCTGTCGGCCTACGCCCGGCAGTTCTTGGAGCAGCTCGAGAAGCCGGACGTGGACGGCATCGACGGCCTGTCCCCGGCCATCTCCATCGAGCAGAAGAGCCTGAGCCACAACCCGCGCTCCACCGTCGGCACGGTGACCGAGATCTACGACTACCTGCGCCTGCTGTACGCCCGGGTGGGCCAGCCGCATTGCCCCGCCTGCGGCAAGCCCATCACCGCCCAGACGGTGCAGGAGATGGTGGACCGGGCGCTTTCGCTCCCGGAGGGGAGCCGCTTCTCGGTGTTGGCCCCGGTGGTGCGCGGGCGCAAGGGGGAGTTCCGCGAGCTGTTCGAGGAGCTGCGCCGCCGGGGCTTCTCCCGGCTCAACCTCGACGGCGAGCTGCGGGACCTCGAGGACGTGCCGGCGCTGGACGGCCGCCGCAACCACACCATCGAGGTGTACGTGGATCGTCTGGTGCTGCGGCCCGGGCTGCGCCAGCGCCTCACCGACTCGCTGGAGACCGCGCTCTCGCTCTCCGGCGGCCTGGCGCGCCTGGCCCTGGTGGACGGCGAGGACCTGCTGTTCTCGCAGCGCCACGCCTGTCTGGAGTGCGGCCGCTCGCTGCCCGAGCTCGAGCCGCGCCTGTTCTCCTTCAACAGCCCGCACGGCGCCTGCCCGGAGTGCGACGGCCTGGGCAGCGTGCGCTTCATCGACCCGGCGTTGGTGGTGCCCGATCCTCAACTCCCCCTGTCGCGCGGCGCCATCGTGCCCTGGGGGCGGCGCCATGGCGGCTACTACTACCAGATGCTGAAGACCGTGGCCCGGCACTACGGCTTCTCGCTCGACACGCCCTTCGCCGCCCTGCCGAAGCGGCTGCAAGGGATCCTGCTCGAGGGCTCCGGCTCGGAGACGCTCGACTTCACCCTGGAGCACGAGGGCGGCATGCGCCACGCCTTCCGCCGGCCCTTCGAGGGCGTCATCCCCAACCTGGAGCGGCGCTACCGCGAGACCGGGAGCGACGCGGTGCGCGCCGAGATCGACCGCTACAGCGCCTACCGCGATTGCCGGGCATGCGGCGGGCGGCGCCTGCGCCCCGAGGCGCTGGCGGTGACCGTGGGCGGGAAGTCCATCGCCGACTTCACCGCGCAGAACGTTCGCGAGGCGCTGCGCTTTCTGGAGAACCTGCCGGTGGAGCGCCAGCACGCCGCGGTGTCGGGCCGCATCCTCAAGGAGATCCGCGAGCGCCTGCGTTTCATGGTCGACGTGGGTCTGGACTACCTGACCCTGGATCGCACCTCCTTCACCCTCTCGGGCGGCGAGGGCCAACGCATCCGGCTGGCCACCCAGATCGGCTCGGCCCTGGTCGGCGTGCTGTACGTGCTGGACGAGCCCACCATCGGGCTCCATCCGCGCGACTGCCGCCGCCTGCTGGACACGCTGTGCGGGCTGCGCGACCGGGGCAATACGGTGGTGGTGGTGGAGCACGACCCGCTCACCATCCGCAGCGCCGACTGGGTGGTGGACATGGGACCGCGCGCCGGGCGGCAGGGCGGCGAGGTGGTGGCCCAGGGGACGCCCGAGCAGATCCAGCGCGACCCGCGCTCGCTCACCGGAGACTACCTGGCCGGCCGGCGCACCATCCCGGTCCCGGCGCGGCGGCGCCCCTCGACGGAGGGCCTGCGCCTGACCGGCGCGCGCGGGCACAACCTGAAGCGGGTGGCGGTGGATTTCCCGCTGGGCAACTTCGTGTGCGTCACCGGGGTGTCCGGCTCGGGCAAGAGCACCCTGGTGATCGACACCCTGTACCGCTCCCTGGCGCAGCGCCTGTACGGCGCCATGGATCCGCCGCAGCCCTTCGATGAGATCGTGGGCGCCGAGCGCATCGACAAGGTGCTGCACATCGACCAGGACCCCATCGGGCGCACGCCCCGCTCCAACCCGGCCACCTACACCGGGTTGTTCACCATGATCCGCGAGCTGTTCTCCCAGACCCCCGAGAGCCGGGCGCGGGGGTACGGCCCGGGCCGCTACTCCTTCAACGTGCGCGGCGGCCGCTGCGAGTCCTGCCAGGGGGCCGGCAAGATCCGGGTGGAGATGCACTTCTTGCCGGACATGTTCGTGACCTGCGAGGCCTGCGGCGGGCGGCGCTTCAACCGAGAGACGCTGGAGGTCCGCTTCAAGGGAAAGACCATCGCCGAGGTGCTGGAGCTCACCGTGGCCGAGGCGCTCGAGTTCTTCGAGTTCCAGCCGGCGCTGGTGCGAAGGCTGCGGACCCTCCACGACGTGGGCTTGGGCTACATCCAGCTGGGGCAGAGCGCCACCACCCTGTCGGGCGGCGAGGCGCAGCGCATCAAGCTCTCCCGCGAGCTGGTCCGGCGCGCCACCGGCCGCACCCTGTTCATCCTGGACGAGCCCACCACCGGCCTGCACATGGACGACATCCGCCTGTTGGTCGACGTGCTCCAGCGCCTGGTCGATCAGGGCAACACCGTGGTGGTGATCGAACACAACCTGGACGTCATCCAGCAGGCCGACCACGTCATCGATCTGGGACCGGAGGGCGGCGAGGACGGCGGCCGGGTGGTGGCGGCCGGAACCCCCGAGGCGCTGGCGCGGTGCGAGCAGTCCTACACCGGCCGGGCCCTGGCGGAGGCGCTGGCTCCGCGATCGCGGTCGCGGGCCTCGGCGCGGACCTGAACGGTGGACGCCGAACCCCTCCAGCGGCTGCAGCTCTTCTCTTGCTGGCTGTGCCTGGGCGGGCTGGCCGTTTTTGCCGCGCTGCGGCTCGGGGAGCGGCTGCGCCGAAAGCCGTGGCCGCGGCTGGCGGGGCCGCTGGGCGTTGTGCTGGCCGCGCTGGCGCTGCGTTGGCTGTTTGCGCCCTTTGCGCCGATCCACGAGAACGCCCACGGCTACGAGTTCCTGGGCACGGTCTTCTCCTTGCAGGGGAGCTTCTACCACGGGGCGGGGTTCTATGCCTTCCACCACCCGTTCACGGTGTTGTTCGGCGCCCGGCCCGAGACCGTGTTCGGCGTGAACCTGGCGCTGTCGGCGCTGTCGGCGCTCCTTCTGCTGCGGCTGTCCCGCCGGCTGGGCTTGCCGCCCGGGGCGGGCCTGGCGGCGGCCGTGGCCTGGAGCGCCTGGCCGGCGGCGGTGCGCTCGGCCGGCAGCGAGTGCTTCTTTCCGCTCTCGGTGTGCGCCTGCCTGGTGAGCCTGCTGACGTGGCTCGCCGCCTGGGAGCGGGGTCGGGCTCTCGACTTCGTCGCAGCCGCCCTGGCGGCGGCCTTCGCAATGCAGACGCGGCCGGAGCTCTTGCTGTGGCCGGTCTTGCTTTCGCTGGCCTGGCTGGCGCGGCCGGGATGGGTCCGGGCGCTCGGCACCCGCGGGCCGTACCTGGCGCTCGGCCTGTTCCTGCTCCTGGTTGCCGGCTGGCTGTGTGTGCGCTTCCAGGCCTGGTCGCTGGAGGGGTTGCCGCAGCCGGTGCGCCTCGGCCTGCCGCGCGCGCTGGCGGCGTTCTTCTCTTCCGATCATGTATTGTTGAATCCGGGCTGGACCTCGCCGCTGCTGCCCGCGCTGGCGCTGGCGGGAGTGATCGGCCTCGGCATCGAGCGCCGGCGGATGGCGGTGTTCCTGCTCGGGGGCTACCTGTTGTTCGTCATCCCGGTCGTGGGGGTGGGTTCGGGGCTGGCCTCGGATCTGCGCCTCCAGCAACTGGCGGCGCCGTTCGCCTTCTTGCTCGCCGGCGCGGGCCTTACTTTCGTGGCGGACCGCCTCGGGCCGCGCGCGCGCTTCCCGGCCCGGATGGGCCTGCTCGCCGTCCTGGCCCTGTCGTCGCTCTTGCTGGTGGGGAAGGCGGGGACGGATTTTGCCCCCCAGCTCGAGTACGGGTTCCTCCAGCGCGCCGTCCCGCGCCTGCCGCGGGAGTGCGAGCTGGTGGTCGCCGATCGTTTCATGGCGCGCCGGCGCGTGAGCGCGGAGTTCCCGGCCTTCTGGCTGCCGCGCGCGAGGCTCGTCGAGGTGAGCCGGCTGCTGGAAGAAGGCCCGGACGCCGAGCCGCGCTGCCGGCTGTTCTATCGGGGCCTCGCCTGCGCCACCTTCCTCTCCGACGAGGAGGCGCCATTCGCAGAGGTGCGGCCCGAGTGCCGGCGGATCGAGGAACGATACCTCCTCGCGCCATGGCTGGAGGAGCGTATCCCCGGCCTCACCGACGCCAGTTTCTTGCTGCTGCCGCCGTCCGGCGTCACGCTGGGCTTCTACCGCCTCTCGCCGCGCGGCATGCCGGCGGAAATCAATCCCGGCGGCCCAGCAAGGTGAGGGCCACGTAGGCCAGGCTGCCCAGCACGATGAGGACGGCCACCCACTTGAGCACCCGGGCGACGGTGGTGGCGGGGTTGTCGCGCGGCGCGCCCGCCAGCGGCGCTCCCAGGCTGGCTTGTCCCAGCTGGGCCACCCGCTCCAGCATGCGCCGTGCCTGCGCCTCCCGTCCCGGCTCGCGCGACCAGCGGCGGTAGAGGCGCACCGCGAAGTCCAGGCGTCCCGCGTTCAAGCAGGCGCTCTGGAACTCCTCGTGGGCTTTCTCGTCCTGCGGCTGCTTTCGCACCCGCTCCCAGGCCGCCGCCGCCTCCGGTGGATCGGGCGGCAGCAGCGACGGATCGTAGCGGGCGAACACCAGCCCGCAGCGGTGGCAGGCCACCGGATCGGCCTGGGCGTGGCCGCACTTGGGGCACACGGTTTCGCCGGGCCCTTCCGGGATGGGCGGCGGGCCGTCGCGGGGGGGGGGCACCTCCGCCGCCTCCGCCGGCGGCGGCAGGGAACGCCGGTTCTCCACAAAGACCTGCTCACCGCAGGCGCCGCAGTGAAAGTGCAGGCCCTGCTCCGAGGTGGCGAACCGCTCCAACTCCACGATCTCCTTGCAGCGCGGGCACTGGATCTTCATGGCAGCGGGCTCCACAACGACGGGGTGAAGGTCAGCACGAACAGGGCCAGAGTCGCCAGGCCCAGGCGGCGGCGCGCCGGCGAGGGCGCGGGGTCATCGGCCGCGGCGATGGCCGGGTGCCGGCCGCCCACGAAGCGCAGCAGCACGGTCCACACCAGCCACGGGAGCATCCCCGAGCCCCAGCTCAGCCAGGGGAGCCAGCCGCGCTCGCGCGCGAGCGCCGCCAGCGCCGTATCGTCGAGGACCAGCACGAGTTCACAAAAAAGGCCTGTAAGGCCCAACACGAAAACAAAGATGTGCACCGTCCGGGACAGGCGCTGGTGCGTGTCGGGTCCGAACAAGGCGTACGCCACGTGGCCGCCGTCGAGCTGCCCCGCCGGCAGCAGGTTGAGGCTGGTGACCAGCAGCCCCAGCCACCCCGCCCAGGCCAGCGGGTGCAGCAGCACATCCTGGGAGGGCCCCATCTCGGGGTGGGCCAGGCGCTTGAGCCCGAGATACAGAAGGGAGTTGCCCTCCAGCATGGCGCCTTTCGGGAGATCGCTCATCTCCACCACCGGCGACAAGTGGAGGCCGACCAGGCACACCAGGACCGCCGGCAACAGGCCCGCCAGGGGTCCCCACATGCCGATGTCGAGCAAGGCGCCTCGCGAGCGCGGCGGTTCGCGCATGCGGATGACCGCGCCGAAGGTCCCCACCGGGGGGAACGGGGCCGGCAGGAAATAGGGCAGCGAGGCCTCCACCCGGTGGCGCCGGGCGGCCAGGTAGTGTCCCATCTCGTGGACGAGCAGGATGCTCATGATGGCCGCGGCGAACATCCCGCCGGCCACCGCATCCAGCCCCGGGCCCCCGGCCGACCAGGCCCCGGCCAGGAAGGTGGTGGCGCAGGTGAGGAGAAACAGCACGAGCTGCGGCCCATATTGGCGGTTGCGACCGGTGCGGTTGTCCACGTCGCGCCACTCCCGGATGTCACCTCCGCCAGGCGGCGGGGGTTCGGGTTCAGCCCCGGCCGGCGGGAGGCGGCTGGGTCGGGTCGAGCTCGATGATCTCGTCCTTGCGGATGGTGAGCAAGAACAGGTTCTTCTCGGCCTCGCCATCGGGGCCGAAGCTGGTGGTGCCGGTCGCGAGCTCCAGGTTCTTCACCGAGAGCAGCGCCTTCTGGAACTGCACCCGCTCGGCGGGCCGGGCGCTCTCCATGACGTGGCGCACCAGCCGGCCGGTGTCGTAGGCCTCGGCCTCGACCAGGCCGGGTTCGCGATCGAAGGCGTTCTTGAACTTGCCCACGAACAGCGCCGTGGCCGGGCGGGCGCTGCGCACGAAGAACCCGTCGCTGAAGATGGCGCCCTGCACGTAGCGATCGGCCCACTGGATGAGGTTGAGGTTGTTCCAG
>CAZLNM010000116.1:0-224 GCA_964561025.1 uncultured Myxococcales bacterium
GCCGAGCTTCTTGGAGCGGTGCGAGCCCAGCGAGAGGTAGATGGCGCGGAAGCCCTGCTGGCGCAGGCCTTCCAGATTGAAGTCACGCCCCAGCACCGTGTTGCAGCGCAGCTCGATGTTCTCGTTGAGCAGGGCGTTGATCTCCTTCTGCAACACGTCGCGGGGCAGCCGGTATTCGGGGATGCCGCACACCAGCATGCCGCCGGGCTTGCACTCCTTCTCGA
>CAZLNM010000116.1:234-6575 GCA_964561025.1 uncultured Myxococcales bacterium
CGTGACCCGGTACCCCTGGAGCGAGAGCTGGTGGGCGGCCGTCAGGCCCGCCGGCCCGGCGCCGATCACCGCCACCCGCGGCGCGTCCGGAGCGGCGCGCTTCACCACGAACTTGTAGGCCGAGGGGTCCACCCGGTCCACCGCAAAGCGTTTCAAGGTGCGGATGGCGATGGGATCGCCGCCGGTGGTGCCGGCGCGGCAGCTCTTCTCGCAGGGATGGTTGCACACCCGGGCGCAGGCCGAGGGGAAGGGGTTGGCCTGGCGGATGACCCGGTAGGCCTCCTCGTACTCGCCGCGCCCGATGTGGGCCACGTAGCGCCACACCTCGGTGCCCACCGGACAGCCGTTCTGGCAGGGGGCGCCGGTGAGCTCCTTGCAGCCCCCGGCCGGGCACCGCCGCTCGTAGATGTGGGCCTCGTACTCGTCGCGGAACCAGCGCAGCGTGGACAGCACCGGGTTGGGCGCGGTCTTGCCCAGCCCGCACAGCGAGGTCTTGCGGATCACCTCGGCCAACTCCTGGAGGTACATCACGCCCTGGAAGCGCTCCAGCGCGTCATTGTCCTCCTCCTTGCGCCGCGGGCGGGTGATGGCCTGCAGGATCTCCAACATGCGCCGGGTGCCGACGCGGCAGGGGATGCACTTGCCGCAAGACTCCTTCTGGATGAACTCCATGAAGAACTTGGCCAGGTCCACCATGCAGGTGTTCTCGTCCATCACCACCAGGCCGCCCGAGCCCACGATGGCGCCCAGGGACTGGAGCGACTCGTAGTCGATGGAGACGTCCATCTGGCTCGCGGGGATGCAGCCGCCGGAGGGCCCGCCCATCTGGGCGGCCTTGAACTTCTTGCCGCCGGCCACGCCGCCGCCGATGCCCTCCACGATCTCCCGCAGGGTGGTGCCGAAGGCCACCTCCACCAGACCGATGTTGTTCACCGCCCCCACCAGCGAGAACACCTTGGTGCCCTTGGACTTTTCGCTGCCGATGCCGGCGAACCAGGCCGCGCCCTTGTTGATGATGTGCGGCACGTTGCACCAGGTCTCGACGTTGTTGATGTTCGAGGGCTTGCCGAACAGGCCCGACTGGGCGGGGAACGGCGGCCGCGGGCGCGGCATGCCGCGCTTGCCCTCGATGCTGTTCATGAGGGCCGTCTCCTCGCCGCACACGAAGGCGCCCGCGCCGACCTTGACCGTCATGTCCAGGTTGAAGCCGGAGCCCAGGATGTCCTGGCCGAGCAGGCCGCAGGCCTTGGCCTGCGCGATGGCCTTGTGGAGCTGCTGGATGGCCAGCGGGTATTCGGCGCGGCAATAGATGTAGGCCTTGCTGGCGCCGATGGCGTAGGCGCCGATGATCATGCCCTCGATCATCAGGTGGGGGTTGCCCTCGATCTCGGAGCGGTTCATGTAGGCGCCGGGATCGCCCTCGTCGGCGTTGCAGATGATGTACTTGGTGTCGCCCGGCTGCTGCCGGCACATCTCCCACTTGCGCCCCGTGGAGAAGCCGGCGCCGCCGCGGCCGCGCAGCCCCGAGGCCTTGACCTCGGCGATCACCTCCTCGGGGGTGAGCCGGGTCAGGGTCTTGGCCAGGGCGGAATATCCGCCGATGCGGATGTAGTCGTCGATGGAGGTGGGATCCAGGTGGCCGTTCTCCGACAGGACGATGCGCATCTGCTTCTTGTAGAAGGGCACGTCCTGTTCGCGCAGGATGCGCTCGCCGCTGGCGGGATCCACGTACTGCAGGCGCTCCACCACGCCGTGCTCCACGCAGGTCACCCGCACCAGCTCGTCGGCGTCTTCGGCCTTCACCCGCACGTAGAAGATGTTCTCGGGACGGACCACCACGATGGGGCCGCGTTCGCAGAAGCCGTGGCAACCCGTGACCTTCACCTCGATCTGGTCCTGCAAAGCGTATTTCTTCACCGCCGCCTGGAGCGCCTCGACCAGCGAGACGGAGCCCTGGGCGTTGCAGCCCGTGCCGCCGCACACGCAGATGCGGACCTTGGAGGGATCGTGGGCGGCGATCAAACGCTCGCGGTAGGTGGTGAGCTGTTTTTCGTTTTCGAAGCGCATCATGACGCCATCTCCTTGGGCTGCTCGGCCTGCGCGGCCCGGCGGCACTCGTCGAGGACCTTGGCGATCTTGGCCTGGGTCACCTTGGGGTAGAAGGTGCCGTTGACGGTGATGGTCGGCGACAGGGCGCAGGCCCCCAGGCACGCCACCACCTCCAGGCTGAACAGGCCGTCCCGGGTGGTCTGGCCGGGCTCGATGTGCAGCGCCTTGATGAGGGTCTCGAGCGTCTTGGCCGAGCCCTTCACGTGGCAGGCCGTGCCACGGCACACCATGATGTGGAACTTGCCGCGGGGGCTGAAGCGGAACATGTTGTAGAAGGTGGCCACCCCGTAGATCTTGCTGGCCGGGAGCTTCAGCCGGCGGCCGATCTCGGCGATGGCCTGCGGCGAGATGTAACCCTGGTCTTCCTGCACCTCTTGCAGGATGGGGATCAAGGCGTCCCTTCCCGCGCCGGGGTGCCCCTGGAGGATGGCGTCAATTCCTTTCATGTTCGTCGGTCCCTTTCTCCCTTGAGTGTTTCTGTTGGGCGGCGAAGTAGGCCACTTTCTCGAGCGACATGGTCACGTCGAGGTTCTCGACGAAGATCCCGGCCGGCAAGCGGAGCTTGGCCGGGGCGAAGTTCAATATGCCGCGCACCCCGCTGGCCACCAGCTCGTCGGCGACGTCCTGGGCGGCGGCCGCGGGCACGGTGATGATGCCGATGGAGACGCGCTGCTCGCGCAGGATTTCGGCAAGGCGCGCCATCGGATAGACCTTGCACCCGTGCAGGATGCGGTCGAATTTCTCCGGGTTCACATCGAAGCCGGCGACGATCTCGAGGCGGGGCAGCCGGCCGGGGAAGAACGAGAGCAGCGCCCGGCCGAGGTTGCCGATCCCGATCAGCGCGGCGCGCTGGCCTTCTCTCGACTCGATGAGGTCGATGGTCTTCTTGAGGAGTTCCTCGATGTCGTAACCGCGCTTGGGGCTGCCCGTAAAACCGATCGTCATGAGGTCGCGGCGCACCGAGGCGGAGCTGGCGTGGATGTGCTTGGCGATCTCGTGAGAGAAGACGAAGTGCTCCTTGCGTGCCAGGCGCTCCTCGAGGAACCTTCGCATCAAGATGATCCTGGCTATGGTCGCATCTGAAAGCATCAAGCTCCTCGATTTACTGTGAACATATTCACGCTGTGAATTTCTTCACAGTATGTACAAAACAAAAGTACACAAGTCAAGAGAAAAGTGATTTCCAAGTCGAAAATTTCTATTGGAAATAACTTATTGTTTTATTTTATTTTTTTCTGCTTCCAGGACCTGTGCCGATTTTTCTTCCCAAAAAGTTTACCCTGTTTTCCAAGGTGTCTCTCAGGAACTCAGCAGTCTCGTGAAGACAGGCCTTGTTGGGATAGATCTCGTAAAGTGAACGGTACCGCTCGGGTGTAAGGTTCGGCATCACCACGTTCGCTCCGCGAAGAAGCCCTAGATCCCGGCCTTCCTCGTTCGCCAGCGTCGCCAGCGCGGTCGTGCTCGGAAGGTTTGCGAACGGACAGACCAGACGCACCAGCGCCAGGACCCGGTACGTCATGTCCGCGTCGTTCGGGACTTGCTCGGCCTCTGCCAGCAGGAAGCGCCCGGGTTTCCGTCCCAGCGGGGTCTGCGGGTGCGGCAGGTACGGCCCCACGCCGATCATGTCGAGATCGAGTTTTCGAAAGGCGAGGATGTCGTCGGCAAGACTTTGGTAGCTTTGACCGGGGATGCCGATCATCACCCCGCTGCCCACTTCGTACCCGAGCGCGCGCAGCGTGCCGAGCAAGGCGAAGCGATCGGGCCCCTCCGGGTCAGCCGCGGGATGGATGCGCCGGTAGAGCGCGGTGTCGGAGGTCTCGAAGCGCAGCAGGTACCGGTCGGCCCCCGCCTCGCGCCAGCGCGCGAGGTCATCGCGGCCGCGCTCGCCGAGGCTCAAGGTGACGGCCAAGCCCGTCCTGCGTTTGATCTCGGACACGAGCCCGGCGACGTAGGGCCCGGTGAGCTCCGGGTCCTCTCCCGACTGGAGCACCAGCGTGCCGAAACCCGCCGCCCTCGCCTCCTCCGCGGCGGCCAGGATCTCCTCCCGGGTCATCCGGTAGCGCCGCAAGAAGCGGTTGGGCGCGCGGATGCCACAGTAGGCGCAGCGGCGCCGGCAGTGGTTGGAGATCTCCACCAGGCCCCGCAGGTGGACCTCGTCGCCCACGGCGCGGCGGCGCACCGTGTCCGCGGCAACAAAGAGCCGCTCCAGCTCGGCCGGCTCGGCCGTGCGCAGCCAGGACAGGATGGCCTCGCGATCGAGAGAAGAAAAGCGCTCGAGGCCGCGATACAGGTCAGCCATCATGGCGATCGCGGCCCGAAAGTTTCCGGAAGAGTTCGAGCGCCGCAGGGAACGGTGACAGCGCCCGCTCGAAGATCCCCAGGCTGTAGGCGATGACCAGGCCGTAGTTGGTGATCGGCACCCGGGCTCGCTTGCAGCGCTCGATGCGGCTCAGCACCTCCCGGCGGTTGAGCATGCAGGCGCCGCAGTGGATCACCAGCCGGTAGCGGGACACGTCGTCGGGGAAGTCGCGGCCCTGCACGGTGGTGAAGTCGAGCGCCCCGCCCACGACCTGGGCAAGCCAGCGCGGGATCTTCACCCGCCCGATGTCGTCGCCGATGGGGTGGTGGGTGCAGGCCTCCGCCACCAGCACCGGGTCGCCGGGCCGCAGTCGAGAAACGGCGAGGGTTCCCTCCACCTGGGTCAGCAGATCTCCACGGAACCGCGAGAACAAGATGGAAAACGACGTCAGCGGCACCTCGGGCGGCGTGTCCGCGGCCACCTTCGAGAAGGCCTGCGAGTCGGTGACCACCAGCTTCGGCCGCCCGCACAGCATCGAGAGAGCGCCGCGTAGCTGTTGGTCCTTGACCACCAGCGCGCAGGCGTCGCCGTCCAGAAGATCGCGGATGGCCTGCACCTGCGGCAGTATGATCCGTCCCCGCGGCGCCTCCTTGTCGATGGGCACGACCAACACCGCGCACCCGCCGGGCCCGACCAGATCCGAGAGGATCACTGGTTGCTCGATGAAGTCGGCCGGAGCGATGGCGAGCAGCCGCTCTCGCAGAGCGTCGATCCCCTCGCCACGATCGGCCGCGGTCTCGACCCAGGGGACCCCTCGCTCCCGCAGCCGCCGCAGGACCGCCTCCGCCGGCCGGCCCAGATCGCTCTTGTTGAAGACCACCAGCGCCGGGACCTTGCGGGCCAAGAACTCCCCGAGCAGCCGCTCCTCGAACTCGCCGAACTCGCCCGCGGCGGCCACCAGCATCGCCAACTCGGTGCGCTCGATGGCTCCTCTGGACTTCTGGATGCGGGCCTCTCCCAACGCCCCCACGTCGTCGAGGCCGGCGGTGTCGATGAACAGCACCGGCCCCAGCGGCAGGAGCTCCATGGGCTTCTCCACCGGGTCGGTGGTGGTGCCGGCCACCGGCGAGACGATGGACACCTGCTGGCGGGTGATGGCGTTGAGCAGGCTGGACTTGCCCACGTTCCGGCGCCCGAAGATCCCGATGTGCAACCGCATGCTCTTGGGGGCGCGCACCTCAACCTCCTGTTTTGAGGAATGAACCTGAAGATCTACACATAGACGTCCCGCTCGCCGGCGCGCACCCGCTCGAGCATCTTCTGGGCGGCCTGGGCCACAGGCTTCGCCATGTCGGCCAGCGCCCGCTCGATCAGCGCCTCTCCCACCCGCCGGGTCTCGGGCGAGGCGTAATCGAGCAGGTACTCCTGGAAGGTGGACAACGCGTTCGGATCGCAGTGGGCCTTGATGGCCCCGGGTTTCGCGAGATCCATGAAGTCCTGTCCGGTGCGGCCCAGCCTGTAGCAGGCGGTGCAAAAAGACGGGATGTAGCCCAGGCCGGCCACGTCGCGGATGACCTCGTCCAGCGGGCGGTGGTCTCCCAGCGAGAACTGGGCAGCCTGCTCGATCTCCTGCTCCGAGTAGCCGCCCGGGTTGGTGCGCGAGCCGGCCGAGATCTGGGACACCCCCAGCGCGAAGGTCTCCGAGCGCATCTTGGCCGACTCGCGGGTGGACAGGATGATGCCGGTGTACGGCACGGCCAGGCGCAGGATGGCCACCAGTTTCCTAAACTCGACGTCCGAGACCGGCTTGGGCGGGTGGGCGGCCATGTCCGAGCCCACCGCCGGCTCCAGCCGCGGCACGCTGATGGTGTGCGGCCCCACGCCGAAGCGGCGCTCGAGGTGCCGGGCGTGCTGCATGAGCGCCAGGATCTCG
>CAZLNM010000116.1:6585-10287 GCA_964561025.1 uncultured Myxococcales bacterium
GAAGCGCCAGTCGAACAGGCCGAACAACACCCCGATGCCCACGTCGTCGATGCCGGCCTGCATGGCCCGGTCCATGGCCCCGAGGCGCCAGTCGAAGTCGCGCTTCTTGCCGCCCAGGTGCACCGCCAGGTAGGTCGGCCGGTGGTAGGTCTCCTGGAAGAGCTGGTAGGTGCCGATGCCGGCCTGCTTCAGGCGCCGGAACTCCTCGATCTCCAGCGGGGCCACGTTCACGTTGAGGCGGCGGATCTCGCCCCGGCCGCGGCGCGTGGCGTACACCGTCTCGATCGAGCGCAGCACGTAGTCGAACCCCTCGCGTGGGTACGACTCGCCGGCCACCAGCAGCACCCGCTTCTGGCCCTGGTCCACCAGGGCCTCCACCTCGCGGCGGATGAGGTCCTGGGTGAGCGAGCGGCGCTGCACCGCGCGGTTGCGGGCGCGGAAGGCGCAGTACAGGCACTCGTTGGCGCACAGGTTGGAGATGTACAGCGGGGCGAACAGCACCAGCCGCCGCCCGTAGATGCGCTCCTTGACCTCCCGGGCGGTGCGGAACAATTCGCCGAGCAGCTCCGGATCGCTGACCTCGGCCAGCACCGCCACCTCGGGTAGCGACAGCCCCTTGGCCTCGGCGGCGCGGGCCAGGATCTCCCGCACCCGCTCGCTCCCGGCCCCGGCCGCCCGGGACAACGCCTGCTCGATCTCGGCCTCGTCGATGAAGTTTTCGAACGTCGCTTCAGCCATGCCGGCCTCCCTTTTCGCCGGAGGCGCCGGCGCCCAGCGCCTGCAAGATGGCGGCCGGATCGAGCGGCTTCTGAAACACCGCGCTGATGCCGAGCTGCCGCGCGTCGGCGTGCTGCTCCAGCCCGGCGCCCACCGAGCTGAGCAGGAAGATGGGGATCTCCGCGCGCGCCGAACGCATCTTTCGCACCAGCGTGAGCCCGGTGTCCGCCGACTCCATCATGAGATCGCAGATGACGAAGTCGGGCCGGGCCCGCTCGAATTTCTCGAGCGCCTCCGCGCCCGACGTGGCCCGCTCGACCCGAAAATCGCGGGACGAGAGCAGCGCCACCAGCGAGTTCAGGATGTCCTCGTCGTCGTCGATGCACAAGACGAGCTTCTTTTCAGACATGTCTCCTCCACGTCCCGCCGCGAGGGGCACGAGGGAGAACTAGCCCCCGGTCCGAGCCGTGTCAAGGGCGCCCGCAAGCGCCCGCAAGCGGTCGCCCCGAGAAGTTCGCCTGCTCGATGGCCTTGGGGCCTCGTGACATCCCCCGCCAGGCGCGGCCCCGGCATTTTCTTTTGCGCGCGCTTGCTCTAGACTCGCTCTGTCCGCAACCACGAAAGGATCCTTCCATGCTCAAGTTCCTCCCGCTGGCTCTCCTGGCGCTCGCCCTGACTGAACCGGCGCGGGCGGCCGAGCGGCCGGTCCGCTTCCTCGTCCTCGACCAACTCATCACGCCCGAGCAGGCGGCGGCGGCCGGCGTGCGCGTGCTCGAGGTGGGGCCGGGGCAAGGCGCCTGGGTGGAGGTGCTGGACGAAGCCGCGCTGGAACAAAATGGCGCGAGGATCGCGATCCCCGCCTGGGCCGAGAAGCTCTCGCCCGACCTCCGCGAGCGCCTCGGGGCCGCCGCGGACGAGCCAGGGCCTCTCATGCTGCGGGCGGTGACCGCGCGCGAGCGCTCGGCCCGGCCCGCCGAGGCGGCGCTTCGCTCCCGCGCCGACGTGCGCGCCGAGCTCGCGGCCTGGGACGACTCGGCCGGCCGGGGGTACCTGTGGCTGCGGGCGGATTCGGCATCGGATCTCCGCCGGGCGGCGCAGGAGCTGGCTTTGCGCCCGGAAGTCGTGCGCGTGGAGCTGTACCGCCTGCCGGTCCTAAAAAACGACAACTCCTCCTGGCTCATCCAGTCCGGCTCCGAGAGCAGCGGCCGCTCCATCTGGCGCCACGGCATCACCGGCTTCGGCGAGGTGATCGGGGTCGCCGACAGCGGGCTGGACGCGGACGCCTGCCAGTTCCGCTTCTCTTCGGACCGCGCCTCGGTCACCCTGGCGGTGAACACCCCCCAGCCGCCGGGCGCCGTGGTCGATCGGCCGGAAAACAAGGTTCTCACCTACTACGTCATCGGCTCGGCCGAGGCCTACGACGACGGCTCGGGCGACTTTCACGGCACGCACACCGTGGGCGACGCCGCCGGCGACAACTACGCCAACCTGGCCACCGCCACGGCCGCCGGGCACGACTCCCAGGACGGCATGGCCCCCGGGGCGCGGGTGGTGTTCCAGGACATCGGCGACTCGGCCGGCTACCTGAGCGGCCTGATGAACGTCTCCATGGCGGACCTTATGCGCCAGGCCTACGACACCGGGGCGCGCGTGCACAACAACAGCTATGGCTTCGAGGGCCTGATGACCGGCTACGACATGGACTCGGCCTCCATCGACGCCGCCACCTGGAAGCTCAACGACCTGGTGGTGGTGTTCGCGGCCGGCAACGCCGGCTCCGACGACCAGGGGCAGCTGGTGCCGCAGAGCCTGGGCGGCACCGGCAGCACCGCCAAGAACACCGTGGTGGCCGGCGCCTCCGGCCCGGTCGAACTCGACATCTACGGCAGCATCTACCACCTGCAGGACGATCTCATGTTCTTTTCCAGCCAGGGCCCCACCGCGGACGGGCGCATCAAGCCCGACCTGGTGGCGCCGGGGCTGGTGTTCTCGGCCACCTCCGACCGGCGCACCGCCATCGACCTCGGCTGCTGCGACGCCTACAACAACCGCAAGCGGGCGAGCAACAACGAGGACAACAACTGCAACGTGGACACCGGCTGGCCCACCATGGGCACCAGCTTCTCCTCGCCCATCACCGCCGGGGCCGCCGCGCTGGTGCGCGAGTATTTCAGGGACGGGTTCTGGTACGCGGGCCGCGCCGACGCCGGCCACGCCTTCAACCCCTCGAACGCCCTGGTGAAGGCCATGCTCATCAACGGCGCCGCTCCGCTGGCCGGGCGCATCGTGGGCATGGGCGCGAACTACGATCTCACCCCGGTGCCGTCGTTCGAGCAGGGCTGGGGCCGGCTGCACCTGGAAGGCTCGCTGTGGTTCGAGGAGGATCAGCGCCTCACCGTCGTGCTCAACGACACGCCCAACCCCGCGCCCGACAACCCCATGCTGTCGGCCACTCCGGGGCCCTTCCCCGCGGCGCTGCCCGCCCTGCACACCGGGGACTCGGTCTCCTGGAACCTGCCGGTGGCCGACCCCGCCGAGCCGCTGCGCATCACCTTGGTGTGGGCGGATCCCGCGGCCGCGCCGGGCGCCACCCCGGCCCTGGTGAACGATCTGAACCTCGAACTCGTGGATCCGCACGACAACCTGTACCTCGGCAACATGAACTTCGGCAGCGGGCGCTCCTACCCGGTGTTCCGCCCCGACCCCGACCGGCGCAACAACGTCGAGGCCATCATCCTCGATCCGCCCGAGGCGGCGAGCTACCGGCTCACCGTCAAGGCCGCCGCCGTCCCGGGCAACGGCGAGCTCGGCAGCGACGGCCAGGGGTACGCTCTGGTGATCTCGGGGACGTTCCGCGCGCCGAGGCCGAGCGCCATCGAGCCCGCCCGGGGAAAGCCCGGCCAGACGCTGACCCAGGTGACCGTACGCGGCGAGAACTTCGTGCCGGGCATGGCGTTCGAGCTGGGCGAGGGGGTGACCGCCACC
>CAZLNM010000116.1:10297-14966 GCA_964561025.1 uncultured Myxococcales bacterium
CGGCGTCGAGGTCCTGGACGACAAGACCGCGCGCATCGCCTCGCTCGTCATCGAGGCGCAGGCCACCCAGGGAAAACGCGACGTCACCGCCCGGCTGTTCTACAACCTGGCCGGAACCGGCGCCAACCTGTTCCAGGTCGGTGGCGGCGGGAGCGGCGGGTGCGGCTGCGGCGCGGCGGCCGGGTCGAACCTTTCGTGGCTCCTCCCCGCGGCGTTCCTCTACCTGCTCCGTCCGAGGCGGCGCAACGGGTAATCGCCGGGGTACGACCGGGTCCAACCGGGGTCCCTGGCACCGACCGGGGAGGGCGCGGCTAGACGAACCTGCGCTGTTGGAACGTCTGGCCGCGATGCCGAAAGAGCGAGCGCGGCCAGACGTAGGTGCAATCCTGGAGCTGCCCCGGGGTCCCTGGCACCGCGCAAGCCCGCACAAACGATGCGAAAGGACGCCGTTTTGACGGCCACCGCGCCTGCGGCTAGCATGTCTTGCCAGGAGGCGACATGCGCGAAGCTCGCGGGAACGTGCTGCGCCTGGCCTGGCTCGTCCTGCTCCTCGGCTTGCTGGTCGCCACCTGGCGCCGCCACGGGGACTCCCCGCTGCTGTGGCTGGACACCCTCAACGACGATCATCTGGTGCGTGGCTGCCTCGAATACGGCGAATGCCGCACCCGCGGGGCCACCGTGTCCTTCGGCACGCTGGTCCAGGGCGGGAGCTGGCACGAGCTGCGGGCCGCGGCCTGGGCCCTGGGAATCGAACGCACCGGCCTGCACCGGCTGCTGCTCCTCCTGGACGCGCTCGCGCTGCTGCTCATCGCCGTGGCCGCCTCCCGGCTGGCCGGCGCCGGCGCGGCCGTCCTGGCCGTGGCCGCCTGGCTGATCCTCGACACCGTCGCGCAGAGGCCGGGAGAGCTCTTGTGGAACTACCGCCCCATCCTGTGGCTCGCCGCGATCACGACGGGGCTCGGGCTCCACCTTTTGCGCGGCGCGGGCCCGGGCACGGCGGCCCTGGCGGGCGCGCTCTCGGCCATCCTCTCCGGCTGTCACCTTTTGGGCCTCACCCTGACTGGCGCGCTGTTTCTTGTGGTGCTCTGCTCCGGCAAACGGCGCCTGGTCGGAGCCGGAGCGTTTGTGGCCGCCTTTCTTGCGGTGGCCGCCCTGAGTTCCTTCGAGTCCTGG
The DNA here is from genome assembly GCA_964561025.1 of uncultured Myxococcales bacterium. Lineage (GTDB taxonomy): Bacteria > Myxococcota > B64-G9 > B64-G9 > B64-G9 > JAAZNF01. The sequence continues at coordinate 11,471 of CAZLNM010000116.1, forward strand.
TCGTTCAACCTGGGATCCCTCGGCGCTCTCGGCGCTCATCCCTCCGGCGAGCGCGCCGGTTCGCCGGGCACTCCGGTCTTCCCCTGGCTCCTCGCCGCGCTTCCCGCGCTCGCGATCTGGCTCGGCCCGCGAGAGAGGCGCCGCGATTTTATCTGCCTCACCTTGCTGGGCGGGTGCCCGCTGCTGGCCACACTGCTCGTAGGCAAGCTGTCGTCGCTGCCGACACCGCCCAGCTACCTGTCTCCGGCGTTGCCGGCGCTCTCGATCGGCTCCGCGGCCGGCCTCGCGCTGCTGGCCCGACGCTTGCTCTCCCGAGCACGAGGCGCCTCGCCAACTCCCGCGGCGCGCGCCGCGAACGTGCGCGCCCCGGCGGCGGCGCTGATGTCGTTCGGGCTCGCCATCGCGCTGCTGCCCAGCTCCCCCACCAGGACCATCGCCAGCGTGCCCTACCCATCGTTCGCCGCCGTCGAAAAAACAGGGGCCGTTCTCCGCCTGGAAGGCTGGACCCGGGCCGGTCTCTTCGCCGGGCTCAAGGGCCCCATGGCTCCGCTCGTAATAGAAGCCATCGCACACGATTTCCCGCCCGGCCCCGCGGATCGGCGCCGGGCCTACCTGCTGCCGCTGGTGTCGCGCCCGGAGCCCTTCCCGGCCGCCTGGAAGGAGTTCGGCCACCACGCGCTCGTCGAGCTCGAGGGTTTTCTCGACTGGACGCGCCTTGGCGCGTGTTTCGAGTGCCAGGAGTCCGAGTGCCGGGAGGCGCCGCTCGTCCCCGCGCCCTTCGAGTTCGAGCGCCTGTCGACCACCCTCTCGGGGATGCCGGACATCCCCTCCGGAGAGCGCCGGCCGTTCTGCCTGCGCCTCCCGCTCGACGATGAGGCCGCGGCCGCGAACGGCATCCATCTCCTGGCCTTCCCCGACCTCGACATTGTCTGCCAGGGCCGCATCGTCGCGGTACCCTCGGGCGGGCTCGTGCTGGAGGGCGGCCGCCGGGCGCTGCTGTTGACCCCCAACGCCGGCGGCGAGGTGTGGATCCGCTACGAACCGGGCTCCGCCGCTTGCCCGGTCGAGAGCCTCTCGGCGTTCCCGTCCTTTTTCCTGGAAGGGCCCGAGCCCGAGGTGGCCATGCTGCAGGCGGCGCTCTCACTGCCACCCCAGATCGGAAAAAAGAAATGAAGCACGCCATCGCCTTTTCGGCCTGGTGGGCCCTCGCCGCCGCCTTCCTCCCCTCGTCCGCCGCCGCTTCTGCGCCGGAGCCCAGCCCCTGGTGCCTTCCGCCGGAGAGCGGGCGACAGCTGAGGACGGTGGTGGAGTCGGAGACCGTCCGCGCCGTCCTGGGGGAGGCGTTCAGGCTCGAGCACGCCGACATCCAGGGCACGCTGATCGATCTGGAGATCCAAGGCGAGGCGGGCGAGTTCGCCAAGGCCAAGCTCCGCCCCGCGCGTCCGGAACCGGCGGCGGGCCGCTGGTTCGGACTCTTCGCCGAGGAGTCCTCGTCCCCGCGAGCCGCCGGCGTCCTGGAGAAGCTGGCGGCAACCATCGACGCCGGGTTCGCTGCCAACCCCTTCGTGCCGTGCCAGCGCGAGCGTCCCCGCCAGGGCATCCCGCGCGGCTGGTTCGTCCTGTTCGGCCTGATCCAGTGGCTGCTGATCGGCGTCGGCCTGGCCGCGGCCTTCCGCCGGCCGGCAGAAGATCGGCGGGATTGACCGGCCCGGGACGCCTGTGCATGATGGTTGCGGGAGGCCCCATGAGAGATCTGAAGGACTACCTCGCCATCCGCAAGCCGGTGATCCGGCGCTTCCACCGGCGCAACTTAGCGCCCACCGTGACCATCGACATGGACGTGGACATCACGCCGGCGCTGGCCTGGAAGAAGAAGCTGGAGAGCGCGCCCGAGGCCCGGGAGGCCAAGCCGACGCTCAACGCCATCATCCTCAAGGCCACCGCCAACGCCCTTCGTCAGCACATCTTCTTCAACTACGACTATGACGGCCGCTACGGCATCATCCCCAACGAGCGCATCTGCCTGCGCTCGCCCATGGACATGGGCGACTTCCCGCTGCACATCGTGGTCGAGGACACCGACCGAAAGAGCGTCTTCCAGATCGCGCGCGAGTACCAGGAGAACGCGGACAAGGCCCGCGCGCTGATCGAAAAGAACCTCCCCAAGTACCTGCGCTTCCACCGGCTCCCGCTGCTTCCGCGCATCTCGGGCGGGCTCACCGACCTCTACCGCGCCATCCAGCCATGGGTGCCGCCGCTGGAACGATTGGCATTTCGCATGTCGCACAAGGTCATCGGGACCTTCATGGTGACCAACCTGGGCAGCCTGGGCGTGACCGCCTGCCACGGCCAACTGGTGAAACCCAGCATCGCGGCGCTTCTGGTGCTCGCCATCCGCGAGGACGTGGTGTACCAGCCGGACGGGACGCCGACGGTGCGAAAGGTCCTGCCGCTGGCGCTGGAGTTCGATCACAAGGTGGCGGACGCGGGCTTCTCCTCGCGCTTCCTCGCCGACATCAAGAAGAACCTGGAAAATCCGGAGAGCGGCTGTGCGAATCGTGGATGACCTCCAGGGCTTTATAAACAGCCGCCGGGCCTTCGTGGGCGCCTTCGACGGGCGGCGCGTGGGCCCCACGGTGCACGCCAACGTGGAGGTGGACCTGGCGGCGGCGCTGGCCTACCGCAAGCAATTCAACCAGCGAAACCCCGACGCCCGCTGCACGCTGAATGACATGATCGTCAAGGCCGCCGGCAACGCCCTGGTGAACCACCGTCTCTACACCTGCACCTACAACGGGCGCTACACCCTGTTTCCGGCCGAGTCCATCGACATCCGCTTCCCGGTGGATCTGGGCTTTCTGCTGGGCTGGGGCATGGTGCGCAACGTCGAGCGAAAGACGCTGCGCCAGGTGGCCCTGGAGTCCGAGGCCAGCAAGCAGCGGGCCCAGCGCGAGACGCCCGTGCGCATGGCGCGCTTCGACCGGGTGCTCAAGCGCCACCCGACGCTGGGGACGCTGCTGGATCTGGCGGTGGAGGGGTTCCAGTTGCTGAACCGGCTGCTGCCGCCCCTCGAGCGCGCCTGGCGCGCCAACCAGCGCAAGCGGCGGGGGAGCTTCCTCATCACCAACGTGGGCCCGGCGGGGATCACCCGCATGGAAGGCCCCATCGTGCACCCCGACATCCTGCACCTCATGATCGCCGCCTCGCGCCAGGTGCCGGTGCTGTGCGACGGCAAGGTCGAGGTGCGCACCCGCATGCCGCTCATCGCCAAGTTCGACCACCGCATCACCGACGTGGGCGGGGCGGCGCGCTTTTTGCTCGAGGTGAAGGCCAACCTGGAAGACCCCGAGCACCGGCTCGGTCCGTACGACGCCTGAGACTGACCCTAGGGTTTCGGGTTTCGGGTTCCTGGTTCCGGGTTCCGAGCGCCAGGGTTTTTCGGCAAGGGGGCTTCGCCCCCTTGAGCCCCCAGGAAAAAACCCCGGGGAAAACCTGC
>CAZLNM010000117.1:0-14866 GCA_964561025.1 uncultured Myxococcales bacterium
CCTGTGTGGAAAAGGTTCAGTGCTCCGAATGCACCAGTAGTCCGATGAACAGCGAAGTCAGCATGGTGAAGATGAAGGCCTGCAAAAAGGCCACGAACAGCTCCAGCACGTACATGAACACCCCGAAGCCGACCGAGAGCGGAAACACCCACACGCTCATGATGAAGATGAGCCCGATCAGGCTCAGGATGACCACGTGCCCGGCCAGCATGTTGGCGAACAGGCGGATGCACAGGGCGAAGGGCTTGGCGAACACGCCCATCAGCTCCACCAGGAACATGATGGGGGCGAGCCACAGCGGCACCCCGGGCGGCACCAGGTGGCGGAAGTACCCGAACACGCCCATCTTCTGCATGCCGGCGAACTGGATCATGAAAAACGACAAGAGCGCCAGGGTGGCGGTGACGTTGATGTTGCCGGTGGCCGAGGCGCCGTACGGCAGCAATCCCAGGAGGTTGCAGGTCAGGATGAAGAAGAAGGTGGTGCACAGGTACGGCGTGAAGCGCTGGGCGGCGTGGTGGCCCATGGTGGTGCGGGCCACGTCGTCGCGGATGAAGAGCACGAAACCCTCCAGCAGCGAGGCGAAGCCGCGCGGCACGAGCTGCACCTTCCGGCGCACCAGCAAGGCCATGAGGACCAGCAGCGCCGCGGCCGTGAGCATCATCAGGACGTGCTTGCTGGGCGAGAGGTCGACGGCGAGCGTGCCCACCTGGATGGGCGCGAAGCGCGGCAGCTCCACCTCGTGGGCGAAGGGCCACAGCCCCAGGGTGAAGCCGTTGGTCACGTGGTGCCCGATGACCTGGCTCACCTGCTCGGCGACGTTCTGCACGGCTTCGACGGGGACGCTCATGCCGGGACTCCGTTGCCCTCCCGGGCCGGCGCCGCGCTCAGGCGGCGGGCATGACCGGAGAGGGAAAGCACCTCGATCACCAGGGCCGCGAATGTGACGGCGACAAGGCCGCACACGAAACCGGCCGCGTCGGCCAGCTCGAACCCGATGACCACGGCCGCGGCGGCGCCGGCCAGAAGCAGCCGGACCAGCATCCCGCCGAAGACCGCGCGCAGCAGCCGGTTCCCCGGACCGTCCAGGGCGCGCCGCACCCCGGCCCAGCCCATGAGAAACAGCGCGCCGCCCAGCAGGCCCCCCAGCAGCGCGCCGAAGAGGGCCCCATCGGCGGGGCGCGTAAGCGCCATGCCGGCCGCGCAGCCGAGCACGATCGCCAAGGCGACCCAGAACGGGGCGACCGGGGCTCGTACCGGGCGTTCACTTTCGCGTGCGGTCATCGTCGCGCTTCTCCGCATCTTTGCCTGGCGCCGGGCGCCGCAGCACCACCTTGAAGAAGTGGTAGAACCCGGCGCCGACTCCGAGCAGCGAGCCGAAGAGCAGCATCCACGGCTCGCTGTCGAACTTTCCGTCGAGGTAGCGTCCCAGCAGCACGCCGGCGACCACGCAGCCGGCCATGACGGCGCCGATGTCCAGGTACGGCGCCAGCTTGCGAAGACCGTCCGGCGGGCCGGCCACTTGCCACCTCGTCCGCAAGGTGCATAGCACAGGCTTGACGCGGGAATCAACATTAATTGGGCGCAAGCGATGCGACCGTCTCCTGTCCGCATTCGTTGTTCTGTCAGGCGTAGCCTCCGCTCGGCTTTTGCCGTCAAGGGTCTTCGATCGCTTCGCGACTCGCTGCGCTCGCCCTTGACGGCAGCCGAGCTTCGGCTGGATACGCGAACATGACGAGCATGCAGGCATGCTCCTCCTTTTCCAGGAGGATCCGGTAAATTGGATGGGGGGCCCATGGAACCAACGCGACTGGGGAGCGAAGTGCGCGCCGCGCTCGAGTGACCCTAGGGGGCTCCCGCTGCTGGAGCCGCGGGTTCTGCCTTGGGCGCGGGGGGCGGCGCCGGAGCCGGCGCTGGGGCCGGGGCCGGCGCGGGTGCGCCGTTGGGTGGCGGAGCCGGTGGGGCCGTCTTGGGAGGCTCGGCCGGGGTGGTCTTCGGCGCCGCCGGCGGCGGGGCGGCCGGGGTGGCGCGGGGAGCGGCCGGCGGTGGCGGGGTCGGGGGCTGAGCCCGCTGCGGGGATGGGGCCGGGGTGAGCGCGGGGTTCTTCTCGGACTCCTCGCGCCGCTCGCGCAGGATGGAGAGCTGCGCCTGCACCAGCGTCGGGTTGGGGTGGACCTTGAGGGCGCGCTGGAACACCTCCTCCGCCCGGTCGTACTGCGCGGTCTCCTGGTAGCACAGGCCGAGCTCGAAGAGGCTCCGCGACAGGATGTCCACCGGCGGATCCAGACCCAGGATCTCCTCGTGCACCTTGGCGGCGTCGGCGTAGCGGCCCTCCGAATAGTAGGCGTTCCCCAGCAACATGCGCGCCTGGAGAGCCAGCGGGCCCTGGGGCACCTTCTGCAACAGAAGCTGCGCTTCGGCGCGGGCTTGCTCGAAGTCCTGGAGCTGGAAGTAGCACTGGGCGATGCGGTAGCGGTAGCGCTCGATCCCCGGGCGGTCGGGGAAGAGCTGCAGCAGCCGCTCGAACTCCAGCGCCGCGGAGCGGTAATCGAACAGCCGGTCCTGGAAGATGCGCCCGATGGCGCGCCGCGCGTTGAAGGCGTAGCTCGCCTGCGGGTCCAGCTTGAGCGCCTCGCGCAGGTTGGCCACCGCGCGCCGGGGCTGGTTGAGGTAGAGCCGCTCGATGCGCCCGGCCTGGTACAGGGCCCGGGCGCGCAAATGATCGCGCTCCGGCCCGCCCTCGCGGTCCAGCTCTCGCGCCAGCGCCAGAAAGTAGCTCTCGGCGTCCTCGTAACGGTTCTCGAACAGGAGCTCCGTCCCCTCGCGGAAACGGTCCTCCACGTCGCGGGAGAGACAGGCCGCCGCGAGCACCAGGGCAAGGAGCGCGATGAGCGACGGAATCCTTCTCACGCCTCACCCCCGCCGGCCGGATCGTCCGGCTCCGGTTCGTCCGCCCCGGGTTCGTCCGCCCCGGGTTCGTCCGGCTCGGGTTCGGTGGCGGGGGCCGCGGGGGATTGGGCCTGCTGCGCCACGGGGGCGCGGGCCTCGCCGTTCTCGCCCTCCTCGCGCACCCGCTCCACCAGGCGGGCGCAAGAGACCACCTTCTCGCCCTCCTTGAGGTCGATGAGCCGCACCCCCTGGGTGTCCCGGCCCAGCACCGAGATGTCCTTGACGGCGGTGCGGATGACCATGCCGCCGTCGGTGATGATCATGAGGTCGTCGTCCTGGTTCACCTGCATCAGCGTCACCACCGGCCCGGTCTTGTCGGTGATGCGCGAGGTCTTGACGCCCACGCCGCCGCGGGCGGTGAGCCGGTAGTCGTCGAGCTCCGAGCGCTTGCCGAAGCCGTGCTCCATGACGGTGAGGATGGTGGCCCCGGGGTCGACCACCACCAGCGCGACCACCTGATCGTTCTCGCGCAGGCGGATGCCGCGCACGCCGTGGGCGGTGCGGCCCATCGGCCGCACGTCCACCTCGCGGAAGCGGCAGGCCATGCCCAGGCGCGTGGCCACCAGCACCTCCTGCTGGCCGGTGGTGACGTGGGCGTCGATGATCTCGTCGCCCTCCTCCACCCCCATGGCGATGATGCCGGCCACGTTGATGTTGGCGTAGGCGGAGAGCTCGGTCTTCTTGATGTAGCCGCGCCGGGTGACCGCCAGCAGGAAATGGCCGTCCGCCTGCTCGAAGGAGCGCACCGGCACGATGGCGGCGGTGGCGTCGCCCGGGGGCAGGCGCACCAGGTTGACGATGGGCAGGCCGCGGCCCGCCGGCCCGGCCTCGGGCACCTCGTGCACCTTGAGGGCGTGGGCCCGGCCCTTGCGCGTGACCACCAGGATGGTGGAGTGGGTGGAGGCCACGAACACGTCCTCGACGAAGTCCTCGTTGCGCGTCTGCATGCCGGTGCGCCCGCGCCCGCCCCGGCGCTGGCGCCGGTAGAGCGACAAGGGACTTCGCTTGATGTAGCCGGCGTGGCTCACGGTCACCACGTGGTCCTCGTCCACCAGCAGGTCCTCGATGGTGAGCTCGCGGGTCTCGCCGGTGATCTGGGTGCGGCGCTCGTCGCCGTATTCCTCGCGGATGCGCTCGAGCTCTTCCACCACCACGTTCATGAGCCGCTGCACATCTTCCAGGATGGCGGTGAGGCGCTCGATCTCCTTCTGCACCGCTTCGAGCTCCTCCAGGATCTTCTGGCGCTCCAGCCCGGTCAGGCGCTGCAGCCGCATCTCCAGGATGGCGTTCGCCTGGATCTCGGTGAGCCCGAACGACTTCACGAGGCCGGTGCGGGCCTCCTCCGGGTCGCGGCTCTTGCGGATCAGGGCGATCACCGCGTCCAGGTGATCGAGGGCGATGCGCAGGCCCTGCAGGATGTGCTCGCGCTCGCGGGCCTTGCGCAGCTCGTAGGCGCAGCGGCGCCGGATGACCTCGCGGCGGTGGGCCACGTAGTGCTCGATCATCTCCTTGAGGTTGAGCACCCGCGGCTGGCCGCCCACGATGGCCAGCATGATGATGCCGAAGCCGGACTGCATGGGGGTGTGCTTGTAGAGCTGGTTCAGCACCACCTCGGCCACCGCGTCGCGCTTGAGCTCGACCACGATGCGCATGCCCTCGCGGTCGCTCTCGTCGCGCACGTCGGAGATGCCCTGGATCTTCTTGTCGCGCACCAGCTCGGCGATGCGCTCGATCAGGCGCGCCTTGTTCACCTGGTAGGGGATCTCGCTGACCACGATGGAGGCGCGCTCGGTCTTCTTGTGCAGCTCGACCGTGGCCCGGGCGCGCACGTCGATGATGCCCTTGCCGGTGCGGTAGGCCTGGGCGATGCCCTCCCGCCCGTAGATGACGCCGGCGGTGGGGAAGTCCGGGCCCGGCACGATGCGCATCAGATCGTCGACGCTGCACTCGGGATTCCGGATGAGGTGCACCGTGGCGTCGATGATCTCGCGCAGGTTGTGGGGCGGGATGTTGGTGGCCATGCCCACCGCGATGCCGGTGGAACCGTTCACCAGCAGGTTGGGGAAGGCCGCGGGCAGGATGGCCGGCTCGACGGTCGAGCCGTCGAAGTTGGGAGTGAAGTCCACCGTCTCCTTGTCGATGTCCCGCAGCATCTCCTCGGCCAGCTTCTCCAGGCGGGACTCGGTGTAGCGGTAGGCGGCCGGGGGATCGCCGTCGATGGAGCCGAAGTTGCCCTGACCCTGCACCAGGGGGTAGCGCATGTTCCAGGGCTGGGCCAGGCGCACCAGCGTGTCGTACACCGCGGCGTCGCCGTGGGGGTGGTACTTCTTGAGCACCTCGCCCACCACGCCGGCGCACTTGGAGAACTTCTTGTTGTGCAGCAGGCCCTCGCTGAACATGGCGTACAGGATGCGCCGGTGCACCGGCTTCAACCCGTCGCGCACGTCGGGCAGCGCCCTCCCGATGATCACGCTCATGGCGTAATCCAGGTACGACGAGCGCATCTCGTCCTCGATGGCGACCAGGGTGCGGTTGACCAGGAAGCTCTCGCTCATGTGCTCATCCTCTCACCAGCGCACGGCGGCGCTGGCCCAGGTGAAACCCGCCCCGAACGAGACCAGCACCACCAGGTCGCCCGGGCGCAGCCGGCCCTCGCGCTCGGCCTCGTACAGGCACAGCGGGATGGAGGCCGCGGTGGTGTTGCCGTAGCGCTCGATGTTGCTGGCCACCCGCTCCATGGGGAGGCCGAGCTGGCGGGCCACCAGCTCGGTGATGCGCTGGTTGGCCTGGTGAGGCACCAGCAGCGCCACGTCCGCGAGGGAGAGCCCGTTCGCCTTCAGGCACTCGTGGATCACCTCCGGCATGCGCTGCGCCGCGGCGGTGAACACCTGCCGGCCGTTCATCTTGGGAAAGTGGCGCCCCTCGTCGAGCATCTTATGGGAGATGCGCAGCGGATGGAAGCGCGAGCCGGGGGCCTCGATCCACAGGGCCTTGGCGAAGCGGCCGTCGGCGTGCAGGTGGGTGGAGAGCACGCCGCGCTCGCCGTCTTCGCTCGCGCCCAGCACGGCCACCGCGGCGGCGTCGCCGAACAGGCAGGCCACGTCGCGGCCGCGGGTGCTGATGTCCAGGCCGGTGGAGTGCACCTCGGCGCCCACCAGCAGGATGCGCCGGTACTGGCCGGCGCGGATCCAGGCGTCGGCGATGGAGAGCCCGTAGATGAAGCCCGAGCACTGGTTGCGGATGTCCAGGGCGGGGATGCCGGGGAGGCCCAGGCGCGCCTGCAGGAAACAGGCGGTGCCGGGGAAGGTGTGCTCGGGCGACAGCGTGGCCAGGATGATGCAGTCGAGGTCGGCAGGTTCGAGCCCGGCGCGCGCGAGCGCCTCGCGGGTGGCGTGCTCGGCCAGCTCGGAGCCGCCCATCTCCCCCGAGACCCAGTAGCGCTGGCGGATGCCGGTGCGCTCGACGATCCACTCGTCGGTGGTGTCCATCAGGGTGGTGAGCTCCTGGTTGGTCACCAGCCGTTCGGGCACGTAGTGCCCCAGTCCCAAAAAGACGCAGCGCTTCATGTCAGATGTCCAGGTTGGAGACTTCCAGGGCGTGCTTCTCGATGAACTCGCGCCGCGGCTCCACCGCGTCGCCCATGAGCATGGTGAAGATCTCGTCGGCCGCCACCGCGTCGTCCACCCGGACCCGCAACAGGCTGCGCGTGGCCGGGTTCATGGTGGTGTCCCACAGCTGCTCGGGGTTCATCTCGCCCAGGCCTTTGTAGCGGGTGATGGTCTGGCCCTTGCTGCCCGCCTCCAGCACCCGCTCCAGCACCGCCACCGGCGTGTCCGCCCGTTGCATGCTCTCGCCGTCGCCGATCTCGTAGGGGGGATCGCCCAGCTCGCGGAAGCGCTCGCGCAGGGCGCGCAGGTCGGAGAACTCGGCCCGGGTGAGGAAGTCGCGGTCCAGGATGGTCTCGGCGCGGGTGCCGCCGTGGTGGGTCTGCATGCGCAGCCGGAACCCGGAGTAGTGGGGATCCTGCTCCAGCTCGGGGTACAGCGGCAGCACGTCGGGGTGCACCCGCTCCAGGTAGTCCTGCACCCGCTGGATCTCCTCGATCAGCTCCTCCTTGCGGTTCACCGTGTCGGCGTGGATGCCGGTGGCCATGACGATGGCGTCCACCAGGCGCTCGTCCTTGCGCTTGCCGATGCGGGACAGGATGTCGCGGTAGCGGATGACGTCCCGGCACAGGGCCTGCAGGCGGTCGCCGGAAATCGACTCGCTCTTGCCGTTCCCCGCCGGGCGCACCGTGACCTTGCTGGCCCCGTGGCGCAGCAGAAAGTCGTCCAGCTCGCGCTGATCCTTGAGGTACACCTCGTCCTTGCCGCGCTTGGCGCGGAACAGCGGCGGCTGGGCGATGAACAGGTGGCCGCGCTCGATGATCTCGGGCATCTGCCGGTAGAAGAAGGTGAGCAGCAATGTGCGGATGTGGCTGCCGTCCACGTCGGCGTCGGTCATGATCACGATGCGGTGGTAGCGCAAGCGGCTCGCGTCGAACTCGTCCTTGCCGATGCCGGTGCCGAGCGCGGTGATCAGGGTGGCGATGCCCTCCGAGGAGAGCATCTTGTCGAAGCGGGCCTTCTCCACGTTCAGGATCTTGCCGCGCAGCGGCAGCACCGCCTGGTTGCGCCGGTCGCGCCCCTGCTTGGCCGAGCCGCCGGCGGAGTCGCCCTCGACCAAAAACAGCTCGGAGTTGGCCGGGTCGCGCTCCTGGCAGTCGGCCAGCTTCCCCGGCAGCGACAGCCCCTCCAGGGCGCCCTTGCGCCGCACCATCTCGCGCGCCTTGCGGGCCGCCTCGCGGGCCCGGGCCGCCTGGGCGATCTTCTCGCACACCGCGCGCGCCAGCGCCGGGTTCTCGTCGAGGTAGGCCGAGAGCTGGTCGTTGACGATGGTCTTGACCACCCCCTCCACCTCGGAGTTGCCCAGCTTGGTCTTGGTCTGCCCCTCGAACTGCGGGTGGTGGAGTTTCACCGAGATGACGGCGGTCAGGCCCTCGCGGGTGTCCTCGCCGGAGGGGTTCTCGGAGAGGTTCTTGAGCAGGTTGTTCTTCTGGGCCCAGGCGTTGATGGTGCGGGTGATGGCCGAGCGGAAGCCCACCAGGTGGGTGCCGCCCTCCACGGTGTTGATGTTGTTGGCGAAGGAGAACACGGTCTCCTGGTAGCCGTCGTTGTACTGCATGGCCACCTCGACCGCCACGTCCTCGTGCTCGCCGGCGAAGTAGACCACGTTGGGGTGCAGCGGGGTCTTGTTGCGGTTGAGGTGCTCGACGAAGGAGCGGATGCCGCCCTCGTACTTGAACTCGTTGCTCTTGCCGGTGCGCTCGTCCTTGAGCGAGATGAACACCCCGCGGTTGAGGAAGGAGAGCTCGCGCAGCCGCTGCGAAAGCACGTCGAAGTTGTACTCGATGCTGCCGAAGATCTCGTCGTCGGCCAGGAAGGTCACCTTGGTGCCGGTGCGCGCGGTCTCGCCCACCACGGTGAGCGGGGTCGCCGGCTGGCCGCGCCGGTAGATCTGGCGGTGGATTTTCCCGTTGCGGAAGATCTCGAGCTCGAGCTCCTTGGACAGAGCGTTCACCACCGACACGCCCACGCCGTGCAGGCCGCCGGAGACCTTGTAGGCGCCGGAGTCGAACTTGCCGCCGGCGTGCAGCACGGTCATCACCACCTCGGCGGCCGGGCGCTTTTCGGTCTTGTGCATGTCGGTGGGGATGCCGCGGCCGTTGTCCAGGACGGTGACGCGGTTGTCGGCATGGATGGTGACCTCGATGGCGTCGCAGAACCCGGCCAGCGCCTCGTCGATGGAGTTGTCCACCACCTCGTACACCAGGTGGTGCAGGCCCTGCGGCCCGGTCGAACCGATGTACATGGCCGGGCGGGTCCGCACCGCGTCCAGGCCGCCGAGCACCTTGATCTTGTCGGCGCTGTACTCTTCTACGGCGACTTTCTTGCGGGACTCGTCCGTATTGATCTTCTGTTCATCGGCCATCTTGCAAGTTCCCGTCTTTGAGAGAAAATTTCATTTTTACGGCCGCTCTTCCCGACCGCCGGAACATACCATTCCGCATGGCCGATGTAAAGGAAAAACTGCGCGGATTTCATTGTGTAACATATTGATTAATAACAATAAAATTACAAGATTCCGCTCTCTCGCGATCGGGGTCGAACCCCGCACCTTTGCAAGAAAAACTCAGGGCCTGTCCCCATTGTTTTTTGTTGTTTTTCAGCTTGTTATGGCGCCTGATTCGGATTCGGGCGGAGAAGCGGTGAACGCCGTTTCTCTGGAGCGTGAAACGGCGGAGAGGTTTTGCGGAATTTGCGAAAATTGCTAGGCTTATCCACGTGATCGTCTCCGCCAGCCGCCGCACCGACATCCCCGCGTTCTTTGCGGACTGGTTCATGGAAGGCATCCGTGCCGGCCGGCTCGAGGTCCCGAATCCACGGGTCGTGTCGCAAAAGCGGTTCGTATCGTTGCTGCCCGAGGATGTGGAGGCGATCGTCTTCTGGACTCGCGATCCCCGGCCGCTTTTGCCTCGGCTGGCCGAAATCGACGGACGCGGGATCGGCTATGTCTTTCAAGTCACCCTCACGCCCTATGGCCCGCCGCTGGAACCCGGCCTGCCCCCCTTGGAGGAGCGCCTCGGCGCCGTGCTCGATCTCGCCGCGCGGCTCGGCCCGGCGCGGGTGAACTGGCGCTACGATCCCATCGTGCTCTCGAATCGCACCGACGCCGATTTCCACCGCCGCGCCTTCTCATCGCTCGCTCGGCGACTGCGCGGGCGCGTGGGTGGCGTCACCCTGAGCCTGCTCGACTGGTACAAGAAGACCGAACGCGCACTGCGCCCGCTCGCCGCGGATGGCTTCGACTTCTTTCGTGCCGGTCCCGGATCTCCCGGGGCGCAGGAGCTGCTCGCCGATCTGGCGGGCATGGCCCGTTCGGAGGGCTTCATCCCCTGCGCCTGCGCGGAAGACGCCGACCTCGGGGCGCTGGGCATCGAGCCGGCGCGTTGCGTCGATGCGGCGCGGCTTTCGGCTCTCTTCGGGCGCGCCATCCCGGGACGCAAGGACCGCGCGCAGCGTCCCGCTTGCCGCTGTCACGAGAGCGTGGACGTCGGGCGGTACGGCACCTGCCGCCACGGCTGCCTGTACTGCTACGCGCGCTGAACGCACCCGCCACGGATCCATTTGCACCGCGCCGAGATCGGAGGTAGAACCATCTCGTCATCTTCGGGAGGACGCCGATGAGCCAGACCGCCGGGGCCGAGGGTTTCTGTGAGCCCGACTGGAACGCACCCCTGGACGTCGAGGGGCTTCTCGCCCACATGCCCCGCGAATCGACGGTCCGCGGGGTGTTCTTCCAGAACGCCGTGGAGCAGGTGAAGCGCAAGCTCGGCCGCGATCCCTTCCAGCGCGAGTACTACAAGCTTCTGAGCTATCCCTCCGCCGAGCTGGTGCAGGTCCTGCGCCAGGCGGCCCAGACCCTGTACCCCGAGCTGCCGCTGCGCCAGGGGTTGCGGCGCTTGGGCCAGACGGTGTTCCCGGCGCTGCGCGAGACCGCCGCCGGGACCTTCCTGTTCTCCGTGGCCGGCAAGAACGTGCGCTCGGCCTTCAAGCTCACCAGCCGGGCCTACGAGCTGTTCTCCTCCCACGGCCGGGCGGAGGTGGGTGCGGTAGAGGACAACGTGGTGTACCTCGAGCTGCGCCGCATCTGGACCTTCCCGGATTGCTACCACGTGGGTATTTTCGAGGGCGCGCTGGTGTCCTACGAGACCCGGGGCCGCGTCGAGGTGAAGCGCCTTTCGGACTGCGACGTGGACCTGCGGATCGAAGTGGGCTGAGCGCGCGCCCCGCGGGGAGGCCGTGTCCGCCGAAGAAAAAAAACTCGCGCCCCCGGAGTGCGGGGAGGTGGTGCGCACCCTGCTCGAGCGGGTGCCGGTGGGCATGTGCCGCTTCGAGCTGGTGCCGCCGCTGGCCATGGATCCGCTCCTCCCCGCGGAGCAGGCGGAGCAGGCGTGGGTGGCCCGCCTGCGCGCCGACGCCCGCCTGAGCGAGTGCAACCGCGAGCTGTGCGCCATCCTGGAGGCCGGCGAGAGCGAGCTTCTCGGCACCCGGCTGGAGGAGCGCCTCCTCGCCGGGCTCGCCAACCTGGACGAGTTGCTGCGGACCTTCCTGCGCAGCGGATGCCAGCTATCCAACGCCAACCTGCGCCGGGTGGACTCGCGCGGCAACGTGCGCGCGCTGGTGTACAACCTCACCGGCGTGCTGGAGGACGGCCGCCTGGTGCGCCTGTGGGGCGACCTGCGCGACGTCACCGAGCTTCGGCGCGCCGAGGATGACAACCTGCGCCTGGCGGCCCTCACCCGGGACAACCCCTTCCCGGTGCTCCAGGTGGACGCTGCCGGGTTCGTGGTCACCCGCAACACCGCCGCCGAGCGGATCCTCGCGGAGCTCTCGGTGGATCTCACCGACATCCTGCCCCCGAACCACCTGGACCTGGTCCGTTCCTGTCTCGAGAGCGCCTTGCCGATCCACGAGGCCGAGTGCCTGGTGCGGGAGCGGGTGCTGGTGTGGGCCTACATCCCGCAGCCGGAGCTGGGCCAGGTGAACCTCTACGGCAACGACGTCACCGAGCGCAAGCGCAACGAGGAGCGCCTGCAACACGAGGCGCTGTACGACTCGCTCACCGGGCTGCCCAACCGCGCCCTGCTCGCCGATCGCCTGGAACGCGCCCTGCAGCGTTCCCAGCGCCACCCGGAGGCCCAGTTCGCGGTGCTGTTCCTCGACCTGGACCGCTTCAAGAACGTCAACGACTCGCTCGGCCACGACACTGGCGATGAGCTGCTGCGCGGGGTGGCCCGCCGCCTGCTGGAGTGCGCCCGGCGCCAGGACACGGTGGGCCGCCTGGGCGGGGACGAGTTCCTCATCTTGCAGGAAGACCTGCGCGGGGTGGGAGACGCCACCCGCCTGGCCGAGCGGCTGCTGCACAGCCTGGCCGAGCCGCTCACCGTCCAGGGCCGCCCCATCTACACCTCGGCCTCCATCGGCATCGCGCTCTCGGGCGCCGGTTACACCCGCGCCGAGGACCTGCTGCGCAACGCCGACACCGCCATGTACCGGGCCAAGGCCACCGGGCGCGGGCGCTTCGCGGTGTTCGACGCCGGCATGCACCAGCGGGCGCTGTCGTTGCAGCGCCTGGAGACCGATCTGCGCCGCGGGGTGGAGCGGCGCGAGTTCGAGGCCCACTTCCAGCCGATCGTGGAGTCGCGCCACTTCCGCCCGGTAGCCTTCGAGGCGCTGGCCCGCTGGAAACATCCGGAGCGGGGCTTCGTGTCCCCGGGCGAGTTCATCCCGGTGGCGGAGGAGACCGGCCTCATCGAGCCCATCTCGCGCCAGATCCTGGAGCAGGCCTGCCGGGAGGCGGCCCGCTGGCAACGCCCCGGCGCGCCGGTGCTGGCGGTGTCCTGCAACCTGTCGCCGGCGCAGTTCTCCGACGCCCACCTGGTGCAGCACGTGCGCCGGGTGCTGGAGGAGAACCGCCTGCCCCCCGGCTGCCTGGAGATCGAGATCACCGAGACGCTGACCGCGCGCAACCCGGAGCTGGCGGTGCGGGTGCTCTCCGAGCTGCGGCAGCTCGGTGTGCGGGTGCTGATCGACGACTTCGGCACCGGCTACTCCTCGCTGGGCTCGCTGCAGCGCTTCCCGGCCGACGTGCTCAAGATCGACCAGGGGTTCGTGCGCCGCCTGGAGAGCGATCCCTCCGCCGCCGCCATCATCAACGCCGTGGTCAACCTGGCCCACGCCCTGGGCTTCGAGGTGGTGGCCGAGGGGGTGGAGAGCGAGGCCCAGCTCGCCGTGGTGCGCGAGCGCGGCTGCGACTATTTGCAAGGTTTCTACTTCGGCCGGCCCATGCCGGCCGCCGAGGTGCCGAGCTGGCTCGAAAAAAAGGCTCAGAACAGCGCGTAGATGAAGGGGGCCGCGCCGCTGCCGGCGACGATCATCAGCGTCCCCAGCGTAAGCAGCACCACCAGCAGGGGAATGAGCCACCATTTCTTGTTGTGGCGGAGAAAATCGAAGAACTCGGCGATGAGGGAGGGCTCTTTCTGCGCGGCGGCGCGCTCCAGCGCCTCGTCGGCGCGTGTCGGTTCGGTCGGGGCGGGGTCGGGCATGGCGCGCTCTCTTTTAAAATTGGCGAAAGTACCGCTCGGGGTCGGGCGGGTTCGCGGCCTGCGTCCACAGGCTCGTGCCCGGGGCCGGGCGGCGCAGGCGCAGCGGATCGGCTCCGCAGAGCCGGCGCAGCAGGCCCACCGGTGTCACCAGCAGAAAGTACAGCAGCGCAAGCAGCGCGCCGGTCACGGCCAGCCCGATCGGGTAGAACAGCGCAGACACCCCGACGAACAGGGGCTTTCGCGCGGGCGGCGCGACGGTGAACGCCAGCGCCAGCGCCCCCGGAATGCCTCCGGCCAGGGCCACGCCGAGCGGGGAGGCGCCGCGGAGCCAGGAGAGGGTCGCCAGCAAGGCCGCAAGCAGCCACAGGCCGGCGCCGAAGACGGCGAGGTCGCGGCGGGACGGGGTTCGGTTGACGGGTGGCCAGCGCATGGGTCTTCACGTCCTCTTCCGGGCGCCGCTCAGTCCGGCGCGAAACGCATAAGGTGCTCCTCGCGGCGCGAGAGCAGGCGCTCGGGCTGCTCGGATCTTAGCAACAGGAAGTCCCCGATGGCCAGCGCGTCCATGTCGGTGGCGAAGAAGCAGCGCAGCGCGTCCTCGGGGGAGCACACGATGGGCTCGCCGCGCACGTTGAAGCTGGTGTTGATCAGCACCGGGCAGCCGGTCAGGGCGTGAAAGCGCCGCAGCAGGCGGGCGAAACGGCCGTGGCGCTCCTCGTCCACGGTCTGGAGCCGCGCCGAGCCGTCCACGTGGGTCACCGCCGGGATGTCGGAGCGCAAGAGCGAAAGCAGCTCGAGCCCCCGCCGTCCGGCGTCGTCCACCGGGCGCCGGTGGGCCGCGGAGACCTGGGCGGTGAGCAGCATGTACGGGCTCTCCACCTGCGGCGGCAGGTCGAAGTACTCCGCGGCGTGCTCGCGCAGCACCACCGGGGCGAAGGGGCGAAAACTCTCGCGGAACTTGATCTTCTGGTTCATGCGCGACTGCATCCCGGCGTCGCGCGCATCCCCCAGGATGCTGCGGCAGCCCAGCGCGCGCGGGCCGAACTCCATGCGCCCCTGGAAGAAACCCACCACCTTGCCCTGCACGAGCAGGCGCGCCGTGCGCTCCAGCAGCTCTTCCTCGCTGCCGGCGGCCTGGTACACCGCGCCCGTCGCGTCCAGCGAGGCGCGCACCGCCGCATTGTCGTAGGCCGGCCCGAGCAGCGAACCCTGCTGGGCGTCGCAAGGCTGCGGCGCGCGCGGGCGGTCGAGGAGCTGGTGCCACACCAGCAGGGCCGCCCCCAGGGCGCCGCCGGCGTCCCCGGCCGCGGGCTGGATCCACACCCGCCGGAAAGGGCCCTCGCCGAGCAGCCGGGCGTTGGCCACGCAGTTGAGGGCCACCCCGCCCGCCAGGCACAGGTCGGCGCAGCCGGTGAGGCGGTGCGCCTCCCGCGCCATGCGCAGCAGGACGTCCTCCGTCACCCGTTGGATCGAGGCGGCCAGGTCCATCTCGCGCTGGGTGAGCGGGCCCTCGGGCCGCCGCGGCGGGCCGCCGAAGAGCTCGGCGAAGCGCCGGGAGGTCATGCGCAGCCCGGCGCAGTAGTCGAAGTAGCGCTGATCGAGCCAGAACGAGCCGTCGTCGCAGAGCGCGATGAGGTGCTCGCGGATGAGTTTCTCGTAGACCGGCTTTCCGTAGGGCGCCAGCCCCATGAGCTTGTACACGCCGGAGTTGAC
>CAZLNM010000118.1:0-14498 GCA_964561025.1 uncultured Myxococcales bacterium
CCTGCTTCAGGAAGACCTTATTGATTGCTTGGCGCGGCCAGCCGCGATCTACCTCACCCCAGAAATCATATTCGTGTGGCCAAAGCCCCAACCTCCACAGTGGAGGGGCAGGGGGTGAGGTGCGGTTGAGAGGGGACGAGGGGATGAGGTGTGAGGCTGGGCGCAGTTCGCAAGCCGCACAGATTGAGCCGAGATGCCGGGGTCGCTCGGACGCGGGTTGTGCGCCAAGGCGATGTGTGCCACGATTTTGGCATGCGCTGCCGGGCGTTGATTTCTGCGCTGCTCGTTTGCGCCCTTTCCGCGCCGGCGCGGGGGGCAGAACCCTGGACGGATCTCCCCGCCGGAGCGGGGCTGCGTCTTTTGCTCTCCCGGGCGGCGCCGGAGCAGCGGCTGTCGATGCTCACCGTGTGGAGCGAGCCGCCCGCCGACCTGCCCGCGACGTGTCTGGGGAGGGTGTGCCGGCTGGAGCTCCCCGCGTATGCGCTGCGTACGCTTCTCCACCGGCCGGATCTGCTCGCGGCCGAGCGGCCGGCCCGGCGCCGGCCGCGCATGGACCTGGCGGGGGAGATGATCCGGCTTCCCCAAGCCCGGTTGGAGACGGACCTTACGGGACAAAACGTTCTCGTCGCCATCATCGACACCGGCCTGGACTTCACCCACCCGGACTTCATTGACGAGGAGGGGAAGACCCGGGTGGCCTGGCTGCTCGATCAGAACCGTCCGCCCGAGGGCCGCTATCCTGACCTGGAGGAGCTGGGCGGCGGCGCGGTATATCACGCCTCGGATCTCCAGGCGGTCCTGGATGGTCCGGGGGGGACGGCGCTCGGGGCGGGCCGCGACGTGGTCGGTCACGGGACGCACGTGGCGGGCATCGCCGCCGGCGATGACGCGCTGTACACCGGCGCCGCGCCGCGCTCGCTCCTGGTGGCGGTGAAGGCGCTGCGGGAGGACCTGAGCGGCTTCGATGACGATCGCTTACTCCAGGCGCTGGCCTTCTCGCGGGCCGTCAGCGAGCGGGAGGGCTTTCCCCTGGTGGTCAACCTCTCGCTGGGAAGCCAGCTCGGCGCCCACGACGGCAGCGAGCCGATCGAGCTCGCGCTCGACGAGCTATGCGCCATGCGGGGGCCCGCCGTCGCCGTGGCCGTGGCCGGCGGCAACGACCGCGGCCGCGGCTGGCACGCGCGGCTCAGGCTCCCGGAGGGAGCGGAGGCGCGCCTCCGCCTGTTGCTCCCCTCGGCGTCGGCCCCGAGCCCCACGCGCCCCGCCTCGGTGACGCTGGACCTGTGGGCCGACGGGCCGGGGCCGTTCGAGGCGTGGATCGAGACGCCCTCCGGCGAGGGCAGCGACAGCGTCTCCAGCCGGGGGCCGTTCGGGCTTTCGACCTGGACCCCGGACGGCCACGTCTCGCTGGTCACATCGAGGCAGGACGAACCGTTTGGCACGGCGCAGCGCCTGCTCGTCGAACTCTCCGATGATTCTGCGGCGCCGCTCCGCGCGGGGACCTGGACGCTGCATCTTCGCGGCGCCTCCCGCAGGATCGATGCCTGGGTCGGCGACTACGAACTTTCGGCCCTGGCCTTGCCACGCTTTCTGGATCACCTCGACGAGGGGAACCTGGTGGGACCGCCCGCCAGCGCCCGGTGCGTCGTCGCGGCGGGAGCGGTGGTGTCGCGACTTTCCTGGAACGACGCCGACGGCGGCGCGCACGCTCTGCCGGGCGAGCCGGGAGCGGCGGCCGAGTTCAGCTCGGCCGGGCCCACCCGCGACGGGCGGGCCAAGCCCGAGATCCTGTTGCCGGGGTACCTGGTGGCCGCCGCCATGTCGCAGGACGCCGATCCACGCTCGGCCTCCTCTATCTTCTATAGCGGGGGTAGGCGAGACCGTGTCATGCCGGATGGCCGGCACGCGCTCTCGGGCGGAACCTCCATGGCCAGCCCGCTTTTGGCGGGGCTGATGGCCCTGGCCTTCGAGGCCGATCCCTTGCTGGCGGCCACGGAGTTGCGGGATCTGGTGGCGGCATCGGGCGCCAATGATGCACGGCTCGGCGGACAGGAGGTGTACAGGCCGCGGTTCGGGTTCGGAAGGGCCGACGCCGTCCGCTTTGTGCGGCTCGCCCGGGGCCAGCGGGGACAAACGCTCGATCCCACCCAGAGCCTGTGTGGCGCGGGCGTGGAGTGGTTGCCGCCGTACCCCGATGGCGAGGCCCGGGTGTTCGCCGTGCCGCGCGACGCCGAGGGTTTGCTGCTCGGTGACGATGCGCGAGTGAAGTTTTTCGCCGATCCTGGCGTGGTGTACCAGGAAGGAGCCGAGCCAGCGGCGCCGATCCGCAGCGCCCGCTTCTCGGGTGTCGGCGCCGGCGGAGCGCGGGTGCGCCTCTCCTGTGTGGCGGAGGACACGCTCTTTGCCGCCCATCCCGAGGTGGTGCTGGCCGAGAGCGAAGAGGCGTCTCTTCGCGAAGGGAGCGGCTGCGTCAGCGCGCCAGGGAGCGAACCTCCTACGGCCACTCTATGGTTCGTCGGGTCGCTTCTCGTAAGCACTTGGCTCCGCCGCAGTTCGCGGCAGGACAGATCCTGACGAAGAACGCAGGCCGCGCCAGTGAAACGATTTTTGCATCACGATTCGTCTCGGTAGCCTTCGCCCGACCTGTGCTGTCAATGGTCTTCGATCGCTTCGCGGCTTGCTACGCTCGCCATTGACAGCGGTCGGGCTCCGGCTGGAATCGCAACTGCTTGGGAGGAGGTTCTCTCCGGACTTCTGCTAGAGGGGCCCAGAGAGGTGAAGGACGGCTACGGAGGGGCGGCGGGTCAGTGGCAGCCGGAGCAGCTCGACGAGGTGCAGCCGCTGCACGAGGAGCCGCCACCGCTGCTCGCGGTGAACCCGGCCTCGCTCTTGTGGGCGAACACCGAGAGCTTCTTCTTGGCTCGCTTCGAGCCACAGCGCGGGCACAGGATCTCCTGGTCCTTCGAGAGCACCAGCTCCTCGAAGTCGGTGTGGCACTTCTGGCAGGTGTATTCGTACAGCGGCATGGTCATTCCTCCAGCTTCTGGATGAGATCCGCGACGGCCCGGTTTTCGGGGGCGAGCTTCTGCGCCTGCGAAAGCAACCGGCGGGCGCGCTCCAGCCGGGACTTGCGGGTCGCCGGTTCGCGCTGGGCCATGACGATCTCCAGGCTGGCCAGGCGGACCATGGCCTCCACGTGGTCCGGTTGAATCCGCAGCATGTCCCGATAGGCGTCGAGGGCCTCTGGCACCCGATCGGCGCGCACCAGCACCAGGGCGCGGCGCTGGCGCAGCTCCAGATCTTCTCCCGAGAGCAGGATGAGCTTGGCCAGCGCCTGCTCGGCCCGCTCGTCGTCCTGGCGTAGATCCGCCAGGTCCGCCAGGCGTTCCAGCGCGGCGCGATCGAAGGGATCGAGCGAGAGCGCCTTCTCGTACAGCTCGCGGGCCTTCTGCCAGCGTTCGGCGCGGCGGTACACGTCTCCCAGCGAGACCAGGGCCAGCGGCAGGTGAGGGGAGAGCTCCAGGGCGCGCTCCAGGGCCACGATGGCCTCGGCGTTGCTCTCCAGGCGGCTGCGCGCGATGCCCTGCAGCGTCCAGGCCAGCGCCAGGTCCGGGTGGCGCACGCAGAACTGCTCGGCGGCGGCCAGCGCCTCGCCCACCGCTTCCTGCTCCAAGAGGTCGAACACCCGCTGGGCCTCCTGGCTCAGCTCGGGCGAGAGCGGGCGGAAGGGATCGTAGATGCGGGCGGTGATGGCCGCGGCCTTCTGGGCCTCCTCCGGGGTGGGCTGCTGCGCCATCACCGAGCGCAGCATCTCGATGGCGCCCGCGTCGTCCCCTTGCTGGAAGAGCACGTTGCCGAGGGCCACCCGGATGCCCGCCCGCTCGGGATCGAGGCCGAGCGCCGATTCGAACTCGCTCCGGGCGCGCGCCAGGTCGCCGTTCAGGGCGTACACCAGGCCGGTGCGGAAGGGGATGTCCGCTTCCTTGGGCATGCGTTCCCGGGCCGCGCTCAGGTGCGCCAGCGCCTCCTGCATGCGGCCCGGTCCGGCCGCCATGTCCACCAGGGCCAGGCCGTAGTGCGCCAGCCCGGGGCTGGACTGGAGCAGCTTGGTGTAGCGCTGCCGTGCCTCGTCCAGGCGTCCGGCGTAGTAGGCCGCTTCCACGTAGCCACGGTGGACCGCCAGGTTGTCGGGTTGAGCCTTGAGTAGTCCCTCGAACCGCCGCAGCGCCTCCTCGGCCTTGCCCTGGCGGGAGAGCGATCGCGCCGCGCGCACCTCGTCGCCGGGCCGGTCCTCCACCAGCGGAGCGTGCCGGCACCCGGAGGAGGAGAGCCACAGCGAAGGCAGCCAAATCGCGGTAATGATGACCCGCCGCATGACGCCGGCAATCTAGGCCCGACGCCGGCGGATGTCAAACCGTGCACCGCGCGGCTTGACCCCGGAACCCCCACGGCTTACGCTGGCGGCGGACCATCCCCGGGAGGTGCCGAGTGGGCGCAACCACCATGATGCCGGCCGCCGCCATCCAGCGGGCGCTGCGTTTCCGTGAGAAACTCACCGAGCTCATCAACCTCATCCACAAGGCCGAGGACGTGTCCCAGATCGTGCTCGATCTTAAGAACCGCGTCCTGGAACTCCTCGACTGCGAGCGCGTCACCATCTTCGCCGTGGATGCCCGCACCCAGCAGGTGTACAGCCTGTACAAGGAGGGCGAGGAGGTGAAGGAGATCCGGGTGGGGCGCAACCACCAGTCGATGGTGGGATTCGCCGCGCTGACCGGGCAGACCCTCAACGTAAAAGACGCCTACGACGAGGCGGAGCTTCGCGCCTATCACCCCGAGCTGCGCTTCGATCAGAGTTGGGACCAGAAGACCGGCTTTCGCACCCGCCAGGTGCTCACCGTGCCCATCCTGTACGAGAAGTACCTGATGGGGGTGCTGCAGCTGCTCAACAAGCGCCAGGGCGCGGCCTTCACCGGCGAGGACCTGGTGGGGGCGCAGGAGATCGCCAAGACCCTGGGCATCGCCCTGTACAACCGGCGGCGCCTGCAGCGAGGGCGTCCCACCCACCGCTTCTCCGCCCTGCTGGAGAAGGGTCTGCTGTCCGAGAAGGTCTTCCAGGAGGCGCTGGCCCATGCCCGCATGAACAACCAGAAGGTGGCCGAGGTGCTGCTCACCACCTACCGGGTTCCCAAGCCGGAGATCCTGGCCAGCATGGCCGCTTTCCATGGCACCGGCGTGTTCTCCTACGACGGCACCCAGCGCATGCCCGAGGAGCTGCGCGCCCGGCTCAAGCCGGACTACCTGCAGAAGATCAAGGTGGCCCCGCTTGTGGTTCAGAACGGCGTGCTGCGGGTGGCGGTGGAAGATCCCTCCGACCTCACCGTGGTGGACGCGGTGCGGGTGATGCAGCTCGCCCCGCGCCAGGAGTTCCTGGTGGCGCTGGAGAAGGACATCGCCGATTACCTGGCCGCCTCCTACGGGCTGTCCCTGGTGGACGCCAAGGGCCAGATGGCCGACATCCTGGGCGAGCTGACCACGGAAGAGAAGGGCGACGCCACCGAGGAGGGGCCCGAGCTACAGGAGACCGACAGCGCCATCGTGCGCCTGGCCAACCAGATCATCATCGACGCCTACGGCCAGGGGGCCAGCGACATCCACGTGGAGCCCATGGGGCGGCGCGATCCCTGCCGGGTGCGCTTCCGGGTCGACGGCGACTGCCGGGTGTACCAGGAGATCCCCGCCAGCCACCGCATGGCGCTGGTATCGCGCCTCAAGATCATGGCCAACCTCGACATCTCGGAGCGGCGCAAGCCCCAGGACGGCAAGATCCGCTTCCAGATGAAGAACGGCTCGCTGGAGCTGCGCGTGGCCACCATCCCGACCACCGGCGGCGAGGAGGACGTGGTCATGCGCCTGCTGGCCGCCAGCAAGCCGCTGCCGCTGGATCAGATGGGGTTCTCGGTGCGTAACCTGGCCGGGTTCAAGGACATCGTCTCCAAGCCCTACGGCATCATCCTGTGCGTGGGCCCCACCGGCTCGGGCAAGACCACCACCCTGCACTCGGCGCTGGGCTTCATCAACACCCCGGACGTCAAGATCTGGACCGCCGAGGACCCGGTGGAGATCACCCAGCCCGGCCTGCGCCAGGTGCAGGTGCAGCCCAAGATCGACTTCACCTTCGCAAACGCCATGCGCGCCTTCTTGCGCGCCGATCCCGACGTGATCATGGTGGGCGAGATGCGCGACCAGGAGACGGCCCAGATCGGCATCGAGGCCTCGCTCACCGGCCACCTGGTGCTCTCCACCCTGCACACCAACTCGGCCCCCGAGACGGTGGTGCGGCTCATCGACATGGGCATCGATCCCTTCAACTTCGCCGATTCTTTACTGGGCATCCTGGCCCAGCGGCTGACCCGCACCCTGTGCCGCTCCTGCAAGCAGCCCTACACGCCCGGCGAGCAGGAGTTCCAGTCGCTGGTGGAGTCGTACGGACCCCAGTACTTTCCGCGCACCGGCGTGCGCTACGGCCCCGAGCTCAAGCTGTACCGGGCGGCGGGGTGCCCGGACTGCGGCGGCAGCGGTTATCGCGGGCGCATGGGCCTGCACGAGCTCATGGTGGGCACGGACGCGGTGAAACGCCTCATCCAGCAGAAGGCCCCGGTGGAGGAGCTGCGGGCCCAGGCCATCGCCGACGGCATGACCACGCTCATGCAGGACGGCATCGAGAAGGTGCTGGCCGGCCACCTGGACATGAAGCAGGTGCGAGCGGTGTGCATCAAGTAGAGAAGGTCTCCGCGGACGTGGGCCAGGACGAGAGGGCCCGAGATACGGAGAGCCAGGATGACTCGCGTTTTTTGGTTGATCCTTGGGGTGGGGCTGATCGGGTCGGAGAGCTTCGGGGAGGACTTGAACCGCTTCTTCTCAAGAGTCAAACAGAACGACATCCACGCCGTTTTGCAGATGCTCTCTGCCGACATTTCTCCCGATAGCGTCGATGGATTGGGCTGGACCGCCCTGCACCACGCTGCCGACATGGGGCACCTGGAGATGTGCCGGCTGCTGCTATCAAAGGGGGCCAACGCCCGGGCCATCGATCCGGGCGGAACGACGCCGCTCCACCGGGCGGCCTTCCAGGGACACGGCCAGGTTTTGGCGCTGTTGCTCCAGGCGGGTGCCAGGGTCGACGCAACGGACGGGGACGGCCGTACGCCCCTCCACCTGGCCGTCATGCAAGGCCAGCGGGAGATTGTGCGCCTCCTGCTCGATGCTGGCGCCGTCCCCAATCTCTTGGACAAAGCAGGCGACACGCCGCTCGATCTGGTGCAAGGAGGAGCGAGAGAGAGAACGAGCGAGGTGGCCCAGTTGCTTCTCCAGAAGGGGGGCAAGACTGGAGCGCGGGTGAGGGCGGAGGCGCTGTCCGAACGTCGGCGGCGGGGACTGCTCTCGCAGTGCCCCGGGTTCCAGGGTGCCACCTGGGGTATGACCCGAGACGAGGTCCTCGTCGAGTTCGAGGACGCCAAGATGACCCGTGACAGTGCTGACCTCGCCTTAAAGACCTCGGTCGGCGGTATGCCGGCGCTGGCATTGCTACGGTTCTTTTCGGGTAGGCTCGGAGCGGTATCCGTGGTCTTCGAGGGCGTGCAGCACGAACGGGGTATGAGCCACAAAGGCTTCGACAAGCTCGCTGCGCTGCTCGAGGAGAAGTACGGCCCGCCCTGGACGTCGGTGCGCTCGCCCAAGGCAGGTTGCAGGTTCTGCAAACAGGATCCGGACTATGCCATCGCCATCGGCGAGCTTGCGCTGCAGGCCACCTGGGAGACGCAGCAGGCAACCATCATTCTCTCCTGCCGAGGACTGGACTTTCGGCCCGCGCTCACCCTCGAGTATCGCAGCCTGGCGTACTTCAAGGCCGAAGTCGAATCTGTCCCCAAGAGCGAAAGCGACCAAACGCCTCGAGACGACCTGTAGCCACACCTCTTGGCGCGGCCATGCGAAAGTCCGACCCCCCACCGGGTTCGAAGATCGAAAGGATGCCTGCGGGCGAGGCCGCCGGTGGTATCAGCCGCCGCTCATGAGGTGCAGCACCTGGACCTCGGCGCCGTCGGGGACGACGGTGGTGTCGTACTCGGTGCGCGGCACATGCCGGCCGTCGATGCTCACCACCAGCAGCGGAAACACGAAACCCTTCTCGCGCAGCACGTCGCGCACGGTCATGCCCGGCCGGTGCGAGAGGTTCTCGCCATTCACCCGGATCAAGAGATGCCTACCCCTTCAGGAAGGGCCGCACCACCTCGACGACCTCGGGTAGGTCCATGCCCAGCTTCTTCAAAGTCTCCAGGGTGGGGACGCCGTCCGGGGTCCAGCCGCGCCGCTTGTACACCGCGTCGCACAGCTTCTGGTAGCGGTCCAGGCGGTACTCGCGCACGCGGCGGAGCTTCTCGTCGAGGGTCATCTTGGAAGGATCCGCGCCGATCTTCTCCTTGATCTCCTTGTCGTAGCGCTCGGCGCGCGACTGGTACTCCTCGCGGGTGACCGGCCCGATGGAGCGGTAGGGCGGCTGATCGTGCTCGCGCCGGCCCTTGCCCATGCGCAGGTTGAACACGCGCTGGAAGTTGTACACCCGCTCCGACATCAACAGGAGATCCTGGATGGTGATCTCGCGCCCGGTGACGCCGGCGAACAGGTTGAGGTAGTTCTGCACGTGCTCGGGGACCTTCTGTGGCTCGGGCTGTTTGGCGTTGTCGGCGGGCTCGATGTCGTTCCAGGGCAGCTTGCACAGCCCGCACAGCCCGAACCAGGTGCGAAACAGCGGGAAGTAGTGCAGCGCCTCGGCCTTGTCCTCGAAGGTGGGGAGCTGCTTGTTCACCATGTCCATGAAGATGAGCCAGGCCTCGTCGTGCTGCGGGCCCTTGTTGGTCAGCGCGTAGCCGCCCTGCTGGGCCAGCGACTCCTTGGAGTTGTACTGCGAGTACTCCAGGCCCTTCACCTCCATGCCCATGTCCCGCAAGAGCTGCGCGTCGCCCCAGCCCTTCTCGGCGAAGAGCTTCTTCATGCGGGCCACGCCCTGCCCGGCGATAGCGCCGAGGCCCTTGCCCTGGGCGAGCTGGTGCAGCATTTCGAGTTGCGCCCCGCCGTCGCCGAAGTTGACCACCAAGCCGCCGGCACGCTCGGCGTTGAGGATACCCCGCTGGAAGCACTCCATGACGAAGGCGCAGATGGTGCCGTAGGAGATGGTGTCCACCCCGTAGGTGTCGCAGTAGAAGTTGCACTCCATGATCCAGTGGGGATCGAAGATGCCGCAGTTCGAGCCCAGACCGGCGGCGGTCTCGTACTCGGGGCCGTCCACGGTCACGGTGTGGCCCTGGTATGGGCCGGTGCGCAGCACGAAGCCGTCGGCGCCCTTGCTGCAGGCCATGGAGCAGCCGTACCAGCAGCCGTCCACGGTGGTCTGGGTGAAGCGCGCATCCCACACCTTGGAGTTGATCTTGGGCGTGTCCGGGTGGTTGCCGTACTGGAAGTTGTGCACCGGCAAAAGATCGTAGGCGTCCATGATCTCGACCAGGTGGGCCGTGCCCTGGCGGCGCATGTGGCACTGCTGATCGTCGTAGTCGTGGATCTCGAAGTGCATCTTCTCGCCCGCCTTGGCGATGCGCTCCAGGTCGGCGGGGTGGTTGGCGTCGGCGGTGACGCGCGGGCCGTGGACCACCAGGGCCTTGAGCCTCTTGTCGCGAAACACCGTGCCGGTGCCGCCGCGCCCGGCCTGCTTGATACGGGTGCACTTGCGCCGGAGGTCGTACCAGGAGAAGTTGAGGCAGCCCACCCGGCAGTGCTCGGAGGCCCGTCCGGCCGCCACCACCGACACGTTGGGCAGATCCTTCTCGTCGGTGGCGTACATGCGGGTGAAGACCTCCGCCGCCACGTGGGAGTCGGCGCTCTCCTGGGGGGCCTCCTCCAGGGTGACCCGCCCTTGCACCCCGTCGATCACCACGATCGCCTCGCGCTCGGCCTTTCCCGCCAGCACCAGCGCGTCGAAGCCGGAGAACTTGAGCAGCGGCCCGAAGTACCCGCCCACGTTGCTGTCGATGGGGATGTCGGTGAGCGGCGAGAGTGTCACCACCAGCGACTTGCCCGAGCCGGGGTACTGGGTGTTGCCGCACAGGGGCCCCGGGGAGATCACCAGCACGTTCTCGGGGTCGTTCCACCGGGTGCCGGGTTTGATGGCGTTCCACAGGTAATGCAGCCCGTAGCCACGCCCGCCGGTGAATAGTTCGCGAACGCGATCGGGGATCTTCTCCTCGCGGATCTGCTTCTTCCCCAGGTCGACCACCAGCGCGCGGCCCGTGTAGCCGCGCTCGGGGAGTGATGGGGTGTAGCGAAACTCGGCCAGCACCTTGTGGGCGGCCTTCTGGGCCAAAAGATCGTGGCATACCTCGGTGCGACGGGTGATGTCGATGGCGCTCATGGGTTCACCTCAGGCGGGGAGGTTGGCGTGGTCCTGCGCTTCGAGCGACAGGGCCCCGTGCGGGCAGGCCTTGACGCAGTTGCCACAAGACGTGCACTTGAACGGCGTCGCCGTGCCCGGCACCCGGAACATGGCCTTGTACGGGCAGAAGCCGATGCACATGAGGCAGCCTACGCACTGGTCGCGCTGGATGAGGACCGTTCCCGCCTTGTTGCGGCGCAGCGCCCCGGTGGGGCAGACCTTGATGCATTCACCGCACTGGTTGCACACGGTGAAGGCGAAGCCCTGGTCGGTCTTCTTCGGCCGGATGGCCGAGTGGGCCAGGTCGTCTTTCTTGTTGAGCACCTTGGCGCAGGCGCGTACGCAGGCGAAGGCGCCCTGGCACTTCTCCGGATGGGGGGTGAGCACTTTCATGCGGGTTCCTCGCGGGTTGGAGGGTGGCACCACTTGTTTTTCCTGCGGTATCTTGCCGGGCGGTGGGAGTCAAGTCAAGGGCCGCCGCGCCCGGACTTTGCCCGGGTGAAGCCTTCCTGCTAATATCCAAAGGGCGTGGCCGAGCGGGAGGTTCAATGAATCGGTATCGATTAATTTGCCTTTGGGTGAGCGTGTTCGTCTTCAGCTTCACCGGCTCTGTTGGCGCCCAGACCTTGCTGGACGCGACTCCCAACCACGCGGCGGCCGGAAGCAGCGTGCGCCTCACCATCACCGGCGACACGGGTGTGGTGCTGGGCGTCGATGCCATGGTGCGTTTCTCGCCGGCCAGCGGCGTGACCTTCAATGAATGCGCCATTGAAGCGAGCAACGTGATCGAATGCTTCGCCATGATACCCCAGAACACCGAGCCAGGTGTGCAGGACGTGTTTGTCACCTCCAGCGGCTCCACCTATGTGGGCGAGGACCTCTTCACCATCGATCCCTGCCAGGGATGTGTCTTCCCGCTCATCACCCGGATCGAGCCCGCCGCCGGCGACCAGGGCCAGAGCCTGGACGTCACCGTGACCGGCAAGGACACGCACTTCGCCTCGGGGTCGTCTCTCGCCTTCTCCGGCAGCGGCATCACCGTCTCGAACGTCCAGGTCTCTTCCGCCACCCGGCTCAGCGCGCGCCTCGCCATCGCCGCCGGCGCGGCCACGGGGAAACGCGACGTCACCGTGACCACCGGCACCGAGACCGCCACCGGCGCGGACCTCTTCGAGGTGCGAAAGCTCACCGTCCCCCTCACCATCACCCCGGACCGGGCACCGCAGGGAGCCTCGCTGGCCCAGGTCACCATCAGCGGTGGCGCCGGCGGCTACACCGCCCAGACGGCGGTGAGCCTGGGGAGCGGCGTCACCATCGGCTCCGTCCAGAGTCCCTCCGATACCCAGCTCGTGCTCGCCGACGTCGCGGTGAACGCGCAGGCCCCCATCGGCTGGCGCACCGTCACGGTGGGGTCGGCGTCGTACCCGCACCATTTCCTGGTGCAACCCGGCCCATCGACCCAGCTCGTGTCCATCACTCCGAACCACGCCGATCGCGGCCACCCGAGGCTGGCGGTGACGCTGGCCGGCCAGAACGCCCGCTTCGACGCGGCGGCTCCGGCAATCTCCTCCTCCCCGGTCGGGTTGAGCGGGTTCTACTTCACCGCGGCCGGGCCCGACACGCTCAACTTCAACCTGATAGTGTCGGGGGTCATGCCGGAGGGCATGACCGATGTGATCTATGCCTGCTGCTTGCCCGGGGACAATGTGGACTGCCCCAACCTGGTGCTGCACGGGGCATTCGAGGTCACCGCCCCGGCGGCGGTGACGCTGGTCGAGCCCGCATTCCTCAACGTCGGCGCGCATCAGACGCTTGCCGTCACCGCCCCGGGCGGGGGCTTCGTGCAGGGCGAGACCGAGGCCTTCATCCAGCCGGAGAACGGAGTGACCGTCGAGCAGGTGGCGGTGACCGACAGCGATCATTTGACCCTCACCGTGACGGTCGACGACACGGTCAGCGGCGGAGCGCACTCCATCGTGACGATCACCGGGACCGAGCTGGCCGTGGGCAAGGACGTGCTCGATATCTCCAACCCGCGCATCACCCGCGTGGTGCCGCGGGGTGCCGATCCCGGCCGGAGTGTGAAGCTCACCGTGGAAGGGGAGAGCATCCCCTTCTCGGCGGCGACCACGGTCCAGATCTCGGGGGACGGGCTGACGCTGGGGACAGTGGAGTTCGACGCCAACTATCCCAACCGGGTGCGCCTGGATGTGGCGGTGGCCGAGACGGCCACCCCTGGCAAGCGAGACCTCTCGGTCACGGCCGGCGCGGTGAGCGCCTCGGCCAGCGGGGCCTTCAGCGTATACACGCCCGAGACCCCGGATACCGGCGGAGGGGGTTGCGGCTGCGGCGGCGCGGCCGGGGCCGGCGGCGAGGGTATGTTGCTCTCGTTGATGGCCTGGATCGCGATCCTGCGCTTCAGGGGTTCTTCCCGCCCGCGATGAGCGCGAGATCGGGCCGCACCACCGCCTCGGCTCGAAGCCGGGCCAGGTAGCGCGCCACGCGGTAGAAGTTCTCTTCTCCCTCTGCTGCCAGGTTGAGGTAGCTCTCCGGCACGTCGATGTCGATGGCGGGGCCCAGCTCGCGCCGCACCACCAGGCGTAGCTGGGCGTCCCCCAGGGCGCTGCCGATGAACTCGAGATCGTGGATCGACAAGAACTGCCGGAAGGGCCAGGCCAGTGCCCGCCCGGCGCGCATCGTCGCCCGGGCCAGCCCCATGGCGATCACCGCGGGCACGAAGTTCATGAGGCCCCGGATGAAGCGGCGCTTGCGGCGCGCATGGGAGGTATAGCGCATGACGGCGCGGGCGATGGCCCACCAGTTGCGGGTGTGGACCGAGCCGTCCTGGCGCAGCAACCAGCGGTGGTTGTACACGTCCCCCAGCAGGCGATACAGGCTCGGATCGGCCAGCAGCGGGCGGACCAGGAAGAGGTTGTTGATGCGCACCGGCTGCCGCCGCAGGGGCAGGGCGCCCCACTTCCATTGCTCCAGGCCAGTTTCCTCTCCCAGGTCGCGCTGCATTCGGGAAAGCTCGCGGTGATCCAGCAGGCCGAGCCCCAGTGCCGCGTCCGGCGGGACCGCGGCGATGAAGTCGTCGATTTCCTGGGGATGGATGAACGGCAGATCCGAGGTGAGGACCAGGGCCGCCAGCTCTCGAAAGGCCGGGTGCGCCTTCTGTAACGCGCGCAGTTCGAGCGGATCGAGAGAGGCTGCCTGGGGGCGGGGCCCGCCGCGTCCGGGCAGAACGTGCTGGAAGAAGGCCCGGTAGGCGTTGGTGACGATGTCGTCGGCTTCGGGGACCAGGTGCAGGCGCTCTCGTTCGCGAGTCAGAAGCGGCGCCAGCGCAGAGGAGAGCGCCGGGATATCGCCCACCACATACACGTGCCCGATCCTCGAGGCACCCAGCGCCGCCCCGACCGCCCGACGCACCAGCGGCTCTCCGCCGAGCTGTAAATATGGTTTGGCCACGGGTCTGCCATCTAGCAGGAACCGGGTCGCGC
The DNA here is from genome assembly GCA_964561025.1 of uncultured Myxococcales bacterium. Classification (GTDB taxonomy): domain Bacteria; phylum Myxococcota; class B64-G9; order B64-G9; family B64-G9; genus JAAZNF01. The sequence continues at coordinate 13,984 of CAZLNM010000118.1, forward strand.
CACGGGTGCCGGCCAGCACCACCGCGTCCAGTGCTTCCCCGACGCCGCTGGTTGGACTTGCGGAGATCGGCCTTGACATCCTTCCTCCCGGGGCACACGATCCCGTCGCGCGCTCGTCCTCCCCCCTATCAGAATCCACGGGGGCTGGCAAGGGCGCGGCGCAGGTTGGGGAGGCGAGGAGAAGACGATGTCCGCGACCGGCCAGGCCATCCTCATGACCCTGTTCATGGCGTACTCGATAGGATTTCTGTTCTTCATCGCGCGCGCCTCGGCGCGGCACGCCCCAGAAGCGGCGCCGGGAAAACACACCCGCCTCGTCACCGGCGTGCTGGTGCTGGGCCTGCCGCTGTGCCTGCTGGTGTTGCTGGCCGGGCTGTTGCAGTAGCGTTCGGACCACCCCGATCCCTCCGGGTAGCGGCTGTCGTCTCTATTTCAAGTTTTCGCCAAATTGCCTGCTCGCGCTGGCTCCAAGGGCCCCGCGACCAGGCGTTCGAGCATATGAAACAGGACTTCCT
>CAZLNM010000119.1:0-14311 GCA_964561025.1 uncultured Myxococcales bacterium
AAGACGAGGACGACGCCACCGCGCCGGCCGAGGCGGCGGCGCGAGAGGCAAAGCGCTGCGCCAACTGCGGCTGCGTGGCGGTGAGCCCCTCCGACCTGGCGCCGGCGCTCATCGCGCTCGGGGCGCGCATGGTGACCGACCGGCGGGTCATCCCGGCGGAGGAGTTCTTCGCGGTGCGGCCGCGCGCGACCACCGTGCTCAAAGACGGCGAGATCCTGCGCCAGGTGCTGCTGCCCCCGCCGCCGCGCGGCGGCCGGCAGCGCTACCAGAAGTTCCGCCTGCGCAACAGCATCGACTTCCCCATCGTGGGCGTGGCCAGCCTGGTCACGCAGCGGGCCGGCCGGGTGCGCGAGGCCCGGCTGGCGTTCTCGGCGGTGGCGCCGACGCCGATCCGCGCGCGCGCCGCCGAGCGCTTTTTGCGCGGCCGGCGCCTGACCGAGGAGGTCGCCGAGGCCGCCGCGGCCATGGCGGTGCAGGACGCCGCTCCGCTCGCGCACAACGCGTTCAAGGTGCAGGTGCTGCGAACCCTGGTGCGCCGGGCGCTGCTGGACCCGGCGGGCGCGGGCGAGAAGCGCGCGAAAAAGACCGTGCCCACATGAGCGAGCGCTGCTTTCGCTGCGGCGCGGAGAGGCCCGCGCCCATGGTTGGCGAGGAGCCGGTGTGCCCGAGCTGCGGCGCCTGGAGCGGGGCCGCATCCTACCGGCCGGCGGCGAGCCTCGACCAGGAGAGCGTCAGCATCGTGCCGGAGGCCGAGCTGCCGCTGGCGGTGCAGGCCACCCTGGAGGTGGAGCCCGGCGGCTTCCGCCCGGAGAGCCACATCGAGGATCCGCGCGAGCTGCGCGCCGACTACGAGCGGCTGCGGGCGGCCTACCTGTTCCACCGCTACGCCGGCGGCGAGGACCACCCGCCGGCGCTGCTGGAGAACCTGTTGCGCCTGGCCTTCGAGCTGCTGCCGGCCGATCGCGGCGCGGTTTTACTTCGCGAGGAGGCGGGGGCGCCGCTCATCCCGGCGGCGGCGCGGGAGCGCGGCCCGGGGCGGGTGTCGCTCTCCATCCCCGAGCGCATCTTGCGGGCGGCGGTGGAGGGCCGGCGGGCGGTGCTCTCCACCGACGCCACGTCCGACGCGCGCTTCGCCGGCTCGGAGAGCATCCTGCGGGCCAACGTGCGCTCGGCCATGTGCGTGCCGCTGGTCGGCTTTCGCGAGGTGCTGGGGGTGATCCACCTCGACACCCGCGAACAGACGGGGGCCTTCACCGCCAAGGACCTCTCCCTGCTATCGGTGCTGGCGTCCCAGGCGGCCCTGGCGCTGGACCGGCTGTGGCTGCGGCGCCAGGTCGAGCAGGAGGCCCGCCTGCGCGAGCGGCTCAGCCGTTTCTTCCCCCCGCCGGTGCTGAGCGAGGTGATCGAGCGTGGCCTGGACCTGGCGCGGGAGGGCCGCACCGTCCCGGTGAGCGTGCTGTTCTGCGACATCCGCGGCTTCACCGCGCTGGCCGAGCGCCTGCCGCCGCGCGAGCTGCTGCGGCTGCTGAACGCCCACTTCGAGCGCCTGGTGGCGGTGGTGTTCCGGCACGCCGGGGTGCTGGACAAGTTCATCGGGGACGCCCTGATGGCGGTGTGGGGCGCGCCCATCCGGCGCTCGGACGACGCGCGCCGGGCCCTGTCGGCGGGGCTGGAGATGCTGGTGGCGGTGCGGGAGTTCAACCGCGCCCGGCCGCCGGAGTGGCCCGAGCTCCAGGTGGGCATCGGCATCAACTCCGGCGAGGCGGTGGTGGGAACAGTTGGATCCGCGCTGCGAATGGAGTATACCGTGATGGGCGACGCGGTGAACCTGGCGGAGCGGCTGTGCGCCATGGCCGCCCCGGGGCAGATCCTGCTCAGCAAGCAGACGCTGCTCCAGTGCGCCGCCCCAGGCCGGGCGGCGCCGCGGGTGCGCTCGCTGTCCGAGCTGCCGGTGCGCGGCCGCTCGGACCCGGTGGAAGTGTTCGAGTGTCTGGACCTCCCGTGAAGGAGGAAGGGCCTTGCCGGTGCAGCGTTGTCCAGCCTGTGGCACCCTGCTGGACGTCGGGATCTTCGTGAGCGGCCAGAAGGTTCGCTGCGACGCCTGCAAGCTCCCCTTCGTCGTGCGCCGCGACGACTCGGTCCTGGTCGAGCCCGCCGAGATGGCCGCGCCGCGCCGCGTGGCCCCGCCGCCGGGCGCCGGCGTCCCCGGGGCGGCCCGTCCCCGTCTCGAGCCGGCGGCCCCCCGGCCGGCGCTGGAGGTGCTGGCGGCCCCGGCTCCTCCGGCCCCCCCCACCCAGGCCGGGGAAACCCCGCCGCTCATCCCGGGGTTCCAGATCCACGAGGTCATCGGGCGCGGCGGCATGGGCAAGGTGCACCGGGCGCGCCAGAACTCCTTGCAGCGGCCGGTGGCCATCAAGGTGCTCAACGAGGACCTGGCCAAGCACCAGAGCTTCATCCGCCGCTTCGAGAAGGAGGCCCAGTCGCTGGCGCTGCTGAGCCACCCCAACATCTGCGCCATCTTCGACCGGGGCATGGTGGGCTCGACCTGCTACCTGGTCATGGAGCACATCGACGGGCCCAGCTTGCGCCACCTCATGAACAAGGGCCCCATGCCGCTCGGGGACATGGCCCGGATCTTCGCCGACCTGTGCCGCGCGCTGAACCACGCCCACAACCACAACGTGATCCACCGCGACCTCAAACCGGAGAACGTCCTGTTCAGCCGGGAGGGCGTGCTCAAGGTGGTCGACTTCGGCCTGGCGAACATCCTGGACAAGAACTGGGAGCTCACCCGCACCCAGGTGAGCATGGGCACGGTCAACTACATGGCGCCCGAGCAGCGTCGCGACGCCAAGCACGTCGATCACCGGGCCGACATCTTCTCGCTGGGCGTCATGCTGTACGAGATCCTGTGCGGCGAGCTACCGCTGGGCCGCTTCGACCCGCCCTCCCGGCGGCGGCGCGAGATAGGGCCGCAGGTCGACGAGCTGGTGCTCAAGATGCTGGACACCGAGCCCGACCGCCGGCCGCAGAACGCCGGCCGGGTGGGGGCCATCCTGGAGGGGTTGCTGCGCCCCGCCGCGCGCGATCGTGGCCCGAAAGAATCCGCTCGCGCCGGCGAGGACGACGAGGAGCCGGACGGGCAAAACCTCCCGGTCGCGCCCCGCTCCCGTGAGCCGCAGAGCTCCCCTCAACCCCCGCCGGACGTGCCGGCGCCGGCCGTCCCCGGCGACGAGAAGCCGCTGCAGTCGCTGGTGGGCAAGCCGCGGGGCCGGCGCTTATGGTTGTGGCTTCTCCTCTCCGTGCCGCTGTTCGGGCTGGCGGCGGCGCTCACCTTCTGGGGGCTGCTCCTCCAGGACCTGGGGACGGCGTCCGGCGATCTGATCTTCGAGCGCCACGGCGGCACGCTGGTCTCGCGCCGGGCCCATCCGCGCAGCCAGAGCCTCATCTCCCCCGCCGAGGCCCGGGTGGCACACGGGCGCCGGCTGCTCCGGTTCGACTTCAAGCGCTCCAGCCTGGCCCCGGTGCCGATCACCTTCGTGGGCGGCAGCTGGGAAAACCGGGGCAAGCTGGTTCAGGACACCTCCCGTCAGGGACTGACGGTGAACCTGGACCCGGCGCTGGCCCTGTGGGGCGAGCGTCCGGCTCCCCCGGAAGGCCTCTCGTTGAAGGTCAACTTCGCCGTCCAGCCCTCTCGCCCGGAGGCAAACTCCGCGGGCTCCCTCCAGCCTCCCACGCTGCCCGACCCGGCCGATTGGATGCCGAGCGCGGCGCAGGATCTCCTCCACCAGCCGATGAGGCTCGACACCGAAAGCCGCGTCGGCGCCGGCTTCGTGAACGGCGAGGGTCGCGGTCTGCTCGTCCTGCTCCCCCTGGCGCGCCAGGATCGGTTGGTCATCTTGCGCACCGCGCCCGGCATGGAGCAGGGCCGGTCGGAGGTTCCCCTCCCCGCCATCGCCACCCAGGGGACCCTTTCCCTGGAATTCGCCGAGGGGAGGGTGCGCGCCATGCTGGAGGACAAGTTATTGGTGGACGAGCTGGCGGGCTTCCCGCTGGGATTCACCGGACACGCGGCGGTCGCCTGCCAGAACGCCCGCTGCTCCTTCAGCGAGGTGGCCATCACCTCCCCCTGACGACCTGTCCGGAACGCGCGGCGTACCAGGCGATGCCTCCACGTAGTGGAGCCGGCTTTGCGTAGAGAAACTGGGAGAGCCAACCGTCCTGCAGCCGCGCCTGAGAGAAACCCCCAAGAAAACGCCTAACATGACAAGGGCGCACGTCACCTTGGGCCCCCAGGAAAGAACTGCTGGAGAAAACCTTGTCGGAATCTTGAGCGCGGAGGCTTCGAGGGGCTCAATGGATCCGGATGCGCAACGTGCCCTGGTTCTCCCCGGGGGCGGCCGCGGCGCCGATGCCGGCGGCCACGCCGACGACCACCACCCCCACCGCGGTCCAGAACCACCACTTGTCCCGAAGATAGGCGAAGCTGTACCAGGGCACCGGCGGGGTCGTCTCGTCACGCCGGGCGATGCCAGGGCCCGCCGCCCCGCCAACACCCGCTCCCTCATGGCCCTCTCCGATCGCGATCCCTCCCGCCGTCCCGGCCCCGCCCGAAGCGTCGCTCCCCTCGCTCCCTTCGCCGCCGGCGCCATCCAGCACCAACCCATCGGCGTCGCCGGCTTCGCCGCCGCTCGCGCCCGCGGCCACCACGCCAGCGCTTTCGGACAAAAGATCCGTGATCAGTTCGCGGGCTCGAGCGGGCAGATCGGCGGCCGCCACGTTCGCCGCCTCGCGCTGCTCGACCCGGGGCGGCGAGCCCGGCTCGATGGTGAAGGCGCGCAGCCGAAGCGCGCCCGGTTCGCCGTCCAGGGTGAGCAGCACCAGGAGCCGGGCGCCGAGGAACTCGGCCAGCGCGGCGCTTCCTGTCCCGGGCCCCTTGCCGAAGGCCTCCCGGGCCATGCCGGCGAAACGCTCCGAGAAGGCCTTCTGATCCCGCGCGGGCTTCAGCGTCACGCGGAAGACGCGCGTCCGCCCCGCCTCCACCGTCAGCACCGCGCCGAAGCGGCGAAAGCCGTCCTTGCGTGCCACCAGCACGTGGGGTCCGGGGCGCAGCCCGTCCACCTGCAACGGCGCGCCGCCGCGGAAGGCGAAGTCCACAAACACCTCCGCGCCCAGCGGCTCGATGGACACCGACAGCGCGCCGCGCGCCTGCTCCGCCGAATGCTTCCGCGCCCGCTCGTACACCTCCTGGATGTCCGGGGGGAAGACGTCGCGATCGATCCCGGAATCGCCCCCGAGATCCAGCGCGCGGGAGAAGTACTCGATCCCGCGGTCCACCTCGCCCGACAGGACCCAGCTGGCGCCGAGGTACACCAGGCACTCGCGCAACGCGGCGGGCTCGGCCAGCCAGGCCGCCTGCGACTCCAGGTGTTCCCGGGCCAGGTCGAGCTTCTGCTGGGCCAGCTCCAGATCGACCTCTTCGTAGGCGGCCTTTCCGGCCTGCAACAAGGCCCGGGCTTCCTCCAGGAGCGGCTGGTGCGCGGCGGATCCTTCATCGTCGAGCCGCTCGTCCAGGTCTGGCAGCGAAAGATCCTTGCGTTCGGAGAGCACCTGCCGGACTTCGCGTTGCAAATCCACCGCCAGCTTGGCCGCCGCGCCTCCCCGCCCCAGGGCAAAACCCACCGCCGGCCGGGCCGTATCGCCGGCGGCCGCGGGCGCACCCAGCCACCCGACGATCAGGAGCAACGCGGCGACGTGGCGCACGAACACCTCCTCAGGGGACGTCCCACGGCCGCCCGGCGACGATCTCGCCGGAGGCCAGCGGTTTTCCCTCGCCGAAACCACCGAGCAACAGCACCCGGCCGAGGACCGGAACCGCCGTGGCGCCTGCACGCGCCGCGCCCAGCGACACGGCCCGCCCGCCGTTTTCGAACGGCGCCAGCGAAACATCGGCGGTAGCGACGATCGGCTTCGCGGCTTGCGGCGCGGCATCGGCGCCCGCGAGCCCGCCGGCCAGCACCAGGCGCCGATCGGAGAGCGGCAGCAACGCCGGGAGATACCGCCCGGCGGTCATGGCCGGGCCCGCCTTGGCCTCGGCGCGGCTGATGGAGAGCACGCGCACGTTCTGGGCCGCCGGCGCCGCCAGGCCCCCGCCACCGTCCGGCAGGCTGCCGCCCGCGAGCAGGATCTCGTCGGCGCGGCCCGGGATGGGCGCCGCCTCGAAGAAGAACAGGTTGGCGTCCGCGCCGGAGAGGTTCAGATCGACGAAGGGATCGCCGCTGCGGGCCGGATCGAAGACCTCGGCCGCGGGCGCGCCGACGGCGCCGCCCACGAAGAGCACCCGGTTCGAGGAGATGGGGACCGCGCGGTGGGAGAGCCGGGCAGCGTGCAGCGGGTACTGGAACGGCCGCACGTCGCCGGCCGACTCGAGGCCGGGGTCGTACACCAGCGCCTCGGCGGTGGCCTGCGCGGGGTCTGTCCCGCCGCCGGCGATGAGCACCCGGCCGTCCGAGAGCGTAGTCGCGCTGTGAAACATCCGGCCGGAAGGCAGCGGCTTCTCGATCCAGCGGTCCTCGGCAGAAACGTACACCTCGAAGCTCGGCACCAGGTCGGCCGGGTCTACCCGCAGGGGCCAGGTCCCCGGCTCGATGCGTACGCGCGAGGCCCCACCGACCACCAGCAGGTTCCCGTTGGAAAGCGGGGTCGCGCTGGCCAGGAGCCGCGCCCGGTTCAGGCGGGCGGTCGGGTACATCGAGCCCGTCCCCGGCTCGAAGACGTCACAGGCGGCGCTGGCGGCGAGCTCGAGGCAACCGGTGCAGCCGGGGAGCGTAAAGACGCGATCGGCGCCGCCGGCGACCACGACCCGGCCGTCGGGGAGCGACCCGCCCGCGGCGAAGGCGCGCCCGCTAGACAGGGGCCGCGCGGCGCACCCGACGGCCGAGATGGGCGAGAAGAACAGGTCCACCTGCGCCGGCCGGCCGGCGTCGAGGTCGATGCCGCCGGCGTAGGCCAGGAACGCCTCCGTGCCCCCCACCACGCCCACCGCCTGCAGAATCAAGTTCTTGCCCGGGGAGGCCTTCCACTCCACCACCCCGTCCGAACCGAGCCGAAGGTCGGCCCTCCCGTGCAACTTTCCGTCCGCTCTCCACAGGGAGAGCCGCAGGCGTTCCAGGCTCGGCGGAGGGACGGGAGCGGTGGCCGTCTCGGGACACGGCCCGTCGAGGGGAGACCCGGCGAAGGCCAGGCGCAGGTCGCCGCCGGAGCCGTGGGGCGCAGGACCGCAGGCCGCCACCGGCAGGAGGCAAATGGCCAACCAAGACATCTTCATAACCTCGCATGATAGCAATCCACCCGTCCGGGCGCAAACCTCGCTTGACACTTCGCCCGGCCGCTGGTAGCTGTAGGCGGCCTGCGGGGGACGGACAAGGTTGAGGCGTCGTCCAATGGCAGGACAACGGACTTTGGATCCGTCTATGGAGGTTCGAATCCTCCCGCCTCAGTGACGCCAATCGCCCGCTTTGCGCCTCGGCCCAAGCGGGAATGGAAGGAGAGACCATGAAAGCGTTCCTTTGCGTGATCCTGGCCGGAGCTTTTGCGCTGGCGAGCCTGCCGGTTCTGGCCCAGGACAGCGGTGGTGAGGAGAAGAAGAGCGACGTGTTCACGCCTCCGGAGGCCGCCAAGAACCCGCCACCCGAGAGCGCCCCGCCGCCGGTGGTGGTGGTGCCCACCGGCTACCCGGTGTCCGAGGTGGAGCGGCCGCTCGTGCTGCCGCGCATGACGCTGGAGCCCGACGCCGCCTTCTTCATCAACTTCATCAGCGGGCAGGGTGACAACATCATCGGCCTGGTGCTGGGCGCCAGCATGGGCATCGTGGACAAGCTCGAGGCGGGGTTCCACATGCCGCTGGCCATGAGCCCGGAGTTCAAGGCCGGCGAGCTGGTGTTCCACGGCGCCTACGACCTCACCTCGCTGGTGAACGTCCCCAACCTGATGCTGGCCGGCCGGGCCAACCTGGCGGTGGCCACCAGCGATCACTTCCGTGGCATGGCGCCGGGGGCCTTCGGTACTGACTTCGGATTGCTGTTCCAGGGGCTCACCAAGTACAAGTTCGCGCAGATGTTCGCCATGTTCGCAACGGTCGGCCTGGGGTTCACCGGTGGCCCCGGGGGCTTTGCCTTCGAGTTCGATCTCGGCCCGATCGTCAACCCCATGGAGGCGCTGGCCATCGAGCTGCACTTCGGCATCCGCAAGCTGGCCAAGGATGGGTTCCCCACGCTCATCCCCCTGTACGTTCAGGCGCAGTACACCATCGGCCGCGATCTGGACGCCTTCGTTCGGTTCGGCTTCCCCGATCTCAACCACGCCGGTTCCGATAGCATGATCTTGATGGTGGGGGCCGCCTACCGCATCTCATTGTAGGCCGTAAGCCGCCAGATCCTTCAGAATCGCATCCCCGGCTATCAATCTGTTTTTACATCAGAAACACTGGGAAAAACCCGGAAAAACCCGGGGACAGGCCCTGAGTTTCTGAGTTTCTGCTGATTTTCTGGGATATGAAAGAATGACGGAGAATCTGGCGGTCGAGGTATCTACCGGAACAGGAAGATCACCTCCACGCGCCGGTTCTTGGAGCGGCCCTCGGCGGTGGAGTTGTCAGCCACGGGGTTGGAGGAACCATAACCCGAGGCCTTGACCCGGTTGAAGTCGAGCTTGCGGATCTGCACCAGGTAGTCCAGCACCGCCTGGGCGCGGCCCTGGGAGAGCGCCAGGTTGGCGGCGTCCGAACCCACCGAGTCGGTGTAACCCTCGACCACCAACGGGTAGGCCGAGTAGCGCTGGGCGATCTCGGCCACCTGGTCCAGCAGGGAGTAGCGCTCGGGTAAGATGATGTTCTTTCCCGGCGCGAACAGGTCGTACAGGCTCACCACCACCCCGCGCCCCTCCTGGCGAACCAGGGTGGGCAGGCGGTAGGCCTCCTCGAACAGCGCCTTGCGCTCGGCCAGGAGCTTCATCTTCTCCTGCTTCCTCGCGTACTGCTCCTGGGAGGCGGCGATGGCGGCGTCGGCCTTTTGCGAGGCGTTCTGGGCCAGGGTCTGGGCGTCCTCGAAGCGCTTCTGCTGGGCCGCGGCTCGCGCCTGCTCCAGGAAGTTCTTGGCGATGCCGAAGTTGTTGGGGTCGAAGGTGGCGGCCTCCAGCGACTCGGCGGCCTGGAGCTTGGAGGCCGCAGCGGCCAGCGCCTCCTGGGTGGCCTTGTCGCGCCTCGCCTCCTCCAGGGCCTTCTGCTCCGCGGCCAGACGCTCGGCGGCGGCCTTCTGCTCCGCGGCCAGACGGGCCTCGGCCTCGGCGCGGGCCTTCTCCAGCTCGGCGGCGATGCGGGCCTTCTCGGCCTTCGATTTCTCCTGCTCCTCGGCGAGCTTGGTCCGCAGCGCCTGGATCTGCTCGAGCCGCATGACCCGGTCCTCGGCCTCGCGGCGCCGTAGCTCCTGCTGGGCCAGCTTCTTCTTGGCGGCGGCCAGCTTCTCCTCGGCCCTGGCGCGCCGCTCTTCGGCCTGCAGCCTGCGCGAATGCTCCAGGGCGGTGCTGAACTTGACGGCCGCCAGCAGCGAGTGCGACACGCACGACTCCATGCGGCGGGCGTTGTAGTCCTCCTGGGCCAGCTTGTAGTAGCGCTGGGCCAGCGTGAACACCGCGGGCGCGGCCCGCTGGGCCGACTGCACCGCGACCTGGTCCGAAAACATCCCGGAAGCGCTGTTCAGCTCCGCCGGCCGCGGCGGGGGAGCGCAGCCACACAGCGCACACACGGCGATCCCGATGAGCTTGCGCATGGCGTCCTCCCTCAGGGGCCCCGGGACTCGAGTTCCCGGACCCGCTCCTCGGCGGCCTGGGCCGCGGCGGCCATCTGTTCGGCCTGCTTCTCCATGGCGGCGGCCTGGTCCTCGCTCTCCTGGGCGGCGTTCTCGGCCGAGATGCGGTCGAGCTTCACCCGCAGGTACTCGACCTGCGCCTCGACGCGCAAAAGCAGCGGATCGATGGCCGACGTCTTCTCCTGGGCCAGGAAGGCCTGTCCCTGGGTGATCCAGGTGCGAATGAGCTCGATGTCCGCGCTCAGGCTGCCGTCGGTGTCGGCGTTCTTGAGCTCGGCGATGGCGCGGCTCCACTGCTCGAACTGCTTCTGGTAGAAGGCCGCGTCGCGATCCTTGGCCTGGATGAGCCCGCCCAGCAGGCCCACCCCCAGCACCACCAGCAACACACGTTTCATGCCGACCTCCAATCCCCGGGAAAGAGGGAAACGCCTGGCGCGACCAGGGGTCGTCACCAGAACACGCGGCCGCTCGCGCCAAGGCAAGACCGGCCGCAAATTGCGTCGATCGCGCCTGCTCTGATGGCACCGCGGTCAGACGCTTCAATATCCCAAGCACCCCTGGTGGCTCTCGCCAGCGGGCCCCACGGTCGCTCTTGCAAGGAAATGACTACGCGGATTTCGCGCATGTCACAGACAGAGAATCCCTTCTCCGAGAGCGAGAGGCTCGCTCACCGGGCCAGGGCCTTCTGGACCTCGGGCAACTTCCCGGCCGAGCCGAGCTTCTCGTTCTTGTGGGCGATGAACTTGGCGTACTCCTTCATGAACACCTTGCCCGGGTCGCGCAGGTCGAACTTCTCCGGCGTGTCGCGGAAGAACTCGCGGTGCACCCGCGTCCACACCAACCGGCCGTCGGTGTCGATGTTGACCTTGGTCACGCCCAGGGTGGCGGCCTTGGCGAACTCGTTCTCGTTGACGCCCTTGGTGTCCTTGAGCTTGCCGCCGGCGGCGTTGATGCGGTCCACCTCCTCCTTGGGCACCGAGGAGGAGCCGTGCATCACCAGCGGGAACTTGGGCAGACGCTTCTGGATCTCGGCCAGCACGTCCATGCGCAGCGCCTGGGCGCCCTTGAACTTGTAGGCCCCGTGCGAGGTGCCGATGGCCACCGCCAGCGAGTCGCAGCCGGACTTCTCGACGAACTCCTTGGCCTGGTTGGGATCGGTGAGGTGGGCGTTCTTCTCGTCCACCGAGACGTGCTCCTCCACCCCACCGAGCTGCCCCAGCTCGGACTCGACCACGATGCCCTTCTTGTGGGCGGCCTCCACCACCTGGCGGGTGATGCGGATGTTCTCCTCGAAGGGCTTGTCCGAGGCGTCGATCATGACGCTGGAGTAGAAGCCGCTCTGGATGCAGTCCATGCAGGCCTCCAGGTCACCGTGGTCCAGGTGCACCGCGAAGATGGCCTGCGGGAAGACCTCGTCGGCGGCGCGGATGATGGCCTCCAACATACGCTTGTCGGTGTAGCTGCGCGCCCCCTTGGAGATCTGGATGATGAAGGGGGCCTGGGAGTCGAGGTTGCCGCGGAACAGGCCCATGGCCTGCTCCAGGTTGTTGATGTTGTAGGCGCCGATGGCGTAGCGGCCGTAGGCGAGCTCGAACAGCTTCTTGGTGGTCACGATCATGGCTTTCTCTCCTTTGCATAATCCGAGTCAGGGGTCTGATGACTAGCATGGACGGTGGGCCAGGTCAATCCGAGCGCGGCAGGTGCGCGGAGTGCACCGCCGGGCAAATCAAAAGCCCTTGCATCGAGCGGCTGGATCTTTCATTATCAGCCGCTCGAATCTCAAGGAGGAGCGACGATGCTTGATCTATGGACGAGGTGCGTTTCGGTTTGGCTGTCTCTTTCCCTGTGCGCCTGCGCCTTCGGGGAGGCGGACCCCTGCGCGAACGTGCGCTGCGGCGGGGTAGGCACGTGTGTAGAAGACGACGGCGTGGCGCGCTGCGAGTGTCCGGCCGGGTACCAGGCCAGCGGTGCGGAGTGCGTCCGTGAGCTTCCCAAGGCATCCACGCTGGCCACGGCGCTGGAGAGTTCGCCCAGCCACCAGAACTACCTCAACCTGCGGACCATGACCGTGGGAAACGAACCCACGGACTACGACCTGCGCGCCTTCGAGGACCCGGCCGCGGGAGGCATGGCGCTCGCGCTCGGGCCCGGGGTCACCGGGCTCAACCTGGGCGCCTCCCGCACCTTCCACGACGTGGAGCGTGCTCCGGCCGACGGCTACCAGACCGACGCGCCGGCGGAGAACAGCTACGTGATCGGCAACGGCTTCGCCACCGGCGGCAACTGCGAGCAGGGGTACACCATGAGCTGGAACGTCTACGTGCTCAAGCTCTCGGACGGCACCTACGCCAAACTTCAGGTGCAGAGCGCGCTCCGCGGAGTGATGCAGATCTGGGCCTTCCGCCAGGCCAATGGGGGCGACGACATCGCGACGCAACCTTGAGGGCGCCGGCCCGATAGCTTCCTTCCGATCAGAAATCGAACTGGGGCGGCGGCTTGGAGGCGGGGCAGGTGCAGGTGCAGTTGCAGTCGCCCCAGTTGACGGGCGCGCTGGCCTCGGGCAAGGGGAAGGACTGGCGCAACAGCTCCCGCGAAGCCTCGTCTCCGACGGCGTCGGCGCGCAGCTTGAGGTTCATGGCCGCGCGGGTGCGGGCCTCCTCGTCCTGGATGGCGCGGACCTGTTCGATGGCCATCTTGGGATCGCGCTCGAAGGTGATGTCCGAGAGCGCCTCCCGCGCCTTGTCCTGGGTGGCGCCACTCGGCAGGCTGACGACCCAGGCGGTGACCTCCTCGAGCGACTGGTCGGCCCACCCGCCGACCACCGCACCCACCACCTCGTCCGTGACCTTGCCGGGGAAACGCCCCAGGTACTCGGCGGCCTTCTTCGGGTCCTGGTAGCCGAGACCCACCAGGAGCTGGATGGCGGCCTGGTCCCGTTCCTCGCCGGGCGGCAGACGCTCCACGAAGTCGGCGGCGGCGCCGGGATCGCTTCCCGTCCACCCACCTACCATGTCCGCCAGGATCTGGGTCCGCGCCTCTGACGGCGGAAGCTGGAAGATGTTGCGGGCCGCCTCCTGGGGATCCTGCAGCGCCCACTCGCGCACCGAGTCGCGCAGCAACATCTCTCGCGCCTCTTGGTCGCCGACCTCCTGCGCCAGCCGAAAGGCCCGGCGCGGATCGTCGCCGGCTACGTGCTGGCCCACGACGCGTATCACCTCGTCTCGCTGGCTTCCGAAAGGCAGCTTCTTGGCCCACGCCAACGCCGCTTCTGGATCCTGGTAGGCCCAGGTCGAGGCCAGCGAGGAAGCCAGCATTTCGGCATCGGGGTGGTCGGCGTGTGCGGCAAGACGCTTCATGGCGGCCTCGGGATCGCGCTCGGCCTCGGCCAGGATCGCCGCGGCCCAAGCCGTGTCGCGTTGCGTCCCCGCGGGGAGCGAGTCGGCCCAGGCCAGCGCCGCCTCCGGTTCCCGCTCGGCCCAAGTCGTGGCCACCGCCCGCAGGGCCTGCAGGCGTTCGTTGTCGTCGGAAAGGGTCAAAGCCTTCTGGGAGGCCGCGGCGGGGTCTTTCCCGACCCAGCTCATGAACATCGGCCCTACCAAGTATTCTCCTTCCGAAATGTTTGCGCCGTCCACCCGAGCTCGGGTGTAGAGGTCGAAGGCCCGCGCGGGATCGGTGTAGCTGAGCTCGGTGAGGCTAGCCGTAAGAAGCTGCTGGCGCTCCAGGCCCGGTGGGCGCGAGAGCACCCAGGACACGGCGGCCTCGGGATCGGACGCCTGCCACCTGTGCAGTACTGTGCCCAGGGCCTCGGAGCGCTGGCGGCGGGCCGGGATGTTCTCGGCGTAGGCCAGGGCAGCCGGAGCGTCCTCGGCAGCCCAGCGGCCCAGGAGATCGATGACGAAACTCTCGCGATCGCGAGCGCCGGGGATGCGCGCCACCCAACCGATGACGCTCGGGATCGTTTCCGGCGCGACCTCGAGAGCGATCTTCGAGAGAAGTTCGGCCCGGGTGTCTACCCTGCGGCTCGCCAGCGCCTCTTCGAACAGCTCGCGGGCCTCGTCGAGCGTCAGAGTGGGCCCATCTTCGAGCAAGGGTTCGGTATTCGCCGGACCGGAAGAGGAAAAGAAGGAGAAGAAGGTTCGGACGCCCTCGGCGCGGGAGCGCAGCAACTCACCCTGGCTGCCCTCGTCCGCGGCGGCGCCGCAAACAGCCACGCCGTCCACCGCGGTGGGTTGCCCTTGCAGATGGTTCTCGAGTAGCATCCCGCCGCCGAACGAACATGCGAGCGTAAAAACCACAAGGATTGTTTTCACGCGCCACCTCTCAGATTGGAGTAGTTCGGCGCTCTCAGTGTCTTGTGACGGATAAGACCCGAAGAAAGTTCCTCCGAACCCTTTGGGGCCAGCCCCTCTTGTTTTGTTTTTGCTGCTGAATTCTCCCAAGCCACCCCA
>CAZLNM010000120.1:0-14262 GCA_964561025.1 uncultured Myxococcales bacterium
TCGGACGGCGGCGCCTCGGCCATTGCCGCGCCGGCCTCCTCGGGCGCCGGCGCCTCGCCCTCGCGGGGCTCCTCGCCAACGACCTCGTTGGTTTCAGTGGGGGCCTCCGCGGGAGCGGCGGGTTCCGCGGGCTCGCCCTCGCCCAAAGCCGCTTCCGGGGCCTGCGCCAACTCCGTCGGGGCCTGGTCGGGGGGAGGCTCGGGCGTTTCCGGGGCGGGCGGAGCGGGAGGCGCAGCCGCGGCGGGCGCCTTCTCCCGGACCTGGTTGAAGATCTCCGCAAGCGACCGGATCAGGGCCGGGCCGCGCGGGGTCACCGCCGGCTTCTCCCCGTGCAACACCGATAGCGCCTCGCGCTCCAGCGCCGCCGCCGCCCGGAAGAACCGTCCGCCGAAGATGAGGAGCAGGAGCGACAGCGCGATCCAGGCCGCCCCGGCCGCCGCGCCGGTCCAGAGCAGAAGCTCCGCGAACGGCCGCCGCAAGGCGTCGAGGTCCCGGATCACGATGAGCGAATGGCTCGCCGGCTCCGCCGCCTCCGCCGCGATGGCCGCCGCTCGCAACCGGCCCTTCGGGCCGAAGGAGAACACCAGCGAGTCCTCGCCGCGCTTGCCCGCCAGCCACTCCGAGAGCGGAGGCTGCTTGGCGGCCTGGTGCAGCCACTCGAGTTTCTCCTCCGCCAGGGAGGTCCCCGCCACGCCGTCGCCGCCGAACATCACGGCCACGTCCATCTCCTCGATCTCCAGCGGCAGCTTTCCGCGGAAGTTCCGCGCGCTCTGATCGTCGACCAGCGCCTGGAGCAGCAGGATCCCCTGCGGGGGGGTGTTGCCGACGGGCACCGCCGCCACCCGCAGCAGCTGCGAACCGCTGGCGACCACGCCGGCGCGCGTCTGCCCGCCCTGCGCCGAGCGCACCATCTCCAACACCGCCGCATCGTCCGAGGGCGGCTTGCCGGTCCAGTGGAGATCGATGTTTCGCACCAGGCCTGTCCCGGCGGCGTCCAGGATGAACAGGTCCCGGATCGGCAGGTCCCGCAGCAGGGCCACCTGCGCGGCCACCTCGGCCCGCAGGTTGGTGAGCCAGGCCTCGCGCGCGTTCTCGTCGGCGGGCTTCTGGGCCAGAAGCTCCCGCAGCGCCGGCCGGGCCGCCAGCTCGCGCAGCTTCCTTTGCAGCAGGTCTTGCGCCTTCTGCTCCAGGCCCTGGATCACCTGGGCGCCCAGGCGGAGCTCCCCCTC
This sequence comes from uncultured Myxococcales bacterium, assembly GCA_964561025.1. Lineage (GTDB taxonomy): Bacteria > Myxococcota > B64-G9 > B64-G9 > B64-G9 > JAAZNF01. The sequence goes on from CAZLNM010000120.1 coordinate 1,230, forward strand.
GATCTCCTTGGCCTGCAGGCTCTCGAGCCGGGGAAAGAGCGCGAAGTAGGCGCCGGCCACCACGCCGGCCAGGGCCACGAGCAACACGACGATTGCGGTGAGTCGAGACATGGCGGCCTCGCTTTCAGCGGGACAGCAAGGCGTGGATACGGTTGAGCTCTTGATTGGCCGCGGCGAACTGCCCGTCGCCCACCAACTGGGTGACCCGCCGCAGCAAGGTCTTCACGGTCTCCGCGTCCGCCGCCGCCGGCGGGCGTGTCTTTTTCAGCTCGTTCAGCCACTTGAACTTGCGGTCGATGAAGTCCGCGTCCACCTGGATGGCGTTCACCGCGGCGTCCAGTTGCTCGACCAGGTCGGCGGCGCGCGCCAGCTCGTTCTTCTTCAGGGCCCGCGTCACCTGGGCCTGGGCGCCGGACACCTCGGCCGGCAGATCGGCCCACAACAACCCCTTCTGGCGCATGCGCGCCAGCACCTCCTTCATGGCCTTGTCCACCGCCTGCCGGGTGACCGCCGGCCCGCCGGCCGCCACCGGGACCGGCGCGCGCGATGGCTGTCCCTGCAGCTTGAGGAAGGCCGCCTCCCGGCGCGCCAGCTCTGCCTCGCGCTCCGCCAGCGACTTCTCCCGCTGGGCCAGCAGCCCTTCCCGTTGCGCCAGACCCCGTTCGCGATCGGCCAGCCCGCGCTCGCGCTGTGCGATCTCGGCGCCCGGGATCCCCGCCGCGCCCGCCTTGCCCTCCAGGGCCTGCTTCTGCTTTTCGATGGTGGCGCGCTCGGCCTCCAGGGATGCCTCGCGCTCGCGCATGGCCCGCTCCTTCTCGGCCAGGCGGCGCTCGTTGTCGAGCAGACGCTTCTCCTGCGCCTGGTCCACGCCCTTGGCCTGCTCGCGCGCATGCTCGAGGTCCCGCCGCTCGCGCTCCAGGGCCTCCTTCTCCTGCTCGAAGAGCGATCGCTTCTCGGCCAGGGCCTTCTCCTCCTGGGCGATCTTGCTGCGATCGGCCTCCACCACGATGGTGAGATCCTTCTCCGGCTCGGGGCCCTTGCGGTCGCAGGCCCAAAGACAACACAGGGCGGCCGCGGTGATGGCCGTGGCGATGGCGGCGTATCCGAATTTCATGTGGTTCTCCCCGCTGCTGTCCGTGGCGCGAACTGCGCGGGGAGCGCGTCCCAGCGCACGTTCGTCACCTCGAACAACTCGATCGGCTCCAGGATGCCCTTGAGGAACACCGGCTCCAGGGCCTGCGTGGACACCAGGTCCTCGACGCTCTTTCTCACGCTCTCGCTGATCAGGATCTGCCCCTCGTGGCTGCTGGCCTGGATGCGCTGGGCCAGGTTCACCGAGCGGCCGATGACGGTGTACTCCATGCGCCGGGCCGAGCCGATGTTGCCGGCGATGGCCTCGCCGGCGTGGATGCCGATGCCGAAGTTGGCCACCGGCTTGCCGGCCTGCATGCGGCGCCAGTTGAACTCCCCCACCGCGCGCTGGATCTCCGCCGCGGTGAGCACCGCCCGCAGCTCGGGCCGCTCCACCTGCTGCGGCGCGCCGTAGATGGCCAGGATGGAGTCGCCGATGAACTTGTTGATGGTGCCTTCGTAGCGAAAGATGATGTCGATGATGATCTCGAAGTAGTCGTTGAGCAGCGACACCACCTCCTGCGGCGAGAGGAGCTCCACCAGCGCGGTGAACCCGCGGATGTCCAGAAACAGGATGGTGACCTCCCGCAGCTCGCCGCGCAGGTCGATGTCCTTCTCCTCCTTGAGGATGCGCTCGGCCACCGAGTCCGAGACGTAGCGCGCGAAGGTGCTCTTGATGCGCTCGCGCTCGCGCAGGCCGCGGGTCATCACGTTGAAGGCCGAGGCCAGCAGGCCCACCTCGTCCCGGCTTCGCACCGAGAGGCTACGCTCGAGGTCCCCGGCGGCCACCTGCCCCATGGCCTCGGCCACCGCCCGGATGGGCCGGGCGAACTGGCGCGCCAGCAGGAAGGCCATGAGCAGGCCGGCCAGGACGGACACCCCGGTGACGGCCGCGTTGGCCGAAAGAGAGCGGCGCAGCTCCCGGTCCAGGGTGAGCGCGGAGAACCCCAGGGTGGCCCGCAAGATCAGCGGCGCCTCCCGCGAGGGCCGCACCTGGAGCGATTGCACCCACAGATGCTCCCGCCGGGAGTCGCACTTGGCCAGAAGCGAGAGCGCCTCTTCCTCCGGCCGGCCGGCGGTGGCCCGGGCCAGCTCGGGCGCCGCCGTCTCGAGGCAGGCGCGGTTGGCCACGCCCTCCGGCGGCTTGCCGGGCTCCTCGAACACCACGAAGCACAGGTCGGTCCCCAAGCCCTGGCCGTGATCCACCAGCGTCTTCACCAGGAAGGGATCGTACTGGCGGCCCTGGATGCCGGAGGCCTTCATGCCGCCGATGATCTTGGTGAACGCCTCCACCCGCGAGGCCATGGCCTCGGTGCGCTGCTCGGCGGAGCGAAACACCAGAAAATACGCCATGGCCCCGCACACCAGGATCACCAGCACGGCGGTGAACAGGGTGAGCTTGAACGCCAGCGTGATGCGCGGCTTTTTGGGGACCTCGCCTTCCACGGGCGGGATTATACGTTCTCGCTCCCGGGGTGCCAAGCAATTCATGCCGCCATTTGCCACGGGGACGCTCCGGTTGTACCCTGCGGCCGACTCCAACCCGAGGTGAACCATGACCTTCGATCCGGATGCCGCCGCCAAGCCCGGCTCGGGCATCTTCGGCCTGCCCACCCGAAACGACAAGGCGCGGGTGGTGCTGGTGCCCGTGCCCTTCGACGCCACCACCTCCTACCGCGCCGGGACGAGCCGCGGCCCCCGCGCCATCCTGGAGGCCTCGCGGCAGGTCGAGCTGTTCGAGCCCGAGATCGGCCGCCCCTACCAGGCCGGCATCGTCCTCCTTCCGGAGGACCGCCGCGTCCACGCATGGAACCGCGCCGCCCGCAAGCTCGCCGAGAAGGTCATCGCCGCCGGCGGCGCCGAGGGCGCGCCGCGAGCGATCCGCAAGGCCGCTGGCGCCGTCAACCGCGTCAGCGAGGCGCTCAACCGCTGGGTGTTCGCGCAGACCGGCCGGCTGCTCCAGGCGGGCCGAATCCCGGGTATCCTGGGCGGGGATCACGCCGTGCCGTTCGGCGCCATCGCCGCCTGCGCCGAGCGCTTTCCCGGCCTGGGCATCCTGCACTTCGACGCCCACGCCGACCTGCGGCGCGCCTACGAGGGCTTCACCTTCAGCCACGCCTCCATCATGTTCAACGTCTTCGCCCGCCTGGCCGGGGTGTCGCGCATCGTCCAGCTTTGCATCCGCGACTTCGGCGAGGAGGAGTACCGCCTCATCCAGGGGAGCCGCGGCCAGATCCGGACCTTCTTCGATAGCGACCTCCAGCGCGCCCTCCAGGCCCAGGGGGGATGGGGCCGCCTGCTGCGCCGCGTCGCCGGGAGCTTGCCGCGGCGGGTGTACGTCTCGTTCGACATCGACGGCCTCGATCCGGCGCTCTGCCCGCACACCGGCACCCCGGTGCCCGGCGGGCTCTCGTTCTTCCAGGCGTGCCAGGTGCTGCGGGCCGTGGTGGAGAGCGGCCGCACCATCGTGGGCTTCGACCTGTGCGAAGTGGCCCCGGCTCCCTCCGGCGGCGACGAGTGGGACGGCAACGTGGGCGCGCGCGTGCTGTACCAGCTCATCGGCTGGACGCTGCGCTCCCAGGCCCGCCGGTGAAAGAACGCGCAACCCGTTCGACCGTCAGGCAGCCGCGCGATATACCCGATCTTCGCGGCGCGCCAGGTGTGTCCTCTGCGCGGCGCGGGCGCCCCGGTTGACCGGTTCCTGTTTTCCGCATTAGATTGGCTCGTCAGAAAGCCGGAGCGTGAACTCTCGTGATGAGGCGAGTCGGCTACATATTGTTTACGACCTGCTGGTGCGTCCTGACCGGCCTGTCGGGTTGCTCGGGGTCTTCCGGCGGGGGCTGCAAGACCGACAATGACTGTCCCTCCGGCCGCTATTGCGCCCCTCTCTCCGGCGAGTGCGTCTTCGATTGCGTGTACGCCTCCGACTGTCCCTCGGGCTACCGCTGCACCGGCCGCGGCCGCTGCGAGGCGGGCTGCGCCATCACCCACGGCGGCATCGAGGACTGCGACGGCGTGGACAACGACTGCGACGGCGCAACCGACGAGGACGTGCAAGCCCGCGACTGCGAAAAGAAGAACAGCTACGGCACCTGCCGCGGCCGGGAGACCTGCCTCGACCACGCCTGGGTGTGCGACGCCCCCGTCCCCGCCGCCGAGCGCTGCGACGGCGCCGACGACGACTGCGACGGCCAGACCGACGAAGGCTTCGGCGTGGCAGAGCCCTGTCCCGGCCAGGGCGTGTGTCCCAACGGGGTCTTCGAGTGCGCCCCGGACGGGAGCACGCGTTGCAGCACCATGCCGGGCGGCTCGAACGATCGCTCGAGCGCCGAGATCTGCGACGGGCTCGACGACGACTGCGACGGCGCGACCGACGAGGAGGTGGCGCCGACGTACCTGCCGGAGAGCGGCGCCGAAAAGAACGACGGCCGGGACAACAACTGCGACGGGCTCACCGACGAGCGCGGCGGCGTGCTGGTGCGCTTCAACACCGACTTCTTCCCCGGCACCTACATGACCGCCTACGAGATCGGCGTGTTCGAGAACCCCGACTGCACCGGGCGGCAGTACGGGGTGGACGCCGACGACTACCCGGCCGGCTGGCCGGCGGGGCCGGAGAACCCCTCGGTCACCCTGTACGCCTGCGCGCTGCCGGGGATCTATCCGTCCGGCTACCTGAGCTGGTACCGCGCCAAGCGCGCCTGCGAGGCCCAGGGCCTGCGCCTGTGCTCCCACATGGAGTGGAACACCGCCTGCCAGAACGGCAGACCCATCAAGTTTCCTTACGGCGCCAGTTACCTTGCGGGAACCTGCAACGACGGCTGGTCCGAGGATGGAGCGCTCTCGCGCACCGGCGAGTTCGCGAGTTGTACCGCACAAAACCACCTCTTCGACATGGTGGGCAACCTGGCCGAATGGGTGGACAACGCCTCGCAGGTGGATCCGAGGTACCGCCTCGCCGGAAGCGGCACCTATCAGTGCATCATCTGCGATATGGGTGTCTGCCGGCATCCCTGTGATCGCCAGGATCCCGCCGCCGAGGAGGCCTACCTGGACTGGGCGTCTTGCCTGTTGCAGGATAACGGCGTGATGATGTTTTTACCGGAACAGGCGAACTTTTTCCTGGGGGCCCGATGCTGCCGCGACAGACCATGAGCACGCGAGCTGGGATGTTTTTCTTTCGCGAAAGAATCCAGTGGCTGCGTTGGCAGACATTGGTGCTCCTCTCAATCCCGCTGGCATCGCCGATCGGCTGCTCGGGATCGTCCGGCGGGGGCTGCAAGACGGACAGCGACTGCCCCTCCGGGCGTTACTGCGCCATCGCCTCGGGCGAGTGCGTCTTCGATTGCGTGTACGCCTCCGACTGTCCCTCGGGCTACCGCTGCACCGGCCGCGGCCGCTGCGAGGCGGGCTGCGCCATCACCCACGGCGGCATCGAGGACTGCGACGGCGTGGACAACGACTGCGACGGCGCAACCGACGAGGACGTGCAAGCCCGCGACTGCGAAAAGAAGAACAGCTACGGCACCTGCCGCGGCCGGGAGACCTGCCTCGACCACGCCTGGGTGTGCGACGCCCCCGTCCCCGCCGCCGAGCGCTGCGACGGCGCCGACGACGACTGCGACGGCCAGACCGACGAAGGCTTCGGCGTGGCAGAGCCCTGTCCCGGCCAGGGCGTGTGTCCCAACGGGGTCTTCGAGTGCGCCCCGGACGGGAGCACGCGTTGCAGCACCATGCCGGGCGGCTCGAACGATCGCTCGAGCGCCGAGATCTGCGACGGGCTCGACGACGACTGCGACGGCGCGACCGACGAGGAGGTGGCGCCGACGTACCTGCCGGAGAGCGGCGCCGAAAAGAACGACGGCCGGGACAACAACTGCGACGGGCTCACCGACGAGCGCGGCGGCGTGCTGGTGCGCTTCAACACCGACTTCTTCCCCGGCACCTACATGACCGCCTACGAGATCGGCGTGTTCGAGAACCCCGACTGCACCGGGCGGCAGTACGGGGTGGACGCCGACGACTACCCGGCCGGCTGGCCGGCGGGGCCGGAGAACCCCTCGGTCACCCTGTACGCCTGCGCGCTGCCGGGGATCTATCCGTCGGGCTACCTGAGCTGGTACCGCGTAAAGCGCGCCTGCGAGGCCCAGGGCCTGCGCCTGTGCCGGCAGCCCGAGTGGAACAGCGCCTGCCAGGGGTACGACGCGCGCCTGCTGCCGTACGGCATCGAATACCGTCCCGGTCTTTGCAACGAGGGCTGGAGCTCCCCCGGCACCCGCTCGCGCACGGGCGAGTTCTCGGAGTGCACCGCGGGGAACCACATGTTCGACATGGTGGGCAACATGGCCGAGTGGGTGCAGGAGTACTACACCGACGCGCCCGCCTACCGCCTGGCGGGCGGGGCCGCGTACGCCTGCTACGCTTGCGACCTCGGCACCTGTCACGCCTGCGACTTTCTCCTCTCCAACGACGAGAGCCGCTTCAAGGACTGGGGCACCTGCCTGCTACGCATGAAGGACAACATGGTGTTCCTCCCCGAAACTGCCGAGGCCTGGCTCGGCGGCCGCTGCTGCTACGACAAGCCATGACCCGCAATTTCAACCAACACTCGCCTCGCGCGTGCGAACATCCCCAAGCGCGACCGGCCGCGGGGCCCACCCAGCCAGCGCGGACGGTCGCGCCGTTGGAGCACCAGCGAATGCCAGCGATGAGAGCGAGTCGTCTGGCCTTGCGAGCGATGCTGCTCTCCCTGTTCCTGGGAGGCGCTCTTTCGGGGTGCGCCGCGGCGACCCGGACGGTTGTCGAGTGCCCGCCGGCGCCGGCCGCCGAGACCCCGCGGACCCAGGAGCAGGCCTACGCCATCGCGCTCTCGCATCTCCAGTGCCGCTACCCGGACATGCGCGAGCGGCCCGAGTGCTACCAGGTGCGCCGGCGCGCCCCCGCCACGGGGCCGTTCGCGCCGGGCCCCGACGACCCGCCCTGGAACTTCGAACTTCTGCGCGAGTCCCCCGCCTCCGCCAGCGGCAAGGGTTCCGCCGAGCGCGAGTCGCTAGGGATGTTCCAGGTGAACAAACACGGCGAGTTCGAGGAGATCCCGTACCCCTGAGGCGGCCCGCGCCCGCCACCCCGCTCACGCGACCGGGCGCGGGGCCTCGGCCTCCGGCGCCAGCGCGGGCGGGTTCGTCGTTCGCCCCACCCCGTTGGCCTTGCCGACCGCCAGCTCCAGGTACGGCACCACCCGCTGGTTGTGATCGGCGCTGGTGCCGTCGTAGGTCACGGTGACCACCGGCACGCCCGTCTCCCGCTCGATGCGGTTCGCCATGGCCTCGGTCACCAGCGAGGGGCAGCAGAAGGCCGGGTTGGTCTGCACGAAGAGCGCGATCTCCGGGTAGCGCTCGACGAGGTGGAAGATCTTGAGCAGGTTGTCGAAGCTCTCGCCGGTGTGGAACATGCTCACGCCGAAGCGGGAGAGGATCTTCTCGGGGCGCTCCCGCCGCCGCACCACCGGCCGCCGCCCCAGCACCCGCTGGAACTCGCGGCGGAAGGGGTACTCCAGCAGCTCGAAGCCCATGGCGAAGGGCGCGGTGAGCAAGACGTCCCGGTACAACCCCTCGCGCCACCACTTGCGCAGGTAGGGCCCGGCGATGATGCGGGTGTACTCGGTGTAGGGCGTGCACAGCGCCTCGCCGCCGTGCCGCTCGATGAGCCGCACCAGCTCCTGGTTGAACACGTCGTTGTCGCGGCAGTACAGGTCGCCGAAGATGGCCACCAGCGGGCGCGGCTCCCGCTCCACCCCGATCTGCAAGAAGGCGTCCACCACCCGCCGCACCGCGCGGCGCCGGGGCAGATCCTCGAGCAACGTGCGCTCGAACAGGTCCATGGCCCAGGCCGCGGCCCGGTCGGTCTCGCCCGGATGCTTCTCGTAGGGCCGCACCCGGCAGATCATGCGCCGCAGCATGCCCGCGAAGGTGAAGGCGTAGAACGAGTGCAGGATGGCCCGCGCCGAGATCTCCTGGCAGCTCGGCTCGCCGGCGTAGATGGCCGCCTTCTCGAAGCCGCCCCCGATGTTCTCCAGCAGGGCCTTGCCGTACTGCGGGAAGAAACAGATGTTGCAGCCGATGGAGGAGGTCGGCATCCACAGCGCCGTCCGCGCCGGGTCCAGGTCCGCTTGCCGCACCGCCCGGATGAACTCGTGCACGATGATGGACAGCGGCAGGCACTGGCCGGTGTTGTGCCCCAGGCTCTCGCGGATGAGCGTGGGAGTCTCCGGGATCAGCCGCGCGTCCGCGCCCGTGCGGCGCAGCACCGCCGTGAACAGGCGCGTGCCCAGGCTGTCCCAGGGCGGCACGAACACCGTGCGCCCGCCGGCCCGTTTGATGCGGACCGGCACCCGCGAGAGCTTCGCCTGGTCCGCGCGGGGCCGCGAGCCCCGCCGGTGGTTGCGAAACGCCCGCAGCGCCGCCTCGACGCGGGTCTCGTAACCCACGCGCGAGTCGTGCTCGTCGAGCTGGAGCACCAGGTAGGGCTTCTGGTGGGCGTCCAGGATGCGCCGGATGTACTCCATGGTGCAGGCGTCCGGGGTGCACTTGAAGGAGGTGAGCAGCACCGGGTACAGCCCTTCGGTCCGGCCGACCGCGTCCGCGGCGGCGAAGATGCGCCGGCTCTGGAACCACTTGGAGGCGCGCAGCAGCGCGCGCAGCTCCGCCGGCTCCTGCTGCGGCAGCATGTCCTGGGAGAAGGCCTTGACCCCCAGCCGGCCGAAGATGCCGGGGATGCCGGCGTTCATGGCCGGCGAGAGCACGGTGTAGGGCCGTCCCAGCAGCACCACCGCCACGTCGTCGCTCGCGGAGAGTGCCCGTTGCATGACCTCCGGCAGGGCCGCGCGCCGCTCCTCGAACCAGGCGCAGGCGGTCTCCCAGGCGCGGACCACGTCGTCTCTGCCCAGCCGGCCCTGGAGCACCGGCCGCAGCGCGGCGTGGAGCCGCGCATACGAGTTGAACTTGCGCTGGCCGACGTGGATCAGCGGCTGGAGCAGCCGCGCGCGGGCCTCGTCCCCGACCGCCTGGCCCGCCAGCGCCGGGGCGTACTGGGTGTAGTAGCAGAACTGGCGCCGGTCGTCGGGCGGGTGCTCGGCCTCGAGGTAGAAGGGCGCGAACACGAAGTCGCAGCGCTCGAGCAGCCAGGCCACGTGCGCGTGCCAGGCGGAGATGGGGGCGCAGAACTCGGCGCCGGTGAGCTTCTTGCCGCGCGCCACCGGCTCCGAGAGCGCCTGGCTGGTCAGCACCCGCAGGCCGAGCTCGTCGAAGAAGCGCCGCCACAGCGGCAGGTCCTCCATCAGGTGCAGCGCCGCCGGAAGCCCCACCAGGATCTTCTCCGGCCCGGGCCGCGGCTCGAAGGCGAAGTGCTTTCGGCGGGCCTCCAAGAGATCGAAGCCGGAGCGGTTGGCCGAGACGAAGCGCTGCTCGGAAGGCTCGCGGCCGCACAGGTAGCCGAAGCCCACCGTCTGGCCGTTGATCTCGGCCAGGCGCAGCTTGCAGTTGTTGTGGCACAGGGTGCACACCTCGCCGCGCACCGGGATGCGTTCCCGGTACAGCGAAAGGCCGCGAAAGGCGCTTTCGCCGAGCGTGCCGGCGGCGGCCAGGCTTTGCAGCTCCAGGGCCACGCCCAGGGCGCCGGTGAGGTGGCAGTAGCGCGAGACGTGGACCGGCCGCTCGAGCTTCTGCTCGAAGGCGGCCACCAGCGAGCGGTTCTTGGCGGTGGCCCCCTGGAACCACACCCGCTGCCCGATGTGCCCCTCGCGGGCCACCTTGAGCAGGTAGTTGTCGCGCACCGCGTGCAGCACCGCGCACAGCACCTCGTCCGGATCGTAGCCGTCGGCCAAGAACTGGTTGAGGTCGCGCTCCATGAACACCGTGCAGCGGTCGGAGGCCAGCGGCGAACGGCGCCCCGCGGTGCGCCCGGCCATCTCGGAGAGCGGGCAGCCCAGGCGGCGGGCCTGCTCCTCGATGAAGCTGCCGGTGCCGGCGGCGCACACGTGGTTCATGATGGACTGGGTGACCACGCCGCGGCTCAGGCTGGTAAACTTGGCGTCCTGGCCGCCGATCTCGATGATGGTGTCCACGGCGGCGTCCAGCTCCACCGCCGCCCGGGCGTGGGCGGTGATCTCGTCGAGCACGAGATCGGCACCCACCAGCGAGCCGATGAATTTTCTCCCGGAGCCGGTGGTGCCGGCGCCGCGCACCTCGAGTTCGGTCCCGCGCCTCGCCGCGAAGTCGCAGGCGGCCTCGAAGATGCCCTGCACCGCCTCCAGCGGCCGCCCGGCGGTGCGGGTGTAGAACCCGGCCAGCACCGGCGGCTCGGCCTCCCGCCCCTCCGAGAGCAACACCGCCTTGGTCGAGGTCGAGCCGATGTCCATCCCCAGAAAGACGCGCACCTTCCCCGTAAGCGCACGGTACTCGTCCACCTCGACCGGCTCGGGGAGTTCCACCTGCCGCGGCGAATAGACGTAGCTTCGGTGCGCCGAGAAATCCGGGTAGCGTCCCTTGGGGGCCTCGAGCGGCGGAAAGTAGGCCCGCGCGGAGGCGGGCGCCGGCTCCGGCTCGGTTGTATCGATCTCTTCCGCGCGCCCCTGCCCGCGCGTCGCATCGAGCAGCGAGAGCGCCGCCCCGTAGGCGCAGTACGCCTGCGCCTTGTCATCGACGGTGAAGGTGAGCTTGCACAGCGATTCCAGGTGGCGCCGGGTGGCGCGGTTCAGGGCCACCCCGCCCGCGAAGACCGCCGGCTCGCGCGCCTCCTCGCCCGCAAAGAGCGTGTCGTGGAGGTTGGCGGCCAGGCCCCGGCACAGGCCGTCGCAGATGGCGGGCAGCGCGTGCCCCTCCTGCTGGGCGTGGATGAGGTCGGTCTTGGCGAACACCGCGCAGCGGGTGGCGATGCGCGGCGGCTCGGCCTGGTTCGTCTGCGCCAGCCGGGCCAGCTCCGCCGCGTCCGCGAGCCCCAGGCGGCGCGCCTGCTGGTCCAGAAAGCTCCCGGTCCCGGCGGCGCACAGGGTGTTGTAGCGGGTGTAGAGGTAGCGCCCGTCGGGCCGAAACAACGTCAGGCTAAAGCGCTCGCCGCCCACCATAAGCAGCGTATTGAGGCCGGGGTGCAGCCGCTTCGCCGCGCGCACCGCGGCCACCACGTCGTTTACGCGCAGGGCGGCCGAGACGCCCCGGGCGGTGGAGGCGGTGGCCGCGCGCAAGACGTCCGCGCCGGCGCCGAGGTCGGCAAGGACCTCGCCGAGGACCTTCTCCGGCCGGCCGCCGTGGGGACGGCTGGCCCAGGCGAGCAGGTCCCCGTCCCCGTCCACCACCGCCGCGCTGGCGCTCACCGAGCCGACGTCGATTCCCACAAACCGCTCTTGCATGGGCGCACCGTCCTTGCGCGGATGCGAAAACTCAAAATCCGCGTTTGGCGCTTTCTACTTTGAGTGGCGCTCACTTCGCAAGGAGGAAATGCGCCGCCCCCCATGGGCTTGAAGCAGAACACTTTTTTTACAGGGCTCCGTGTCGTCAATCGCCGCGCGTGCCGAAGATGCGTAAAAGACGCCCTCGCTCACCATCGGGCCCGCCCCTCGCGCAAGACCGCACAAAGCTCTCGTACGAACTTCCACTTGTCCCGGATCGTCGGCGTGTCGAACTTCTTCGGCAGCCGGCCGCGGTGCCGAAGAAACAGCATGAACACCTCGGCGAAATCCTCGCAGGCGCTCTTTGCCGCGTACTCGCTGACGTGGCACTCCGGGTCGAACTCCCACTCCGTGTCGTTCTGGTAGGTCGCCCCGAAGGCGGAGCTAAAGCGCCGGGCGCGGAACAACCCCCGGTGGGTGTCCGCGATGGCGTGGCCGTACTCGTGGCGCAAAACGTCCGCAAGCGATGTGTAGCATCCGCGAAAGACTTCGCCAAGCCGCGAGAGAGACACACAGGGGATCCGGATCTCGCCGCTACCGTCGTTGAGTTGCCAGCCGAGGGCGGTCCCCAAGGGCACGAGATACACATCGACGTCGCTCAAGGTATCGTCCCAGAACCCGTGGCGGATCAGCTCGTCCTGAACACGGCTCAGAGCGCGGTTCAGCCGGGAAAGCGTAATGAAGCGCACTTTCGGCATGTCACCTGCATCAAATCCTCGGTCAAGAGTTTAGCAGAGGATTCGAGGGTTATCTTGGAGTTTCGACAAACTCTGTTGCGAGGTAAGAAAGGCGGGAATTGGGGTGATGGGGAGCCGGCTGCGGGGTGTCTATAATGGACCCCATTTTTTGGACAGTGGTCATGAGGATAAAATGGGCTGGGAGACGGAAGCAGGAGGTCGGGAATCGTGACCAGGAAGCGCAGGAGCTTTGACGCCCAGTACAAGGCCCGCGTGGCGCTGGAGGCCATCCGGGAGGAGAAGACGCTCTCGGAGATCGCCAGCCAGTACGGCGTCCATCCGCAGCGCATCGCGGCCTGGAAGGCGGGTATTACTACCGGCAATTCCGGGGTGGCTGGCACCAATCCCTGGCTGCATTCCCAGTTGCCTGGCTGACCGACAATGATCGCGTCCAGAAGGTCCTGGAGTCTCTGCTCCGACTTGCCTTGAAGAAGGATTCTGGCGGGAGCCTTGCGAAGCTTTCATTGGACGCACAGGCAGCTTTGGCCTCAGATTGATTTCCGGTGCAGGTGGGCAACAATTCTAAAATCTGTATCCATCACTCGTCATCCGAAAGCCCGAACTCCTTCGTAAGTTTCTCGATGGTGAATTTATTCCTCAGCCTGCAGGCGGTGTGCTGGATTGCGAAAAGGCCCGTTTCCCAGTACGCCTCTGATGCAGGTCGGGTGTGTTGGGGTGGACCCCAAAATCAAGACAAAAAATAGCAGTAGTCAGAGGATCTTTT
>CAZLNM010000121.1:0-14069 GCA_964561025.1 uncultured Myxococcales bacterium
GGGTCCGCTGCATGGAGGACCCGCCTGGCGTGCCGCGCCATTGATAGATCCACAATGGCTCAATCGAATTGCAGTATTTATAAGGTGCGGTCGGCTTCGCGGCCGCTCAGGGATTTTCGGGGGCCGCCGCGGGCGGCTGGGGCGGCTCGAACACCCGGTCCAGGCGCCGAACTTCCGCGATCAAGGTCCGGGCCCGGGCGGCTTCCAGCCCCGCGGTCCACCACGTCCTGGGACATGTCGCCGAGCGCGCCGGCGAAATCCTTCTGGGCCGCGGCCAACTCCTCGGCGAGGGGCGCCGCCGGCTCGATGGGGGGCAGGCGGTAGGCGGCCACCGCCGAGACGAGCAACAGGTCCGACACCGTCTGGCCGAGCCGAAAGCAGGCGCGCGCGGCCGGGTTCTTCTCCAGCTTCTCCGCGAGCGAAGCCAGCAGGACGTCGATCCGGGCACGCACCGCGTCCATGTCGCCGCTCTCCAACGTTTTCTCGATCTTCTCCACGAAGGCGAGCAACACCTCCCGGCCGGCGTCCGAGGCGAGCGCGGCATGGATGAGCGAGGGCAGGGAACGAACCGCCGCGGAAAGCAGTGAACGGTCATTCGCCACCAGCGCTGGCCGGGAGATGATGGCCATGCTCCGGGCGGTGCGGCCGAGGAGGTAGGCGCTGCGCCAGCTCTCCTGCGCCGCCGGCTCGGCGAACCCCAGGGCCAGCGATACATCGGCCGGAGAAATCTTGGGCGCGATGGTGTCGTACAGATTGCGCCGCTGGGAATCGAGCAGCACGGCCACGCGCTCCGGCGGGGGCGGCACCGCGGGGGTGGGCGACGGCGCGGCGCGGTCCAGCGGATCTTGCGGCTTTTCGGGAGTGACGGCCTCCGCCGAGCGCGTCTTATCCTTCGGCGGAGCGGAAGGCATGAGCGAGTCGAGATCGGGCCGCGGCGGCGCGGGCGGGGCGGTGGAGATCTCCGGCGCGCGGGGTAAGCGGGGCGCCGCCGGCTGGGTCGGGTAGAAGAGGAAGGCGAAAACCAGCATGAGCGCGGCCGCCGCCCCGGCCACCGAGAGCCGCAGCAAAAAAGGCCCCTGGAGGATCCGTTGCAGCCAGCTCAAGCGGACGGACTCGGGTCTGGGCGCGGGCGGGCGCGCGAGCAGGAGCGCCCGCTCGAGCAGCGCCGGCGGGGCGTCCACGGGGTGTTGCTCGGCATCGAGGAGCGAGCGCTCCAGCGAGCGCAGCGCCGAGGCGCAGCGCGGGCAGCCGGCCAGGTGAGAGAGGGCCCGCGCCTGTCCGTCCTCGGGCAGCGTGCCGTCCCTCAGGTGGCACAGGTCCTCGTCCGAAAGGCACCCGCCCGAGCCCTTCTCGCCAGCGAGGCCGAGGCGTAGCGCCTTGGCGAAGGCCGCCTCGTCGAGGCAGCGCGGGCACTCTTTGAGATGGGCCCGTAGCGGACCCGCCTCGGACTCGGGAAGGAGCCCCAGCGCGAGGTCTTCCAGGAGTTTTTTGTCCGGGCAGGTCATTTTTCAATCCTTCTTACCATTTTTATACGGAACAGCATTGATGTTTGCCGTTGAATTTTTAGCCCGTGGCCGCCGCGGTCGAATCCAGCAGGCCCTCGATGACCTCGAGCCGGCCGTCGAGATTTTCCCAGCGAAATCCGGCACCTTCGAGCTGCTCGCGCAGCAGGCGCTTGAGCCGGTCGATCTCGGCGTAGACCTTCTTGTCCTCGAGTCTCATGATCTTGCCGATCTCGGCGGCCGACAGCTCGCCCTGGAAGCGAAGCCACAGCAGCCGGCGGCTGTCCGGGGGGAGCGAGAGCAGAAGTTCCCTCAACTTTCCGCCCAGCGAGCGGGCCGTCTGTTCCTCCTCGCGGGCGGCGAGGCTGCGGGAGGGATCGGCCGCCTCGCAGGGATCGGCCGCCTGCACCTCGCGCACCTCGCCGTCCTCCGACACCGGGTGGAGCGGCAGGGCCGGGGTGCGCCGCAGCACCTCGGAGTAGAGCGACCAGCGGTTGCAGTCCTTGAGGGCGCGGTTGACCTTCTCCACCATGGCGTCGAAGCGGCTCCGCTCGAGCGCCGGGCAGGCGGTGCGCATGGTGGAGAAGGCTTCGGCTTCGCTCAGGTTTTCCCAGTAGAGCAGCTTGAAGACCTGCTGGCAGCGCGCGTCCATGCGCCCGATGTCGCGCGGCACCGTGCGCCGCCCCTCCCGCTCACGAAAGTAATCGGACACCAGGTTGGCGGTGACCCTGCCGAGCCAGGTCGAGAGCCGGCCGCGCCCGCCGTAGGCGTCGATGCTCGCCAGGTAGCGCCGCAGGCGGTAGAAGGTCTCGCCGGTCTCGCTCGGCTGGTGGAGTTTCTCCATGACGTACAGGTACAGCTCGGCGCACAGATCCTGGTCGCGCCCGGCGTACCGCCACACGAAGGAGAAGATCAGCCGGGAGAAGCGCCGGGCGAACTCCTGCCAGGCCTCGGCCTCGCCGGCCACCACCCGCTCGACCAGGGCCCGGCAGGTG
Source organism: uncultured Myxococcales bacterium (assembly GCA_964561025.1). GTDB lineage: Bacteria > Myxococcota > B64-G9 > B64-G9 > B64-G9 > JAAZNF01. The sequence goes on from CAZLNM010000121.1 coordinate 2,498, forward strand.
AGGTCTTCGGCGGCGGCGAGTGCTTCGGCGTTTCCCATGAGATTCCCCGGTGGCGCGCTGGCTCGGCCCGGCGAGTCATCATCCCTCAGGCGTCCGGCAAGATCAAGTCGCCGCCTCCCCTGTGTGGTAGCACCGCAAAAACGCAAGGTGCTTTTTCGCTGCCATGGTTTCAGTTGTTCATCTCGCGCGTCCGCCCGCGCTGGCTCTGATGGCCCCGCGGCCGGACGCGCGCCTCGCAACGCTGTGCACACCCTCGCCGGGCACGTCATCACGGGCATTTTCGGTGGCGATGAAAGTCGCCGGTCCCCTGCTGCCTGCCCGCGTTAGAGCCTGCTCAACGCCAGGCCGAGGCGGGCGTCGCGGACATCTCCAGAACTAGCGTTCCGCCGGCGGCGATGTCGGCATGCCGAAGCCAGGGATTGGGGAGGTCCTGGCCGCCGAGACGGGCGCGCCGGATGTAGATCTTCTCCGCGGCCATATCGGCGCGGACGACAAACCGCCGGCCGTTTTCGAGGTGGATGGTCATGCGGTCGAACCACGGGCTTCCCAAAAGGTAGCGCTCCGTGCCCGCCAGCGGGTAGAAGCCCGCCGCGGTGAAGAACAACCAGGCCGACATGGTGCCCAGGTCGTCGTTGCCGGGGATCCCCTCCGGGCCGGCGGTGTAGAACCGTCTGCCCACCTCGCGGCTCCAGAACTGGGTGCGGTCGGGCCGCCCGGCCACATCGAAGAGGTACGCCGCGTGGATGTTCGGCTCGTTGCCGGGCCAGTAGTAGCTGCGGGGCAAGAATTCCGCCAGGGGGTTGTCGGGCTCGGGCGTTGCGAAGAACGCCTCCAGCTTTTCGGCGAAGCTCTCCGGCGAGCCGAAGAGATCGCGCAGGCCCTCGGGATCGTGCGGGGCCAGGAAGGTGTACTGCCAGGCGTCGCCCTCGACGTAGCACCGGGCGAAGGTGTCGAGCGGGTCGAACTCGGCGTCCGACTCCATCCAGCCCCCGTCGGCGCGCCGGCCGCGCAAAAAGCGGGTCGTCTCGTCGAAGAGGTTCTGGTAGCTTCGGCCGCGCGCGCGGAACTTCTCCACGTCGGGTTTCCCCAGGGCCTCGAGCAGGTTGGCGATGGCGCCGTCGGCGATGGCGAACTCCAGGGTGAGGGCGGCGCCCCCGTCGTGGCGATCGCAGGCCACGTAGCCGAGCGAGAGGTAGTCGTCGATGCCGGTGCGCCCGCCGGGGCGGTCGTTCTCGGCGTGGTCCAGGATGAAAAAGAGCGCGCGCTCGACATCGAAATCGGTGATGCCCTTGAGAAAACTGTCCGCGATCACGATGTCGGCCGGCGTGCCGATCATGGAGCCGGAGTCGCCCAGGCCCGCCGGCCAGCGGGGCAGCGCGCCGCCCTGCTCGGCCATGATAAGGAGCGAGCGCACCATGTCGCGCGCGCGGCCCGGAAGCAGCAACGAAAGCAGCGGGTGCTCGGTGCGGTAGGTGTCCCACAGCGAAAAATCCGTGTAGTAGACAAACCCCTCGGCCGTATGGATCTGCTTGTCGAAGCCGCGGTAGCGGCCGTCGCCGTCGGTGGCCAGGGTGGGGTGCAGGAAGGCGTGGTACAGCGCGGTGTAGAGCATGGTGCGTGTCTCGGGAGTGCCGCCCTCCACCTCGACGCGTTCCAGGAGCGCCGCCCAGGCGTTACCGGCCGCGTTCACCACGGCGTCGAAGTCCCAGTCCGGCATCTCGCGCGCGAGGTTGTCGGCGGCGCCCTTCTCATCGACGTAGGACAGCCCGAAGCGCGCCTGCACCGTCCGGGCTCCGCCCAGGCGTAGCGCCACGCCGATGTCCGGGCCCGAGAGAGAGGCCGCCGCGGGGAAGAGCTCGCGGCCGTTCCAGCCCACCTGCTCCTGGATGGGCGCGTCCAGGATCATCTTGAAATAGAGGCGGAAGCCGCCGGAGCGGCCGGTGAGGGCGCCGCGGTAGTGGACCCAGCCGGTAACGGCGCCGTCGGCGACCTGGAAGCTCGCGTCCTCGACCCGGCAATCCGGCAAGGCGTGCGAAAGATCCAGGATGAGCCAGCGCTCGGGTAGCTCCTCCGGGTAGGTGATGCGGTAGGCCGAGCAGCGCGCGCTGGCGCCGACCTCGACCTGGATCTGGGGGTCGTCGAAGGTCACCCGGTAGTAGCCGGGTTTTAGAATCTCGTTCGACTTCGAGAAGCGCAGGCGGTAGCCGGACTCGAAGCTTCTCGAAACGTCGAAGCCCGCCGCCGGTTGCAGCAAGAGCGCGCCGTAGTCGACCGCCCCGGTGCCGGAGATGTGGACCTGGGAGAACCCCTGGATGAGGGTGTCCTCGGCGTGGTAGCCGCTGAAGTGGTGGAAGCCGGAGACGCCGTTCTCCTCGCTGGTGTCGGGGCCGGCCTTGGCCATGCCGAAGGGGAGCGAGGCGCCGGCGAAGGCCGCGCCGTAGCCGAAGTACCGCCCGCCGGTGCCGATGCGCGGATCGACCGAGTCGAGCGGCGACGGAGCGGAGCCGCTGGTAGTGCAGGCGAAAGCGGCGAGGGAAAGCAGGCCCAGAGTGGCGAGTCTCATGGCGACCTCCCGCGTCCGGCTCCTCATGCTACTCGAAAGCGGTCGGAGCCGCCAAGATCACCTCGCGCTTCCTTCTCGTGTCGTCCCCGGCCGGCCGGCGGGCCTGTCAGCGCGGCGTTCGGCTAGAAGGTGCCGCCGAGCGACAATGCGCCGATCAACGCGTAGCCGCCGAAGGAGAACCCCGGGAAGCCCGGGTTGTTCGTCTGAAGGCCGGCGGCCTCGGGCATGGGTTCGCCGCCGATCAGGGTGCGGGCGTCGTCGGGGAACTCGTCCTTGATGAGGGTGGGATCCTTGTGCACCGTGGCCTCGAACATGCGCCAGAACTGGAACGAGGCCTCCACGCGCCAGCTGATGTCCCACAGGCGAAAGTCGTAGCGGTGCCCGAGCGCCGCCACCAGCTTGTCCTGGTCCAGGTAGTTGGTGCGCCCCACCTGGGCCGGGACCGGCGTGGGGTGGAAGGCCGCGCCCAGGGTCGCCGACAGGCCGTCGCCGTACTTCCAGGTTCCGCCGAGCTGGAAGGACAGGGTGTCAGAGAAGGCGAAGCGGCTGTCCTCGTCGGTCCGGCTCGACGGTTGCAGCACCGCCGCGCGCTGGGGGCGCTGGTGGTGGGTGTCGAGGTACTCCGCCCAGTGGTTCCAGGTGACGGAGAGGCCCACCGAAAAGTCGCCGAAGACCGCGCCGGCCGCCAGCGTCGCCTCCATGGGCTCGTAGTCCAGATCCAAAACATGGTGCTGGTGGACGCGTTTCGGCTTGGTCTCGTTGCCGGGCTCGTGGTAGTTCCACAGCGCGAGCTCGGCGTTGGCGTCCACGCGAGACAGGCGCCGGTCGCGCCACACCAGCGACAAGCTCAACCAGTCGAGCGGCCGGAAGTTCAGGCCCAGGATGGCCCGGCCGGAGGGGCGGGCCTCGATGTCGGTGTTCACCAGGGCGTAGTCCTGCACCGTGGCCTCGGGGATGTACATGTGGAGGTCGGCGCCCACGTCCAGCGAGCCCTCCACGGCCGCGCCGAACGAGAACCAGGGCACGGGACGGTATGCCGCGCCCATGAGCAGAGACAGCACCTGGCTCCATTCGCCGAACAGGGCGAAGTGGACCGTGTTGGAGAAGAACTGGTCGCGCTCGTCGGAGAAGATGGAGCTTATCGAGACCAGGCCGCGGGTGGGGACCAGCAACTGGAGGGCGAGGCAGAAATCGTCCCGGTTGAGGTTGGTGGCGAAGCCCACGCCCAGGTACGTCGAGGCGCCGTCGACGCGGTTCGAGTGGCGCGCGCGCGGGAGTTCAACGGTGGGGAGCGGCCGGTCGAGGTTGATCCCGGCGATGCCCACGTCGGAGTCGTACAGGGTCATGGGGACGTCGGCGTTCGGGGGGCGGGCCATGAGGTCGGCCGAGAGCAGCGGCTGGACAAAGAAGAAGGTCGCGGTGAGTTCCTTGGGGACATCAACGAGCAGCGCGGGGTTGCCGTACAGCACCCCCAGGCCCTCGCCGAAGAGCGCCTCCGGGCCGGCCTTGCCGAGCGAGCGCGCGTCGTGGCCGGCGAAGCGGAAGGGACCGGCGCTGGCTGTCGAAGATAAAAGAAGCAAGATCACGGCCGGCAAATGGCGCAATTTCTGCGTCCTCTGTACCATGGTTCCCTCCGGGATAGTGGGGCATGCTAGAAGTACCCGGCGCGTCTGTCAAATCTTGCGGCGGCTGGGTTTTGACCTACGAACCTACGGGCCTGTCCCCGCTTCTTCCCCGCTTCTTCCCCGATTTTTTTCGATTCGCTGGCGCGAGCTGTTTTCACGGGCGCAATAAATTTTTGAAAAAACAGTAAGATGTGACGAGGATGTCCGGGTTTGCCCGTGCGAGCTTCTTTGGAGGGGCAGGCCTGGCGTTTATCCGTCTGTTATTGTTTGATTTTTCATGGGGGGTGTTCCTTGCGGTGCTGGCACGCGAATTGCTCGATACAAGTTTTTGGCGATGCTGTAATTTGTATCGGCCAAGAGGCGCCGGATGAAGTTTCGCAAGGAAAAATACCTTTTTGTCATCGTGTTGCTCGCTTTCTCGACCGGATGCGGGCTGGATCTTCTGCTCGGCCCCTACGACGACACCTGCTACGACTGCCGGACGGTTTGCGCCGGGACTCAGGGGGATACCCTGGATCAATGCCTGGCCGCCTGCGTGGAGTGTCAAGGCCACTCGCAGTGCTTCGAGAACATCGAGTGGGCGTTCGACGGCATGACCAAGGGAAAGCAGGAGTGGACGAAGGTCGACTGCTCGTTCGTCCGCACCTCGTACCACTAGCATATAAGATTCGAAAGATTCGGGGCCTGTCCCCGTGTTTATTTTGTATTTTCAAGATGTTATGAGGCGTGTAGCGTGCGTCCGCCCGCGCTAGCCGTGGTGGTTCCGCGTCCAGTCGCGCGCACGGGACTTACGGCCGCCCGCTTTTGCAGATGTCCCCGTTTCTTGGGGGTGTTGCGTCTATGGAACGCCAGGCGTGCCAGATCTACTCGTCGAGATCGACCGGCGAGGTCCACGTGACGGCGTCGAGCGCTCCCCGGGGCGACACCTCTCCGGTGAACGCGTCGACGACCAGGTCCGGAGGGAGGTTCTCCGGGGTCTCGGGCACCGAGACCGTCCAGAGCAAGCGCTCGAGGCCGGCTCCATTGAAGACACGCAGAAGGCGCATACGCAGCGGGCGCTCCTCGACGACCTGCCGGATCACGAGCCGCGTTATTTCGACCTTGCTATCCTCGCAGGCGTTGGCGCATGACTCGGCCAGGCCGGCGACGGGATCGCACGGTCTGCAACGGCGCTGCACCTCGAACTCGTTCGTACCCTCCCGGACGCAGTAGTGGCGGCCGAGCAGCCGGCGCTGGACGGCCTCGCGGGTGACGAGCCGCGCCTCGCCGAGATCGACCCCGGTCACCGCCCGGCGCCACAGCGAGCCGTGCCAGTCGATGCCGAACTCGGCGCGCGTCTCGAGGAAGCCTTCGATGACGCCGAATCCGTCGGGCGGGCGCACTGCGAAACGCAAGCGACCGTCGGCCCGCACGGGCCAGTTTTCCGGCACCGCCGAGAGCCCGAACTCGGCCTTGAGCGTCCTCACCATGTCGAGGATCCGGCGCTTGGCGCCTTCGGGAGTGCGGCCCGGCTCGCGCTTGAAGATGAAATCCACGCGTTCGACGAGCCCGTCGCCGCCGATCGCCACGGCGCTGCACTGCGGACCGAGACGCAGGCAGAGAACTTGCCCCGCCGACCACGGATCTTTCTCGGGTGTGCGCTGGAAGGGATATTGTGGCGGCGGCGCCGCATCGGCGAGCGCCATCGAGGTCGCCAGCAGCTCATCGCACGGGTTCGGCGCGGGGGTTGCCGGCGCGGTCGGTGGCGCCGCGGGAGCCGGCGGCGCGGCGGGCGGAGCGTGGGCGCAACCGGCGGTGACCCAACACAAGAGAACCATGTGCGCCGGCGTCATGGTTTTCGGGGAGGGGAGATTCAAGAGTTTTTCTCCTTGGGGGTTCGCGTGGCGTGCGCCTTCAGCCACACCAGGATCTCGGGGTACACCACCTGGCGCGCCACCGAGCCGATCAGGATGTCGCCGTGCCCGAAGTCGAAGTCGTCGCCGCGATCGATGCCGAAGATGTGCAGCTGCTTGTCGCGCGAGCCGAGCCGCTCGTAGGCGGGCTCCACGCTCGCCGGCGGCGCCAGCCGATCGGCGTCGGCGCCGAGCACCAGCACCGGCTCCTCGATCTTGGCCAGGTTGGCGAAATAGTCCTGCGCGCCGTCGCGCGAGGTGAAGCGCCCGCTCCGGATCCAGCCGATGAACTGCCGCAGCAGCCGTCCGCTGGTGTCGTCCACCAGGTTCACCATGGCCCGGCGCAGCAGCGCCCCCTCGATGCCGCGACGGGACACGGCGACGGTGGAGAGCGTGGCCAGGCCCCAGCCGAAGAAGGGCGAGAAGAAGCGGGCCCAGGCGCGAAAGCGCACCACCGGCGAGAGCGCCATGAGCCGCACCAGCGGCAAGAAGAAGCGCGCCGCGAAACTGCGCTGCAGCGACACCGGCGCGGAGATGGCGATCAGTCCCTTCAATCCGTGGTCGCCGCGCAGCCCCAGGTGGGCATAGCCCAGCAGGCCGCCCATGCTGTGGCCCACCCAGAACACCGGTTCGCCCCCGCAGGCCGCGCGCACGTGCGCGAGGGCCGCCGGGACGTCCTTTTGCAGGTGCGTATCGAAGTCGTAGTCCGCGCGGTGCTTTCCGAAGCGCGCGGGCCGCGTGCTCAGGCCCGCCCCGCGCAGCTCGAGCGAGAACACCTCGAACCCCCGCGAGGCCAGGGTGCGGGCCAGCGAGCGGTCCTCGGCCAGGTCGAAGTTCACGCGGTTCGCCCCCATGCCGTGGCACAGCAGGATCGGCTCGCGGTAGCGCCGGCGCGCGGGCCGGTAGCGGTGCAGCGAAAGCATCCAGCCGTCGGAGGTTTCGACCCGGTGGATCTCGTCGGCGCGCCGGTCGAGGCGGAAGAACCGGCTCCAGAAGCGCGTGTGCAGCCAGCCGAGCAGCAGGAGCGCGGGGACGAGGAACAGCAAAAAGAGCGGGAGGCTCACCGGGCGCCCTCCCGCGCGGCCAGGGCTTCGAGCAGGCGCCGGTGGATGTCGTCGAACGCCCCGTTGGACATCACCAGCACCACCCACCCCGGGCGGGCGCGCGCCGTAAGCTCCTCGATCACCGCCCCGGCCCCGGGGAGGCAGCGGGCGGGGATGCCGGCCCGCGCAAGATCCGCGGCCAGCGCCGCGGAGTCGAAACGCTCGGCCGCCGGGATCTTCTCCGCTTCGAACGGCGGCACCAGGATCACCTCGTCGGCGCCGTCAAAGGCCGTCCGGTACTCTTGCTGGAAGACGGCCCGGCGGCTGGTGTTGGTGCGGGGCTCGAACACCGCCACCAGGTGGCGGCCGGGGTAGCGCAGCCGGGCGGCGGCCACCGACTCGCGCGTCTTCACCGGGTGGTGGGCGAAGTCGTCGAGCACGGTGATCCCGCCCGCCTCGCCCCGCACCTCGAGCCGGCGCGCCACGCCGGCAAAGTCCTGAAGGTGCGCCGCCAGCGCCGCCGGGTCGAGGCCGAGGCCCCGGGCCAGGCTCAGCGCCCCCAGGGCGTTCTGCACGTTGTGGCGCCCGGGGATGGCCAGGCGGAACCGGCCCAGCGCGCGCCCCTCGTCGAGCAGAGTGAAGGTGGTGGCGCTCCCGTCGTCGGCGATGTCTCGCGCGGTAAGGCCCGGGCCCGGCGTAAGGCCGTACGTGCGCACCGGGCACGGGGCGCCGCGGGCGATCTCCTGGGCGCCCGGGTCGTCCCGGCAGGCGACCAGCTCGCCGTCGGGCGGGAGCAGGGAAAGGAGCATGCCGAACGCCGCCCGGTAGCTCTCCCGGTCGGGGTAGATGTCGGCGTGATCGTAGCCCACCGCGATCAGCAGCACCCGCCGCGGGCGGTAGTGGACGAACTTGGGGCGCTTGTCGAAGAAGGCCGTGTCGTACTCGTCGCCCTCCACCACGAACTCGGCGCCGGCGCCGTGGTGGAAGCTCTTGCCGAAGTCCTTGGGGATGCCGCCGACCAGGAACGACGGGTCGCGCCCGGCGCGCCGCAGCAGGAAGGCCAGCAGGGCGGCGCTGGTGGTCTTGCCGTGGGTGCCGGCCACCACCAGCGAACACTTTTCGCCGATGAAGAACTCGGCCAGCGCCTGCGGGAAGCTCATCACGCAAAGCTTCATGTCCAGGGCGGCGCGCGCCTCGGGGTTGTCCGGCCGGCAGGCGTTGCCCACGATGACCAGATCGGGCCGGTCGGCAAGACGCTTTGCGTCGAACCCCTCGAAGGTGGGGATGCCCCAGGCCCGCAGGCGCTCCGACATGGGCGGGTAGAAGGCCCGGTCCGAGCCGCGCACGGCATGACCGGCCTCGGCCAGCATACCGGCCAGCGAGCCCATGCCGGTTCCGCAGATGGCCACCATGTGGATCTTCATGCGCCGCTCCACGCGATAAGCGCCTCCAATATCGCATCGTGGAGCGCCGGGCGAAACTTTTTGATGCTCTCGTTCTCGCGCGAGGGATGCACCCGGTTGGTGAGGAGGACCACGCACAGGCCACGCTCCGGCTCCAGCCACAGCGAATTGCCGGTGAAGCCCAGGTGCCCGACGGCCGCGCGACTCATGCGCGAGCCCGCCTGCGAGTCGGCCGGCGAGGGGGTGTCGAAGCCGAGGGCCCGCGTGGAGCCCGGGACGGAGCTGCGCCGAAAGAAGCGCCGGACCACCTCGCGCGAGAACAGCCGGCCCGCGCCGTGCCAGGCCGCGATCCATTCTTGCGCCATGGCGGCCACGCCCGCGGCGCTGCCGAACAGCCCGGCGTGCCCCGCCACCCCGCCCATGACCCAGGCGTTGTCGTCGTGCACCTCGGCCAGCAGCGTGCGCAGCCGCCAGGGACAGACCTCGCTGGCGGCGAAGTCGAAGCGGCGGAGCGCCCGCGCCCGCGCCCCGGGCCGGACGAGGTCGATGAAGAAAAGCTCCGAGATCCCGAGCGGCCGCGTCACCTCGCGCGCGAAGCGCGCATCCAGCGGCGTCCGCCCGAGCCGTTCCAGGATGGCCTGCAACAAGAGAAAGTTGAGATCGCTGTACAGCGCGCGAGTGCCGGGTTCGGCCTCGGGCTTCTCGGCGAACAGCATACGCTGGACGGCGTGCTTCCCTCGCCGAGAGGCCAGCATGGCCCCGCGCCCGGCCGCGGCGATCTCCTGGTAGAAGGCGCGCCAGGCGGCCAGCCCGGAGCTGTGCTCGAGCAGCATGCGCACGGTGATGCGCTCGCGCGGGCCGCCCGCGAAGGCGGGCAGGTAGCGCCGCACGGGCGATTCGAGCGCCAGCCGGCCCGCCTGGACCTCCAGCATGCACAGCGAGGTGGTGCACAGGATTTTGGTCAGCGAGGCCAGATCGAAGACCGTGTCCGCACGCACCGGGCCGAGCGGCGGTCGCAACGAGCGTCGGCCGTGGGCGCTGAGGTGCCGGGTCTCGCCCGCGCAGTCCACCCGCAAGACGCCGCCGGGGAACACGCCGGCGGCGGCGGCCTGGTCCATACGGGCGCGGATGCCGGGGAGCTCGGGGGTCATGGCGCGCCTGCGCGCACCGGATCGGCGCCATCCGGGGGCGGCGGGGGCCAGTGCGACTCGGGGATCAAGCGCTCCTGCTTGAGGAACTCGGAGAGCCAGAGCCCCAGCGCGCCGTTGCCGGCCTCGTTGAGGTGGCCCAGCGCCGCGGAGAGGGGGAAGGCCGGGTTGGCGAGCGGAGCCCGCGCGTCCAGCACCGGCAAGCCCGCCAGCAACGCCCAGTCGATCATCTCACCGATCTCGCTCACCAGGGCGAAGGCGGCGCCGTGCGCGCGGCATTCCTCGGCCATGGCCGCGACGATGCGCTCTGCGAGCTTGGCGCGCGCCTGCCGGAAGGCCGGATCGGCGTCGTTCTCGTCGTCGCTGCGTTCGGCGAAGGGATCGTTCGCGGGCGGGCCGCTCCCGACCGGGGAGTTCTCCAAGACCAGCGCACCGTCCGGCGCAAGCACGAAGCGAATCTTACCGCCGCCGAAACGGTTCGCGTGCATGTGGCGGTTGCCGCCGAAGTGCGAGAGGTACAGCACCACCAGGTCGGGCTGGAGGGCGAAGCCGTCCTGGCGAAGCAAAACCAGCGACTGGTCTACGCCGTACCCCGAGACGCCTAGGTTGACGACCTCGGTGGCGCGGAAGTACCCCTGGAGCACGGAGGAGAAGTGCTTCTCCAGCGGCACGCCGTACCCGAAGGTGCGGCTGTCCCCGAGGAGCACCACCCGGAACACCCCCGCGGGCTTGGGGACGGCCACCTCGGGGCCACGGAAGCCGCGCGAGTTGATGCGGTACTCGACGGGGCAGCCGGTGGCGTCGGAGACCGCCACGGCGCCGGGCGTGAGCGACCACCCCAGCCGCTCGTCGAACCGCCCCAGCGCGCGGGGCACCACCTCGCGTTGTTCGAGCTGCCGGGGCAGGGAGAGCAAGACGTGCGCCAGGTGCACCAGGGCGCCGCCAGTGACGGCGCCCGCAAGCAGCCCGGCCAGGGCCGCCACCCGCCACGAGGGCGCTCGTGCTTCTCGGGGAGGTCCGCTCAAGGGCGGCGTTCCTCGCGGCGCTCAGGACAGGTTCTTGAGGTTGCCCGGGAGCTCCCGGATCACCTGCTCGACGAAGGCCCGCTGCGCCGGCTGATCCAGCGACTTCTGCAAGAGCTGCCCGGCGGCGGCCAGCGCCAGATCCACCGCCTCGCGCCGGATGCTCTCCACCGCGCGCACGCGCTCCTCCTCGATCTGCTGCTCCGCGCGCTTCACCTGCTCGTCCGCCTCGCGCCGGGCGCGGGCCAGGATGTCGGCGCCGGCCCGTTCGGCGTCCTCGCGCGCGCGCTTGAGGATGTCGGCCGCCTCGGCGCGGTTCTTGGCGCTGAGGAGCTTGTGCTCCTCCAGGGCCTTCTCGGCCTCCGCCCGGGCGGCGTCGGCGCGCTCCACCGAGAGGCGGATGCGCTCCTCGCGCTCGTGCGCGGCCTTGAGGATGGGCTTCCAGGCGAACTTGCCGAGCACCAAGAGCAGCACGCCGAAGATGATCAGCGTCCACACGATGGTGCCCGGCTCCGGCTTGAGCAGCGCGTCCATGGCCGCGCCGCCGCCCTCGCTGGCGACAGCCGGCAGCGAACCCAGCAGGCCGCCGAGCAGGCCCGCCAGGGTTGAGAACTTCGGGGCCATGCCGGACCTCAGGACTTGAAGGCCAGCAGGATGCACACCACCTCGGCGAAGAGGGTGACGCCCTCGATGAGCGCCGCGGCGATGATCATGGAGGTGCGGATGTCGTTGGACGCCGACGGCTGCCGCGCCGTGCCGTCCATGGCGCTGGCCGCCAGCCGGCCGATGCCGTAGCCGCCGCCGATCACCGCCAGCCCTGCTCCCAGTCCCGCTCCCAGCCACGCAAGCCCTGTCATTTTCGTCGCCTCCTGTGTG
>CAZLNM010000122.1:0-13669 GCA_964561025.1 uncultured Myxococcales bacterium
CTGTACTTCTGGTACGGCACGGCCACGCTGAAAAACAGCATCGTCTCGCAGAACAACTCCCAGGGCATCTACACCTACTCGACGAACTACACCGCCCGCTACAACAACGTGTGGGGCAACGTAAGCGGCAACCAGAACGGCGGCACGAACTCGGTGAGCGCCAACCCCCTGTACGCCGACCCCTCGGGGTTCGACCTGCGGCCGACGCACCGCTCGCCGGGGCGCAAGCTCGGCGAGGGCGGGACGCTCCAGGGGGCGGTCCCCTACGACGGGGCGCAGACGCCGAAGAACGTCGGCTACATCTGGGAGAACTGGGACATCGGGCCGGGGGACTTTTTGGTGGAGGGCGACCTCACGGTGACGCCGGGGGTGACGCTGACCATCGCTCCGGGGACGAACCTCATCTTCACCCAGAGCGACTACATGGTGTCGAACGACACGTTGAATGAGCTTCGGGTGCAGGGGACGCTGGTGGCGGACGGGACGGCGAGCCAGAAGATCGCCTTCCGGCCGCAGAGCGGGACGGCGGGGGCCTGGTACGGGATCGTGGCGCTCGCGGGCGCGTCGGTGACGGTGGACAACGCCACCATCGAGAAGGCGAAGTACGGGCTGCACAACTACGCCACGGGGACGATGATCACCCAGAGCGAGATCACGGGGAGCGGGACGGCGGGGCTCTACGCGAACCAGGGCACCCTGACGGGCGACGCGCTGTTCTTGCACCACAACGGCACCTCGAGTTCGAGCACCGCCGTGAGCGTGGCCAGCGGCGCCTCCGCCTCGCTCACCAACGCGCTCATCTACCGGAACACCGGCTACGGGGTGTACTCGGACTCGGCGACCACCAGCCTCATAAACTGCACCGTCCACGCCAACTCGAGCTACGGGCTGTACTTCTGGTACGGCACGGCCACGCTGAAAAACAGCATCGTCTCGCAGAACAGCTCCCAGGGCATCTACACCTACTCGACGAATTATACCGCGAGCTACAACGACGTGTGGGGCAACACCGGCGGAAACTCGAACGGCGGCAGCAACAGCATCTCGCTGGATCCGATCTACGTGAACGCCACCGAGGACAACCTCCACCTCCAGCCCAACAGCCCCTGCATCGACACCGGCACCGGCACCGGCGCGCCCGATCACGACATCGAGAACCAGCCGCGCCCGCTCCAGGGCCGCGATCCCGGCTCGCCGCTGTGGGACATGGGGGCCTACGAGTTCAACCGCACCGCCAACCGCTACCCGGTGGCCGACGCCGGCCCCAACCGCACCGTGATCAAGGACGAGCCGGCCAGTTTCTCCGGTAGCGGCTCCTACGACCCCGACGGCACCATCGTCTCGTACGCCTGGCAGTTCGGCGACGGCAACAACGGCAGCGGCCTGGACGTGACGCACACCTACGCCACCGCCGGGACCTATACGCTCACCCTCACCGTGACCGACAACGGCGGGCTCACCGGGATCGACCGCGCCACCATCCACGTGAACACCCGGCCGGTGGCGCGCGGCGGCCCGGACAAGGTGGCCGAGATCAACGAGACGGTGTACTTCGACGGCAGCGCCTCCAGCGACGTGGACGGCACGGTGGTGGCCTGGCAATGGGACTTCGGCGACGGCCAGAACGCCTCCGGCGCCCTGGTCAACCACCGCTACAGCGCCAGCGGAAACTTCACCGTGACGCTGACCGTGACCGACGACGACGGCGCCACCGGGCAGGACACCGTGCTGGTGCGGGTGGGCAGCCCCGGCGACACCACCGGCCCGGTCATCAGCCACACCCAGCTCGGCGAGCAGCCCGCGGGGCAAGACGTGACCGTGGTGGCCTCGCTCTCCGACGAGAACGGCATCGAATCCGCCGCGCTCTACTACCGGGTGACCGGCGCCGCCTCCTTCTCCCAGACCCAGCTCTCGCAGGTCGCGGGCAACCAGTACGCCGGGACCATCCCGGCCTCCGCGGTCACCACCGCCGGCGTGGACTACTACCTGTGGGCCCGCGACGGCAGCTCCAACCAGAACGTGAGCACCTTGCCCGGCACCGCCCCGGCGGCGTTCTTCCACTTCAACGTGGTCAACCTCGACACCCAGCCGCCGGCCATCGCGCACACGCCGATCGGCGACGGCCAGCCGGAAGGGACCGCGGTAGCCGTGCAGGCCACGGTGACGGACGCAAGCGGCGTGGACTCGGTGCGCCTGTACTTCAAGGGCGGCTCGGCCATCGTGTTCTCCAGCGTGGCCATGAGCAACACCGGCGGCGACACCTGGCAGGCGAGCATCCCGGCGGCCTCGGCCTTGTGGCCGCGGGTGGAGTACTACCTGGAAGCCTCGGACCGGGCCGCCCCGGCCAACACCGGCACGCTGCCCGCGGACGCCCCGGTCACGACGTTCTCCTTCAGCGTCACGCGCCAGATCGTGGCGCAGCCCGGCGACGTCATCGTCACCGAGATCATGGCGGACAGCAGCCTGCCCGAGCCGGCCAGCGAGTGGTTCGAGCTCTACAACACCACCGCCAGCGACATCGACCTCACCGGCTGGGAGGTGCGCGACGACGGCTCGGATCGCTTCACCATCGGCGGCACGCTGCCGGTGATCATTTCGGCCCACGGCTACCTGGTGCTGGGCCGCTCCTCCGATCCCCAGGCGAACGGCTCGGTCCCGATGGACTACGTGTACGGCGGCATGCTGCTGGCGAACAGCACAGACGAGATCGAGCTTCGGGCCGGCGGGACGGTGGTGGACCGGGTGGCCTACAACAAGAGCGCGGGTTGGCCCATCACGGCCGGCGCCGCGCTGAGCCTGGACCCGGCGCACAAGAACCACCAGGACAACGACGTGGCCGCCAACTGGTGCGGCGCCTCCGCCACCTGGGCCGGCGGCGACTTCGGCAGCCCCGGTGAGGAGAACCCGGCCTGTTCGACGCCGGACGACACCGAGGGGCCGGCGATCACCCACACCCCGGTGGCGAACGGCCAACCGGCGGGGCAGGACGTGAACATCCAGGCGGCGGTGAGCGACCCGAGCGGGGTGACCTCCGTCACCTGCCGCTACCGCCTCCAGGGCACGTCGGCCTGGACCGACCTTCCGCTGGCGAGCGTGGGACAAAATCTCTACGCGGCCGCCATCCCCGGCGCCGCCGTGGCGCTGCCCGGCGTGGAGTATTATCTGGAGGCGGTGGACGCCTCCGCCAACCAGAACACCCGCACCCTGCCGGCCCAGGGCGCCTCCGCCCCGTTCGTGTTCGGCGTGACCCAGGAGACCGAGGACCGCGAGGGCCCGGCCATCTCGCACCAACCGGTGGCCGGCCCGGTGGAGGCGGGGACGGTGGTCCCCATCTCCGCGCTGGTGAGCGATCGTAGCTCTGTCGCCGGCGTCGACCTGTACTTCCGGGCCCGGGGCGCCGGAGCGTACCAGCACCTCGCCATGGCCGCCGGGACGGGCGGGCTCTACACCGCCGAGATCCCCGCGGCGGCGGTGATCCTGCCGGGCGTCGAGTACTATCTCCAGGCCACGGACGGATCCCCACTCGCGAACCTCACAAGCCTGCCGGCGGATTTCGCCGAAAGCCCCTTCTTCTTCGCGGTCCAGGACAGCACCGACCGCGACGGCCCGGTCATCGCCCACACGCCGCCCGCAGGGCCGGTGACCGAGGGCACGGCCATCGAGCTTCGCGCCACCGCCACCGACCCGAGCGGAGTCGAGGACGTGACGGTGTGGGTGTACGACGCCACCCAGGCCGGGTTCTGGCCGCTGCGCGCCTCGCCCACCGGCACCGCGGGCGAATTCATGGCCACTGTGCCGGCCGCCGCGGTGCGCGTGCCAGAGCTCAAGTACTACATCGAGGCGATCGACTTCTCGCCCAACCAGAACAGCTCCCGCCTCCCGGCGAACGCCCCGGACGGGGCCTTCAGCGTGACCGTCGATGAGAACACCTCGCTCGACCGCGACCCGCCGGTGATCTCCGGTGTCCAGGCCGAGCCGGATCCCGCGCGCGTCAAGGCCGCCGTCGCCGTCCAGGCCAGCATCACCGATACGTCGGGCATCAAGCAGGCGCGGCTCTTCTTCCGCATGCGGGGAACGCAGGCCTTCCTGTCCGTGGACATGGCGGAGAGAACCGGCGGCGTCTTCTTGGGTGAGATCCCGGCCGCGGTGGTGGAGCGCGGGGTGCTGGAGTTCTACATCGAGGCCAAGGACGACTCGACGCTCGAGAACACCGCCCGCTCGCCGGCCGACGCGCCGAACTCGCTGCACTTTATCGAGGTGGTGGAGGACGAGCTTCCCACCGACGGCGGCTGCGGCTGCGGGAGCGGACCGGCGGGGATTTCCCTGCTGCCCCTGGTATTCTTGCTGCGCCGCCGGCGCCGCCTGGATTGACCGGCTGATTTCGCCCGCCCCACCCCTCCCAACAACTTGAAATAACTACACAAACACAGGGGACAGGCCCCTGCCTTTCAGGGGACAGGCCCCTGCCTTTACCTGCCCATGGCCCCTGCCCTTGGTTACTTGGTTAATCCATCGGGCCAAGAAAATTGCATCTGGGCCACAAGCAACTTCTTTTTTGACCGGTCACGAGCCCGAAGAACCAGCTTGGCTGGTTACACCCGTATGTCTTTTTACTCAACCCACCGTAATACTAAGAGAAACTCTGGGGACAGGCCCTGCTGGTTCTCTGGGGAAACAACGGGGACAGGCCCTGGTTCGCTGGTCCACAAAAGGTGACCGAAGGTGACTGCCTCAGCCCTTGCTCTTTCGCTTGCGGGGCGGCCTGGAGGCGGGGCGAGGAGTTTCTCCGTCGAGCGGCTGGATGTCTTCTTCCGATACCAGCTCGAGCTGCTCGTCTTCCGGCGGGAGCACCGGCCCTTCTTCCATCCGTTTGGTGGGAACACCCTCCGGCGCGACGGCCTCTTTCTGCGCCTCGACGGGGAACGGCGGCCCGCCCAGCAGAAACCCCTGGCGCAGGTTCGGCGCGGTGTCGGGGATGCGGGCCTGCGAGGCCTCGACCACCTGCCAGTCGTCGGCGTCCGCGGCCTTCGGCCCCGGCGGCTCCTTGTCCGGGGAGGTGAAGTTGAGCTCCGGCTCGTCTTCTTTGCTTTCCGCCTCGGCCGGAAGCGGGGGCGGGGCGGGCTCTGCAACGACGGGCCGGGCGTGGGCCATCTTCGCCAGCCGATCCGGCGGAAGCGGCGCGGTGTCTCCGCTCCCGGCCTCGGTGAACGACACCGGGGTCTCGGCGTCCTGGTCCTTGCGGGGAACACGCGGCAGGGTATCCTCACCGGGCGCGGCCGGCGCTTCCTTCGGCACCGGCTCGCCGGCGAGTTCACGGTAGAGCGAGAGCAGGCGCTCCGGGCCGTACAGCGGGAACCACTCGCGCTCGAGCCTGTCCCGGCCCTGGTTTCCGAGCTGCGAGGCCAGCTCGCGGTCCAGGAGGACCTTTTGTAGGCATTCCGCGAGCGCGCCGGCGTCGCCGGGCGGGTAGAGCAGCCCATGAACGCCGTGCTCCATGAGCCCGCGTAGCGCCGGCTGGTGGGCGGCGACAATCGCCCGCCGCGCGGCCATATACACCAGGATCTTGTGCGGCACTCGCGCCGCGAGCCGGTTGTGCTCGTGATTTCCCAAAGGACAGACGCACACCCAGGCACGATCCAGGAGCTTCGGCAGCTCCTCGAACGGGACCGGCGGCACGTGCTCCACCACCTTCGCCAGACCCAGCATCTGGACCTTGCCCATGGTCTCCTCGAACCACGGCGACTCGCGCGGCGAGACCAGGAGAAGCCGCGTGGGGATCTGCCGGGGCAGCCGGGCGATGGCCGCGAGCAGCGTGTTGACCCCCTGCCAGGGCATGAGGCTCCCCAGGTACAGGACGACGCCGGTCTGCCCCGGCCCCGACTGGGAGCCCGCGAAAGGCGCCGGATCGAACCACGGCGGGTGGAGATCAATGACGCGACCCAGGATCCCCCGGCGCACGAGCTGCTCGCGTAGCAGGCCGGAGCCCGCCAGCACGCGGTCCGCCAGAGACAGGCTCTTCTCCTCCTGCTGCTTGAGCGAATAGGACCCCTCGATGGTGCGGGCGTCGCGCGGCGAGGTGGTGGACAGATCGACCGAGGGGAGCGACAGCGGCTCGATGATCAGCTTGTACCCCAGCGATTTCTTGCGCTGCGAGAGCACCATGCCGTCCCACAGCCCCGTGGCGTGGCACACCCGGTAGTCCTCGGAATCGAGCTGGCGGTTGAGGGCGCGTTGAAAGGCCTTGATGGACTCGGGCAGCGTTCCACCCGTCGGCACCCGCAGGAGCCTGGCGCCGAAGAAGCGCTCGATGTGGGACAGGGACTCGGTCTTGAGCGACAGCACATCCACATCGAAGTACCTGGAAAGAATGCGGATTTCCTCGGCGAGCCAGCAGGAGTTGCCATTCGGCGCGGGCACGGTGAGAAAGCCGCTGAGCAGGATCTTCGTCTTCTTTTCTTCCGGTGGACCCATGAGGAGTTCTCAAGACAAATGATAAACTCGCCGGCCCGCCGCGCCCATCGGTCAGCTGGCCACGCTCGAATCGCGCGTAAGGGGCAGCGGTAGTTGCTCCGGCGCAGACAGCGCCAGGATCTCGCGATTGCGCCGGGAGAGGATCTCCGCGGTCGCCCCCGCCCCCGGCCCGAAGAGAAAAACCCGCCGCGGCGAGCACTCCTCGAGGTACCGCTCGAGCATCCCGAAGTCCGCGTGCAGCGAGATGGCGAAGGCACGGTCCAGCCCTTCGCGCTCACAAAACCCCGGCACAAGCGACCACCCGCTAGCCGCGGCCAGACGGACGCGAGCGTTCCTCCGCAGGCGCGCCTTGGCCGTACGCGACGGCCCCGCCAGGAGAACCTCGCCCGGCTTCGGGACACTGCGGGCCCGCCTCACGCCAGAAAGGTCTATGCCCGTCACCGCCTGGACGCGCCGGCAGGCCTCGAGGACCCTCCGCTCGGCACGGACAGACAATCCGCGAGAGAGAAGCAACAATGCGATTTCCTGAGACTTTCCCGTCTCGGAGCACAAGAACACGGGGATCTCGCCGGCGTTTATGACTTTTTCGACCCACTCTACCAGGGAGGATTCCTCTTCTTCCCTGGGGGGGAGCCGGAGACGAGGTTCGAACATCGCGTGCAGAATGAGCACGTCCGCCGGAGGGATCTCGGCCGCCTGGGCGCAGCGGCTCGACGAAAGCGAAAAATGGCCGGTATAGACAATCCGCTCCGCTCGGTGCTCCACGACGAGCTGCGCCGAGCCCGCGATGTGGCCGGCGGGGACCAGCATGAGCCCGAGTTCGCCGAGGGCGAACGAGCGGTGGTAGGGGCACAGCAGGGTCCGGGCCTTGTGGAGCCGCGGGCGGACCAGCGCGGCCGTGATCGGGGTCGTGAGGATCTTCCGGTGAGGGACCGGCCGGGCGAAGTGCGCGTGGGACAGAAAACAGAGGTCCGCGCGCCGAGGGGCGTCGAACCACAACACGGTCCCCAGGAGGTGAAGTCCGCGGTTGTATTCGACGCGAGCGGATGAACTCGTCCTTCGCGGCGGCATTTATCGACCTCGCGGCGAATCTAGTCGCGCGTGATCGGCCTGTCAAACCGCAAAGTCTGCCCGGCGCCCTTTGGATTGACAGGTCGCGGCATTTCCCGTAGTCTCGCACCCGGCGCCGCGGCCTGAGCAGACCCGCGGCGAGAATCGCGGAGGAACCATGGCCACGAAGAAGACCGCTCGGCCGGCAGCCAAACCGGCGAAGCCCAAGACGAAGAAGGCGGCGTCATCGAAGATCTCCTCCAAGGCCGGAAGCAAATCCTGCGCCAAGACGGCCGCCGCCACGGTGAGTTTCAAGCCCTCGGACCGCATCCAGCGCCAGAAGAACGTCGCCTGGCGGCTCATCGACGGCGAGGCGGTGATCATCACCCCCTCGGACAGCACCATGCACTCGCTGAACGAGACCGGCACGCGCATCTGGGAACTTCTGGGCCAGAACCAGACGGTAGCTCAGGTCGCCGAGCGAATCCGGGAGGAGTTCGACGTCACGCCCGAGGTCGCGCAGAAGGACACGCTGTGGTTCATCCAGTGCCTATCCAAGAAGGGTCTGGTCTCGAAGGGGTAGCCGCGCCGCACGGAGCACGGGCGAAACTCGCGATTTGTGCGGCGGACCCTTGTGATGACACTCAAAATCGGTTAGCTTACCCACTACCGGGGGAGAATCGACCGTTCCCGGGGAGGTTTTTTTCATGAAGCGCCTCGCCAAAAGAACCCTGTCCGTCATCGCCATCGCCTCTCTGGCTCTCGCCGCGGCCGCCTGCGACTGCGGGGGGACCAGCAAGCCGTGCGACTGCACCCCGGAGGCGTCTTTCACCAGCCCCTCCGGCACCGCGCCGCTGACCGAGTTCCACGACACCAAGCCCGCGGTGGAGGGCATCCAGTACCCGGTCACGCTGAACACCCGCTGTCTCCCGGCCGGGACCAAGCTGACCCTGGTCAACTCCCTCCAGCCGACACCCGTGGAGGGGACCGTGGTCATCGACGACGCCGCCTCGCAGGTGGGGCACGTGGACTTCTCGGACCAGACCTTCCTGCCGGGCATCAATCACCTGTGCGTAAGTGGAACCCCCGCGGTGGACCGCAACCAGGACGGCAGCGGCGGCTGCTCGGCCCACGCGGTTCCGCTCGAGTCCTGCCGCGACGTCTTGGTCCAGCTCGGGATCCCGGCCTGCCGTTTCGAGTCGCCGACCGAGGGCGCGACGCTCTCCGGGGCGGACGACCAGAACCCGGCCGAGGGCTTCCAGCACGAGGTGCGGCTGGTGTGCAAGGGCGTGAGCGACGGGACCCCGGTCCAGCTCTCCATGAACGGCCGCCGGCCGCTCTCGCAGAACCTGTCGAGCAGCGGGGCGCTCTTTGCCAACGTGGACTTCTCCGAGGGTGAAAACCTGCTGCACGCCGAGACCACCGGCAGCGGCGGCGAGACCGTGGTGGCCGAGATCCGGGCCACGGTGAACACCGGCGGCTGCGCCCTGCGCCTTTCGCCTGCCGACGGGACGATCTTCCGTGTGGCCGACGACGAGGAGCCGGGCGTGGACGGCCTGCAGGTGACCTTGACCGCGGAGACGGACGCCGCTGGGACGTTCTCCTGCGCCGAGGGCTCCGCCGTGACCTTCACCGTGGGAACGGTCGAATACAGCGCCACCCTGAGCGGCCACAAGGCGCCGGTCAAGGTGACCTTGGCGGACGGGGAGTTCGCGGTGCGAGCGGTGGCCACGGAGCCCGGCGGCGGCCGCACCGGCCGCGCCGTCCCCAACACCTACTTCGTGTGCGCCACGCCGCTGGCCATGGAGATCACCTCGCCCCCGGCCGGCATCGTCATCACCGACGCCGCCGATCGCGACGTGAACGAACCCGGCATCCAGGTGGCGGTGCGCGGCGCCTCGCAAGGCGTGCCGCGGGCGCAGGACATGGAGCTCTTGCTCGACGGCCAGGCGGTGCTGGGCAGCGACCAGCAACCGCTGCGGCCCGAGGTGTTCTTCCCCGGCGCGGACTTCGAGTTCCGCTGGGCGAGCTTCCTCCAGTCGCGCGCCTACACCCTCCAGGTGCGCGGGCGTGACGCCTGCGGCCAGGAGGCGCTCTCCGACCCGGTGATCGTGACCGCCCAGACCGAGCAGCGCACCTGCCAGATCGTGGACCCGGCCCCCGGCGCGGTGCTGCTGGCCGCGGCCGACAAGGACCACGACGAGCAGAACGACCTCCAGTACGACGTGCGCATCGTCACCGCCAACGTGAACGACGGCGCCGGGCTCACCCTGCAGATCTCCGGGCAGCAGTCCCTGGCCGGCATCCAGGTGAACGCCAACGCGGCCGTCGCCGAGGTCACCCTCCAGGACGGCGCCAGGACGCTTCGCTGCGTGCTCGACACCGGCGAGGCCTCGCCCGCCGTCTCCGTGACCGTGGACGGGCACGCCCCGCAGGTGGCCGTCACCAACCCCGCCGATGGCTCCTCCACGGACACCCTCGACGTGGAGCTATCGATCACCACCAGCGGCGTTCCCGACGGCGCGGTGGCCGGCATCCAGGTCAGCGCCGGAGCGGATTCGGCCGACTTCGGCTGCACCGTGACCGGCAACGGCGCGCTGTGCCCGGTGACGCTCTTCTGGACCGGCAGCGGCTGCACCGAGAACACCCTGGTCGTCTCCGTGGGCGACATCCTGGCCGGCCAGCCCGGCGCGCCGGGCAACGTGGGCACGGCCACCCTGCGCCTTTCGGCCTGCCTCGCCACCGACCCGCCGGCGATCACCTTCCTGGATCCGGACGAGAGCGCGAGCCAACCCATCGTCATCGACGAGGCCTCGCGCATGTACACCGTGATCGCCCGGGTGGAGCACGTCGCGCCCGGGGCCCCGGCCGATCTCACCATCATCGACAACGGGTTCGCCCGCGCGCCGGTGCGGGCCCTGGTGTCCGGTGCCGGCATGGCGGTGTTCTCGAACCTCCCGCTCCCGCGCGGCGCGGTCGAGCTTCGGCTCGAGGCCCAAAACGCGGTCGGCACCACGCACAAGAGCGTCATGCTGCAGGTCGGCGACCAGACGCTACCCATCGTGGTGATCTCCGCGCCGCTCGACGGGACATTCTCGCCGGCGCCTGAGCAAACATTCACCATCCACACCACCGCCGAGACGGGGCAGACCTGCTACCTGTGCCGGCGCGCTCACCAGGCGGGCGGCTTGCCATCGGTGTGCGACTCCGCCATCGCCGTGGGGCAGGGTGTGGTGAACGCGAGCGGGGATGCCAGCGTCCTGCAAACGCTGGTGGACGGCGACTACGACTTCTGGGCCTCGTGCGCGGATTCAGCCGGGCGCACCGGCACCTCGCTGTATTCGCGGCTGGTGGTGGACAACACGCCGCCCCAGGCGGCCTTCCTGGAGCCGCTGGACGGCGCCATCTACAACGCCGCGAGCGCCGACACCTCCGGCGCCCCGGGCTTCCAGATCCGGGTGCGCATCGGCGCGGACGTGGAGGACAATCAGCCGGCGGCGCTGCTCGTGGACGGCGCGCCCGCCGAGATCGTCGGCGCCGAGCCGGTGTTCTCGAACGGCCTCGTCACCTTCGCGGCCGTCACCGTCACGGACCAGGCGCAGCACACGCTCGCGGCCCGGGTCTGCGACCGCGCTGGAAACTGCTCGGACGTGCCGGCGGTTTCCATCCGGGTGGACCGGCTGATCCCCGGCGTGACCGTAAGCGCGCCCGCGGACGGCTCGCTGTTCGGCGCCATGGACGACCAGTCGCTCGTCCCCGGCTTCCAGCGCAACGTCACCTGCGCCTTCACCGGCGCATCCGTCGGAGACGTGGCCACGCTGACCATCGCTGGCGGCGGCAACATCCCACCGCTCGAGCAAGTGCTCACGGCCTCTCAGCTCAGCTCCTACACCTTCGCCCAGGCGACGCTCATCGCCGACACGACGGCCCAGCCAAGCGCGGACGTGGTCATCACCTGCTCGCTCAAGGACGCCGCGGACAACACCGGGTCCGCGACGAGCAACGTCTCCATCCACACCCTGGCCCCGCAGGTCGCGGTGTCCCGGCCGCTCAACGACGCGAAGCTCAACGTCTTTTCCGACATGTGCGCGCCGGCCGGCCTCCAGACGCAGGTCAACATCGACACCATCAACACCTCGCTCGGCGACCTTCTGGTCGTGTGCCTTTCGCCCGGCACGGGGCTCCCCGAGGGCGCCTGCGCCGGCCACGGGCGCGAGGCCTGGCGCGGCACGGTCACGGGGGTGAGCACCGCCATTTCGTGCGTGCCGTTCGAGCAGGGGGACAACGTCGTCGTAGGATACGCCGAGAACATCCCCGGCCAGGGCACATACTCGAACCCCATCCTGGTCCACGTGGACAGCACACCGCCCGCGGTCACCTCGCTTGTCACCAACCTGAACACCCAGGGCTGCGTCTCGGCCGCCCAGGGGAGCCTCCAGATCACGGCCAACATCACCGGCGCCAACGACTGCAGCCCGCAGCCCTGCCAGGCGCTGCTCAAGCGCAACTGGCCGCCCGGGACCCAGCTCGCCTCCGCCCCGGTGAACGGCGGCGTGGCGAGCTTCAACCTGTCGCTCGCCGAGGGGGTCTACAACCTCACGGTGGAGGTGCGCGACGGCTTCAACAACCCCAACGTGTGGGAGAACCCCCTCATCGAAAACCCCGAGGCGCACCTTATGGCCAAGGTGGACGTCACGCCTCCCGCGCTCGCCATCACCCAACCCAACAAGCAAAACCTGCTCTACGCTGACGACCTCAACCCGGCCAGCGAGGATCTCGACTTTGTCTTCGCGGTCTCGACGACCGCCGAGGACGGGCAGACGGTGATCTTCGCCCCGGGCGGCGCGGGCTCCGTCACCGGCGGCGCGGCCTCGGTCCAGGCCAGCGTCGGCCAGGGCGACCAGACGTTGCGCGCCGACGTGGCGGACGCCTGCGGCAACCCGGCCCCGCAGGCGACCAAGAACATCTTCGTAGATACCATTCGGCCCAGCATCTCGTGCAGCTCTCCCACGCCGAACCACACCTACAACACCCAGGACGTGCCGTTCACCTGCACGACCAGCGGCGCCACGGGCGGAAACATCCGGGTGTACTCCAGCATCTCGGGGCTGCGCTGCACGGTGCCGGTGGACGCCTCGGGCACCACCAGCTTCACCTGCCGCTTCCCCGAGGGGACGCGCGACGTGACCGTGAACGCGACCGACGCCTCCGGCAACGTCTCGGCCGACTACCCCATCCCGGGCGTGGCGGTGGACGTCACCGGCTGCGACGTCGAGATCGTGGGCGTGCTGGGGGTCGAGATCTTCAACTTGACCGACGACAAGGACCACAACGCCGCGAACGGCCTCCAGATCGACATCACCACCTGCTCCAACACCTGCAACGCCGCAAACTGCGGCGGCTGCACCGTGCGCCTGGCCCTCGACGGCGTGCCGTTCGGCTCGGCCCAGGCGCTCGACGGCAGCGGCTGCGCCACGTTCACCAACGTGCAGATGGCGGACGGCGCCGCGGGCATCACCGTCTCCGCCACCATCGACGACGGCGCCGGCAACCTGAGCCAGGACAGCTTCCAGGTGGAGATGGTGGACCTCACGCCGCCGGGGCTCTCGCGCACCGCGCCCGGCGCGAACAGCGTCCAGTGCGTCGCCTCGAGCGGAAACCCCAACGCGAACGGGACGACGATCCTGGCCGACAAGATCGCCGCCGCTCCCTGCGACATGGACTTCGGCTTCAACGTCACCGGCGGCGGGGACGCCACCTACCCCGGCACGTTGTCCATCAAGCTCGGCGCGAACATTTTGGCCTCGCAGAGCATCACGCAAGCGCCGCAGGCGGTGAGCTTCACCAACGTCCAGCTCCCCGACAACGCCTCGAACGCGCTCCAGATCGTCGCCGCCGACTACGCCGGCAACGAGACGGTGCTCTCCATGACGGTGCTCGCCGACGTGACCCCGCCGGCGGCCATCGCCGCCACCGCCGCGCTCACCCACAGCCGCCACGCCGACGTGCGGCTCGACTGGACGGCGGTGGGCGACGACGGCTCGACCGGCACGGCCACCGCCTACGAGCTGCGCTGGGCGCGCACGGCCATCACCGACGAGGCGCAGTGGGCCGCGGCCACGCCCGTCACCGTAAACCTCAACCCACA